>DATAYP010000065.1:0-22319 GCA_036272475.1 Solirubrobacteraceae bacterium | reverse complement strand
GTCTTCGTCTCCCACGACATGTACTCCGTCGAGCGCTTCTGCCACCGCGCGATGCTGATGGAGCGCGGCAGGATGGTCCAGATCGGCGAGCCGAGGAGCATCGGGCGCGCCTACCACAAGCTCAACTTCGGCCAGCTCCCGCACGAGGCTCCGACCGAAGAGCTCGCCTCGAGCGGGACGGTCATCGCGGAGGCCTGGTTCCAGAACGGCGCCGGCGAGCACGTGACCAGCGCGAGCCAGGACGAGCGGCTCAGCATGTGCTTCGAGGTGCGGATCGCCGAGGATCTGACCGACCCCGTGTTCGCCGCGACGCTGCGCACCGAGCTCGGGCACACGATCATCGTCGCGCGCAGCGACCAGCACGGCCAGCGAAGCGGATCGTTCAAAGCCGGCGAGACGGTGATCGCGCGGTTCGAGCTCCCCAACTGGCTGACCTCGAGCCGCTATGCGATGACGCCCTCGCTCGCCCGCGAGGGCACCGGCGAGGACGCGCTTGCGCTCGTCGAGGACATGGCCTCGATCCTGATCCACGGCGACGCCAGCGGAGGGATCCTCGAGCTGCCGATCGACGTGAGGATCGAGCGGACGTGAGCACCAGCGGCGGAATCCGCCTGCCGTTGGCAGGAGCTCCCCCGGCGAGCCACCGAGTCCACGGGCCCTCGGCGCTGAGCGGCGATCTGCGCCGCTTCTGGTCGCTGACGTTCACGCTCGCGCGCACCGAATTCAAGCTGCGGTTCTTCGGGTCCGTGCTCGGGTATCTCTGGACGCTCGTGCGCCCGCTGCTGCTGTTCGGCGTGCTGTATGTGTTCTTCACGGAAATCGCCCACGTGAACAACTCGAAGGATCCCGGCGAACGCTTCTACGGCGCCCAGCTGCTCGCCTCGATCGTGCTCTTCACGTTCTTCGCCGAAGCGACCGCCGGCGCCGTGCGCAGCGTCGTCGACCGCGAGAACCTCGTACGGAAGATCCACTTCCCGCGGCTGGTGATTCCGGCCTCGGTGGTGCTGCTCGCGCTGTTCAACCTCGGCCTGAACCTGCTCGTCGTGATGGGCTTCGCGCTTGCCTCCGGTGTCACGCCGATGCTCAGCTGGCTGGAGCTGCCGCTGATCGTGGGGACGCTCGTCCTGTTCGTCGCCGGCGTCGCGATGCTCCTGTCGGCGCTCTACGTTCATTTCCGCGACATCCAGCCGATCTGGGAAGTCATCTCGCAGATCCTCTTCTACGCCTCCCCAGTGATCATCTCGATCCAGACGGTGATGGCCAAGCTGAGCTCGGAGGCACTCCACGTCTACATGCTCAACCCGCTCGCCGTGATCTTCCAGCAGTTCCGCCACGCGATGATCACCCCGGCCACACCCAGCGCCGGAGAGGTGCTCGGGAGCTGGACCGCCTTGTTCGGGGCGCTTGCGATCGTTGTGGTGATCTTCGTGCTCGGCTTCGCCGTCTTCAACCGGGCCGCTGCGAAGATTGCGGAGAACCTGTGAGATGGACACCGCCGAAGCCCAGCAGCAGATGAGCGAGGAGACCGAGATCGAGCGGCTGCGCGCACGCGTCGCTGCACTCGAGGCCGAGCTCGTCGAGGTGCAGGCGCGTGCGGATGCAGCGGTGGCGGAGTGGCAGGACCGCGCCTACTGGCTCGACCGCCTGCACATCGATCTCAACGCGGTGATGCAGCGTCCCGGCGCGAATCAGATCCGCCTCGCGCTGAAAGCGATGCGCGCCGTCTACTGGCGCGTGAAGCTCGTCTCGCGGCGCCTGCGCGGCCGGTGAGGGTCTCGCGGCCAGGCGGCGGAGCGCGCACGACCGTCTCGGTCGTCGTGCCGGTCAAGGACGGAGAGCGCTACCTCGAGGAGCTGCTGGCGGCGCTCTCCGATGCAGGCGTCGATGAGACGCTCGTCATCGACTCGGGGTCGCGCGACCGCTCGCGCGAGATCGCCCGCGCGGCCGGCGTCGAGCTGCTCGAGATCGCACCCGAGGACTTCGGCCATGGACGCACGCGGAACCTCGGCGTGCAGCGGACCTCGGGCGATCTGGTCTGCTTCCTCACGCAGGACGCCACTCCGTGCCAGGGCTGGCTCGACGCATACCTCGAGGCGTTCGATCTCGACGAGCGAACCGGAGCGGCCTACGGCCCGCACCTGCCCCGCGCCGAGACCAGCCCGATGATCGCGCGCGAGCTGACGCAGTTCTTTGCGGCGTTCTCGGCGGACGGCCGGCCGGCCGTGCAGCGCGCCGGCGGCCCGACGTTCCTCTCGAACGTCAACGCCTGCTACGCCCGGACCTGCTGGCAGGAGATCCGCTTCCGCGAGATCCCCTACTCGGAGGATCAGGCGTTCGGCGCGGACATGCTCGCGGCGGGCTGGGCGAAGGTCTACCACCCCGGTGCCGCCGTGCTCCATGCCCACGACTACGGAGCGGCCGAGTTCATGCGTCGCTACTTCGACGAGTACCGCGGGCTGCGCGAGAGCACCGGCCACGTCGAGCCCTTTCGGATGCTCGCCACCGCGCGACACGTCCGCGCGGCGACCGCCGGCGACCTGCGGTGGATGGCCGAGCATGGGATGGACCGAGGCGAGCGCGCGCGCTGGGCGGTGCGTGCCGCGGTCCATCACGGAGGCCGTCGGGTCTTCTCTGCGCTCGGCTCCCGCGCCGACGGCCTGCCCGCTCCCCTGCGCAGCGCGCTTTCGCTCGAGGGGCGCGGGGACGCTGGGCCGCCCAGCGCCAACGGCGCAGCCGGCGTGCCTGACGGGACCGGCGAGGGGGCACTCCCTGAGATCGCCGCCGGCGACCACATCGACCAGATGCTGCAGGTCGACGACTACGAGGTCATCGACCGCATCTGGAGGCACGGGCCGGCGCCGACGTCCGGCCCCGTGCCCGGCATGGCCGACCGCGATCGCCTGCGGCTGGCGATGGTGATCCCCCCGTTCACGCAGGGCAGTGGCGGCCACAACACGCTGTTTCAGATCTTCTCGCGGCTCGAGCGCAGGGGCCATGCCTGCAGCGTCTGGCTGGCCGACTATCACGGGCACATGCGTGATGTCTGGCCCGCCGTTCTGCGACATGACATCAACGAGTTCTTCGCGTCCTTCGGCGGACCCGTATACAAGGGCTTCCAGTCGTGGCAGGGCGCCGACGTCGCGATCGCGACGGGCTGGCAGACGGTCCACGCGATGCTCGCCCTGGAGCACTGCCGCGCGCGTGCCTACGTCGTCAACGACCACGAGCCGGAGTTCTACGCCGCATCGACCGAGCGGGTCCTCGCCGAAGACACATATCGATGGGGCTTGCACTGCATCGCCGCCAGCCCCTGGCTGCGAGACCTCCTGATCGAGCGCTACGGCGCGAGCGCCGACGCCTTCCAGCTGGGCGTCGACCGCGAGACCTACAGGCCGCTCCCCGTGGAGCGCCGCGAGGACACCGTCATCTACTACGCCCGCCACGCGACGCCTCGGCGCGCGGTGCCGATTGGCCTGATGGCGCTCGCCGAGCTCCACCGCCGCCGGCCCGATGTGCGGATCGTGCTGTTCGGCACCGACAAACCGCTGCACGCGGCCTTCCCCTACGAGCACCTCGGCGTGCTGACCCCGAGACAGCTCGCGCGCCTCTACTCGGAAGCGACGGCCGGGCTCTGCCTGTCGCTGACGAACTTCTCGCTGATGCCCAAGGAGATGCTCGCCTGCGGGCTGCCCTGCGTCGAGCTCGCCGGCGTCAGCGCCGAGTCCATCTTCGGAGAGGACGGCCCGCTCGATCTGGCGCCGCTCGAGCCGAACGCGCTGGCCGACGCGCTCGAGCGCCTGATCGTCGACCGCGAGCGCTCGGCGCGACGCTCGCTCGAGGGCATTGAGTTCGTGGCGACCCACACCTGGGAGCACGCGACCGACGAGGTCGAAGCCGGTCTGCGCCACGCGCTGCGCGAGCGCGAACTCGCGGCGCCGGCGAGCTGAGCTCCCTACCCGTAGTAGCGCGAGATCGTGAGCGTCTCGGCGAACAGGCCGTGGGCCATCGCGAGCACGACAATCGCACCCCCGAGAGCCGGCGCCCAGCGGCGGCCCACCCCGCGCGCAGCGAGCACCACGAAGACGCCGAGGAACACGATCAGGGGGAAGATGTAGCGGGCCTGCTCGAACGGATACCCGGTCTCGAGCCGGTAGCGGATGCCCGTGTAGCCGATCGCCCCGAGCAGGCCGGCCGCCATCACCGCGAAGCACGCGAAGATCGGAACCAGCGGCCGGATCCCGCGTCGCACGCGAAACAGGCCGACGAGCGCCAGCGCAGCGAGCGCGTAGAGCACCCAGCGGCCGTCGGTGTAGACCCATCCCGGGAACGTGTAGTCGAGCCAGCCGAAGTGCCCGATCGAGCCGTTCAGCCACGTGCTCCACAGCGGATATTCGGTGAAGTAGGTGTGGTGCATGAACCACAGGCGCGGCAGGTAGAGCTCCCAGATGTAGTCGAGCGTCTGGTTCAACGTGACCGCGCCGCCCGTCGGCAGCGCGCTGTTCGTGGCGCCGGCGATCCCGCCGGCCGTCGGTCCGCCGCGGTGCCAGACGGCCGCGTTGAGCACTACATAGATCGCGATCGGAACGGCGGCCGTCGCGAACGCGATTGCGACGCGCTTCAGCGCCGTGGCTCGCCCCTCCGGGATCGTCCGCCAGCCGAGCAGCAGCAGCGCAAGCGCGATGCCCGGCAGCAGCGCGATAAAGGTCAGCTTCGCCAGCGCGCCGGCGGCGACGACCGCGCCGATCGCGATCGCCCGGCGCTTCGTGAAGCCGCGGCGGTAGGCGCGCAGAAGCATCAGGAACGTGAGCGTCGAACACAGAAACAGCAGGTTGTCGCCCTGCACTCCCGCGGCGATGAAGGCGAACGTCGGCTGGAACGCGACCACGAGCGCGCCCACGGGCCACGCCCACGGCGAGCCGGGAAACAGCTCGCGCAGGAACATGAAGACGGCGAGCACGGTGCATGCCGCGAGCAGCGCCGAGAGCAGGCGCATGAAGACGAGCCGCGTGAGGATGTCGTGGGATGGCGAGAGCCAGTAGGGGACCGCCTCCAGCGCGTAGTAGAGCGGCGGCTGGTTGGTGCTCGGGGTGGCGCCGCCTTCTCCGGTGGGGCTCGGGTGGGTCGCGAGCGCCGCTCGCAGGGCGCGGTCTTCAGCCTTCGTGAGGATCACCCGCATCTGCGGGCGCCCGATCACCGTGAAGAAGTCGAGGTTCTCGAGCGCCAGCTGCTCCTGGGCGGAGTACGGCGGAAGCGGTCCCTGGGGCGGCGGCCTGCCGGTCTGCGCCAGGTACTGGGCATAGCCGAAATGTGCGATCTCGTCGGGCACCTGGAAGGGCGGCACGACCAGCCCCCAGATCGCCGCGTTGACGAACGCGATCAGGAAACACCAGCGACCCGCTCGCGGGATCCGGCGCAGCCACGCGGCGAGCGCCGCACCGGTTACGGACAGCCGCTCGCGCACGCTCCGCCCGCCCGCGGCATCCGCATGCGGCCGCCCGGTGACCTCGCCCGGTGCGACGGCGCTCCTCACGCCCGCTCACCGCGAAGCAGAAGGCGCAGTGTCGCCACCCAGACGCCGAGCAGCAGCAACGCGGCCAGCGGCAGCGTCCACGAACCGAAGAACGGGGCCTTGCCCAGGCCAAAGCGGCGGGTGAGCTCGGGGAGCAGCGACCACCACGACTCCTTGCCCGCGCGAAAGTACACCAGGCTCATACGCCCCGCCTGCTGGCTGCCGTTGACGACAGCGGAGTTCGGGTTCACCGGGCCTCCTTCCCCGCCCAGCGCGAGCTGACCGGCGCCGCCGTTGCGCAGGCACGCGGTCGAGGCGGTCGCGTGGCTGACTCTCCTGATCGGAATCAACACGAGACCCTCGTGGGCGCCAGCCGGCACTCGCCCCGACGCGACCACGTGGCCCCCGCTGTCGAGGAAGGTCAGGCGCACGCCGGCCAGCGGCCGTCCGTAGCTGCCGATCAGGACCTGCACCTGGGCCGCGTCGTCCGGTAGGTAGGCCGCGGGCTGGCAGAGCGTGCCGTGCCCGGGCACCGTGGCGGCGAAGATGGTCGGGCTCGCGTGGTCGCTGCCGGCGGTCCGCGGCGCGCGACCGGACATGTCGATGACGAGCCCGGCCACCGCCGCGGCGACGGCCACCGCGAGCACGATGCGAGTCGCGTTTCGCGGCATCTTCTGGACAGCTCTGCTCATGGATGTGCGGCAGCCATGGCTAGGGCCGGCCGGCGGGGACGGGGTCACGGACTCTCGATGGGGCTGCAGTGGCGCTGACGGCGAGCGATCATAACGTCGCATCCGCACGGCATCGCCAGGTTCGGGATGATCGGCCGCGTGCCAGCCCTGCCGGTCGACGCCTCCCCGTCCTCGCGCGCCGCAGTCCACGCCGGCCCCGCGAGCGGGCGCGCGCTGACCGGGAGAGCGCGCCTGGCGGAACGCGCCCGGAGTGTTCCTGCTCCCCTTGCGCTGCTGCTGCTCGTTGCCGCGCTGCTGTCGATCGCGTGGAACGTATCGCTGCCTGCCTTCCAGGGACCCGATGAAGCGGGGCATTTCGCCTACGTGCAGCGGCTTGCCGAGACCGGCAGCATCCCCCGGACGGCGGGCGGGGCGGCCCCCAACTCGACCGAGGCGCAGGCAGCGCTGACGTGGCTGAACCTCGAATCGCTCACGGGTGACCGCCGCGCCGCGCCCGCTTGGAGCTCGGCCGACCTACATCTGTGGCGCCAGGTCGAGAGCGCGCTGCCGCGCGGCTCGCGCTCCAACGGCGCGGGCCCGAACGCGCTGGCTAAGAACCCCCCGCTCTACTACGCGGTGATGGCGGTCCCCTACAGGCTCCTGATCTGGCTGCCGCTGCTCAAGCGCCTGTTCCTGCTGCGGCTGGCCAACGCGCTCTTCTACCTCGCGACGATCGCGCTGACTTGGCTGCTCGCGGGCGAGGTGCTCGGGCGAGCGCGCTGGAAGCAGACGCTCGCGGCAGGCGCCGTGGCGCTGCAGCCGCAGCTGAGCTTCATGAGCACGGTGATCAATCCCGACAACATGCTCGTCGCCCTGACGACCGCTGTGCTGCTGGCCGCGGTCAGGCTCGTGAAGCTCGGTCCATCTCTCCGGAGGGTCCTCGGGGTCAGCGTGCTCACGGCGGCCGCCGTGCTGACACATGGTCGCGGCCTCGTGACGGTGCCGGTCCTGATAACCGCGCTCGTGGTGAGCTCGATCGTGCATCGCGTGGCGCTGCGCGCGGCGCTCGCCCGCGCCGCGGCGGCGGGCGCGACGGTGACCGCCGCGCTGCTCGCGTACGTCGCGTTCGGCAGAGCGAGCGGCAGCAGCGGGCTGTACGGCGGCCAGGCGAGCGAACTCAACAGCGGACGCGGGTTCAGCCTGGGCCAGTTCCTCTCCACCACCTATCAGTTCTACCTCCCGAAGCTCACCGAGCTTCACCGCCGCATCGGCCCTGCGTACGGCTATCGCCAGGTCTTCATCGACACCTTCTATGGCGGGTTCGGCTCTCTCGAGGTGGCGCTCAAGGCACGCGTCTACGACGCCCTCCAGCTCCTCTCGGCCGTGGGACTGGTCGGCCTCTATACGGCGATCGTCCTGCAGTGGCGCCGGTTCTGGAGCTCGTGGCCGGTGGTCGTCGTTCTGCTCGCGCTCCTGATCACGAACCTCGTCTTCCTGCACTACGTCTCCTACCGCTCGCTGCTCACGAGCGGCGAACCGCTGATCGTCGGACGCTACCTGCTGCCGATGGTCTCGCTGTTCGGGTTGGCGATCGCCTTCACTCTCGGCGCTCTCCCGAGACGAGTCGGCCAATCGCTGGGAGCGGTGGTCCTCGGGATCGGCGTTCTCCTCTGCCTAGCCGGAGTCGGGCTCACGGCGGTGAGGTTCTATGCGTAGCGACGGCACGCGTCGGCTTCGGGAACGGCCCCCCCTCGCGGTGATCGGGGTGGGCTCGGCTGTGATCCTCGCCGGCGTCCTGATCGCGTTCGTCCCCTACTTGACCGCGGGCCGGCTGGCGGTGACCGGGATCCCCGCGCCTCCGGCACTCGAGAAGGTCAACTCAGTCGCTCTCGCACCCGGCGGGCAGGCTTGCATGTCCTCCGTCGCCGTGCCACAGCGCAGCCGGCTCGCGCGCCTGCGCCTGAGCCCGCTGCCGGGCCAGGGCGGGCCGCCCCTCGAACTCGTTCTGCGTGCCCCACGCTACGAATCGCGTACACAGCTGCGCGCTGGCTATGGGAAGGGACGCGCGACGATGCCGATCCTCGCGCCGCCGCGCGCGATGGTGGGGACCGCCTGCTTCGTCAACCGAGGAACACGCGGGGTGCTGCTCGACGGCACGACCGAACCGCGCACGGCGTCTCGCTCGGCGCTGCGCCTCGACGGGCGGCCCGTCGCCGGGGACATCGCGCTCGAGTTCCTCGACGACCGCCGGCCGTCGCTGCTCGACCGCACCGCGGAGGTGTTCGACCGTGCCTCCAACCTGACCGACCGTCTCGTGCCGCCGTGGCTCATCTGGATCCTCGCCGCGCTCGTCGCGCTGGGCGTGCCGTGCGGCACGCTGGCGGCCTTCTACCTCGCTCTGCGCGAGGACAACGCGACGGCGAGCTGACTCCTCAGGAGCTGCGCCGCAGGCCGAGGATGCTGAGCAGGAACGAGGAGAAGAAGATCTGAATCCCGACGATGATCAGCGACGCCGCGATGACCGCCGCGCGTTCGTCGGAGAGGGACCCGAGGCCATGAGCGAGCCACGTGGCCAGGATCACGCCGCCGATGGTCAGCCCGACGAGCATGAACGCACCGCCGAGTAGCAGGCCATGCTCGAGGCGGAAACGGGCGCGCATCCGATCGAACCACGGGTCCCGCTCACCCATGAAGTACGTGCCGTATGCGTGTGCACACAGGCCGAGCGCGAGGACCTGGGTCCCCACGATCATCAGCAACGCCCCGCCGATCAGTGCGTGGAGCCCCCAGGTCCTGCCGAACAGGTCCAGGCCGGTGCCGACGAGGATCACGATCAGCGTTCCGGCTCCGGCGAGCAGCGTTCCGGGCACGATGAACAGGTGGTTGGGGCTGTGCACCAGCAGGAACCGCAAGTGCCGCCAGCCGTCTCTGAAGCTCGACAACTTGCTCTCGCCGCCCCGCGGGTGGTATTCGATCGGGAACTCGGCGATCTTGAGCTTCTCCTTCGAGGCTCTGATCACCATCTCCGAGGCGAACTCCATGCCGGTCGTGCGGAGGTCCAGCCGCGGAAGCACGTCGCGGCGGACGGCGCGCATGCCGCAGTTGGCGTCGTTCACTCCCGTGCGGAAAAAGAGGTTCAGCAGACCCGTCAGGATCGGGTTGCCGATGTAGCGATGCAGCCACGGCATCGCGCCCGGCTGGATGTTGTCCATGCGGTCGCCGATCACCATCTCCGCCCCCGCTTCGAGCTCGGCGACGAAGCGCGGGATCTCGTTGAAGTCATATGTCAGGTCGGCATCGGCCATCACGATGTAGCGACCCCGCGCGGCCTCGAAGCCTGCGAGATAGGCGCTGCCGTAGCCTCGCCTGCGCTCGAGTACTACGCGAGCGCCCGCCTCCTCGGCCAACCGTCGCGAGTCGTCCTCGGAGTCGTTGTCGGCCACGACGACCTCGCCCGCGACTCCCATGCGCACGATCGCCTCGAGCGCGCCGGCGACGCACTCGCCGATGTTCTCCGCCTCGTTCAGGCACGGGATCACGACCGAGACGAGCGGCGCATCGGTATCGGGGTCGCCCGGGAGGGGAATCCGTGTCGAAGTGAGCGTGCTCATGTGTCGGAGAGGTTCAGCACCGCCGCAATACCTGGGAGGACAGGAGCGACCTGCGGTTATAACGCTCCAGAGGGCGGAAAGTGGCGCAGGGCGGCGCGCCGATGAGGTGAGATGCTAGCGACATGCGCATCTGCATCGTCTACGACTGCCTCTACCCGTACACGGTCGGCGGCGGCGAGCGCTGGTACGGCAGCCTCGCCGAGCGGCTCGTGCGAGAGGGCCACGAGGTCACCTATCTGACGCTGAGGCAATGGGAGCGCGGGCACGATCCGGGACCGGAGGGTGGGATGCGTGTCGTCGCGGCGGGCCCGCGGATGAGCCTCTACACGCCGGGAGGCAGGCGGCGCATCCTGCCCCCGCTCGTCTACGGAGTCGGCGTGTTCGGGCATCTGCTTCGCCACGGGCGACGTTACGACGTGGTGGACACGGGTGCGTTCCCCTACTTCTCCCTGCTCGCAGCCGCCGCGCTGCGGCCGTTCATGCGCTACGAGCTCGTCGTCGACTGGTTCGAGGTCTGGAGCGGGACCTACTGGCGCGACTACCTCGGCCGCCTCGGCGGCCGCATCGGCGAGCTCGTGCAGCGGGCGTGCGCGCGGATCCCGCAGCGGGCGTTCTGCTTCTCGCAGCTCCACGCACAGCGTCTGCGCGAGGAGCATCTGAACGGTCCCGTCACGGTTCTCCGAGGTCTCTACGCGGGCAGCGCCGACGCCGGCGCAACGGACGGCTCCGCGTCGACCGAAGCCGAGCCGATCGTGCTGTTCGCAGGGCGGCTCATCCCCGAGAAGCAGGTCACGCTGGCCGTCGCTGCAATCGCTCTTGCAGCCGAGCAGATCGGGGAGCTGCGCGCCCAGATCTGCGGCGACGGTCCGGAGCGCGGGGCGCTCGAGCGGGCGATCGCGGGCCACGGGCTGGAGGGGATCGTCTCCGCAGCGGGCTTCGCAGACGGCGCGATGCTCGAAGCGGAGATGCGCCGCGCGATGTGCATGCTCGTGACCTCGCGCCGCGAGGGGTATGGCCTCGTCGTCGTCGAGGCGGCCGCGAGGGGAACGCCGAGCATCGTCGTCGCCGGACCGGACAACGCGGCGACCGAGCTGATCGTCGATGGAGTGAACGGGGCGATCGTCCCCAGCTCCGACGCGCGAGCGATCGCCGACGCGATCGTCGCCGTGCACAGCGCCGGCGCGGGGCTGCGGCGGAGCACGGCCGCGTGGTATGCCGAGAATGCTCGGCGCCTCTCGCTCGAGGCCTCGCTCGAGGATGTGCTGCGCGGCTACGAGAGCGCGCGGGCGTAGCTGTCGAGGGTCAGGCGAGCGGTCCGCTCCCAGCTGAACGAAGCGGCGCGCTGCCTGCCGAGCGCGACGAGGCGGCTGCGCAGGGCCTCGTCGTGGAGCAGCCGGATGATCGCCGCCGCCGCTGCTCGAGCGTCATTGGGGTCGAACAGCAGAGCTGCGTCGCCTGCCACCTCGGGGAGGGACGACGCATCGGAGCAGGCGACGGGCACCCCCCGTGCCATCGCCTCGAGCACGGGCAGGCCGAACCCCTCGTAGAGCGAGGGGAACACGAAGGCGCGGGCGACGGCCCAGAGTCCCTCGACGTCGTGGCTCGAGACCCATCCGGGAAAGCGCACGTCGCCGGCGACACCCACGCGCTCTGCGTGCGCGCGCAACTCCACCTCGTGCTCGGTGGGGTAGCCGGGGAGCACCAGCAGCGGGCGTTCCTCCGGCGTGATCCTCGAGAGCGCGTCGAGCAGCATCCGCAGGTTCTTGTGGGGACGCTTCGCCGAGAGGCTCAGCACGACCGCACGCGCATCGAGATCGAAGCGGCGGCGCGTCTGCGCCTCGGAGGCCGGCTGCTCCCGCGCCATCGAGCCCAGCCCGAGCGGCACGACGTCGATCCGCTCGGGGTCGATGTGCAGCAGCTCGACGAGGTCCGCACGCGTGCTGCGCGAATCGGCGATCACGCGCTCGGAGCGACGTGCCGCTGCCGGGACCAGCACCTTCATCCCCTTGTCCCTGATGCCGGCGTGCGCGTCGGGGAAGCGAGCGTAGATGAGGTCGTGCACCGTCACCACGCGGCGGAAGCGGCCGCGCAGTGGCGCGGTGCTCGCCAGGCTGTGCACGAGATCGACGCCGGCCCGGGCCGCGATCGTCGGTAGCAGGAGCTGCTCGCCGAGCACCCACTGCACGCGCTCGCGGGCGCGCACCGGGACAGTCACGGACGGGACCAGCTCTGCCCACGGGCCCCCAGCCGCGGCCGCCTCGCGGTTCACAAAAGCCGTGAAGCGGGTGCCGGCAGGGGCCTGCGAGAGCAGGGCCGGGATCAGCTCGCGTGCGGCGACCTCCATCCCGCCCGTCTCTCCCGGGACCAGGAAGATCAGGTTCAAGCCGACGTGCAAGGACAGCAGGCTATTGGAGCGATCGCTACGCTTCGCGCCCTGAAGTCCTTGAGCATCGGCATCGACGCGCGGGCCGCCGTCGAGGTGGCAGCGGGCCGCGGTCGGTTCGTGCGGGAGACGCTCGCCGCGCTGTCGCGCCGCAACGATGACGTTCGTTACCTCTGCTACGCGCGGTCGCGCTGGGGGGCTTCGCTCGATGAGCGCTTCGAGTGGCGCCTGATCGATGCGCCGGATCCGCGCTGGCACCTGCTGACGGCGCGCGCGGCGAATCGCGAGTGCGACGTGTTCCTCTCGACGAACTCCTATCTAACGACGTGGATCCTCAGGATCCCATCGGTGCCGGTGATCTACGACATGGTCGCGTTCGACCGCTCCCACCGCCCCAACCTTCGCTCGCTCGTGATCGAGCGCCTGACGCTCGGCCTCGCCGTGCGCCGCTCGCGCGCCTTCATCGCGATCTCGCATGCGACCGCGCAGGACTTCGAACGCCGTTACCGCGCGGCTGCGGGACGTGTCACGGTCGCTCCCCTGGGCGTCGCGCCGCAGCTGGCGGGGAGTCTGGCCGAGGGCAACGATTCCGTGCTGCCGGCTTCGGGGTTCGTGCTCGCCGTAGGGACGCTCGAGCCGCGCAAGAACCTGCCGCGTCTGGTCGCCGCCTACGAGCTCCTCGACGATCAGCTTCAGCGTCGACACCCGCTCGTCGTGGTCGGCGACATCGGCTGGCAGGCCGATGAGACGATCGCAAAGCTGCGCTCGCTCGGCGATCGCGCGGCGCTGCTCGGCCACGTCAGCGACGAGACGCTGTCGGAGCTCTACAGGCGCTGCGCCATCTTCTGCTACCCGTCGCTGTACGAGGGCTTCGGCCTGCCCGTGCTCGAGGCGATGGCGGCCGGCGCGGCGGTCGTGACCTCCGATGTGTCCTCGCTGCCGGAGGTTGGGGGCGAGGCCGTCGAGTACGCGGATCCGCGCGACCCGAGCAGCATCGCGCGAGCGATCACGCGCCTGTTGAGCTCGCCCGAGCGACGAGCGGCGTTGGGCGCGGCGGCGCAGGCGCGAGCGGCGCTGTTCGACTGGGGCGCGACGGCGGAGACCGTGCTCGACGTGCTCCGGCGCGCTGCGGCGTGAGCCGCGCCAGGGCGGGCGAGGCGTCTGGCACACTGCGGCGCATGTCCAAGCCGGCCAGCGCGGTCGCGCAGAGAGCGCGGCGCCTGTTCTACAACCTGGGCGGCCCGTGGTACCGATGCCGCGTATTCGAGGCGCTCGGCTCGCAGCGCTACTCCCGGCCTGCGCTGTTCGGGATGGACCGCCGGCTGGCCCAGCTCATGCCATGGCGGGGCGGGACGTTCGTCGAGGCGGGCGCGCACGACGGCTACACCCAGTCGAACACCTACTACCTCGAACGGCAACGCGGCTGGTCGGGTGTCCTCGTCGAGGCGGTCCCCGAGCTCGCCGCGCGCTGCCGGCGGCGCCGCGGCAACTCCACGGTCGTCGGCTGCGCGCTCGTGGGACCCGATTTCGCGGGCGGCTCGGTCGAGGTCCAGTTCGGTGATCTGATGTCGACGGTGGGAGGGGATGGAAGCCATGCAGCGGGTGGCCTGGCCGTCGCCGGCCGGCGCGGCTACTCCACCGAGGTCCCGGGACGAACGCTCTCCGACGTGCTGGACGACGCGGGCACGACGAAGATCGACCTGCTGATCCTGGACCTCGAGGGGCGCGAGCTCGATGTCCTGGCCGGGCTCGACCTCGACCGCCACCCGCCCCTGTTCGTCCTCATCGAGACACTCGAGCGCTCCGAGCAGCAGCCGGGGATCGACCTCGCGCTGGCCCCGCACTACGACTTCGTCGAGGCGCTCTCCGAGTACGACCTCCTGTATCGCCGCCGCGGCTGAGATCGTGCCCCGGATCCTGTTCGTCAACCCGAACCACGAGGACTACCTCGCCGACGGCGTGTTCCACGGGCTGAGGTCGGTGCTCGGCGCCGACGCGATCGACTACCCGAAGGCCGAGTACCTCTATGAGGACGTGTCGCCCGAGGTCATCGAGCGTGTCCGCGGCGGTGGGTTCACGCTCTATGGCCTGCTTCCCGACCTACCCGTCGAGCGCGACCACGTGCTGCCGCGGGCGCTCGACGGCGAGTTCGAGCTCGTGGTCTTCGGCGATATCTGGCGCTGCTTCGGCCTCTGGACCGAATGGAGCCCGCAGCTCCGAGCGGCCGGCGTGCCGATGGTCGTGCTCGACGGATCAGACCGTGTCGAGCCCTACCCCTACGCGGGGCTGTGGTGGCGCGTGCGAGCGTGGTGGTTCCTGCCGCGCGCGCACAACCGTGCCCGCTACTTCAAGCGCGAGATCACGCCGCTGACTCGCTGGTTCGCCTCCTACCTGCTGCTGCCGCCGGCGCTCGGCCGGCGACTGGACCTGCAGCCGATCGCGTTCTCGATCCCGGCGGAGAAGATCGTCGCCGAAGCGCCCGCGAAGGAGACGGACTTCCCGACGCACGTCGTCGACGCGGAGGTCGCGGGACGCGTCGGAGGACAGACCGGGTACGCGTTCGAGCACGAGTCCGACTACCGCAGCGACCTCGCGCGCTCGCGCTTCGGGGTGACGACCAAGCGCGCGGGATGGGATGCGCTGCGGCACTACGAGATCGCCGCGAGCGGCGCCGTCCCGTGCTTTCGCGACCTGCATCTGAAGCCCGCGACGTGCGCCCCGTTCGGCCTCGACGACACCAACTGCATCGCCTACCGCGACGCCGAGGACCTGCTCGCGCAGGTCGCCGCCCTGGACGACGCCGGATACGCGAGGCTGCAGGCCGGCGCGCTCGCGTGGGCCCGCGCGAACACGACGATCGTTCGTGCGCGCGAGCTCCTCGAGCGTTGCGGCGTACGAGCCCCGGTCGGCGCGCCACCGTGATCAGCGACCCGACCGGGCCGGCGCCGCCCGGCGTCCCGGTCGCCGACGACCCGTTCGCCGCCGGCGAGGCGGGTGGCCGGGTGATCCGAGGCGGGACCCTTCGCGTCGCCGGCTCGCTTGCGGGCGTCCTTGCGGGCGTCGTCAGTGCCCCGCTCGTGGTCCGTCATCTCGGCGTCGCGGACTACGGCCGCTACCTGACGGTGACGAGCGTGATCTTCGTCGTGACGGCCCTCACCGAGGGAGGCCTCGCGAACGTGGCGGTGCGACTGTTCACCGTCGGCGACGGCGCGCGGCGGCGCTCGCTGATCGCCAACCTCACGGGCCTGCGGCTGGTGCTCGGCGCGTTCGGCGCCGCGGCCGCGGTGGCCTTCGGCGCGATCGCAGGCTACGAAGAGGTCCTGGTCGTGGGCCTGGCGCTGGGGTCCGCCGGCTATCTGCTCTCAGCCATCCAGGGCTCCTACTCGGTTGCGCTCTCCGGCACGCTGCGGCTCGGAGCGCTCGCCGGCCTCGACGTCCTACGCTCGCTGATGACGACGGGCCTGCTGATCGCGCTCGTTATCGCCAACAGCGGGTTGACCGGCTTCTACCTCGTGGCAAGCGTTGTCCAGGGGTTCGCGCTGATCGTCACCGCGGCGCTCGTGCGTCGTGAAGTGCCTCTGGGTCCCGCCTTCGACCGCGCGAGCTGGAGGGAGCTGCTCCGCGAAACGGCGGTCTACGCGCTCGCGGCGACGCTCGGAGCTATCTACTTCCAGGTGGCGCTGATCTCGATGTCGTTGCTCGACTCGGGCACCCAGACGGGCTACTACGCGATCGCCTTTCGGATCGTCGAAATCCTGAACGGGATCCCGTGGCTGCTCGCGGGCTCGGTGCTGCCGGTGCTCGCCGTGGCGGCACGGGCCGACCACGCGCGACTGCGCTTCGTCGCCGGCCGCGTCTTCGAAGGGGCGGTCATCGCGGGGGGGTGGGTGGCCCTGATCATCATCCTCGGTGCGAGGTTCGGGATCGACATCATCGCCGGCGCAAAAGGGCAGCCATCGATCGCCGTGCTGCGGATCATGGGCATCGGCGTCACCGCGACATACCTGGTGGCGTCGTGGGGATTCGTGCTGCTGTCACTTGGCATGTTCCGCCAGCTCGTGATCGCCAACGCCGGCGCGCTCCTGCTGGCCGCGCTTCTGAGCGTGCTGCTGATCCCGACGCTTCACGCGCGGGGCGGAGCGATCACGACGGTCGCAGTCGAGTTCTGGCTCGCGGGCTCCTACATCTTCTTTCTCTCCCGTCGCGACATTCGCCCGCCGACCCCCTTCGTCGTCCGCTTCGCGGTGGCGGTGGGGCTCGCCCTCGCGGCCGGCGCGCTGGTGCTGAGCGCCAGCTCTCCGGGCGCGGTTCTCGCCGCGAGCGTCGTCTATTTCGCCGCGCTCTGGAGGATGCGCGCGATCCCGTCGGAGCTGCTCGACGCACTACCCTGGCGCGGATGATCTCGCTCTGCACGGCCGTGTACCGGGCGCACGCGGCGCCCGACGTGGCGGGTCTCGCGGGAACGCTCTCCGCGGCACTCGACGGCCACCCCGGGGAGCTGGTCGTCGCGCTCAACGGCGTGGAGGCCGGCGCGGTCGGCGTCCCCGATGGCGTCGCGACGGTCGCGATGGGCGCAAACCGCGGCGTCGCGCCCGCGTGGAACGCCGCGGCGCGCGCGGCGAGCGGCGATCTGCTCGTGTTCTGCAACGACGACGTCGAGCTGGGGCCAGCCTCGCTGCGGCGGCTCGCCGACGCGCTGCTCAGCCGCCCGGACACCGGCGTGGTGGGGCCGGTGGGCTCGCGCTGGGACATCGCCGAGGCCAGGCACGTGGCGTGGGTGGGACCGGGGCGGACGCCGGGCGAGCTCGCGCCCTGCGAGGTCGTCTCGGGGTTCCTGTTCGCGTGCCGCAGGGCGACCTGGGAGCGAGTCGGCGGCTTTGACGAGTTCTACGCTCCCGCGTCGTGGGAGGAGGTCGACTTCTGCACGGCGGTCCGCGCCGAAGGGGGCCGCTGCTACGCGGTCGCGGGGGTGGACTGCCGGCACGAGTGGGGAGTCTCCAGGCGCCAGCCGCCGTGGGCGCGTGCCCACTGGGACGGACGATCGGAGACGTGGCGCTCGGTCCACCGCCGCAACAGGCGGCACTTCCTCGAGAAGTGGGGAACGCACCCGGTCGCCCGAGCCGCGGTCGACTCCGCGATCGCCTGATGAGCAAGGTCATCGTCTCGCTGGGCACCGGTCCACAGGAGCGCCTGCTCCGTCTCGCCTCGCGTTCCTTCCGCCGTTACGCGCGCGCACACGGGTATGAGCTCTCGCTGCACACGCGCTCGGTGGACCCCGCCCGCCCGGCGCCATGGTCGAAGGTGAAGCTGTTGCGGGGGCTCGCTGCCGAGCACGAGCTGGTGCTGTGGCTCGACGCAGATCTCGTGATCGTCGACGGCTCGACCGACATCGCGAGCGAGCTGGAGGAGAAGCGCTTCCTCTACCTCGTCGAGCACGAGACCAAGGAGGGTCGCATCCCCAACTCCGGCGTGATGCTGCTTCGCGGCGGCGCCGAGACGATCGCGTTCCTCGACGATGTCTACGCGCAGGATGACCTGATCGACCACCGCTGGTGGGAGAACGCGGCGATCTCACGCCTGCTCGGATACGAGCTCGATCCGGCCCGCCCGGGCGCGCCGACGACGTTGCTCACCGAGCACACGAAGTTCATCTCGCCACGCTGGAACTCGATCCCAGACGCCCCGGCGCGCGAGCCGCGCATCCGTCACTACCCCGGCTATTCCCTGAAGGTGCGCACGGCGTTCATGCTGCGCGACGAGCTGCTGCGCCGCTGAAGGTAGGGTGGGCGGCCGATGGGCCTGACCGAGAAGCTCCGAGAACTGCGCTGGCGGGCAGCAGGCCACTACAGCCGCCGGCTCCCGGATTCGTTCGTCGCTCCGCTCGCCGGGGGCCGAGCGCTCGAGATCGGCGGCCCAAGCGCGCTGTTCGGCTCAGGGGGCCTGCTGCCCGTCTATCCGATCCTTGCGAGCATCGATGGCGTCCAGTGGGCGGAGGACACGGCTTGGCACAGCCTCGACGCCGACGCGGGCTACAGCCCCGAGGGGGAGCGCCGCGGCGAGCTGCACGTGATCGACCGCGTCGACCTCGACCCGCTGGCGGACGCCTCCTACGACGTGGTGCTCTCCTCCCATGTGCTCGAGCACATCGCCAACCCGCTCCGCGCGCTCACGGCGTGGCGGCGCGTGACCCGCCCCGGCGGCCATCTGCTGATCGTGTTGCCGCACATGGCGGGCACCTTCGACCACCGGCGTCCGGTCACGGCCGTCGGGCACATGGTCGAGGACTTCGAACGCGACGTCGGCGAGGACGACCTCACCCATCTGGACGAAACGCTGCGCCTGCACGACCGCGCCCGCGACGTGCCCTGCGATGACGACGAGGCATGGGCCGAGGGAAGGCGACGCAACCTCTCGACGCGGCTGATCCATCACCATACGTTCACGACGTCGACCGTCCTGGCGCTGCTCGACCACATCGGGCTGGAGCTGGCAGCCGTCGAGACGCGGTTCCCGCACGACATCTACGTGCTGGGACGTTGGCCGTCTGGCAATGCGCGCGCGGACAATTCGGCGTTCCTCGCGTCACGCCACAGGAGTCCCTTTCGGGTCGACCGCAAGTGGCATGCGGCAGCTACACCGTCGGAGCCTGGCTGATCTGCCCGTGGATCCTGACGCTGAGTCGCGGCCATCTGGGGACGAGCCACAGCCGGATGGCTCTTTGCGACGATACACCCGGCAAGATCCCTGACCGAAGGCAGCAATGGTGAACGCAAACCCTCGTGGGGTGGACGTCAATATCCGCTCCGGGCCGCAGATGCGGGAGTACGAAGACATCGCCGATCGGATCGCCGGCGAGCAGGTTGGTCCGGTCCTCGATTGGGGCTGCGGGTGGGGCCAGATCACTGATCTGCTTCGACAGCGGGGGGTCGAGGTAGAGTCGTTTGACTATCGCGAGGGGGAGCCCCCACATATGATCCGCCTTGAACGGTTCCCGGACATAACGGCGCACGTGAGCGGCGACCCTGTAGCGCTTCCATTTCCGAGTGACCATTTTGCGACAGTGCTCTCGTGTGGAGTCTTGGAGCATGTTCAATTTCCAGAGGCTTCATTGGTTGAGCTGCATCGTGTGCTCGAGCCCAATGGCCGGCTCCTTATCTACAAGCTCCCGAATCGCTTTTCGTACCTCGAGGCCATCGCACGGATTCTCGGTCTCTACTACCACGGCAGGCTTCCACACGATCGAGTCTACGATCGCAGACGCATATTTGATCTGTTGTCGCGATCCGGCTTTTGCATCGATTCGTTTCGTCGCACGAACATGCTTCCCCTAACAATCGGGTCAGGCTTCGCTTGGCGGCACAGCAGCCGAATCTGGAACGCAAACCGGCGGCTAGGCTGCCTTCCGGCCGCGAATCTGCTCTCGACAAATCTGGAGGTCGATGCGAGAGCGATACCCGGCGGATCTTCCGCAGTCAGCTAGCGATCGATGCGTTTGAGGTAGCCGCCGGGGTTGAAGGTCATCATGAACTTCTCGCGTGTTCGGTCGCGCTCGAAGCGCTCGTCGCCGGCGAGGAAGTCGTCCACAGCCTCGTACGGGCCGCGCGGCAGGCCGCGCAGCACGGGATGCCCCGCGATGTTCGTGTCCTCCACGATCAGGTAACTACCGGGGGTGACGAGCTCGCAGTAAACACGAAGCTCGTCGCTCACGTGCTCGTAGCTGTGATCGGAATCGAGGATCACGAGCACCGTCTGTGATCCGTCGATCATCCCGCGCACACGCTCCACGATCTCAGGAGCCGTCGATGACCCCGCCAGGTAGGTGATGCGCTCGTGCTGGGGTGGATCGGGCTTCGCGTCGAGGTCGACGGTGACGACGCGCCCGTTGCCCAGGAGGTCGCAGATCGATGCCAGGTAGTAAGCGCTACCGCCCCAGTTCGTGCCTGTCTCGATGATCCAGTCGGGGCGCAGCTCGGTGAGAATCTCCTGATAGACCCAGACATCGCCGGGAAACTTCTGGATCCTGTGACCGAGCCAGCGAGTGTTTTCCCACGTCCGCTCCATGTCGAGGTAGTAGAAGCGGTGAAACCAGGCGATGGCGGTCCGCTCGGCAAGCCGGTAGGCGGCCGCGCGAACACGCGGGAGCCGCCGCTCCGCGACGGCACCCAACACTCCGCTCAGGCGGTGGCTCGACACGGGCGGCAGTATCGCACCTGCATGCTCCTCGCAGACACTCTCACAATGCACGGCAGCAGCGACGCTTGACGGGCGAACGGCGTACTGCGGCGATCACGGTCCGGTTGAACAGAGATGTGATCTTCTCGCGGGCGCTCCGCGCGGGGTAGCCGCCGCCGATCTCGTCGGGATGCACATAGGTCGCACCGAGGTAGTTGGCTCTGAGCCTGTCGTGGTGACGCATCCAAGCGTCGACGCGCGCCTCGAAGGAGCGTGAGACGTTCGCCATCGGATAGCGGCGCGTCGCCACGCAGCGTTGGCCGTAGATCGGAGCCGCGATCTCGGCGCGGCGGCAGAGAAACAGCTGGTCGCTGAAACCGAGGCCAAGCGAGAACTCGTCGGTCCACTCGAGCGTGCTGCGGGCCAACGTGTCGATGCGAGGGGTCGGTGCATACCAGCGTGGATTGGCGGCCATCACGCGCGGGTCGCGCTGCATCAGCTCGATCGACGGCGTGATCCAGTCGTGGGCCTCCTGCATCCGCACCTCCGAATCGCAGTGGACGACCCAGTCGGGCCCCGGGATCGTGCCGAGCACGAGGCCCCAGTCGGTGAAGTACGGGGCGCGTGCGATGTCTGCGGCGCGCACACCCGTGACGGCGAGTGCGCGCCCGATGTGATCCTCGACGAAGAACCACGCGTCGAGCTCACCGGCGTCCTTCAAGCGCTGCGCGAGCCTCTTCGCGTCGTCGCGGTCCTCGACGTTGTTGACGATCGCGGTGCGCCGCGCGAAGCGGCGGCCGTGATCGGCGACGAGCGCCGGGAAGAACCCCGGCGCGAGGACGCTGCGGTAGGTCCGCTCGTAGCAGTTGACGCAGAGGTCTACGTCTGTCATCGCGGGCGCAGGTGAGCCCAGCGCATGGGTCCCGGGCGGCGCTCGCCCAGCACGGCGTCGCGCTGGCGGGAGCTCATGAAGCCGAGCTCCGGGAGCTGCGCCTCCCGCTCGCGTCCCTCTCCCTCGATCACGTCGATCTCGTGGCTGTCTCCGAAGCGCTCGCGGAGCGTCTCGGTGATCGAGGCGTCCATGAACTCGTGAAGCTCGACGAGGATCGGCCAGCCCCGCAACGCGGGCGCCGCGGCCGGGTCCAGGAGGGTGCGCTCGTATCCCTCGCAGTCGGACAGGAGCGCAACTCCTTCGGCAGGGTAGGCTCCGAGGCCGGCGGGCTCGCAGGCGCCCTGGATCCGCACGCGATCCCCGACGCCGTTGAGCTGCGCGAGCGCGGCGCAGCGCTCGCGGGCGAGCGGGTCGATGTCATACGCATGGACGGTCGCGCCGCCGATCGCATGGGCGAACCCGACGGCGTAGTAACCCTCCGCACAGCCGACGTCGATGATGTGCGGGTATCTCGCGGCGATCCAGCCGTCCAGTACGCCGTGGAGCTCTTGCTCGTAGGTTCCAGCCAGCTTCGCCACGAGATCTCCCGAGCTGCTCTCCAGGCCGTCGATGTAGCGCATGCCGCTGAAGGGGCCTCGGCGAACCTCGAGCCCGTTGCGCTGCACGTACTCGGCCGTCGGCGCAGCCACGCGGGCGAGGAACCGGCGCGTCCTGACGCGATCTATTGTCTGCCGAACCCCCGCGGGCAGAAGCGCTCCGATGCCACTCACGCCTCGCAGCGTAGTGAAGCGATGGGCTGTAGCCTGCAGTCGCCGCCGGCCGGGCAGGTCCCCGCTTCGCACAGGCCGGTGCCCTCAGCAGACGAGATGCTCAACACCACGACGCGCACGGATCCCGGTCGGGCATCGGTCGACGATGCGGTCGCTCGGCCGCGCTGGAGGGAGCTGTCGAGCGATCGCTGGCTGACGGTCGCGAGCGTCGTCGCGTTCATCTTGCTGACCGTCTGGTGGCTGACACAGGAGGGGCGGGTGCAGGACTGGGACAACGGCCTGCACACGATCGATGCGTTCCTGATCCACAG
>DATAYP010000064.1:0-82082 GCA_036272475.1 Solirubrobacteraceae bacterium | reverse complement strand
CCGACGCAGGTGCGGTGGATCTGGCAGACGACCGGCTTCGTCATCGTTTCGCAGAGGTTCGCGCACTCGAGGAAGACGCTGCGGAACGGCCGCAGCACCCCGGGCCTGCCGGCGGACTCCGCGAGCTCGACGAGATCGACGCCGGCGGAGAAGACGGGGCCCTCGCCGCGCAGGACGACGCAGTCAACGCCGCTCTCGGCGGCCGCCTCGCGCAGCTCCTCGCCAAGCGCCAGCAGCAGCTCCTGGTTCATCGCGTTGCGCTTCTCGGGCCGGTTGAGCACGACATGCCTGACGCGCCCGTGATCTTCGCTGTAGACGATGCTCATCTTGCGCTCCTCGCTGATGGTGGACCCGCTGCTGCGGGGCGAATCGTCGCGAACCTGCCGTGAGCCTAGCGCCGCCGGGCGCCCGGCGCGAAGCGGTCGGTAATAGGCTCCGGCTCGCAAATCGAGAACTCGAGCGGAGGTCCAATGGCGCAGAAGATCGAGAACGTGGGCGTGCTGGGAGCCGGGCTGATGGGTCACGGAATCGCGCAGGTGGCCGCCACAGCGGGCTACTCGGTCGTGCTGCGCGAGGTCGACGAGGCAACGCTGCAGAAGGGCGTCGGCAAGATCGACAAGCAGCTCTCGCGCGCGGTCGAGAAAGGCAAGTCGACGCAGGAGGAGGCCGACGCGATCCGCGGTCGTATCGGCGGAACCGTCGACTACCGGGATCTCGCCGGTTGCGATCTGGTGATCGAGGCGATCACCGAGAGCCTGCCGCTGAAGCTCGAGATGTGGCGCGAGATCGACCAGATCGTCAAGCCGGAGGCGCTGTTCGCGACGAACACCTCCTCGCTGGCGGTGATCGATCAGGCGGCGGTGACCTCGCGCCCCGGGCAGTTCGTCGGTCTGCACTACTTCAACCCGGCGCAGGTGATGAAGCTCGTCGAGGTGATCCGCTGCGTGACCACCGAGCGGGAAGCGTTCGATACGGCGCTCGAGTTTGCCCGCTCCGAGGGCAAGCTCGCGATCCCCACGCGCGACACTGCGGGCTTCATCGTCAACCGCCTGCTCGTCCCGTACATGCTCGATGCGATCCGCGCTCACGAAGAGGGGGTCGGCTCGGTGGAGGAGATCGACGAGGCGATGAAGGCCGGAGCGGGGCATCCGATGGGGCCGCTGACGCTGGCCGACTTCGTAGGGCTCGACACGCTCGGTTCGATCTGCGACGTGCTCTTCGACGAGTTCCGCGAGCGGCGCTTCGCGCGGCCGCCCACGCTGCGCAAGATGCTCTCGGCCGGGTGGTACGGACGCAAGTCGGGGAAGGGCTTCTACGACTACTCGGGTGAGGCGCCGGCTGCGAACCCCGGCATCTGAGCGCTACGCGGCCGGGCTTTCGAAGGCAGCTAGATTGGGTCGATGAGCAAGCATGCCGAGATGTGCGCCTTCCTGGCGCGTAACGCCTGCCGGTCCGGGCGCCGGCGCGGACGCCACACCCGCAGGGAGCTCGGGTGAGCGCCTCCGAGACGGAGGCCGGCGCGGGCAGCGTGCGCTCCGCGAATGAGCGCGCCCTGAAGGGCGGTCCAGAGCGCCATCGCGAGAAGGCGCGCGAGCAGGGCAAGCTGCCGGTTCGCGAGCGCGTCGCGATGCTGCTCGACGACGGCTCGTTCGCCGAGGAGGCGCTCTTGGCCAACTGGCAGGAGGACGGCCTCGGCGCCGACGGCGTCGTGACCGGCGTCGGCACCGTCGACGGCCGCACGGTCGCGCTGATGGCCAACGATCCGACGGTGAAGGCGGGCTCGTGGGGGCCGAAGACCGTCGAGAAGATCCTCCGCATCCAGGAGCGCGCGCTGTCGCTGTCGGTGCCGATGATCTACCTCGTCGACTCGGCCGGCGCGCGCATCACCGAGCAGGTGCAGATGTTCCCGGGGCGCCGGGGCGCCGGGAGGATCTTCCACAACCAGGTCAAGCTCTCGGGCGTCGTGCCGCAGGTCTGCGTGCTGTTCGGCCCGAGCGCGGCGGGCGGCGCCTACATACCTGCCTTCTGCGACGTCGTGATCATGCGCGAGGGCAATGCCTCGATGTACCTAGGCTCGCCGCGCATGGCCGAGATGGTGATCGGCGAGAAGGTCACGCTCGAGGAGATGGGCGGCGCGCGGATGCACACGGGCGTCTCCGGCTGCGGGCATCAGCTCGTCTCGAGCGACGAGGAGGGCATCGCGACCGCGCGCCGCTATCTCTCCTACCTGCCGAGCAGCTGGGAGCAGGACGCGCCGCTCGCGCCGCCCGCGCCTGCCCTCGCGCCGCCCGGAGACGGAGGCCTCCAGGCGCTCGTGCCCGAGGACGAGAACAAGCCGTTCGACATGCGGCAGCTGATCGAGGGGCTCGTCGACGAGGGCTCGCTGTTCGAAGTCCATCCGCGCTGGGCGAAGGAGCTGGTCGTCGGCTTCGCGCGTCTCGAGGGCCGGGCGATCGGGATCGTCGCAAACCAGCCCAAGCACAAGGGCGGGGTGCTGTTCTCGGACTCTGCCGACAAGGCGGCGCGCTTCATCTGGACATGCAACGCCTTCAACGTGCCGCTGCTGTTCCTCGCCGACGTGCCCGGCTTCATGATCGGCACGCAGGTCGAGCGCGACGGGATCATCAGGCACGGCGCGAAGATGATCAGCGCCGTCAGCGAGGCGACCGTGCCGAAGATCTCTGTGATCGTGCGCAAGGCCTACGGCGCGGGCCTGTATGCGATGGCGGGACCGGCATTCGACCCCGACTGCTGCCTGGCGCTGCCGAGCGCCTCGATCGCCGTGATGGGACCGCAGGCGGCGATCAACGCCGTCTACTACAACCAGCTCCAGGCGATCGACGACCTGGGCGAGCGCGCGCGCCGAACCGAGGAGCTGCGTGACGAGTACGCGCAGGACATCGACATCCTGCATCTCGCCTCGGAGCTCGTGATCGACGCGGTCGTCGAGGCCGGCGAGCTGCGCGAGGAGCTCGTCCGCCGCTTCGCCCACGCGGCCTCGAAGCAGCGCAGCTGGCCGGCGAAGCGCAACCCGGTCACGCCGGTCTAGCGGCGCGGCGCGGGCGCTCAGGACGGGGAGGGCGCCGGCGGCATCGGCGGGCCCGCCCCGGCCGCGCCTGTCGTCTCGTCCTGGAAGGGAGGGTAGGTCTCGGTCAGCAGGTAGATGTAGGCGTCGCTGCGCGCCGTGTAGGAGTTGGCGAGCACCATCAGGTCGAACAGGCCTCGCGGAAGCTTGCCCGTGATCACGATCACGATCCACGCGGCGAACGCGCCGAGCTGGAGCAACAGGCCCATCACGTAGCGCAGGATCACGATCGGGATCGCGAGGATGATGCGGAAGAAGGTCCTCAGCCGGCTGTAGGCGTCGAGCGTGACGAACTGCATCCTGATGGGATAAGCGGTGTCGTCCGCGCCGACGAACGGCGGATAGCGGTCGGTGAGCAGGCTCACGTAGCCGATGGCGCGGGTGATGAAGCGCGTCCATCCCGCGACGAACTCGTAGAGCCCTCGCGGGAAGCGTCCGGTGATCACGATCGCGAACCAGGCGATCACGATCGCGATCGAGGCGGCGATCCCGTAGATGTAGGCCCAGATGAACAGCGGGATCGCCATCAGCAGGCGGAAGAACGACGTCAACCGGCTGTGCCGCTCGGTGTAGTCGGCCTCGAAGGTGACGGGATAGGACACGGTGCTCCCCCTTTGTGTTGTGCGAGCGAATCTCCCAACGCCCTGCGGGCTCCGGACGACCCTGCGTCGCGCCCGTCGGATCCCGGGGGCCGCTGCGAGCGATGCTAGCCCGCGACGCGGCGGAGCGCCAACCCTTTCAATAGATTGCCGAACACGATGGACCCGGTCGATCTCGCCTATGCCGGAATCGCGCGCCAGGCGGAGCTGATCGCCGCCGGCGAGGTCTCCTCGCGCGAGCTCCTCGAGCTGTACCTGGATCGGATCGACCGCTATGACGAGGATCTGAACGCCTTCCGTGTCGTCTTCGCCGAGCGCGCTCGCCTCGAGGCCGATCAGGCGGACGCGCGCCGGGGCGCCGGCGGCGAGCGCCCGCTGCTCGGCGTTCCGATCGCGGTCAAGGACGACATCGACGTGGGCGGCGAGGTCACCGCGTGGGGCTCGAATGCGATCGAGCGGCCCGCGCCCGCCGATGCGGAGGTGGTCCGCCGCCTGCGAGAGGCGGGGGCGGTGATCATCGGCAAGACAAATGTCCCCGAGCTCACGATCTGGCCGTTCACCGAGTCGGCGACGTTCGGGACGACGCGCAACCCCTGGGATCGCCAGCGCGCGCCGGGCGGCTCGAGCGGCGGCAGCGCCGCCGCGGTCGCGGCGGGGCTCGTCGGCGCGGCGCTCGGATCCGACGGCGCGGGCTCGATCCGGATCCCGGCGGCGTGGTGCGGGCTGTTCGGGCTCAAGCCGCAACGCGGCAGGATCTCGCTGGCTCCGCGGCCGCGAGCCTGGCACGGGCTGTCCGTCGACGGTCTGCTCGCCCGCCGCGTCGCCGACACGGCCCTCTTCCACGATGTGGCCTCGGGCGCCACCGACGTCGACCTCGACCGGGCCCCGCCGCCCGCCGTCCCGTTCGCGCAGTCGGCGGCCACGGCGCCCGGAAAGCTGCGGATCGCCTTTTCGACGAGGCGGCCGCCGGGCGTCCTCGGCAAGCTCGACGGAGACGTCGCCAAGGCGGTGCTCCGCACCGTCGAGCTGCTCCGCTCGCTGGGGCACGAGGTCTCCGAGCACGACCCCGACTACGGCGTGGGTGGGATCCCCGAAGTGCTCACGCGCTATCTGCGCGGCATCCACGACGACGCCGGCGCCGTCGAGCACCCGGAGCGGCTCGAACGCCGCACCAAGGGCATGGCGCGGCTGGGAGCCCTGATCCCGGCGACGGTGCTCCGCCGCTCGCTCGCGAACGAGGCCGAGTTCACGCGCAGGATGAACACGGTGCTCGAGGCTCGCGACGTGCTGATCACGCCGGCGACCGCGACGCCGCCGCCGCGGATCGGTCAGTTCCAGGGTCGTGGCGCCGTGTGGACGCTCAACGCGATCGCCGGGATGGTGCCGTTCAACGGCGTCTGGAACGTCACGGGACAGCCCGCCGCCTCGGTTCCGGCCGGGTTCGGCTCGGATGGGCTGCCGCGCTCCGTCCAGATCGTCGGCCGGCAGAACGACGAGGCGACGCTCCTCTCCCTTGCCGGGCAGATCGAGACCGAGCGTCCGTGGGCGCAGGAGCGCCCCGCCGGTTTCTCGTGAGCGACGCCGAGGCCCTGCTGCGGGTCGCGGTCGAGGCGGCCCGCACCGGCGGGTCGCTGCTGCGAGAGCGCGCGCAGCGCGGGGCCGAGCGGCAGGTCGAGAGCAAGAGCACGCCCACGGATCTCGTCAGCGAGGCCGATCTCGCATCCGAGCGCGCGATCCGTGAGCTGCTCGCCGCGCGCCGCCCGCAGGACGGCTTCCTGGGGGAGGAGGGCGGGTCGAGCGCCGGCGAGAGCGGGCTCAGCTGGATCGTCGACCCGCTCGACGGCACCGTCAACTTCCTCTTCGGGATCCCTCAGTGGTGCGTCAGTGTCGCGGCCCGCGACGAGGCGGGGACGCTCGCGGGCGCGGTCTATGACCCCAACCGCGAGGAGCTCTTCACCGCGACGAGGGAAGGTCCGGCGCTGCTGAGCACCGGCGACGGCGAGACGCTCGAGCTGACCGCGCCGGATGGCCGCGTCGCGGCCGCGCGTGGCGCCGGAACGAGCCGCGGCGGGAGCCTTGCGGCGGCGATGGTCGCGACCGGGCTCGCCTACGATGCGGACGTCCGCGCCGCGCAGGCGCGGGTGCTCGCGCGGCTGATCCCGCTCGTACGCGACATCCGCCGCTTCGGGAGCGCAGCGCTTGACCTGACGTGGACGGCCGCGGGGCGCTACGACGCCTACTTCGAGCGCTCGGTCAAGCAGTGGGACATCGCCGCCGGCTCGCTGATCTGCGAACGCGCGGGCCTGCGCCTCCTCGAGCTGCCCGAGCTCGAGAGGCTGCCGTGGGGTGTCCTCGCCGCTCCGGAGCCGCTCGCCGAGGAGCTTCTCGGGCTCGTCGCCGGCGCCTGACGAGCGTCGGACCGGGCGCCCGCTCGCACAGATGTTGAGCTGTCGAGAAGGGCCGTTTGGAAGCCGGGAGGGCGGGTAGGGCATGCGTCGGACCGAGGTTCGGCTGCGGTCGGACGCACACGCCGACGGTGGAGGTAGTCGTTGATGAAGCTGTTCGCGAAGGTGCCAGTGATGATGGTCGTTCTCGCTCTCGTGCTGTCGGTCGGCGCGAGCAACGCCTCGGCGTGGGCACCGGAGGGCAGCGCGACGATCCATCCGGGCGTGATGACCTTCACCGGCGGCTCGTCCTTCCTGAACGGAGCCGGGCAGTGCACCGCCAACTTCGTCTACACCGACGCGTCCGGCAACGTCTATCTCGGCCAGGCCGCGCACTGCTCCTCGACGGGCAGCAGCACCGAAACGAACGGCTGCTCGACGAAATCGCTGCCGCTCGGCACGCCGATCTACGCCGGAGACCTGGTCAACGGCGGCATCCAGAACGGCACGCTGATCGGGACGCTCGCCTACAACTCGTGGATCGCGATGCAGAAAGCGGGCGAGACGAACGCGGCGACGTGCGCCTACAACGACCTCGCATTGATCAAGATCGACGCCGCACAGGTCGCGAACGTCAATCCGACGGTGCCTTTCTGGGGCGGCCCAGACGGCCTCGCGGCCGCAGCCGCGCCGCTCGGCGAACGCGTCTTCACCTACGGAAACTCGATCCTCCGCGGTGGCGTCAGCGCGCTCAGCCCCAAGACCGGCGCGAGCCTCGGTGAAGGCGAAGAATCGGCGGGCTGGAGCTCGCAGGTCTACACGGTCACGCCCGGCATCCCCGGCGACTCCGGCAGCGCCTACATGAACGCGGGCGGCAACGCCCTCGGCGTGCTCTCCACCGTCGAGTTCGCGCCGGTCCCCGCCTCCAACGGCGTCGGGACGCTCGCCAAAGAGCTCGCCTACGCGAACACTGCGACTGGCCTCGGCCTCAACGTGGCCCCCGGTACGACGCCCTTCAGCTCCGTCCCGGTCCCGCCGGCGCCGTAATCCGCCGGCGCCGGACCGGCGCGGCGGCCGCCTCGGCGCTTGCGGCGACGTGGCTGCTCCGCGGGAATGCGGCGGGTGGGATTCGAACCCACACACCCTTTCGGACAGGGCCTTTTGAGGGCCCCGCGTCTACCGTTCCGCCACCGCCGCACGCGACCGGTCAAGTTTAGGTGAGCCCGCGGCCACCGCGGGAGGCGCCGCCCGATGGACCCGCCCCCGAAGTCGACGCCGCGTGAGCCTCGACGGCGCGCCTGCGGCGGTTTTCAGGCGGGCTGCGCCGGGGGGGCGTAGCGCTCGGGAGCGGACTCGGGGTCGCGGCGCTCGAGCTCGACGTTCCAGCCCTGTGAGAAGCCGCGCATCGCGAACGCGACGAGCAGCATCTGCACCGGTACGAGCAGCAGCGTCAGCAGTCCGAGCAGGCCGGCGTCGAGCGTGGGCTGGGCGAAGCCGGTCTTGTCGCGGTTGAACCACGCGGGCCCGGCCACGAGCGCGAAGATCGCGAGCAGCACTCCGAGCGCGGCTGCGATCGGGAGCACTCCGGGTTTCCAGCGGGCCGCGTAGAACGCGAGCGTCAGATAGACGACGATGAAGCCGATCTGGATCGGGAGCGCGCCCTCGAGGAGGTTCCAGCCTCCGACCGTCACGATCAGCACGAGCCCCGCGCTGACGAGCAGCAGCAGGACGACGACGGCGCGCGTTCCCTGCACCACCGGCTTGTCGCGGTTGGGGTGCGTGATGATCACGCCGGGCCGTTCACTCCGGTCAGGGGGTGCGGACATCGAGCCACTGACCATACAATCTTCGCCGCCGCGGCGTTGAGCCCGAGCGGGCGTGGTGGAACTGGCAGACACGCCGGCCTTAGGAGCCGGTGGGCTAGCGCCCTTGGGGGTTCGAGTCCCTCCGCCCGCATCGACTGGCCTGAACCAGACGCGGCCCGGACGGGCACCCCAATCACGCCCTACGGCGCGGGATCGGGCGCTGCGCTCATTCGTTCGCGGTCAGCACTCGGAACGAGTTGCGCGTCGGTGTCGCACCTGCGTAGATTTTTTCTTCGGCTGCGGAGCGGGGGTCGTATTCGACGTTCCGGTTGTGGTTTTCGCCCGCTTCGATGCCCCCGTTGCCGTCGACGACGATCTCGCCACGGAGGTTCGCGCTGCCGCCGACCTTGACGATCGCGGCGCTCGACGCCTGTTCGTTGACCGCATAGACGGTGCCCCAGAATTCCGAGCCGCCGCCGAGCGTCAGGGTCCCGTTGGCGATTATCAGGAACCCCGGTTTTTCTTGGGAGTTGATGACCGTCTGTGCTCCGGCCGAGAGATCGCACGGGCCCTGGACGAACACCGGCTTGCCGGAGGGCACGGCGTTCCCGGCCGGGCAGGTACCCGCGGCGTAGTAGGTGTTTTCGGCTTCAGCCGACTGCCGGAAGGCCGCGAGCTGGGTCGCGCTGAGCGTCGGACTCGGAGCGCCCGGGGGCGGGTTGACTTTCGCGTGGCCGATCTGACCTTCGCGGTATTTCTCGCATTCTTCGACTTTGCTGAAGCCTTCGCAGCGCATGAAGATTTCGCCGGGCACGCCCGATTCTTTCGCTTCGCCTTCCACGATGATTTCTTTGCCTTTGCCGTTGTTGCCCGTCGTGAACCAGTTGGCGCTCATCACCGCACGGGGGAAGTTGAGCGCGATTTCCTGCCGCGAGACGAGCGCCGCAAGCGAGACGACCCGGCATTGCGAGATGCCGATTGAGCGGACCCACAGTTTGTTGTCTTTGTTGAAGTCGTAGCCGAGCTGGCCCTTCTCTTCGGCCGAGTTGAAGAACGCGACGTTTTTGCCCGGTTCGTCGTCGCGCACGTACGTGGTCCACTCGTTGGTGGAGGCCGAACCCCATGCGTCCTGGACACTCGCCGGGCATTTGGCCGCGTTGGCTATCGGGTAGCCGACGTTCATGCTGCCCGCCGCTGGGCAGCCGTTCGTTGCTGTGCTGTTGGCCGCCGTGCATCCTGTTTTTTCGAACGGCTGACCTTTTTCTGAACCGGGCCAGGAACGGGAGACCTGGCCGATCTGAGCGTTCAGCGCGGCCTCGGCGATGTTGAACGCCGTCTCGCTCGCCTGCTCGCGTCCGGCAGCCTTCTGCTGGTTGTCCGTCAGCAGCAGGAGTCCGAGGCCCAGCCCAAGGATCACCGTGAGCAGCACGATCGCTGTGATCAGGGCAAAGCCCTCCTCGTTCCTCGGATGTCTCATTTGATCGTCACCGTTTCACTCTTTTTTTCGGCCAGGCCGCCGGGGTCCGTGACTTCCAGTTCGTAGGTGTGCGGGCCTTGGGTCTCTTTCACTTCGACGACCTGAGCAGTGCTCGAGAGGGGGGTGCCGTCTTTGCTCCACTTGTAGGTGAGGGCGAGGCCGTCAGGATCGTAGGATGCCGAGCCGTCGAGCCGCACGAATTCGTTGACCTGCGTCACCGTGAAGGCGACGATCGGCGGCCGGTTGGCGTTGCGCAGGGCCACGCCGCTCGTCAGCCGGGTCTCACCGGGGTGCGGCCTGCCGGGGGTCAGATTGAGATACATGTCGACTTCCAGCGAGTCGGTCTGCGGGGTCGTCGTCGCGGAGTACTTGAACAGTTCTCGGGGTTCCCCGCCGATCCGGTTGGTGATGTGATCGGTCACCTGACGGCTGCTTTCCCAGTATCCGCTGAGGTCCGGGCAGGTCGTCGGAGCCGGCGCCGTTTTGGGCCCTTCGGCTTCTTTCCAGCGTTTGACCTGCATCCAGAGGACCTCGTCTTCGTTGTTCGAGTTGTTCAGGCAGTAGCGGACCATCATCGTGTGGCTCGTGTTCTGTCCCCACGCATAGCCGCTGGTGCTGTCGATCGTGTCGAAGATCATTGAGTATTTTTTCGTGACCAGCAGGGCCCCCGCCGCTCCGGCGCTGGGCGCCGCGACGTTGCGGAGTTGCCGGATGATCTGGTCCATCCCGTTGCGTGCGTTGTCCTGGAGTTCGTTTCGCTGGAGATCGACGGTGTTGTTGCGCTGGAAGACCTCGAGCAGGGTGAGGGTCGCACCGAAGACGACGGCGGCGATGGTCATCGAGACGAGCAGCTCGAGCAGGGTGGAGCCGCCCTCTCCGCGCAGGCGGCTCACTTCGTCACCGACAGGGTCAGCGGAGTCTCGGTCATGCTTTCGCTCACGGCCGTCACCCAGTACTGGTGGGTCAGTTCGGCATTGGTGTCGGTGAATTCTTTGCTGGCCGCAGACACGGTTGCGTAGCGTTCGGTGTAGTTGCGCGAGCCGCGATAGACGCGGTAGAACGCGACCGTTGCGCCGCCGGACGGTTGCGTCCATTTGAGCGTCACCGGGCCTTCCGCGCTCTTTTCGGCTTCAAGCAGCGTCAGTTCGGGTGGCGCGAGCGGCGTTTTCGACAGCGCCTTGGAGGCCACGACGCCCTGAGCGATGGCTTTGCCGACGGTTTCGCCTTCGGCCGGGCGGTAGAGCGCGACCGCCGTGTAGGTGAGATTGGCATCGGTCACTTTGGGTGCGTGCGCGGCTGTCAGGAAGTCGATGCAGGAGGTCTGGCGGCTCAGGGTTTCCGAGCTGCTCGGACAGACGAGTTCGCCGCTCGGGTTGTAGACCCGGTAGCCGACGACGTTGCGTTCGGTGTTGCCCTGCCATTCGAGCTCGACCACCTGTTTTTTGACGCCGGAGACGTACACTTCGTTGAACCCGGCGTACGTGATTTTGGGCGCGGCGGGGACGCTGCGGATCAGCGTGACCGTGATCGAGACGGGTGGTCCGTAGACGCCGGTCGAATCGACGGCCTGCACCGACACCTGATAAGCGCCGTCTGACACTTCGCCGACCGGGATGAGCCACGAGAACTGCCATTCGGTGCCGCCCACGAACGTCGGTTCGTTCGTCTGACGGACCCCGTCGAGCGCCCACTCCATCGCTTTGGTGCCGGCGGGCGACTGCACCGAGAAGACCAGCTTGTTTTCGGCCGGCTGCACTGTGATCACGGGCGCCGTCGCGGAGTTCTGCCCGCCGAGCACGGGTTTGACGAGCTTCAGCCCGCTGGCGCTCAGTCCGGGCGCCTCGCCCGCTGCCGTCAGCGTCTCGACCTGCTTGACGACCGGTTTGCGGCCGATCGCGGTCCAGCTGACTTCGGTCGTTACGCGCTTGAAGTCTTCGGGCTGGCCGTCAGAAGTCCCTACTCCTTCTCCCGGGTCTTTGCAGAAGGCGAGCGCGTTTTCGTGTTTGCCGAAGCCGTCCTTCGGGTCGTCGATCGCACACTCCGTGACGGCGACGGTATAGGTGACGCCGCGCCGGGCGATCTGCCAGGTCCCGCCACCGGAGGTGTTTTCGAGTCCGTGCATCCCCTGGAGCAGGCCGACGATCGAGTTGGGCGCGATCTGCGCGTAGGAGAGAGTTCGCGCGTCCTCGAGGATCTCCCGCGCGAGGTTCGTACCTCCTTCGCGGGCACGCGTCGAGGCCGTCGCTTTCACCGAGACGTCCAGCAGACCGAACAGCGTGGTCAGGCCCACGATCAGCACCACCGCCGCGATCAGCACCTCGAACAGCGTGAAGCCGTCCTCGCGTGCGAAGCTGCTGCCGCGCGGCGCCCGGCCCCCGGACCCCTCACGCGCCCTGCGGGAGAATATGGGCATCGATTTGAACACGCTCGTCTGTGGGTCTCTTCGACCGCCGCAGCGGCTTGCTTTAGCGCCCTGACGAGCATTGCGCCGATCCACGGCGCCGTCGCGCCCCGCGGCCGAGCCTCCGCGCGAGCGCCTACAATTGCGAGCCCCCGGGGGGACTGGTGTATCGGTAACACGGTGGTCTCCAAAACCGCAACGCGAGGTTCGACTCCTCGGTCCCCCGCTCGATGGCAGCACGGTGAAGCGCGACGCGGCGGGCTATGTCGTCCGGGCGCGGGATCACGGCCAGATGGGCGCCTCCTGGACACACGCGGACCCTGCGCTTCTCTGATTAGTACGTGCGCTTAGGCCCGCCGCGCTCGCGAGCGGCGGCGGGTGTCCTGCGGCCGTCGCGGCGCTGAACGCCGCGATCGCCTGCGATCAGGATCACGCTCACCATCTCGGGCGGGAAGATCCCATGCTCGACCACGCCCGGCGTGGCGCTGAGGCGCTGCGACAGCGCCTGCGGGTCTCCGACGGCGCCGTCGTAGTCGGCGATCAGGCCTCGGTCGGGGCTCTCGGCGCGATCGCGCAGCGTCGCGTCCCCGAGCAGCTCGAGCGTGCAGCGGACTCCGAAGCGCACCAGCTCGAGCGGCACCGGCGGCGCGAGCTCCGTGACGGCCTTCTCGGCGGAGGCGATCACGACGAACGTCGCGGCGGCTGCGGCGACGATCTTCTCCCGTGTGAGGGCGCCGCCGCCGCCCTTCACGAGCCATCCCTCGGGGTCGATCTGATCGGCCCCGTCGATCGCGATGTCGAGCGCGCCGAGCTGGTCGAGGTCCTCGACACGCAACCCCAGCGCGCGTGCCGCCCGCTCCGTCTCGGGCGAGGTGGCGGCGCAGCGGATGCTCCCCAGCCGGCGTTCGGCGATCGCGGGCAGCAGGTGCGCGACCGTGGTGCCCGTTCCAAGCCCGACGCGCATGCCGTCCTCGAGCATCTCGGCCGCTGCGCGTGCCGCTGCACGCTTCTGGCCCTCTCGCTCGGACTCGCTCAGTTGAGACGGCTGCTGCCCCGCAGTCGCACGAGTGGGCGCCATGGCGCGGACGTTATCGCTCCGGGTGCCTCGCGCAGCATCAGGCTCTCGGCCGGCGAGGGCTGGTGCAGCAGGAACCCCTGGCCGACGGAGCAGTCGAGTTCGCGCGCCAGCGCCAGCTGGCGTCGAGTTTCGATCCCGACGGCGACGGCGGTCAATCCGGCCTGTTTGGCCAGCGCGATCGCGGCTGCGAACACGGCGCGCCTGTCCTTGTCGTGATCGAAGCTCTGGATCAGCTCGCGGTCGATCTTGATCATGTCCACGGGCAGGTTCCTGGGCAGGCTGAGCGACGAGTGGCCGGCGCCCACGTTGTCGAGCGCGATCGTGACGCCGAGCCGCTTGACGTCGATCAGCGCCTCCCGCGCACGCTCCGGGTCGCGGGCGACGGAATCCTCGCTCACCTCGAGGCACAGCGCGCGGCCCGGGAGACGGCAGTAGGTGAGCTCCTCGTGCACCCGCTCGGCGAGATCCATCTCGATCAGCTCACGCGCCGAGACGTTGATCGCGATCGGGATCGCGATGCCCGCGCGGCGCCAGCGCTCCGCCTGCGCGCAGGCGGTGTGCAGGACCCAATTGCCGATCTGGACGATCAGCTCGCTGTCGGCTGCGAGCGGGAGGAACGTCGAGGGAAGCAGCTGGCTGACGTCGGAGCCTTCGATCCTCGGATGCCAGCGCAGCAGCGCCTCGCAGCCGACCGCCCGGCCGCCCGCGAGCGGCAGGATCGGCTGGTAGGCGAGCAGCAGCTCGTGGCGCGGGAGCGCTTCGCGCAGGTGGCCCTCGATCTTCACGTGCTCCTTGACCTCCTGACGGAGCGACTCGTCGAACAGCTCCAGTCCCCTGCCGCCGGTGCGCTTCGCCCGGTACATCGCCACGTCCGCCTCGCGCAGCATCGCCTCGGGGTCCGCCTCCGGGTCACGCGACGCAGATACGCCGACGCTGGCAAGCATCGAGACCTCGGTCGACCCCAGCTGGAAGGGCTCCTCGAGGGCTTCGATGACGCGCTCGGCGAGCGCGAGCGCCTCGGCGCTGTTCTCGATGTCCTCCACCAAGATCACGAACTCGTCGCCCCCGAGGCGTGCCACCGTGTCGCTTTCGCGCATCATCTCGGCGAGCCGCTCGGAGATCCCGATCAGCAGCTGGTCGCCGACCTCGTGGCCGAGATTGTCGTTGACGGCCTTGAAGCGGTCCAGGTCGATGAACAGGATCGCGACGACGCCGTCGCTGCGGTTCAGTCGCGTGAGCGCCTGGCGCGCGCGGTCCATGAGCAGCAGGCGGTTCGGCAGGCGGGTCAGCGGGTCGTGCAGCGCCTGGCGCTCGAGCCACATTCGGTCGGTCACGTCACGCGCCGCCGCGTACCAGGTGTCGCCGTCGCAGCGCGCGCTCCACAGCAGCCAGCGCCACGAGCCGTCGCGGTGGCGGTAGCGCGTCGTGAAGTTCTCCATCTGCGCGGGATGGTGGGTGCCGGCGAGCATCAGCGCGAGCGTCGGCTCGACGTCGTCGGGGTGCATGAGCTCGTGGATCGGGTGTGCCTGGAGCTCCTCGCGGGTCCAGCCGAGGAGCTGCTCCCAGGCCGGGTTCAGGAGCGTGAAACGGCCGTCGAGGGAGATCGTCGCGAGCAGGTCGCTCGTCATCTCGAACAGCCTGGCGATGCGCCGCTCGCTTTCGAGCGTGGGCTCATGACCCGCGTCGGGGCCGATGCTCGTCGAGTGCGATCCCATGCCTGACCACCACGTCGGCCCGGGCAGGCCACTTCCCCGCCACGTCCGGCACCAGTGGACGGATTGACGACGCTCAGATCAGGAGGACATCGCGCGCAGCGATGCGGCGTCCGAGCGACCGTCCTGCTCAGCCACGCCGGCCCTGGCGCCCGGTGGCTCGTCCCCGAGCAGGAAGCGCCAGACCGCGAGGATCATCAGCAGCGTCAGGATGATCGCGCTCGAGACGCACCACTCGCAGATCGCGTGGATCGAGAAGAGCTCCCGGTAGGTGAGGTAGGCGCTGAAGCCGAATCCAATCGTCACCACGGCGACGGTCGCGAAGCGCGTCGTCTCGTTCTCGGGTGCGAACAGCAGGATCACGATCGCGATGTAGCCGATCAGCCCCATCAGCGCGACGGGCACGCCTGCGAGGTGCGAGTACGCGGACGTCTGCACCTTCTCGCAGCTGCCTCCGAGCGAGCACGCGGGTTTGATGCCCGAGTAGTGGACGTAGGTCAGGTAGCTCGCCAGGCCGAGCCCGATGACCGCGAGCACGAGCATCGTGATCCTCAGCGCTCGACGGCTGACCACGGCCTAGGCCTTCAGCTGTTTTTCGATCGCGGCGTTGAAGGAGGCCGGGTCCTTCAGCGAGGCGTATTCGAGCTTCTGCGGCGTGCCGCCGGTCTTGCCGATCAGGAACGAGGGAGTCCCCGTGAAGCCCTGCGCGCTGGCGACCTGGGCGTCGTTGGTGACCTGGCTGGCGAGTGCCGGATCGCTGCGGGCGGCCGTCCACTGAGTCAGGTTCAGGCCGGTGACCTGCTGCGCGATGTTCTGGAGGTACTGTTCGGTGACGTAGCCGCTGCCCTCTTCGCCCTGCTCGCGGTAGAAGGTCTCGACGAACTGCCAGAGCTTGCTCTGGTTGCCTGCCGCGAGCGCCGCCACCTGCTGGGTGCGGAAGACTTCCTGTTCGCGCGTCGCGGTCTCGAGCGAGCGATATTCGATCTTCAGCTTGCCTTCGCGGACCTGGTGTTCGATCAGCGACGGCAGCGCCCCTTCTGTGAAGTCCTTGCAGATCGGGCACTCGAGATCGGCGAAGTACTGGAGCGTGACCGGCGCCTTCGGGTTGCCGAGCACGCTGCCGCTCTGGGGGATGCCGCCGATCAGGGCGTTCACCTGCGCGGTCGTTTCGCTCGCCACTTTCGAGCCTGCGGGGGCCGGTTTCGATTTGCCCCCGGAGCCGGTCGCGATCAGCACGACGACGATCGCCACGATCACGATGCCGACGACGATTCCGAGCTGCGCGAGCCGCGTCCGCCGGACGGCGCGCGCCGCCTCTGCCTGCTCGAGCTCTTTGCGCTGCGCACGCGCCTGCTCGCGCCGCTGCTTGCGGGTCAGGTCCTCCTCGTTGCTCTGCACCGGGCTCATGAAAGCAACTTTTACAGGTTTATCCTCAACGATGCCTAAGTCCGAGGACGTGTGCCGCCCGGGCGCGTAGCCTAGGTCCCGGTCGGTCGGTTCGGCCCCTGTAGCTCTACTGGATAGAGCGCCGGCCTTCTAAGCCGGGGGTTGCTGGTTCGAGTCCAGCCGGGGGCATCGAAGCTCCTCGCCTCGCTGCTCAGCCTTCGCTGGACGCCGCCCACAGGTTGATGCCGCCGTCCTGTGCGTAGCGGTCGATCTCGGTGAGCTCCTCCTCGGAGAAGTCGAGCCGTCCCAGCGCGGCGACGTTCTGCTCGAGCTGCCCGACGCTGCTCGCCCCGAGCAGCGCCGAGGTGACACGCTCGTCGCGCAACGCCCAGGCGATCGCGAGTTGGGCGAGGCTCTGCCCCCGGCGCTGTGCGATCTCGTTGAGGGCCCGCACGCGGGAGAGGTTCTCGTCGCTGAGCAGCTCGCCGGAGAAGTAGTTGCCGCTGCTCACGCGCGAGTCCTCGGGGACGCCGGCGAGATACCTGTCCGTCAGCAGGCCCTGCGCCAGCGGCGAGAAGACGATCGCTCCGATTCCCTCCTCGTCGAGCACCTCGAGCAGCTCGTCCTCGATCCAGCGGTTGAGCATCGAGTAGGACGGCTGGTGGATCAACAGCGGCGTGCCGAGCTCGCCCAGGATCCGCGCCGCCTCGCGTGTGCGCTCCGGGCCGTAGGAGGAGATCCCGACGTAGCGGGCCTTCCCGCTGCGCACGGCCGCGTCCAGCGCACCCATCGTCTCCGTCAGCGGCGTCTGCGGGTCGAAGCGGTGCGAGTAGAAGATGTCGACGTACTCGAGGCCCATGCGCGCGAGGCTCTGATCGAGGCTGCCGAGCAGGTACTTGCGCGAGCCCCACTCGCCGTAGGGACCGGGCCACATGTCATAGCCGGCCTTCGTCGAGATGACGAGCTCGTCGCGATACGGGCGCAGGTCCTCTCGCAGGAGCCGGCCGAAGTTGATCTCTGCGCTCCCGTAGGGGGGCCCGTAGTTGTTGGCGAGGTCGAAATGCGTGATCCCGAGGTCGAACGCGCGGCGGACGATCGCCCGGCTGTTCTGCAGCGGCCGGTCATCGCCGAAGTTCTGCCACAACCCCAGCGAGATCGCCGGCAGCAGCAGGCCGCTGCGCCCACAGCGCCTGTAGGGCATCGACTCGTAGCGCTCGTCAGCAGCGAGGTAGCGCGTCGGCGCGAGCTCGGCGTTGAAGGGCATCGCCCGAGTATTCCACCCTGCGCGCGACGGGAGCGGCTGCGGGGGAGGCCGGGACGTGCCATCTAGACGCAGTTGCCCGCGCGGTCGCGCCTGGCACGTGGCACGTGCAGCGTGCCCCGCCCGACGGCGCGCGCGATCACGAAGAACGCCGGGCGCGTCGAGCAGTCGGGTCGCAGCAGGCCGCTGTCCCACGAGATGTCGCCGTGCGTGCGTGCCCAGGCGAGCGTGTGGGGAACCCGCCACTGGTAGTAGTAGACGCGCGTCACGCGCCGGCTGATCGAGGCGAGCGCGAGCAGCCGGCGCGCCAGCATCGCCGCGTGGGCCTCGGGATGAACGATGAACGTCGCGCGCCGGCTCCCGTAGGGGCGTTCCCAGCGCCAAACAACGCCGCCGGCCTCTGTGAACCAGATCTCCCCGCGCACCATCCGCAGCAGTTGCGAGGTGCGCTGGTGGCTGCCGAGCCCGACATCCACGTAGCTGTGAAGTCCCCACAGGCGTGGGCGATGCGCGAACCGCAGGAAGCTGCGCACCCATGAGGCCATGTTCGGGATGTCGAGCACGTCGGCCGCCGTGATCGAGCACGTCGGGCAGTGCCGCGAGAGCTCGTTGAAGTACTCCGCCGCTCGCCTCGGATCGCGCCCGGTGGGCTGCTGCGGGTGGTTCTCCTCGTTCCAGGGCGTGTAGTCGAGAACCCACGGGAAGCGCTGCATGAACCCCTCGGTGGCCGCCGCGTAAGCGGACACGCCGGGAAGTCTGCCCGGGTGGCTCGGGTCGCCGTTGAACGCCACGAGCGGTCGCACTCCGGCTTCGTGTGCCGCCTGGAGCCATGCGCTGTCCCACGCGAGTTCGCGCGGTCGCCGGAGCACGTCCCAGGGCAGCACGATGCGCGCGATGCGCACTCCCAGCCAGCGGAAGCGCGGGTCGCGGAAGAGCGCCGCGGCGTCGTCCGAGATCCCGATCGAGAGCCGCGGCACGGCGCTCGCAACGGCCGTTGCGACAGGTGCCCGGCGGACCGGCTGCACGCGGCCAAAGGCGGCGAGCGGTCCGGCGACGCCGGTGAGGAGCGCCAGCAGGGCGATCGCCCCGGCGCAGCGAGCTGCGCCGCGCGCCGAGCGCCGGCGGGCCCGCGGAAACCCCGGGCCGCCGTCCAGCTCGGGTGTCGCTCTGGCACGTCTGAGCCGCTTCGGGCGCATCGGATCGGGCCTCCCGGAGATCGAATCGGTCCGCGGGCACTCCGGCCTGCACGCTTGATCAGCTGTCGATGCTAGACGCCGCTGCCGGCGGCGGGCGCCGGTTGGCCCGGTCGCTCGCGGGCGACGTCGGCCGCCTCCACGGCGCCGACGAAGGGCGCCAGCACGATGTAGCTGACGAGCGGCGACAGCTCGGGGAGCCGCTCGGCGCGCCCGCGGACGATCTCCTCGGCGACCATCTCGAAGACGGCGCCCGCGATCGCCTCTCCCGCGATCGCCGGGACGTCCGCCACGTCTCCGTAGCCGGGAGCGAGGAGCCTCGAGAACATCTGCAGCGAGTGCCGGCGTGCGAAGTGCGCGTTGGCACCGGTCGCGGGGAAGGCGACGAAGCCGAGATGAGCGTGGTCGGGACGCTCGGCCAGCCAGTCGAGCAGCGCGTGCAGCACGCGATGCAGCTCGCGCGGCCAGTCTCCGCTGTCGCCGGCGTAGCCCCGCTCGGCGATCGCGAAGGCGGCTCGCCGGTCGTAGCGGTAGGTCGAGAGGAACGCATCGTTGCGGTCTGTGAAGTGCTCGTAGAAGGTCTTGTGCGACACCCGCGCGCGGCGCGCTATCGCCGACACCGTCAGGCCGGCGTAGCCGCGCTCCCGGCTGACCGCCGCTGTCGCGTCCATCAGCCTCTGGCGCTGGTTCTCGCGCACGAACTCGCGCGGGTGGCCGTGGCCGGCGAGCGGCGGAGGACCGTTCTGGGGAGCGAGCGCCGCCGCCCGGCGCCGGCGTGGCGCCGGCGCGCGTCCGAGCTCGAGCGGCGAGTCAGAGACGTAGCTGAGGATCCACGCGAGCAGCGGCTCGACGAGCTGCGGGAGCTCGCTCGCCGAGTTCGTCGCGAGGCGGTTTCCGATCACGTCGCGGATGCCCCCGACGATGCCGCGCACGATCAGCTCCGGAACGCGAGCCGCGCCGGGAGCGCGTTGGGCGTGGCGGGCCACCTGCGCCTGCAGCGTGTCGGTGAGGCCGCGGGCACGCTCGACACCACGCTGGCCGGCTGTCGGCGCCTCGACCAACAGAAGGCGAGCCTGCCGCGGCTGCTCGGCTGCCGTCTCGAGCACCGCTCTCAGCGCGCGCTCGAGCGCCTCGTCCCATGCGGTGGTCGCGTCGTAGGCTTCGAGGATCGAGGCGAGGTAGCTCTCGACGATCGACTCATACGCCGCCAGGAAGCACCATTCGAGGCTCGCGAACTGCCGATAGAACGCTCTCTCCGTCACACGCGCCCGTTTGCACAGCCTCGCGATCGTGAGGCCCTGGAAGCCGTCTTCGAGGACCATCTGCGTCATCGCCTGGACGATCCGCTCGCGCTGGTGCTCGCCCACCGCGCGCCGGTCGAGACCGTGCCTCCCCGGGGGGAGAGGCGAGAAGGAGACCTGCTCGTCGTCGTCGCGCGGTGCGAGCGCCATCTCGGTCGGGAACATAGCCGCCCACCGCGGATGGGGGAGTCGGCCTACGTGGATTTGACGGACCCGCGCCCAGACACGCTTCGGCGACCGTCGCGCGGCCGATTGGACGTGCCGGCGAACCATTGAACAATCTGTATGGATATTTGGACAGGACCCTTGACACGAGTTCGACGCCGCGGGTAGGGTCGCGTCCACGAGCGGATCCGAGGGTGGCCGGCCGGCGTCGCACGGCTCGCCAGGGCGCCGAAGGCGATGACCAGACAGCGATCAGCCGGCACCGGATGGACGTGATGCAACGGAGCGCGGGAGACGATCAACGGCGGCGGATCGTCGTGGCGATGGCCGAGATCGCAGCCGAGCAGGGCCAGGAGTCGGTCACGGTCGGACGCGTGGTCGAGCTCGCGGACGTCCCGAAGGAGGCTTTCTACGACCATTTCGACGACCGCAGCGACTGCCTGTCGGCGGTTCTCGACGCTTTCGTCTCGGTCCTCGCAGAGCGTGTGCAGACGGCGGGCCGCCGCGGGCAGACGTGGCAGGAGCGCACCCGCGCGGGACTGCTCGAGCTGCTCGAGTTCCTCGACGCCAACCCTCAGCTCGCGCGCGTGTGCGTCGCCGAGGCGGTGACGGGCTCTCGGCGCCGGCGCGGCCGGCGCGGCGAGCTGCTCGAGCAGGTCGTCCCGATCCTCGACGAGGGCCGCGTGCTGGCGCCGGCGGACAGGCAGCCGCCTGCGGGCGCCGCGCTCAGCGTGATCGGCGGGACGCTCGGCATGATCCACGCACGGCTGCACGGAAGCGAACAGCAGCCGCTGATCGACCTGTTGAATCCGCTGATGGGCATGGTCGTCCTGCCCTATCTCGGCGAGGCGGCGGCGCTGCGGGAGCTGACGCGCGCCGCCGAGCCGGCCGAGCCGGGGCGCGCTGGCCTGCGGGCGTGGCCCGCCTGCGAGGCGGGAGCGGGAAGCCCGCGGTCGCAACCGTAACCGTCCGGGTCGATGGGGATCGGCGGATATGATCCGCGCCGGCCCCGCCCAGGAGGACCCCATCGGGCTCAGCGCTCGTAGCCGGCCGCGCTGAGCGGCGTTCCGGGAGGGGTCGCTGGTTCGAGTCCAGCCCGGGGCGCTGATGTTCGTCGCCACCGCGCTGGTCTACCCCTGCGTGCTAGCGGTTCTCTGCTCCGGTGCCGGGCTGCTGGTCGACCGCCTCAGCGGTTTCTCGGTGCCCGCGCCACTGCTGCTCCCGATCGGCGCCGCGGCCCTGATCGCCGTCTCGCAGGTGACCACCCGCATCTCAGCGGCCGCACCCGCGACGCCGTACACGATGCTCGCCGTCGCGGCGGCCGGCTGGTGGCTGGGCCGCGGCCGGGCGGCGGCGCTCCTGCGGCGGCGGAGCGCCGCCGCGTGGCCGCTGGGAGCCTCGATCGCGGCCTACGCGGTGGCGCTCGCACCAGTGCTCGCCGCGGGCCGTCCGACGTTCTCGTCGTTCATGGCGCTCGCCGACTCGGCGGTGCACATGATGGGCGCCGACTACCTGCTGCACCACGGCCAGGCCTACGCACACCTCGACCTGCGCAACTCCTACGGGCAGTTCATCAACGACTACTACAACAGCGGCTATCCGTCCGGCGCGGACACGCTCTTCGGCGGCAGCGCGTTTCTGCTGGGCCTGCCGCTGATCTGGGCGTTCCAGCCCTTCTGCGCGTTCGTGCTCGCGAGCTGCGTCGGCCCGGCTTGGCTTCTCGCGCGCCTCGTCGGCCTGCCGCGCGCGCTCGCCGCCGCCGCGGCGCTCAGCGTCACGCTCCCCGCCCTCGTGTACGGCTACGAGCTGATCGGGTCGGTCAAGGAGCTCGTCGCGCTGCCGATGATCCTCGCGCTCGGATCGCTGACCGCGCTCCATCGTCGCTGGCTGCTGGGGAGCCCGCGCGGCGCGCTCCCATTCGCGCTCGTCTCGGCGGCGGGCGTCTCGGCGCTCGGGATCGGCTTCGGCCCGTGGGTGCTCGCCCCGTCGCTCGTGCTGCTCGCGATCGCCGTGGGTGCGGTACGAGCGGGCGCTGCGCCCGCGCGCCGGCTGCTCGCGCTGGCCGGCGCGGGGGCTGCGATCGGCGTGCTCGCCGCGTTGCCGACCTGGCTCGAGCTCTCGAGTTCCCTGCGCGTCGCCAGCACGATCGCCTCGACGGGCAACCCGGGGAACCTGCGCAGTCCGCTGCATCGCGCCCAGGTGCTGGGCATCTGGCTGCACGGCAGCTACAAGCTGGCTCCGGCCGGCACCGAGCTGGCGCTGACGGACGTCCTGATCGGGATCGCGATCCTGCTGGCGGTGCTCGGGGCGGCGCACCTCCTCGCCCGGCGCTCCTGTGCGCTCGCCGCCTGGCTCGCGCTGATGCTGCTGAGCTGGGTGCTCGTCGACCGCTACGTCACGACGTGGGCCGGCGCGAAGACGCTGATGCTCACCTCGCCGCTGGTCGTGCTGCTCTGCTGGGCCGGCATCGCGGCGCTCACGCGCCTGCCGCGGCGGCGGACGGCGATGCTCGCCGCGGGGGCGGCGGCGGCGCTGCTGCTCGGCGGCGCGCTCGCCTCCGACGCGATCCAGTACCGGGCTTCGAACCTCGCCCCGACGGCTCGCTACAGGGAGCTCGCCTCGTTGAACGATCGCTTCGCCGGGAGGGGACCGACGGTCTTCACCGACTTCGACGAATACGCGCTGTATGAGCTTCGCAGCCTGGACGTCGGCGGGCCGGACTTCGCCTACCCGCCGCCCGCGCTCGCGGCGGCCGCCGGCGGCTACGGCGCCCCGGTGGACCTCGGCCGGGTGCGGCCGGGCTCGCTCGCCGCCTACCCGCTGATCGTCACGCGGCGCGACCCCTCGCGCGCGCGCCCGCCGTCCGCCTACCGGCTGCTCTGGAGCGGCTCCTACTACGAGGTCTGGGGGCGTACGCATGCGGCGCCGCCCGCCGCCGTCCATCTGGCGCTGAGCGGCACCCCCCGCGCGCAGTGCACACGCATAGGTCGACTCGCGCGTGGCGTCGCCGGTCGCTCCGCGCGCCTGATCGGCGCCGAAGCAACGCAGCTCGTGCGGGTGCCGCTGCTCTCCGCATCACATCCAGCCGGCTGGGGCCGCCAGCGCCAGGGCTTCGCGATGAAGCGTCCGGGCCGGCTTGCGGCGACGTTCGAGCTCCCGTTCGGGGGTCGCTGGAACCTATGGGTTCAGGGACAGATCATGCCCTCGGTCAAGGTCCGCCTCGACGGACGGCTGCTCGCCTCGGTGGGCGGGCAGCTGAGCGGCAACTCGCTCGTGCCGGACACGGCCCCGCCTCTGGCGGTCGTGCTCTCGTCCGGTTCGCACCGCCTCACTGTGACGCGCGGCGGCGCGTCGCTCGCGCCGGGCGAGGAGGGCTCGGCGGTGCTCGCGGCGATCTTCCTGACGCCCGCTTCCTATGACCCGCAGCGCGCGCTGCGGGCCGTCGCGGTGAGCCGATGGCCCGCCCTCTGCGGGCGCGCCTACAGCTGGGTCGAGCTCCTCGGCGGCTGACTCGCCCGCTGCTAGGTGTGCGCTTGGGGCATCGTCAGCAGCACGGCGCTGCTCGGCGCGACCGTCAACGAGAGCGCTCCGCGATGGCTGGCGATCACGGGCGTCTGCGAGGGTTCGCGCCATGTCCCGTCGCGGGCCACGACGCGGCCGCCGAGCCGGACGCCGCTCGTCGCGGCCGGGGAGGGGGCCGTGAGCGACAGCACGGCCGCTCGCGGATAGCGGCGCCCGAGGCGCATCCGCAGGGCCGCCGCGGGTGCGCCCGGCGGTTCGTCGTTGACGACGACGACGCGCAGCGCTCCGTCGCCCGCGCGGAACGCTCGAACGATCATGTTGGGCTGGCCGGCGGAGATCAGCTTCGTCGGCAGGGGTCGCGCGCCGATCAGCTTGCGTGTGAGCAGCAGCGCATACCAGCCCGGCTGGGCGTCGAGGAGTCCCGCCTGCAGACGCCCTGCCGTTGGCGCGCACAGGGGTGCGTAGCCGAAGCAGTTGGCCGGGTTGCCCTGGAAGTTGACTCCCGCGACGCCCTTGGCCATCGCCTGCGCGACGTAGCCCGTAGCCCACAGCGCTGATGCGAACGCGTTGCTGATCCCGGCGGCGCCGCCGCAGGAGACGCTGCCGAGCTCGTCCATGCGGAAGCGGATCGAGCTCGAACTCGAGACCGACATGAACCGGTCGAGGGAGCGCCCCTCGAGCTCGCGTGTCTGGAGGCTGAGCAGGCGTTCGATCGACGGCGGCGGGAGCTGGTGGCAGCCGAGTGGATAGTGATGGCCCGTGAGCAGCGCCGGCCGCTGGCTGCTCGCCTCGCCGCGCCCCCACGCGGCGAATATCTTCGATCCCGATACGCCGGGTCCCGCGAGGCGCACTCCGTGCGCGGTGCGCGCGATCGCGCGGCGGTAGCGGGAGACCTCGGCGCTGTACTGCGCATAGGTCCACGGCAGCGGTCTGATCGCATGGCCACCATATGCGTCGGGCTCGTTGCCGACCTCGATCCCTGCCAGGCGGCTCCCGAGCGCCCTTCGCGCGGCGGCAACCTCGCGCGCCGCGGGGAGCGGTTCGTAGTGGGCGAGGCCGACCGTGAGGAGCACCTTCCATCCGCTTGCGCTCGCGAGTCGCGCCAGCGCGCTCAGATCGGCAGGTCCGATCGCGCGCCGTGCCCACGCCGGCCGCGGCGTGCTGCGGTCGGTCCACGCAACCTGTGTGTCCGCCGAGACGCCCCCGAAGCGCAGGACGCCGGGGCCGAGCGAGCGCAGCAGCGTGACGAGGTTGCCGCGATCGCCGAGCCTCGCGATCTGCGTGAGCGCGGCGGCCTCGAATGAGAGCCCGAGGAAGCGCCCCCGGACCTGCGGGCCCGGGTGGCGCGTGTCGACCAGCACCGACACGGGCAGCGAGGCAGTGGGCAGAGCCTCGGAGTCACCGTCGTCGGCGCCTCCGCTGAGCAGGCCGGGAAGCGCGGCTGCAAGCGCCGCGACGGCGAGCAGCACAGCCGCGAGGAGCGAGCGGCGAGCGATCGGGCGAGAGCCGCGCCCCGCGATCGCCCGCGATAAGAGGCCGGAGATCATCGCCGGTGCAGTGAACAAGGGTCTGACCTTAGCGGCGGTCGACCGCCGCACGCCTCGCCGCGCTTTCTTCTCCATCTGCGCTCGAACGTACCCTCGTTCGCGTGATCGCACGCGAGAACGAGCCCGCGATCGACCAGATCCTGCTGGGCGACTGCCTCGAGCTGCTGCCCGCCTTCGCCGGCGGAGCGTTCCAGCTCATCTACATCGATCCGCCCTTCAACACCGGGAGGTCCCAAGTGCGGGACACGCTTCGCACCGTCCGGCAGCGGGACGGCGGACGCGTCGGGTTCGGCGGCCGTCGCTATGGCAGCGAGCTGCTCGCGCGCTCCTCCTATTCGGACAGCTTCGAGGACTATCTCGCGTTCCTCGCCCCGCGTCTCGAGCATGCCCACCGGCTGCTTGCTCGGGAGGGAACGCTGTACTTCCACATCGACTACCGCGAGTCCCACCACTGCAAGCTCCTGCTCGACGAGATCTTCGGACGCGAGTGCTTCCTCAACGAGATCGTGTGGGCGTATGACTACGGGGCCCGCACGAGGCGGCGCTGGCCGGCGAAGCACGACACGATCCTGGTCTACGTCAAGGATCCCCATGCGTATCTCTTCGACTCCGAGGAGGTCGATCGCGAGCCCTACATGGCGCCGGGGCTCGTGACGGCCGAGAAGGCGGCGAGAGGCAAGCTGCCGACAGACGTCTGGTGGCACACGATCGTGCCGACGAGCGGCCGCGAGAAGACCGGCTACCCCACCCAGAAGCCCGAGGGGATCGTGCGCCGCATGGTGCAGGCGTCGAGCCGACCCGGCGACTGGTGCCTCGACTTCTTCGCGGGCAGCGGCACGCTGGGCGCCGTCGCGGCGAAGCTCGGGCGCCGGTACGTGTTGATCGACTCCAACCCAGAGGCGGTGCGCGTGATGCGCGAGCGACTCGCAGCGGGCGAGTCGGCCGGGGCGCCGGCGGCGGCTCCCGCTCAGGAGTAGAGCGGCTCGAGCTCCTCCCAGGCCGCGATGTCGTGTCCGGGCACGACGAGCGCGCCGGGATGCTCGCGATCCCAGGCGCGAAGCTCGGCGAGGCTTCGCTCGAACGCCGCGCCGTCCTCCGAACGCCAGGGCCGCTCGTCGCCGCGCAGCGTGCCGAGCGTGTACGCCGCGTCGCCGGTGAGCAGCGCCTCGCGGCCGGCGAGGCGGACGACGATCGAGAGGTGGCCCGCGCTGTGCCCCGGCGTGGAGACGAGCATCAGCGAGCCGTCGCCGAAAACGTCGAGCGTGCGGGTGAACGGCCCGTCGGGCGTCCCTTGGGCCGCGAAGTCGACGGTCACGTAGCTCGGCCGCGGGTCGAGCTGTGCCCGCGAGTAGCCACGCAGCGCGGCGCCCCGGCCCGTCGCCGAGTCCCACTCCGCCCGCGCGAGGAGCACGGTCGCGTCCGGGAAGTCGCAGAGGGCGCTGGCGTGGTCGAAGTGCAGGTGGGTCATCACGACCAGCGGTATCTCGCCGGCGCCGATCCCGAGGGCCCCGAGCTGCTCGAGAACCGTCTGCTCGGGACGCATCTGCACCGCACGGCTCATCACGCGTCCGATCGACCCGAGATTGCGCGCGCGTTCGCCCGACGGCCCGACCGCGACCGAGCGGTGAAAGCCGGTGTCCACGAGCACCGGGCCGGCGCTCGGATGCTCGAGCAGGAACCCCACGACCGGGACCCTGATCCGATCCCTGGCCGGCACGCCGACCCCGAGCGCCCTCAGCGCCGCAGTGGGCCCGTCGACGCGCACGAACCAGCCGGGCGGTGCGAGCATCTCGGCGCAGAGCAGCGGCCGCAGCGTCAGCGTCGCCCGCGGATCTCCGCCAGGCAGCGGCAGCTGCGCCCCCGTTGCGCGCGTCTCGGCTGCGGCCCCCACCTCTGGGAATATGCCACGCGCGCGCGGCTCGGGCGGTGACGTGCGAGCCTGTGAGTTGCATGTACCACCTCCAGCTGCGTCAGTTCCCCCACAACCTCTGCCGCTTCAACCTCAGCGAACGCGAGCTCGCCGCGCTGCTCGCGCCATGGGTGCTCGAAAAGCCGCTCGAGCTCGGCGAACGCAAGTGGAGCCCCCACGAGGCGACCTTGACGGTGCTCGAAGGTCCACAGCTCGAGCTCCAGCAGCTGTCGATGGGGAGGGGGTGGCGCGCGGCCGAGCGCCACGGCCAGGACGTCACGGCGAGGGTGACCGCGGCCGCCGGCCAGGCGCTCGCCGGCGCGACGGGGGCGCGCTCCGAGTCCGAGCCGCAGCCGCCGCAGCACTCGGTGGGAGCCGCGGCGCCGATCAGCGATCCGCTGGCTCTGGGCGTGCAGCTCGCCTCGCTGCTGGGCGATGATCCGGGTCGCCTGCTCGCCGCCTGGCGCGAGGCCTCCGCCGAGCAGCCGGGACTGACTCCGAGCGAGACGCTGGCGCTCGCCGAAGCGGCGCTCGGCAGCCCGCGCACGCCGGCCGGCGGGCCCGACGACCGCTAGACTGCGCCTGTCTCGCACACGTGGTGGGCGTAGCTCAGTTGGTAGAGCTCCTGGTTGTGGTCCAGGCGGTCGGGGGTTCGAGTCCCCTCGCTCACCCCTTCCAACCCGTTCACTGACTGCGCTTGCCCACTGTCCTGATCACAGGCGGACGCGGAGTCATAGGCAGCGTGCTCGCGTCACGTCTCGCCGGCCGAGAGCTCCGTCTGGCCGACCTGCCCGAGACGGATCTGCGCGATCCGGCTCTCGCGCGCGAGGCTGTCGCCGGTTGCGAGAAAGTCGTCCATCTGGCTTGGAACATCAGGGCCGAAGAGTTTCGCTCCGGTGGATACAGCAGCGAGAACGCGCTGATGGTCTTCAACATGCTCAGCGCCGCCGTCGATGGAGGGGTCCGGCGTTTCGTGTTCGCGAGCTCCGTCCACGCCCACGCGTTCGCTCCCGCTCCCGCGCCGCTGGCGGAGCTGCCCCACACGATCCTCGGCGCCGAGGCGGAGCGGGCGCCGGTGCCCGACAGCCCATACGGGGCGTCCAAGCTGTTCGGGGAGGCCATGTGCCGGTGGGCAGCGATCAGCGGACTCGAGACCGTCGCGATTCGCTTCGGCGGCGTGAATGCGCACGACACGCCGCCGGCAAAGGACCCCGACGAGCGGAAGGTGTGGCTGAGCCACAGAGATTGCGCGGCGGCGGTGGAAGCGGCGCTCGATCGGAAGCTAGAGCACGGCTCGACGGCGTTCGTGGCGGTCTCGGACAACGCGGGGCGGGTCCATTCGTTCGAGAACGCATTCGGATGGGTGCCCCGCGATGGAGCGCCGCCGGAGTAGGGCTCGCGCGAGCGGCTCGGTCTGAGCGTGGGACCGGCGCCGATCGTCTCCGCGCTCAGCCCGACCTCCGCGCCCTGCGCCGCCACACCAGCACCACCGCGACGATCACGAGCAGGCCGAACAACGCTGCGCCCGCGAGCCCCGCGTCTGCCGCGATGTCGGCGATCGAAGGGCCCACGAAGTACGCGCCCAGGCCGATGAACAGCGCCCACGCAAGCGCCGCCGCCGCGCTCGCCGGAAGAAACCGCGACCAGCGCATGTCGTGGATGCCGGCGACCCACGCCGGCGTGAAGAACACTGCGATCGGGCCGTAGCGCTCGTAGAAGCGCTCGCCGCGCGCGATCATCGCGAGGCGCAGCCGGTGAAGCGGTCCCGGAGCCGTGAGCAGCGCGCGCCCGGCCTTCATGCCGAACACCCACGCGAGCGCCGCTCCCGTCACCGCCCCCGCCCAGGCCACCAGCAGCACCGAGGCGAGGCTCAGGTGGTGGTGCGCCGCGGAGATCCCCGCGGCGATCAGCACCGCCTCACCGGGCCCGGGGACGAACGTCCAAGTGGCGAGCGCGGCCAGGAACACGCCGGCGTAGTCGACACCCGAGTTCCGCGCGTGGGGATGCAGCGCGGCGAGCAGCGCCAGCGTCGAGAACGGTGGTCCCAGGCGGCGCACAGGCCCATCGTGACGATCTCCGTGCGGCGGGGCGCAGCCCCACTCGGGCCCGGCGTCCCGCGCCTGACGCCGGGGACCAGCCGGGCTCGTGAGGGGAGGCGCAGCCCTCTCCTGACAGATGCGCGCTGCGGGCCGCGATCGCGCCGCTTGTGCGACGATGCGCCGATGGGCTTTGATCAGTACCACGAGCCCGCAGACGAGCTCCCGGAGGAGACGAGGACGTTCGCGCGACTCTGCGCCTCGCTGACAGAGGAGGCCGAAGCGATCGGCTGGTACGAGCAGCGCCTCGCGGTGGAGCGTGACCGCGAAGCCCGCGGCGTGATGCTCGATGCGCAGGGCGAGGAGTTCAAGCACTTCTGCATGGACCTCGAGTTCCTCCTGCGGCGGACTCCGCTCTGGCGCGAGATCGCGCTCGGCATCCTCTTCCAGCAGGGCAGCATCGTCGAGCATGGCGAGGAGGCCGAGGAGGAGGCCGTCGAGGGTGCCGCCGAGCGCGGCGCGCCAGTGGCCGGAACCACGTCGCTTGGCATCGGCGGACTGCGCGGCTTGGCCTCATGAGCCACCTGCTCCAAGAGCACGCTCCGATCACGCAGGCCGGCTGGGAGCTGCTCGGTGGCGAGGCCCGCGAGCGTCTGGAGCCTGCGCTCGCCGCACGCAAGCTCGTCGACTTCTCCGGGCCGCATGGCTGGGAGCACTCCTCCGCGAACGTCGGCCGCGTGCAGCCGCTCGCCGACACCCCGAGCGACGGCCTCACAGCCGCCCAGCGGCGCGTCATGGCGCTGGTCGAGCTGAGGTCTCCCTTCTCGCTCGAGCGCGACGAGCTCGAAGACGCCGACCGCGGCGCGCGCGACGTGGACCTGGGGCCGCTCGACGACGCGGCACGCCGCATTGCCACCGGCGAGAACCGAGCCGTCTTCCACGGATGGCACGGCGCGGGCATCGTCGGCCTCGCCGAGAGCTCGGCGCACGACCCGATCTCGCTCGGCGAGGACTGCGAGCGCTACCCCCGCCACGTCGCCCATGCCGTCGAGGTGCTGCTGAGCGCGGGCATCGGCGGTCCGTACGGACTCGCGCTCGGCCCCGACGCCTACACGCGTGTGCTCGAGACGACCGAGCACGGCGGCTATCCGCTGTTCCAGCACCTGCGACAGATCATCGGAGGTCCGCTCGTCTGGGCTCCCGGCGTCGACGGCGCCGTCGTCGTCAGCCAGCGCGGCGGCGACTTCGTGCTCGATGTCGGCGACGACCTCTCGATCGGCTACGAGCGCCACGATGCCGACACGGTCGATCTGTATCTGGTCGAGAGCTTCACCTTCCGCGTCCTGACAGCAGAGGCTGCCGTGGCGCTCTCGCCATGAGGTTGGCTTGAAGATGCCCGACGCAGCCCTCGTCGACGAGATCGCGAACGAGCTCGAGACGTGGCCCGGCGTTCACATCGAGGCGCATCCCGGCGGAGGGGCGGTCGTCCGTTACGAGCAGCTCGAGCTCGGCCTGCTCGACCCCGACAACGGTGTCGTGTCGCTGCGGTTCTCACCTGCCGAGCGCAACGAGCTCGTCGAGCATGGCGACGCGGAGCCCCTCTCCTCGATGCCCGACTCCGACGTCGTGAGCCACACCGTCAACGGTCCTTCCGACGTCACGGCGGTGCTCGAGCTCTTCGACCGCCGATACCGCGACCTGCGCGGCGAGGACGACCCCTACACGTCCCAGGACCCGTCCTGAACCCGAGAGCCGCGGGCGCCGAGCCGGCCCGGCGGCAGCTCAGCGGGCCATCAACGCTCGCAGATGCCCCGCGAGCGCAGCAGGCTGGTCCTCCGGGATCAGCGTGTAGGAGTCCTCGATCTCCACAAGCTCGGCACGCGGAAGCAGCTCGGAGAGCCGGCGGCCGTGCTCGCGCGGCATCAGGCGATCTTCGCTGGCCCACGCCACGAGCGCCGGGCGCTCGAAGGAGCGCAGCGCCTCGCTGGCCGCGAGCAGCTCCCGTCGCCCCTGTGGGGCGCTGAGCACGTACTTGCGAAGGTCGCGACGGATCTCCGGCTGCTCTGCGATCGGAGCGAACCAGCGATCCATCACCTCGCGAGGCACCGGGCGCTTGCTCAGCGGCCCGTAGGTCACGGGCAGCCGCCGCAGGCGGTCGAAGCGAAACGGCAGCAGCGCCGCCGCCATGCCGCCCGGCAGCCGCGCGATGTACGGGAGCGCGCGCGCCGCGCCCTTCGGCGGGACGTTGTCGAACGCCTCGCACGAGCACAGCGCGAGGCGTGCGATGCGCGCGTCCTGCGGGCCCCCGATGAGCAGCTGCGCGCCGCCCCAGTCGTTCATCGCGAGCGTCAGCTCGCGCAGGTCGAGCGCCTCGATCAGCTCGCCGACGATCGCGGCGATCCCGGCCATCGAGAGGTCGGCATCGGCGCGCATCGGAACGCGATGTGCGCCGAGCGGAAGCGTAGGAGAGATGCAGCGGTGGCCGGTGCGCAGCTCGCCGACGACATGTCGCCACAGCGAGCCGTCCATGATCAGCCCGTGCAGGAGTACGATCGTCGGCCCGTCGCCGCCGGTGTCCTCGTACTCGATCGTGCCGGATGAGAGCTCTACCGCGGGCATCTTTGACCTCCATACGGGGCTGGGCCGGATATTTGATAGATCGTTCTAGTCGCGGCAGCCTATCATCGTCTGCGCAGACACGACAGCGGAGGTTGCAGTGCCAGGCACGAGAGAGCGCATCATCGATTCGAGCGCCGAGCTCTTCCGCCGGCAGGGCTACACGGGGACCGGCGTCAAGCAGATCGCGGCGATGGCGAGCGCCCCGTTCGGATCGCTCTACCACTTCTTCCCGGGCGGCAAGGAGCAGCTCGGAGCGGAGGTGATCCGCTGGTCGGGAGACCTCTACCTGGAGCTGTTCGCGACGATCGCGATGCAGGCGCCCGACCCGGTCACCGCGATCGCCGACTTCTTCGCGGGCGCGGCGGAGACGCTGCGCGAGACCGACTACGCCGACGCCTGCCCGATCGCGACGGTGGCGCTCGAGGTCGCGAGCACCAACGAGGCGTTGCGCGAGGCGACGGCGGATGTGTTCGACAGCTGGATCGACGCCGCCGGCGCGTACTTCGCCGCCGCGGGCATTCCTCGGGCGAACGCGCGCGAGCTCGCCCTCTCGATCCTCTGCCTGCTCGAGGGTGCGTTCATCTTCGCTCGCGCGATGCGCACCACCGAGCCGCTGGAGGTCGCCGGCGCCAACGCGGTCGCGGCGGTCGGTTCGGCGTTGGTTGCGCTGCCGTGAGTGCCGCACCCGCCGCTGGGCGCCCGGAGGAGATCGCGCCCGGTCTGCTCCGCTGGACCGCGCCGCACCCCGACTGGAAGCCGCCGGCGGTCGCGGGAAGCTCGAGCGACTGGGAGGAGATGGTCGGCTCGGTGCTCTACGAGCAGCCCGAGGTCGCCACGCTGATCGATCCGCTTCTGCCCCGCGAGGAGCGCGACGCCTTCCTTCGCTGGCTCGACGAGCGAATCGCCGGACGGCCGGTCAGCATCCTCACGACGATCCACTGGCACCGGCGCGACCGCGAGGAGCTCGCGGAGCGCTACCGCGCGCAGACACCGGGCGCCTGGAACGCCCTCCCGGCGGGGGTGAAGGAGCGCCCGCTGCGAGGCGCCGGCGAGACTCTCTACTGGTTGCCGTCCGTCGCGACGCTCGTCGCCGGCGACCGCCTGATCGCTCCCGAGGGAGTCGGCCTGCGCCTCTGCCCGCAGAGCTGGCTCGAAGACGTACACGTCAACCGCCCCGGCCTCGCCGACCTGCTAGCCCCGCTGCTCGAGCTGCCGATCGAGCGGGTGCTCGTCTCACACGGCGAACCCGTGCTGCACGACGGCCGCGCCGCGCTGGCGCACGCGATCGCCGAGGCGAAGGGTTGAAGAGCCGCTCGAAACACCCGGCGAGGCCCTCCAGCCGAGTGCCTCCGGCGCGCTTCGGGTAGAGCCTGCCGGTGCCGAGACTACGACGCTCCGATTGCGCGTCACCAGGCATCAGTCGCCGCCGGCGCGGCCGCGCGGTCGAGTACATCGACCCGGATGGCGCCCGCATCGACGATCCGGAGGTGCTGGAACGGATCGGCGAGCTCGCGATCCCGCCGGCGTGGCGAGAGGTCTGGATCTGCCTGGACCCGCAGGGGCACCTGCAGGCGACGGGCATCGATGCGGCCGGCCGCAAGCAGTACCTCTACCACGACCGCTGGCGAGCGCATCGCGACCGTCTCAAGTTCCACTCGATGACGGCGTTCGGCAGCTCGCTGCCGAGGCTGCGACGAAGGGTCGCGAGGGACCTGCGGGGAGAGGAGCTCACGCGCGAGCGGGTCCTCGCATGCGTCGTCCGGCTGCTCGACCTGGGCTTCTTCAGGATCGGCTCGGAGGATTACGCCGAACGCAACGAATCCTATGGTCTGACGACGATGCTCAAGCGCCACGTCGCGGTCCGCGACGGCGCGCTCGTGTTCGACTACCTCGCCAAGTCCGGCATCCGCCGTGTGCAGGAGATCCGCGACACGCAGACCCTCGAGATCATCACGTCGCTGAAGGCGCGACGGGGGGGAGGCGCTCAGCTCTTCGCCTACCGCTCCGACGGCCGCTGGGCAGACGTTCACTCCGACGAGGTCAACGACTACCTCAAGCAAGCCAGCGGGGGAGAGTTCACCGCGAAGGACTTCCGCACGTGGAACGCGACCGTGCTCGCGGCCGTCGCGCTCGCCGTCCCGCAGATACCGTCGCGCAGAACGGCACGCGAGCGGATCGTGCGCGATGCGGTGAAGACCGTCGCCGCGTACCTGGGCAACACGCCGGCGGTCTGCCGAGCCTCCTACATCGACCCGCGCGTGATCGACCGCTACCACGCGGGAGTCACGATCGCCGATGCGCTGAGCAGCTCGCAGGACGGTCCCGACCTCGACGATACGCGCACGCGCAAGCGCGTCGAGGTGGCAGTGCTCGAGCTGCTCGAATGACCGGTACGGCGGCCTCCTAGGCGGCCGCGCTCGCGTGGCGAAACGCTGAGAGCTCTGCGACGGTCACGACTGCCGGCGGCTCGAGCACATCGTGCGTGCCGTCGTCGTACACGATCACGCCGCCGTCGTGCAGCCACCTGGGCGCGCGGGCGGGCCCGCTGAGGAGCGCGGCCTTGGCCCTCACCTCAGCGGCAAGCGCGCTCGGGGCCAGTGCGGTCACCTGCACGATCCCCGTGAATGCCGGGCGACCGGTCGAGGGGTCGAGCAGATGATGAGCGGGCCGTCCGCCCTCGCCGAGCCAGCTGCGGCGGCCGATGCCGCTCGTCGCGACGCCGCCTCGCCGGATCTCGAACGTGTGCACGACGCTGCCGTCGAAGGGGCTCTCGACCCGGATCTCCCGGCTGACGCCGCGCGAGCCGCCGAGCGTCAGGTCGCCGGCGCAGTTGACGGCGAAGCTCGCATGCCCGGCGAGACGCTCGGCGAGGACGTCTGCGAAGAGCCCCTTCGCGACGCCGCCGCTGTCGAGCCGCAGCGTCCGGGGACGCCGGACGAGCCCGTGCGCCTGGTCGACCGCGAGCTGCCGCCAGCCGGGCGAGCTCGCCGGCGCGGCGGGCCTGCGCGCGGGCGCGAGCGCGAGCGCCGACGCCAGGGTGGGGCCCGGGGACAGGTCACCCGCGTAGCCCGAGCGCTCGATCTCCTCGACCATCGTGGCGTCGACGAGCCCGCCGCTCGACGAGCCTGCGACACGCACCGCCGAGGCGAGCCTCGCCATCATCGGGCTGACCGGCACGACCTCGCGCCGGTCGCGGTTGAGCTGCGAGAGCTCGCTCTCGGGCAGGAAGCGCGAGAAGCGCCCGTGCCAGGCGAGCATCTCGCGCACGCTCATCGCCAGCGCGTCGCCCGCCGAGCCCTCCTGGCCCGCGCCCGCGACGAGCACCTCGCAGCTCGAGCCGAAGCACTCGAAGACCTCGCTGTGCTCGCACACGGGGATCACGACTGCGAGGTGGTGACGGGCGCCGCCTGGTTCGACTGCGCCGGCGTGCTCGCGGAGCTGGATCCGCTCGCGGAGCTGGTTTCGCTCGCGGTGCTCGATTCGCCTGTCGCGCTCGATTTGCCGGTCGTGTTGCTGGGGGAGGAGCTTGTCGTTTCCTGCGAGCTCGCCGCGGGCGTGCTCTTCGCCGTTCCCGAGACCGCTGCGGCGCTCGTCGAGGAGCTGCTCGTCTTCGTCGAGAGCGCGGGATCGTGCCCGGAGGCGAGCTGTACGTAGACCGCGAGGAACGCGGCCGAGAACAGGGCCGCGGCGAGCCCCGCGACACGCCTGCGGATGCGAAGCCTGCGCCGGCGTATGGCTGCGCGCCGCTCCGCCGCGAGCGCACGTCCGTCGAGGTGACCGCTGTGCCTGCTCGGTTGCTGCTCTGCGTTGAGTTGCTCGCGATGATCCATGTTCGCTCCAATCGGGCCGTTGGATTGCATGCAGAGCAGTCTCGTCGTGCGCTGTTCGAGTTCCGCGCGGCCGGCCTGGGAGGATCCTGAGTCGCGCCGGCGCGCCGGCGGCGCTGCGCTGCGCACGGCAGCTACATGCAGCGAGCGCATCGCCGCCAGGCAGGCACCCGCCTCAGGCGGCGGCCTGCGGCGAGCGCGAAGCACCGAGCCAGCGCGCCGCCAGGAGGCAGACGGCCGGGACGACGACGATCGCCGTCATCGCCAGGAACCAGGTCTGGCCGGCGTCGGTGCCCTCGCCGAGCGAATGCACCAAGCCGAGCAGCCAGGCGAGCGCCGTGAAGCGGTGCAGCCGACGCCAGCGCTGCACGCCGATCCGCGCGCGCGCGTAGTAGGACAGGCCGAGGATCGCCATCGCCCAGAACGCAACGATGCCTGCCGTCGTCCAGAGCGTCTTGTAGCCGCTGAGGAACGGCAGCGCGACGTCGGCGAGCGTCGGGTGCAGGTAGCTGTCGCCGACGAGCGTCAGGCCGTGGACGAGCAGCGCCGCGATCGTCGCGAGCGAGAGCGCCTCGTGGGTGCTCCGCAGATCGGGACCGCGAGCCTTCATCAGACGGCCGCCCATCAGCAGGCCGGCACACACCGAGAGGCTCGCGAGCACCAGCGCGGCGATACCCGCCGCGCGGCTCACGAGCCAGAACAGATGCGGCGAGGTCGCCGTCGCTATGAGGGGCGCCTGCGAGCTGAGCACTCGGTCATCGAACACGAGCAGCCTGAGAGCGCGCTGGGGAGCTGCTGGGCACTCGATGAGGATCAGGCGGCGGTCCGCTCCAGCAACCCGAGGCCGTCCCGAAGGGGGGAAGACAGCCTCAGGACGACTGGAGCGAACCGCCTGCGCAGCGCTTCCCCGCCAGGATGGGGGCGGCGAGGTCGAGCACGTTGGCCGGCTCGAAGGCGCGCTGCACGTTGTCGGGCATGGAGACGAGCCCGAAGTCACAGCCCTGCCACTCGCAGAGTTCTCTTGCGAACAGCACCATCCGCAGACCGCACAGGTCGATGAACGTGAGCCCGCGGAGGTCGAGCACCAGTCCGCGGGTGCGCCGCCCGCAGACCGAGCAGACCGCCCGTTCGAGGTCGTGCGCGGTGAGCCTGTCGAGCTCCCCGCTCAGGATCAGGCGGTGGCGCGCGCCGCGGGCGAGGTCGTGGACCTCGAGCCCCGGCCCCTTGAGGCGGCGGGCGCTCCGCCGGCTTGGATGGGAGTCGCTCGAGACGATCCGTGCGAGCCTAGCGGCGGGCACGATCGGCAGGCAAGCGCGCACCCCGCAGTTTGCGACCCGCAGACACGCGCTCCGCGGGCGCGGCAGGCCGCCACGGCTGAAGCGGCGGGCCGCCGACGCGCGGGGCGCAGAGCTCAGGCCCGGGAGGGGGACTCGGGTTGTGGCGCCGAGCGCGGGAGGCGAACGACGAACAGCGCTCCGCCGCCGGGGGCGTTCTCTGCGCTGATCCGCCCACCGTGCGCGTCGAGCACGCCGCGCACGATCGCCAGACCGAGGCCGGCGCCTGCCTTGCCGCGCTCGCGGCCGCCCTCGGCGCGCCAGAAGCGGTCGAAGATGTTCTGCTCGGAGTCGGCCGGCAGGCCAGGACCGTGATCGCGGACGCTCACCGCGACCTCCTGCCCGTTGCGTGTGACCGAGAGCTCGATCGGACTGCCCCCGGGCGTGTGCACGAGCGCGTTGCGGGTGAGGTTCGCGAGCACCTGGCGCAGCTGGTGCGGGTCGCCCGAGATGATCGCCGAGGTTGCGCCGTCGACGCTGATCGCACGGTCCGGCGCGGTCGCGCGCGCGTCTTCGGCGGCGTCGCGGGCAAGCGCCGCGAGATCGACCTCCTGCCTGCGAACCGAGGGCTCCTCGTCGAGGCGCGCGAGCGTGAGCAGGTCCTCGACGAGCACGCCCATCCGCTTGGCCTCCTCCTCGATGCGCCGCATCGCCATCTCCGTCCCGGCCGCGTCCTCGGTCGCGCCGATCCGATGAAGCTCGGCGTATCCGCGGATCGAGGCGAGCGGCGTGCGCAGCTCGTGCGAGGCATCGGCGAGGAACTGCCGCAGGCGCTCTTCGCTGCGCGTCCTGCCGGCGAAGGCTGTCTCCAGACGGTCGAGCATCGCGTTCAGCGCAAGCCCCAGGCGCCCGACCTCGGTTCTCGTGTTCGCGGGGCTGACGCGGCGCGAGAGGTCGCCGCCGGCGATCTTCCCGGCGGTCTGCTCGATGCGGTCGAGCGGGCGCAGCCCGAGGCGGACGACGAAGAACGCGCTGAGCCCGAGCGCGAGCAGCACGCCGCCGATCACGAGCCCCTCGACGAGCAGCAGGCGGTTGAGGTTCTGTTCGACCTCCCGCAGCGGCACCGCCACGAGCGTCAAGCCGGTGTCCTCTGGGTCATGGCTCACATAGACGCGGTAGCGCAGCCCCGAGGAGCCGGCCGAGCCGACCGTGAAGAGCTTTCCGACGGGTACCTGTGCGGGGATCTTCGGCGCCGGCGGCGCCGCCTGGCCGTAGGAGAACAGTTCGTGTCCCAAGACTCTCCCCGAGGCATCGCGCCGCTGACCGTATGTGCCCGGAGGCAGTGTCAGCCCGGGACCGCCCGGGCCGGGCCCGCGGCCGTGGCCGCTGCGCGTACCCGGCGCCGGCGAGGGGGAGCTGCCGGGCGGGCGCAGGCCGAGCCGGTCGAGCACCTGCGAGACGGTGGGGCCGGCGCCGCGAACCTCCTGGTCGACGCGGCCTTCGAGGAACGAGCGCTGCTCGGCGTAGGTGACGGCGGCCAGCAGTACGAGCCCGACGGCCGCCAGCACCAGCACGCTTGCAAGCACGCGCGCGCGCAGGGAGGCCATCAGCCCCGCGGGGCCTGAAGTGCGTAGCCGACGCCGCGCACGGTCCTGATCAATGATGGTCCGTGGGCGTCGAGCTTCTTGCGCAGATAGCTGATGTAGGTCTCGAGCACGCGCCCGTCCCCGCCGAAATCGTAGTTCCAGACGTGGTCGAGCAGTTGCGCGCGCGTCATCACGCGGCGCGGGTTCAGCATCAGGTATCGCAGCAGGCGGTATTCGGTGGCCGTCAGCTCGATCGGCGCGCCGCCGCGGGTCACCTCGCGCGACTCCTCGTCGAGCTCGAGATCCTCGAACACCAGGCGCCCGGACTCGGGCGAGGCCTGGCCGCTGCGGCGCAGGATCGTGCGGATGCGCGCCACGAGCTCCTCGAGGCTGAACGGCTTGGTCATGTAGTCGTCGCCGCCGCCCGTCAGGCCGCGCACCTTGTCCTCGGTGGCGTCGCGCGCGGTGAGGAAGATGATCGGCACGCCCGCTCGCTGCGCGCCGAGCCTCGAGGCGACCTCGAAGCCCTCCATGTCGGGGAGCATCACATCGAGCACCATCAGATGCGGCTTGAACTTCGTGACCGCCGCCAGCGCCTCGCGTCCGGTCGCGGCGCTCTCGACCTCGAACCCCTGGAAGCGCAGCGCCATCGTCACCACCTCGACGATGTTGGGCTCGTCGTCGACCACCAGCACACGATGATCTGAAGCGGCATCGCTCATCTCGTGATTCTCCCTTCTCGCCACCATGACTCTCACGCCTTTCGTCTTGCGGCAGCTGAGCCTGCCGTGTGACTGCAATGAGAGCCGCTGCGGTTGGGAGCGATCTTAGGAGTTGCTGAGAGAAACCTGAGTGTCCCGACGGGGCTCCAGCCGGCCGTCTCCGGGCTCGCCCGTCGCGAGCTGCGCGTAGGGCTCGACCCTCAGCGCGAGCTCGAGCTCGAAGCGGCCGTCGGGATCGTCGAGCGCGGATCCGAAGAGCTCGCGCAGTCGCGACATGCGGTAGCGGACGGTCTGCGGATGCACGCCCAGCTCGTGCGCGATCGTCTTGCGCTGGCCCGGGTTGCGCAGCCACGAGCGACCCGCGCTTCAGCAAGGACGACCATGCCACCGCCCGCGGCAACTACGACCCGAACCATTGGGGCATCCTCACCGAGCGGGGCAACTACAGCTCGAAAATCAACAACCGCCTCGGGGATTGGTGCCGGCTGAAAGACGCCATCTGCCAGGGCTTCAACGCGGGCGACACCGCGCACCACGAGTACCGCAGCTACGAAGGCGGCCTGTTCCTCCAGCAGGGCGCCGAAATGATGTTCAGCCACATCGGCTGGTAGGCCTCACGTCCTGTCGGCGGGGCCGCGCATGCGCGGCCCCGGGAGGAGCCGCATGCGGCTCCTCCACCGGCAGGCGCATGCGCCTGCCGGCGATGCCGCACACGTGCGGCATCGAACAACCGTGCAGTCGACGCCGCCGACACGGTCTTCCGGCGACCGTGCATGGCTGGGGGGCGCTTCGGGCATCTGCAGGGCCATGGACAGCGAAGCTGTGCAGCTCGGCCTGCCGATCACCCGCACGGCGGCCCCCGCGGAAGGCATGCCGGCCATGAGCGCCGCGGCGGACCGCTGCAGCCGAGCGACCACGGCCGCTGGGCCAGATGCCTTGGCCCCTGGCGCCTCCGTCCTAATGGACGGCGCAGGCGACCCGAAGGAGGGAACTGTGTCGGTGAACACAAACGCCGGAACGGTCAAGCTCAATCGAACGGCATACGAGTACGCCCAGGAGCTGATCCGTGCGGGGCACCGCGTGATCGACGACCGCGATGCCTGGAGCGAGCATCAGCCCTCCGCCGAGCAGGAGAACGAATTCATCGCCGAGCATGGATGGACCGCTTACGGGCGCTGGCACCTTGGGGTCGACCGCGAGCAGAACCGCGAGACCAAGGGCCACTACAAGTTCCCCTACGGCGACTTCCGCGACGTGCATCGCTGCGGTGTCCTCGCCGCGGAGTCGCGAGCCGGCCAGCGCGACTACCGCGACATCGAGCTCGCTGCGGCCCACCTGCACGGCATGCTGGACGAGGGTGGCGAGCGGGCGTGAGCGGGCCCGGTCCCGCCATGGGCGATCCCGGAGTCGACTACGAGCGGTTCATGGCGATCGTCCAGGAGGCAGCCGGCGTCGGGCGCGGGGACGCCGAGGCGGCCGCCCACGCGGTCCTCCAGACGCTCGCGGAGCGCCTCTCGGCCGGCGAGGCACGCGACCTGGGACAACAGCTACCCGACGAGCTCGGCCCGTGGCTCGGCACCGACACCGCCGCCGAGCCGTTCGACGCCGACGAGTTCGTCCGCCGCGTTGCCAAGCGGGAGGAGGTCGACCGCAAGACCGCCGAACGACACGCCCGTGCCGTGCTTCTCGCGCTCAGCCGCAGCGTGCCACCGGATGAGCTCGACGACATGATCGCCGAGCTGCCGAAGAGCTTCGCGCCGCTGCTGCCGCGCGGTGAGCTGATCGAGCCGCTGCCGGCCGAGGAGTTCCTCCGGCTGGTCGCCGAGCGAGCCGGGCTCGACGGCGAGCAGGCGCTGCGCGCCGCCGACGCCGTACTCGAGACGCTCGCGGAACGAATCTCCGGCGGAGAGGTCGAGGACCTGAGCGAGCAGCTGCCGCCTGAGCTGCACGAGCCGCTCAGGCGAGGCGACGCGCTCAGCAACGGGGCCGCGCGGCCGATGTCGCTGACGGAGTTCGAGCGACGCGTGGCCGAGCGGGAGGGTGTCACCCCGGCGGAGGCACACGAGCACGCGCGTGCCGTGCTGGCGACGCTGCGCGAGGCGGTCAGCGAGAAGGAGTGGCTGGACATGACGGCCCAGCTCCCCGAGGAGTACGCCGCCGTCAGCCGGCGGTGAGCGCCGCCGCCATCTCGTCGAAGGCGTTCACGTAGGCGTCGACGGCCTCGTCGGTGTGCGTCACCGACAGCGTCCACTCCTCCTCGCGTCCCGGCGTCATGTAGATGCCGCGGTTCATGTTCCAGAGCCATGCGAGCTCGGTCACGGCAACGTCCTGGTTTGCCTTGAAGGTTTCGTAGTCGACGATCCGGGTGGGCGAGAAGGTGACGCACCCCTTGGAGCCGATCCCGACGGCGTAGCCGGGCAGCGCGTGACGCTCGATCACCGCTTCGCAGCCCGCGAGGATGCGGCTGTTGAGCGCGTCCAGGTGACGGTAGCCGTCGGGTGTCATCACGCGCTCGAGGCTCGCCCGCGCGGCAGCCATCGCGAGCGGGTTCCCGTTGTAGGTTCCGACCTGGTAGACGCTGCCGTCCTCCACAACGCTCATCACCTGCTCGCTCCCGCCGATCGCCCCCGACGGCAGCCCGCCACCGAGGGTCTTGGCGAGCGTCACCATGTCGGGCTGGACGCCGAATCGCTCGGTGGCGCCGCCGGCGGCGATCGCGAGACCGGTCTTGACCTCGTCGAAGATCAGCACGATGCCGTGGCGCGAGGTGATCTCGCGGACCTGCTCGAGGTAGCCCGGCTCCGGCAGCACGACGCCGAGGTTCATCATCGCCGCCTCCATGATCACGCAGGCCGGCAGCCTGTCTTCGGCCGCCAGACCGGCGATCCGTCTCTCCATCGCCTCGGCGTCGTTGAACGGGACAGGGATCGTGAGGTCGCTGACGGCCTTGGGGATCCCCGCGCCGTAGGGCAGCGAGGCGAGGTTGTCGCGGTCGCCGATCTGATCGTAGGGCACGCCGATCGAGACCATCACCGCGTCGTGGTGGCCGTGGTATGAGCCGAAGATCTTCATGATCGTCTCGCGCCCCGTCAGCCCCCTCGCGATCCGAATCGCGTCCATCGTCGCCTCCGAGCCCGAGTTGACGATCCGCCAGCGCGCGAGTCCGAAACGCTCGCGCAGATCTTCTGCGACCGCGACCGTGTCCTCGGTCACGGCGGCGAAATGCGTTCCGAGCGCGACGCGCGCGCGCACCGCCTCGACGATCTCGGGATGGGCGTGCCCCTGCACCATCGAGCCGAAGCCGTTGTGGAAGTCCCAGTAGCGGTTCCCGTCGACGTCTGTCACCGTCGGGCCCTCGCCGGAGACGAGATAGATCGGCCATGGGTCGCGCAGCTGATAGGAGGAGGCGACGCCGCCGCTGAGCGACTCGCGCGCGCGTTCGTACATCTCCCTCGACCGTTGCGTCCGGGCGTTCAGTGCCGCGAGCTCGCGCTCGGTCAGCTCGGCGACCCGCTCGGGGTCGATCTGTATGTGTGCTCTCACGGCCATCGATGTCTCCCTCCCGGCCGCCACGCGCGCTCGCCGGTATCTGTGCGCAGCTTAGAAGACGCCCGTGTGCGCGGCGACATCACATATTCAGCGCTCGCAGCGCGCCGAGCATGCCGAGCACGCCGATCGCAGTGCCCGCCGCCCACGCCGCCACGGCTTCGCCCGTGGGGGTCGCCAGCTCATAGAATTCGCGCAGGAACGGGATCAGCAGCGCGAGTGCGAAGAGCGCGAGCATCAGCGTGCAGAGCCCCGCGATCGCCAGCCGCCGGCGCCCGCGCTCGCCCTCGAGCCGCATCACCACGGCCAACCCGCAGACGACGACGATGCCTGTCGCGACCGTGCGGGACCGCATGAGGCTGAGTTCGAACCCGTAGCGCGCGAGCAGGTAGCCGGCGACGATGCCCACGCCGACCGCGATACCGGCCGGCAGCGCGAAGCGAGCGACCGCGCGCAGGAACCCGTCGGGCCGCCAAGGACCCGAGCTCGGCGCGAGCGCGATCAGGAAGGCGGGAATTCCGATCGTCACCGTCGAGGCGATCGTGAACTGCCGTGGCAGCAGTGGAAACGTAGCCGTGGGGATCCCGACAGCCAGCCCGACGACCGCCGTGAAGACGGTCTTCGTGACGAACAGCTGCGCAACGCGCTGCACGTTGCGCAGGATCTGCCGGCCCTCGGCCACCATCGCCGGAACGCTCGCGAAGTCATCCTGCACCAGCACGAGGTCGGCGACCGATCGAGCCATCTGCGTCCCCGATCCCTGCGCGATCGCGAGACGCGCCTCCTTCAGCGCGGGAACGTCGTTGACGCCGTCGCCGACCATCCCCACGTAGCTGCCGTCGTCGGCCAGCGCGTGCACGACCGCGCGCTTGCCCTCGGGGGAGATCCGTCCGACCGCCGGCGCCGAGCGGATCGCCTCGCGCAGCGTCTCGTCGTCGCTGGGCAGCGTCTCGCCGTCGAGCGCGGGGCGCGTCCCGGGCACGCCCGCGTCGCGGGCGATCGCACCAACGGTCGCGGGCGCATCACCCGAGAGCACCTTCAGCGCGACATCCTGCTCGGCGAAGAACGCCACCGTCTCCTCGGCGTTCGGTCTGAGCCGCTCGGCGAGGACGACGAGGCCGAGCGGCTCGACGTCCTCCGGGAAGGCCGGGTCCGCGTCGCCGGCGGGCAGCGGCTGCTCGCTGTGTCCGAGCGCGAGCACCCGCCGGCCCGCGCCCGCTTCCTCGCGCGCGCGCGCCAGGAACGACTCACCGGCGCCGGTGAACCGCTCGGGCGCGCCGAGCACGATGCGCTCGCCGTCGAGATCGAGGGCGCTCCAGCGCCGGCGCGAGGAGAACGGGACCTGAGCCGCCACCGGGATGCTGCTCGCCTGCGCCAGATGGGCGTCGTTGATCGCGTCGAGCGTGATGTTGCGTGAGGGCGCGCTCGCCGCGTACCTCGACAGCGCGCCCGCGAAGGTCTCCTCCTCGGTCCCCGCTGTCGGCAGCAGCGCGACGACTCGCGGCGTCGGCTCGGTGAGCGTGCCCGTCTTGTCGGTGCAGAGGACGTCGACGGAAGCGAGCGACTCGATCGCGTTGAGCTGCTGCGCGAGCACCCCCCGCCTTGCCATCTTGAAGGCCGACGCGGCGGCGGTGACGCTGATCAGCAGGATCAGCCCCTCGGGCACGAGGTTGACGATCCCCGCTGTGATCGCCTGGACGTGGGAGGCGGTGCTTCCACCGCTCGTGAGGACGGAGACCGTGAGCGCGACCGCGAGCGGCGCCGAGAACGCGACGATCCGCAGCAGCAGCCGGTCGTTCGCGCGCTCGAGCGGCGAGCGCGGATGGCGGAACGTGCGCGCCGTTGCCGCGAGCCGCTCGGCCCGGCTGTCGGGGCCCACGGCTGTCGCCTCGAACAGCGAGTCGCCCTCGACCGCGAACGAGCCCGACCACACCGGATCGCCGGCCCCACGGACGACCGGTTCGGACTCGCCGGTCAGGTTGGCCTCGTCGAGCACGAGCGCGTCCGCGCTGACGAGGCGGCCGTCCGCGACGACCTGGTCGCCCGCCGCGAGGCGGACGAGATCGCCGACGACCACCTGATCGACGGGCACCCGCCGCTCGACCCCGTCGCGGACGACGTTGGCGTCCGGCGCGACGAGCGCCGCGAGCCGGTCGAGTGCGCGCTTGGAGCGGATCTCCTGAAAGGAGCCGATCGCGACGTTCGAGACGAGGATCCCGAGGAACAGCGCGTCGCGCCAGGACGCGAACGCGAGCGTCAGCACGCCGAAGAACAGCAGGATCCCGTTGGGGATGTTGAGCGTGTTGGCGCGGACGATGCTCGCGTAGGAGCGGCTCGAGCTCTGGCGCGGCAGCTTGCCGCGCGCCTCGAGGCGGCCGGCCGCCTCCGCCTCGCTCAGCCCGCGCGGCTGCTGCTGCTCGCCCGCCTGCGGCCGGAGCTCACCCACCAAGAGTCCTCACGGCCGTCAGTTTGAACCCCTTCGCGCTCGACGGTCGGCGAGCGGAGACCTCGTTTGGGATCAGTCCATGCTTTCGACGATCTCCGTCGCGCGCGGGGTTGCCAGTGCGGCGGCTATACGACCGTGTTCACCTCGACCGCTTCCTCGTTGCTCTGCGTAGCGGTGAGCGAGACGCCGACCTGTTCGGCGAGTTCGTTGACGAGTACTTCGCGCACGCCGCCTTCGAAGGATTCGGGTTTCTGCCGCCCGCCGCTCGCGACGAGCTTGAAGGCGGTCGTCTTGACCGTTTTGCCCGAGGCGACAGGCGCGATGAGCGAGCCGTTGAGCGCCCAGATGCCGTTCGTGCTGCATGTGAATTGCAGGAGCGGCCCGGCTTTGGGGGCGGGGTGGAGGTCGAGCGCCGCGTGGACGGTTTCTTTGCCCGCCACTTCCGTGACCTTTTCGACCCCGAGCACGCCTTCGAGCGTCGCCGTCTGGACTTCGCCTCCGCCAAGGCCGGAGGTCGTGCACTTGCCGCCGAGGCTTTCGCAGCCCGTCAAGGTGATCGTCACGGCGCCGACCGTTTTCGATCCGGTGATCTGCCCGGCCCCCGACTCGCCGGTGCAGGTCACTTTTTCCTTGCTCTTCGCCGCTTCCAGCTTGATGGCGGTGGCCGGCTTGAGCGCTGTCGTGAAGCCTCCCTTTTCGACCCCCGGCACCCATTCGTAGTTGCCGGTCTGTGTGGTGCTTTCGACCTGGCAGCTCGCGGTCGTGAATTCGCCGTTCCCCGCGACTTTCACGCAGCGCCCGAAGTCGGGCGGCGTGGGCGGCGGTTCGCCGGGTGCTTCACCGTCCGCGTTCGGACTCGTCGCTTCGATCGGCGCGCTGGGCGCGCTCGTGCCTTCCGCGTCGGTGTTCGTGACGGTGATGCGGTAGGTCGTGAGCGGCGCGAGCGGCCCGACGATCGCGGTGCTGCCGCCACCGCTGACGGTCGTGTTGAGGACGGGCGCGCCCGAGCCGACCGGTGTGGCCGTCACCGTCGAGGAGCTGATCAGCGCGGCGGTGTCAGGCGCGGGCGTCCAGCCGACCTGGAAGCGCAGTTCGAGGTGTTCCCCGACTTCGATGTTCGACTGGGCCGCCGTCACGCCGCTCGGCGCGGCGGGGGGGACGACGGGCGGCGAGGTCGTTTCCAGGTACGCGGCCGCCGTCGTGTTGTAGACGCGGTCGCCGAAGCCGTCTTCGGCCGAGAAGCTGGTGCTCACTTCGGCGGGCCCTTCGAGCCGTGCGAAGCTGCGGGTTCCCCCGTACCAGTCCCACGTCGCGGTCGCCCACGCCGAGTACGTCGTGGTTTTGTAGCCGCCTCCGCGGCCGCTGCCGCCGCAGCGCGTCTGCATGTAGACGTCGCCCGTCGGGTAGCCGCCGGAGCCGAAGCCGGTCGCGTAGCCGTGCTCCTGGATGCCACCGCAGGAATGCCCGAGGAGCGAGAACGCGGCCCCCTGGCTCAGAAGCAGCTGGGTCGTCGTGGCGGCTCCCGCCGCCGGCGCCAACCCGAGCGCGCCAACCGTGACGAGCATCGACACGACAGCACTGCCCGCGACTCTCCGCACCATGTCCTCGACCCCTCTCGGACGCGTTGATGGCATCTGGGACGCCCTGCGCGCGGAACCTATCACGCGTCTGCTCGCATCGTCCGGCGAACGGACTCGTACCGATTGCGCCAACGGTGGGCGACGAAGCCGCCCGCCGGGTCTCGGGCCGGGCGTCGAGCGCCGCGAGCCTCGTCGGCGAACGCGGGCTCGGGCTTGACACGGGTGTCCGTAAGTGTATGCTTACCGTAAGTGACGCCTTACCAAGCCAACGGATTCGCCGCGCTCGCCGACCCGACGCGGCGAGCCATCTTCGAGCAGCTCGCCGGTGGACCGCGATCCGTCGGGGAGCTGGCGCGCGAGCTGCCCGTCAGCCGGCCCGCCGTCTCGCAGCACCTCCGGGTGCTCAAGGACGCGAGGCTCGTCAGCGACACGGCCGTCGGCAACCGTCGCATCTATCAAGTGGACCCGGCCGGCGTCGGTGCTGTTCGCACCTACCTCGAGCGGTTCTGGAACCAGGGTCTCGGCGCCTTCAAGGAGGCCGTCGAGAGCCAAACCCCCAAGGAGAACGCATGACAACCCAAGTAGCAGGCACCTCTGTGAAGACGTCGATCGTCGTCGACGCCCCCGCCGCGCGGGCATTCGACGTGTTCACCAACGACATCGGGAGCTGGTGGCCGCCCGAGCACCACATCCTCGGCGCCGAGCTCGCCGAGATGGTTTTCGAGCCCCGTGTCGGTGGTCACGTGATCGACCGCGGCGTCGACGGGAGCGAGTCGCGGTGGGCTCGCGTGCTCGCATACGAGCCGCCGGTGCGCGTCGTCTTCAGCTGGGACATCACGCTCGACTGGAAGATCGCCTCCGATCCCGAGCAGACGAGTGAGGTCGAAGTCCGGTTCGTCCCCGAAGACGGCGAGCGGACGCGCGTCGAGCTCGAGCACCGCAACATCGAGCGTCACGGAGAAGGGTGGGAGCGGATGCGCGATGCCGTCGGCTCAGCCGACGGCTGGGGCGTCGGACTGCGGCGCTTCGCGCAGCGGCTGCAGAGCTGAACCGCGAGCCGGTGCCGGGTGTCCGCGCTCGCGTGGACGCCCGGCACCGGGCGATGCAACTAGGATCCGGCCGAAGTGGAGGAGAGCCGGGCACGGCGATTGGTCGGAACGGTTCGCCGGCTGAACCGCCATCCCAGCCTGGTCGGGGCGGCGCGTCGCACGCGCCATGTCGCACTCGGCGAGGAAGAGATCGACGATCGGCTGTCGACCGCCCGCGGGCGCCCCGCAGATCTGGCCGCGCGTCAGCTGGCCGTAGTGCGGGCCGAGCGGCCCGGCGTGCTCGGCGAGCTCGGCTTTGCGGTGCTTCAGGGATGGCAGCGAATGTCCGAGTCCCGGGGCCGCGGTCGCGGCGAGGTGGACGTCGCGGTGCTCTTCACCGATCTGGTGGGCTTCTCGAGCTGGGCCCTGGAGGCGGGTGACGAGCTTGCGATCGTGCTGCTGCGGGCAGTCAGCGAGGCGATCGAGCCGCCGATCCTCGAGCGGCGCGGAGAAGTGGTCAAGCGGCTCGGCGACGGGCTGATGGGCGCCTTCCGGGACGCACGCAGCGCCACGGAGGCGGCGTTCGAGGCGCGCGCGCGAATTGCGTCGGTCGAGGTCGACGGGTATACGCCGCGGCTGCGAACGGGCATCCATCTTGGTCGCCCGCGGAGGATCGGAGGTGACTACTTCGGCGTGGACGTCAACATCGCCGCGCGCCTGTCCGAGGCTGCCGAGCCGGGTGAGGTGATCGTCTCCGACAGGACCCTGAGGGAGCTCGACGCGGCATCTGTGAGGGCGAGGCGGCGGCCGTTCAGCGCCGCCGGGGCGCCGTCGGAGCTGGCCGCCTACGCAGTAGAGCGGCTCACCTAGCCGGCCGAGCGACGCGCGGAGGGCCGATCAGCTCCCCGGTTCAGGTTGCGCGCGTGAGGCGTCCGCGCTCATTCCAGGGCTCCGATCGGGCTCGGTCGCGCCGCCTCTGGACTCGAGCAGCAGCCCCCCGAGAACCGCCGCCAGCGCCGCGAATAGCGCGCCGATCAGAAACGCCGTGTGGTAGCCGCCGTCGAGTGCCGCCGCCCGGCTGAGGCCGGAGGCGAGCAGGTGACTCGTGCGCGAGGCGGCGATGCTCGCGAGCAGCGCGAGCCCGAGCGCGCCGCCCATCATGAAGGAGGTGTTGACGAGACCCGACGCGAGACCGGAGTCGCTCGGTTCGACGTCACCCATGGCCGCGAGCAACACGGGGTTGAAGGCGATTCCAGCGCCGAAACCGAGCAGGGTCATGCTGGGAAGCACGTCGAGGAGGAAGTCGCCGCCGACGGGCGCGCGGGCGAACAGGACGAGCCCGGCGGATGCGAGCGACAGTCCCGCGACGAGCGGAAGCTTCACGCCGAAGCGCATCACGAGCCTCGCGGAGATGCCGAGCGAGAACGCTCCCATGATCAGGTTCGCCGGCAGGAACGCGAGCCCGACCTGGAGCGGGGTGTATCCGAGGACGAGCTGCAGATAGAGCGCGGAGAGGAAGAACCAGGCGAACATCGCGCCCGCCCACAGGACGCCCACGGCGTTCGCCGTCGCGAGATTGCGCAGGCGGAAGAGGCCCAACGGGACGAGTGGTGAGGCGGTTCGCGACTCCACGAAGACGAAGCCGCCGAACAGCGCGGCGGACGCGGCGAGCAGTCCGAGCGTACGCGCGGAGGTCCAGCCGGCCTGGTTGCCGTTGACGATCGCGTACACGGCGAGCATCAGAGCCGCCGTCACCGTCACCGCGCCGGCAACGTCGAGCCGCCGGGGCCCGCCCGAGACGCGCTCGGCGGGCAGCAACCGCAGCGCGAGCACGGCCACCCCGGCGCCGATCGGCACGTTCACGAGGAAGATCCAGTGCCAGGTCAGCAGATCCGTGAGGATCCCGCCGAGCAGCACTCCGAGCGTGCCGCCGCCCGCGGCGACGAACCCGAAGACGCCCATCGCCTTCGCGCGGTCGTCGGGCTCGCGGAACAGGGAGACCATCAGCGAGAGCGAGACGGCCGAGACGATCGCGCCGCCGAAGCCCTGGACGAGACGCGCAGCGACGAGCGCGCCCTGGCTCGTCGCCGAGCCGCACGCCAGCGACGCGAGCGTGAACAGCGCGATCCCGCAGAGGAACAGGCGGCGGTGCCCGAACAGGTCGCCCAGTCGCCCGCCCAGCAAGAGGAACCCGCCGAACGTCAGCAGGTAGCCATTCACGACCCATGCCAGCGACGTTTCGTTGAAGCGAAGGTCCTTCTTGATCGACGGCAGCGCCACGTTCACGATCGTCGTGTCGAGCACGATCATCAGCGAGCCGAGGCAGAGCACGGCAAGCGCAAACCAGCGTGCCCGCCCATCCGATGCTGCTGAGCTCATCTGCTTCCTTCCGGGTCGCGGTGTCCGACGGCCATCTTTACCAACAGACGGCCCCGGTCCCGATTCCTCATCGGTCGGCCGCCGGGAGTCGCGCGGTCCCGCGAGGCTGCGCGTCCCGCCCCGGCGGAGTTTCGCCCGTGGCCGGCACGCCTCCGACCGGGCGGCTACGGATCCTCGGCCACGGGCCGTCGACACGCGCCGGGAACAATTACTGGCTCTTTAGAAAGGAACTCCGTGAGGGAAGTGTCTGGTGTGAGTAAGCGCCTCGTGCGGCTTCACCATTCACCGAAAGGCAACCCAAATGTCCATCAGCCGTTTCGTCAGAGTCATCACTGCGGCAGCGCTCGTCCTGGGCGCAAGCGCGGTCACAGCAATTCCGGCGGGTGCCGCGACGCACCATCGCCATCACCACCGCTCGCACCACTCCTCGAGTGCCATTCCGCAGCACAACGGCGGAGACAGGGACACCGACAACAACGGCGGCTCGAGCGACGGCGACGGAAACGCGTGACGGTTCCGGTTGCGCCGGCGTGATCGCGAACGCGCCGGGGACGGGGGCGGTTGGCCGAAATGGAGCAGTGAGCGGCTCGTCACCGTCCCCAACGTCGATTTCTCACCGCGTGGGGAAGGGTCTTTGCCGGCCGGTGTCTTACCTGCATGGCCCACAGCTCTGAGATCCGCCACGCGCAGCACGGCGGGGTGCGAGCGCCACACGAAAGGCGGAGAAACATGACTTCAGGCGGACATCGCCGGGCGACCTCGGCGACGATTCAGCGATATGTACAGGAGCTCCTCGAGGCCGCGCAGGACGTGCGGCGCGCCGAGGGTGGCTCGATTCCGGGTGTCGAACCACGCGCGCGCAGGCGCACGTCGCTGATCGCCGCCGTGGAGCGGGCGCGATCGGTTCACGTCGACCGGCGCTGACGGCGAGCCGCGGGGCCGCGCGCACACGGGCACAGAGCCGCCAGACGTCGCCTTCGGCCTGAGCGTGGTATCCCTCGCACCGCGGCGTCTCGTCGCGCAGGTGGCTGACAGCGCCAACCAAGGGAGCGGACCGATGGCGGGAGAGCAGACGGTGCTGGTGACGGGCGGGTCGGGCTTCCTCGGCGGCTGGTGCCTCGTGGAGCTGCTGAGGCAGGGATACAGAGCGCGTGCGACCGTCCGTGACCTCGCCCGCGCGAGTGAGGTCAGCGCCGGCGTGGGATCCCAGGTCGACATGGGCGATCGGCTCACCTTCCACGCCGCCGACCTGACCTCGGATACGGGATGGGCCGAGGCGGTGGACGGTTGCGACTACGTGCTGCACGTCGCATCGCCGTTTCCCCCGTCGCAGCCGAAGGATGCCGACGAGCTGATCGTCCCAGCCCGCGAGGGCACGCTGCGCGTACTGCGCGCGAGCCTCGATGCCGGTGTCAAGCGCGTGGTGGTGACCTCCTCGGTCGCCGCGGTCCGCAACGGCGCCGCCGCGGAGAGCTCGGATGGCCGAGCGCTGACAGAGGCAGACTGGAGCGATCCGCAGGACACGCGCCTCACGCCCTACACGCGCTCGAAGACGATCGCCGAGCTCGCCGCCTGGGACTACGTGCGGAGCCGCGATGCCGGCGAGCGACTGGTGACGGTGCAGCCCGGGGCGATCATCGGCCCGCTGCTGGGAGCAGACCGCTCCTACTCGCTGCAGGCCGTCGAGCGGATGCTCACCGGGCGCATGCCGGGCGTGCCGCGGCTCGGCTTCAGCTTCGTCGACGTCCGCGACGTCGCCGCGCTCGAGGTCGCTGCGATGACAGCTCCCGAGGCTGCCGGCCAGCGGCTGATCGCAGCTCCATGGTTCCTGTGGCTCAGCGATGTGGGCGCGATACTCCGACGCGAACTCGGAGAGCAGGCGCGAAAGGTGCCGCGGAGGCGCGTGCCCGACCTCGCCGTGCGGGTCATGGCGCGCTTCGACCCGGAGATCCGATCGGTCGTCGGCGAGCTCGGGCAGAGGACGACCTACTCGGTCGAGAACGCCAGGCGACGCGCCGGCTGGACGCCGCGTCCGATCGAGGAGACGATCGTCGACTGCGCGAGGAGCCTCCTCGACGGCCGTGCGCCGTCGCCCGCGCTCGCCGGCTGAACCAGATGAGCGAGCATCCTGTCCGTCTGGTCGTCACCGACGACCTCGCCCGCAAGCGGCTGACCGTCGGCTTTCGCCTGATCCTGGTGATCCCGCACAGCATCTGGCTCGGGATCTGGAGCGTCGGCGCCTTCTTCGCGGCGCTCGCCAACTGGACCGCGACGCTGGTGGTCGGCCGTCCGCCGGAGGGGCTCCATCGCTTCCTGTCGCTCTACGTGAAATATGCGACGCACGTCTACTCGTACCTGTACCTGGCGGCGGACCCGTATCCGCAGTTCGACGGGCGGCCCGGATACCCGGTCGACGTGGAGATCGCCGTGCCCGAGCGCCAGCGTCGCCTGACCGTCGCCTTCCGCCTGCTGCTCGCGCTGCCCGCGCTGCTCCTCGTCGCCTCGCTCTTCGGGGCGCCGAGCGCGGGATACAACCGCTTGGGCTCGGGACGCGGCGGCGGCACGTTCTACTACGCGTTCGGGGTTGCGCACATAGCCGCGATCCTCGGCTGGTTCGCCGCCCTCGCGGCCAGGCGGATGCCACGGGGACTGCGCGACGCGGTCGCTTGGGGGGTCGCGTACGGCGCACAGCTCTGGGCCTACCTGCTGGTGCTCACGAGCCGCTATCCCGACTGCGACCCGGAGGTCCTGCTCGGCGAGCTCCCGAGCCGCGATGACCCGATCGCGATGCGGATCGACGACGACCTGCGGCGCAGCCGCCTGACGGTCTTCTTCAGGCTGCTGCTCGCGTTCCCGCACCTCGTGTGGCTGACGCTGTGGGCGGTCCTCGCGTTCCTCGTCGCGATCGCGAACTGGCTGGCGACGCTCGTGCGTGGAGAGTCGCCGGAGGCTCTTCACCGCTTCCTCGCAGCGTACGTTCGCTACCAGACCCACGTGTACGCGTTCATCTTGCTCGTCGTCAACCCCTTCCCGGGCTTCGTAGGGCGCGCCGACAGCTACCCCGCCGAACTCGAGGTCGCGGCGCGAGCGCGCCAGAACCGCTGGACCGTCGCGTTCCGGCTGCTGCTCGCGCTGCCCGCGTGGCTTGCCGCCTCGGCGTATGGGTCGGTGCTCTGGACGGTGGCTTTCCTCGCGTGGTTCGCAGCGCTCGTGACCGGCAGGATGCCGCGGAGTCTGCGCAACGCCGGAGCGCACGCGCTGCGCTACACGGCTCAGGTGAACGGCTACACGTTCCTGCTGACAGACGCCTACCCGTACACGGGACCGTGCCGGATGCCCGGACTCACAGCGCTGGCGCCGGCGTCGACGCCAGCGCTCGTGGACTGAGCGAGCCGGTGCCGGGGCTCGGCGATCGCGCTGGCCGCCGAGGCCCCGTCCTCGTGGTTGCCGCGATCGCGCTCGTCGCCGCCGCGGGCCTGTGGGCGCTCGCCGCGCATGAGCTGTGGCGTTCGAGCGTCCCCGGCGGTCTGCCGCTCCCGAGGGTCGATCCCCATCGCTTCTTCTCGAGCAGCTTCCTGCGAGCGAGCGCCTCGTTCGATCGCTTCCTCGAGATCGACGAGCTCCTCGCGAGCGTGACGCTGCTCGCAGTGCTCGCCGCGTACGCTTGGCGCGGCCATCGCCTGCTGCGCGAGTCCGCTGCCGGGCGGATCGGCTCGGGGATCCTCCTCGGGATGCTCGGCTTCGCGCTCGTGTGGCTCGCGCAGGTGCCGTTCGGGCTCGCCGCGGTCTGGTGGGAGCGCCGCCACGGCGTCTCCCACGAGGGCTACGTCGCCTCCCTGTTCAGCAGCTTCTTTGCACTGGGTGGTCGCTTCCTTTTCGTAGCGCTGGCGCTCGCGATCGCAATGGCCCTGGCGGGTGCGCTCCGCAGGTGGTGGTGGCTCGCGGCCGCCCCGCTGTTTGCCGGCCTGGCGCTGCTCTCGACCTTCCTCAGCATCTATCTGATCCCTAACACGCACGGGCTGCGCGACCCGACGGTCGCCGCCGATGCCCGCTCGCTGGCGGTGATCGAGCGAGTCCCCGACACGAAAGTCCTCGAGCAGACCGTCTCCCGGTCGGTGACCGCGCCGAACGCCGAGGCCGTCGGGCTCGGCCCGACGCGTCGCGTCGTGCTCTGGGACACGCTGCTCGACGGGCGCTTCAGCCGCAAGGAAATACGAATCGTCACGGCGCACGAGCTCGGTCACATCGCCCACGGCCACCTCCTGCGGCGCGTGGGCTGGCTTGCCCTGTTCCTGCTTCCCGCCACGGCACTCGTCGCGCTGGCGACGCGCCGGCGGGGAGGCCTCGCCCGTCCGGAGGCCGTGCCACTCGCGCTGCTCGTGTTCGTCGCACTCCAGCTGCTCACGCTCCCGCTCTGGACGCTCGTCTCGCGCCACGAGGAGACCGAGGCGGACTGGTCGGCGCTGCAGGCGACCCACGAACCCGCGACTGCACGCAGCCTGTTCGCACGGCTGGCGACGACGAGCCTCTCGGACCCGGAGCCGCCCGCGTGGGCGTACGTGCTCTACGCCGATCACCCGACGATCTCCCAGCGCATCGCGATGACGCAGGCCTGGCAGAAGCGCGCGGCAGGCCGCTGAGGCCGCGTGCGGGCCGCCGGGCCCCTCGTGCCGTCGCGGGAGTGCTAGAGCTGGGCCTGCTCCGCGCGCCGGCCGAAGATCAGCGAGAGCGACGGACGCCTCGGCAACCGTGCAAGCTCGATGCGCAGCTGGAGCACGAGCGGTGAATCGGGCAGCCGCTCCTGCAGGAGGGCCAGGCATCGCTCGTAGTGCGCCAGCCGGCGCAGCCGGGAGCGCCTCGCACGTCCCCAGGACGGCACGGGCTGCGCGTGCAGCTCACGAGCCTTCGAGACCTTGTCCGCAGCGAACAGGATCAGAGCCTCGTCGCCGGCAGCCGCGACCTTCCGGCGAAGCGCACGCTTGCGCTCGTTGTAGCCGTCGATGCGCTCGTCCTCGGTCACCGCGAGCACCAGCGAGGCGATCGTGCTCCCGAAGCGCCGCCGCAGGTCGAAAGCGGTCGCGGGAGTCTTCTCGAGGACGTCGTGCAGGGCGCCGGCCGCGATCAGGTGGTCCGGAGCGGCCACCCCGTAGAGCAGCGCCGCGACGTCGAGAAGGTGCTCCACGAACGGCGCACCGTCATCTCTCCGCTGTCCGCGGTGGACCGTCGTCGCGTAATCCAGGGCGGCCTGTGTCTGCGGAAGGGGTCCCGAGGCCGAATCGGGGATGCGGGTCGCAAGACGCATGCCTCGAAACTAACCTCACAGCGGCGACAGGCACGTCGGCCGCGACAGAAGATTCGCTCTATGCGGGAAAAAAGGGCTCCTCCGGCTCGGCCACGACGGGCTCAAGGCGTGACCAGACCGTGCAGCTCGAACCCGATGGTCTGCGCGTCGCCCCGAGGCGGACGCCCCGTCACCGCTTCGACCGCGGGAGCCAGGCGCTCTCGATCGAAGCGTTGGGCGTAGTCCTCCGACTCCCAGATCTCCACGATCTGCCAGCAGCCCTCGGCCTCGCCGGCGGCGTGGGAGATCAGCCCCAGCGGGTGCTCGCGCTCGAGGTCGAGCTCGGACGTGACAGAGTCGTATACCTCCTGGCTGAGCTGCGGTGGCCGCACGATCCTGATGAACGCCAACGTTCCCCTCCTCTTCCTTGATACCGGAGCCTACCCAGTTCGGCGTGCCGCTCAACCGCGGTCGATGCGCACTCAACGTCGAACGGTTCGATCGCTATCGGTCGGCGATATGATGCGCCGATGCCCGGACCTCCCCGTCCGCCGATCGGGCTCGCGCTGGCGCGCGCCTCGAAGTCGGTCGGACGGGCGTTCGAGGACGCGCTCGCCGCCGCCGGCGGTTCCACCTCGACGTGGCTCGTACTGCTCTCGCTGAAGGCACAGCCGCCGGCCAACCAGCGCGCGCTCGCGGAGTCCGTCGGCATACAGGGGGCGACGCTCACGCATCATCTCAATGCGATGGAGGATGCCGGGCTCCTGACGCGCCGCCGCGATCCGGGCAACCGTCGCGTGCACCTCGTGGAGCTGACCGTCGAGGGCGAGGCGCTTTTCCAGCGCCTGCGCAAGGCGGCGATGGCCTTCGACCGGCGCCTGCGGAAGGGTCTCGACGGCGCGCAGCTCGCGCAACTCGAGCAACTGCTCGAGCGCCTGATCGCGAACGCGGCACCTTCCTGACCGGAGCGCGGATCGGAGCCGCGCCTCTCTGCGAGCGGTTCGTGCGCGGCGCGGCCTCGACGGCGTCAATCCGCGGGCGCCATCCGCGCGAACGGCGCCATCCCGGCGAGCTTGCCGCCGTCGATCGGGATGGTCGCGCCCGTGATGAAGGATGCCCCGTCGCTGCACAGCCAGGCGACCGCCGCGGCGACCTCCTCGGGCCGTCCCACGCGCTTCATGGGCATCGCCTGCGCCGCTCCCTGCTGCGCGCTCGCGCCCGCTCGCTCGAGCTGCTCGGTGAGGATCGGTCCGGGCGCGACGGCGTTGACGCGGATGCCGCGGGCGGCGTACTCGAGCGCGGCCACCTTCGTGAGCCCGACGATCCCATGCTTGGTCGAGACGTAGGCAGCCAGCCCGCCGACCCCCTCGAGGCCCGCCGTGGAGGTCATGTTCACGATCGAGCCTCCGCCGCTCGAGAGCATCGCGGGGATCTCGTGCTTGAGGCAGAGAAACGTTCCGCGGAGGTTGATCGCGAAGGCGCTGTCGAACTCGTGCACGCCGACATCGGGGAGGGGTGTGGGGGGGTGCCCCCCGCCGGCGGCGTTGTTGAACGCGATGTCGAGGCGGCCGAAGGCGTCCACCGTGCGCGCGACCATCCCCTCGACGGCGTCGGCATCGCCGACATCCACCGGGACGCTGAGCGCTCGCCCGCCCGCTTCGGTGATCTCCGCGACGAGGGCGTCCAGCCGATCCGCGTCGCGCGCTGCCAGCGCGACGGCGGCGCCCTTCCGGGCAAGGGCGCGCGCCGTGGCCGCGCCGATGCCACGACTTGCTCCGGTGACCAGCGCCACCCGGTTGGTCAAGCTGCCGTTCATGTCGGGGTCCTTTCGAGGCCTGTCGGGGGCGGGGACCATCTGACGATGGCGAAAGCAACGATATCAAACGCTTAGATCTCTAATCGAGAGACCAGCGCGTCGATCCGTCGCCGCCTGTGCCGTGGACCCCGGCGGCGCGGCGCGCCGGCCACCACCGAGGACCGACGCCGGTATCGTCCCCGCCAGGATGGAAATGACTGACTCGCCTCAGTCAAGGCTGCAATCCGGGGAGTCGGCAGAGCGCGGACGGGCTGCCCGGCGGCCCGCGCCGCGTTCGGTCCACGGCGATTGGGCGCCGGCTCGCGACCGCCCCGACCCGATTGCCGTGCTCACCGCTCAGGCAGCTACGCGGGTACAGGAGCTCGTGCCGATCCGCTACGGACGGATGCTCGTCTCGCCGTTCACCTTCTACCGCGGCGCAGCGGCGATCATGGCGGCCGACCTGGCCAAGACGCCGGACTCGGGCATCTTCGTGCAGGCCTGCGGCGACGCGCACCTCTCGAACTTCGGTGGCTTCGCGGCGCCGGACCGCAGGCTGATCTTCGGACCGAACGATTTCGACGAGACGCTCCCCGGGCCGTGGGAGTGGGATGTCAAGCGGCTGGCCGCGAGCGCCGAGATCGCGGGCCGCGACGACGGCCTGCCGGCCGACCGGCGGCGCTGGATCGTGACCGATTGCGTGCGGGAGTACCGCGAGGGGATGCGCGCCTTTGCCAGGGAGAGCCATCTCGACGTGTGGTATGAGCGCATCAACGCCAGCGAGCTCGTCGACCGCTTCGGCGGGAAACTGGGAGCGAAGGGCCGGATCGTGTTCGCCAAGCCGTTCGCCAAGGCGCGGCGCAAGACGAGCCTGCGAGCTGTGAAGAAGCTCACCGAGCGCGTCGACGGCGAGCTGCGGTTTCGCAGCGTCCCTCCGTTGCTCGTGCCGCTGCGCGAGCTGTTCGATCCCGCCGACGCGCGCGACGAGACCGGCTGGGTGCAGGAGTTGCTCGATGAGTACGTGGCGAGCCTCGAGCCCGACCATCGCTACCTCTTCAGCACCTATCGCTTCGTCGACATGGCGCGCAAGGTCGTCGGCGTTGGCAGCGTCGGCACGCGCGCCTGGGTGTTCCTCCTCGTTGGGCGCGAGGGGAGCGACCCGCTCGTGCTGCAGGCCAAGGAGGCGCAGCCCTCGGTGCTCGAGCCGTATCTCGGCGCGAGCGAATTCGAGAACAGCGGCGAGCGCGTCGTACGCGGCCAGCAGATCTCACAGGCTGTCAGCGACATCTTCCTCGGCTGGCAGCGCAGCGAAGACCTTCAGGGCCAGGAGCACGATTTCTACGTGCGCCAGCTGTGGGACTGGAAGGCGTCGGCCGATCTCTCGACGCTGAGCGAGACGGGGCTGCACGCCTACACGCGAGCCTGTGGCTGGTCGCTCGCCCGCGCGCACGCGCGCTCGGGCGACAGGCTTGCGATCGCCGGCTACCTGGGCCGCGGGTCGAACTTCGACAGGGCGGTCGCGCGCTTCTCGGCGGCCTACGCCGACCAGAACGAACGCGACCACCAGCGACTTGACGATGCGGTGGCCGCCGGCGAAGTTCTCGCCGAGTTCGGTATCTGATTCGGACCTGGGGAACATGCCCGTCTGGGTCGGGCCGGTGCGCTTCCCTGCCAAATCCCCCGGGGATCTGACGCTGATATAGAAGGTGACCATGGAATCACCGATCCTCATCGATGTCTGGACGGTCGATTCGGCGCGACAGCACGAGCTCGTCCGGGTCCTGACCGAGAACTTCCAGCGGCTCATCCCCAAACAGCCCGGCTTCGTCTCGGCGCAGATCTACGAGAGCGCCAACGGCGGCACGGTCTTGATGGAGATCCGCATGCAAAGCGCCGAGGACCGCCGTCGCATGACAGATGCTGCGGACGTCCAGCAGGCCTACCGCGAGGTCCGAAAGATCGCCAGCAGCCACAGGCACTTCTACCGGCTCGTCGCAAGCTTCGGCGAGAGCTCGCCGCCACCGCTCTGAGCCCGCCAAGACATGGCTCGTCACGCTGTCGGCCCGCGCCGCACCGATTCGCTTCGGAAGTACGTGCACGTGACGCGGATGCTCGGCGCTCTCAGCCTGCTCGCGCTTCTCGGCGCGATCGCGTGGGACCTCGCCGATGACGGGTTCTGGTCGCGGCACACGCTCTTCGCGGGCCTCGTCGCGAGCCTGGTCGTCGTCGCCGTGACCGCGGCGGTGCTCAACGAGGTGCTCGAGCGCCGGCAGCGCGAGCGCTGGTCCGTGCTCGCGCAGTACGCCCTGTTCGAGTTCGTCGGCGCTGCTCGTCTCGTCTGGACCGGCCTGCTCGAGCTCGCCGGTCTCGTCCCGGAGGGCGATCTCGGGGACGAGGCGCTCGCGGCCGGCTCGGAGGCGGTCCGCGACACGCCGCGTCTCGCCGCGGCGATGGATGAGATGCTCGCCGGCGCCGAGCGCCGCGTACAGCTCCACCGCCTGATCGCGGGGCTACTCGGTCACGGCCAGGAGGTGCTCGGACGCTGGGCCGGCGTGATGGTCAACTCGGGCACCTACGCGGAGATCGTCGATCGCCACGTCGAGCTCTACAGCCGTCTCTACTGGTGGGGGAGCGTGCTCGACGAGTCCGAGCCGCTCGAGGAGCACCTGAGCCGGCCGAGGCTGAGCCGTATCAGCCCGGCGGTTCAAGCCGCGGGGCAGGTCGAGGACGAGTGGCTACGCGAAAATCTCGTAGCTATCGCCCAGCTCGCCGAGTCGCTCGATCGAGGCTCGTTCGAGCTCGCGATGCGGATCGTCCCGTTCGACTGGTGGGCCGCGCAGCTGCCCGAGCGACCGTCGACGGCCGCATGATCCGTTTGGGCGCGATGACCGTGAATCGCCTGCTCGAGCTGTCTCGACGCTCCCTCAAGGCTGATAGAGTTGTCAGATATGAGCCGGGACGCACTCTCGGCGGTGCCGCCGAGCGACGCAGCGCCGCCGGACCGCCACGCGCGCCGTCGTGAGCAGACGCGGCGCAAGCTGCTGGCCGCCGCGCGCGCGTTGTTCGCCAGGCAGGGCGTCGAGGAGACGCGCATCAACGAGATCACCGAAGAGGCGGACGTCGGCTTCGGCTCCTTCTACAACCACTTCGACTCCAAGGAGGCGATCGTCGAGGCCGTCCTCAGCGAGACGCTCGCCGCGCAGGGAGCCGCGCTGGCGTCGGTGACCGCGGACATCGAGGATCCCGCCGAGGTGGTCGCGGCGGCGCACCGCTACTTCGTCAACCTCGCCCGCAGCGATCCGGAGTGGGGATGGCTGCTGATCCGCCTTGACACCTCGCAGAAGACCGTCCTCGAGGCGCTCGCGCCGTTCGCCCAGCGCGATCTCGAGCGCGGCGTCAGCGCTGGGCGCTTCCAGGTCCCGAACGTCCGCGTCGCGCTTTACGGCACCGGCGGCGCGCTGCTGATGACCATGCGCGACGTGCTCGACGGCCACGCGCCGAAGCAGGCCGACCGCTTCCACGCCGAGGGCGTGTTGCGGATGCTCGGGCTCTCGGCCAAGGATGCGGCCGAGGTTGCACGCCGTCCGATGCCCAGAGTACCCAGCCCCTCCTTCTGAGCGAGTCGGTCCGGAGTCGGTCTCGGCCGACACATGGAGAGAATCCTCATACTTGACGAATCTATCAGCACAGAGTACGCTGCTGCTCATGCAGGGTGGAGGAACCCGGAGTCCCGAGTTCGACGTTGCGATCGTCGGGTACGGCCCGGTCGGGCAGGCGCTCGCAGCGTTGCTGGGGCGCGCCGGTCATCGCGTGGGAGTGTTCGAGCGCTATCGCGAGATCTACCGCCTGCCACGGGCGGTGCATCTCGATCACGAGATCATGCGGCTGCTCCAAGAGCTCGACCTGGCCGAGCCGCTCGCGGCCGAGATGATCCCCGTGCACGACTACCAGTGGTTCGGCGCCGACGGCGAGCCGCTGCTGCGCTTCGACGTCGGGGGTCTGGCGCCATCGGGTTGGGAGACGGACTACATGTTCTTCCAGCCCGAGCTCGAGCGGGCGGTCGACCGGCATGCGTGCGCCGAGCGCGGCGTGAGCATCGAGCGGGGATGGGTGGCAGAGGGTCTCACGCAGACAGACAGTGGCGCCCGGCTCCTGCTGCGGCGCTGCGTCGAGGAGGAGGCAGGAAGGCTCGCCTTGACGGGCGAAGCGCGCAGCGTCAGCGCTCGCTGGCTCATCGGTGCGGACGGTGCCAACTCGCTCGTACGCGAAGCCGCCGGGATCGGTCGCCGCGACCTCGGCTTCCAGGAGCGCTGGCTGGTGGTCGACACGGAGCCGAACGACATGGAGGCGCTGGCGAATCTGCCGATCGCAAGCCAGCGGTGTGACCCCTCGCGCCCGACGACGATCGTGCAGAGCGGCCCCAGTCATCGGCGCTGGGAGTTCATGCTGCTGCCCGGCGAGCAGCCGTCCGACTTCGAGGATCCAGACCGCGTATGGGCGCTGCTCGAGCCGTGGTACCGGCCCGAGGACGGGGCGCTGACCCGAAGCGCGGTGTACGAGTTTCGCTCGATGCTCGCCGATCAGATGCGAACGGGCCGCGTTCTGCTCGTCGGCGACGCCGCCCACCTGACCCCTCCCTTCCTTGGGCAGGGGCTGTGCTCTGGCCTTCGCGATGCCGCCAACGTCGCCTGGAAGCTCGACTTGGTGCTGCGCGGCATCGCCTCCGAGGAGCTGCTCGACACGGTCGATCCCGAGCGCCAGCCGCAGAACGAGGCGATCATCCGCCTCGCCATCGAGCTCGGGAGGGTGCTGTGCCAGCTCGACCCGCAGCTCGCGGCCGAGCGCGACGAGATGCTGCGCCAGGCCGACCCGCCGCCAGCGCCCGCGCTTCCGCCGCTCGGCGGCGGCGCGCTTCACGGCGCGGGCGAGGCCGATCCGCTCGCCGGCAGGCTCAGCGTGCAGGGGCTCGTCGCGCGTGCCGGGCACGAGGGGCGCTTCGACGATGTCGTCGGCCGAGGCTTTCAGCTGATCGTCGCCGGCGGTGACCCGCTTGCGGCGCTCGACGCCGAGCGGCGCAGGCTCGTCGAGCTGTTGGACGTGCGCGTCGCGACGCTCGACGCGGACGCGCCCCAGGGGGTGCGCGACCTGGACGGGCGGCTGACGGGATGGCTGTCGGCGCACCAGGCACACGCGGTGATCGTGCGGCCCGACTTCTACGTGTTCGGCAGTGCAGCGGCGGCTGAGGAGCTGCCGGGACTGCTCGATGACCTCACTTCGCAGCTTCACCTAACCTCGACCCCTACCGGCTCAGGAGCGCTTGCATGACCGACGCCACATCGGCCACCAACCCGAAGTTCCACCACTTCAACCTCAAGACCACGCGCCTGCAGGAGATGATCGACTTCTACCGCACACTGGTCGGCGCCGAGGTCATCTTCCAGGACCAGATCGGCGCCTGGCTGTCGAACGACGAAGCCAACCACCGCATCGCGTTGCTTGCGTTCCCCAACTTCGTCGATGACCCCGAGAAGGAAACCCGCACGGGGATGCACCACTCGGCGTTCGAGTATGGGAGCTTCGAGGAGCTGAACGCCAACTACCTGCGCCTGAAGGATCAGGGCATCACGCCGGCCCTGTGCCTCGATCACGGGATGACCCTCTCCTACTACTACGCCGACCCCGACGGCAACAACGTCGAGCTGCAGGTCGACTGCTTCGGCGACTGGCAGGGCTCGAGGGAGTGGATGCACAGCTCCGAGGAGTTCAAGGCCAACCCGATCGGCCAGTTCGTCGACCCTGAGCAGATCGCCGCCGACCGCACCGCCGGGCTGAGCTTCGATGAGATCCACGCCAAGGCTATGGCCGGCGGCTACGCACCCGAGCAGATCCCTGTCGAGATCCCGGAGGTGTCGTGATGCGGCTGTGCCGCTACGACGCGGGCGAGGGTCCGCGCCACGGCATCGTGGAGGACGGCTTCGTGAGCGACCGCGGCGATGCGTCGCTACGCCATCCCTTGGAGGAGATCCGGCTGCTCGCTCCCGTCGTCCCGCGCAAATACCTGGCGATCGGACTCAACTACGCCGACCACATCGCCGAGTCGGGGATGCAGGCACCCGAGTTCCCGGTGTTCTTCAACAAGCAGGCCACCTGCGTGGTCGGGCCGGGCGAGGACGTGCACATGCCCCGCGTGTCCACGCTGCTCGACTACGAGGGCGAGCTGGCGCTCGTGATCGGTACCCGCTGCCGGCACGTGCCGGTCGAGTCGGCGCACGAGGTCATCGCCGGTTACACGATCGCCAACGACGTCACGGTGCGCGACTGGCAGCTGCGCACGCCGACGATGACGATCGGCAAGTCCTTCGACACGCACGGGCCGCTCGGCCCGTGGCTGGTCACGCCCGACGAGCTCGGCGATCCGCACGACCTGTCGATCAAGACCTACGTCAACGACGAGCTGCGTCAGGACGGGAGCACGCGCGAGATGATCTACGACTGCTACCACCAGGTCTCGCACCTCTCCGAAGCCTTCACGCTCGAGCCGGGCGACGTGGTCGCAACGGGCACACCGGCGGGGATCGGCGCAGTTCGCCAGCCCTTCCCCGAGGGGCTGCTCAAGGTCGGCGACGTGGTGCGCATCGAGATCGAGGGCATCGGCGAGCTGCGCAACACGGTCGTCGAGGAGCCCGACGGCTACGTCGCGCCCGAGCCTGACGCGCAAGTGGCATGGGTGAGCTGAGCGACCAGCTTCGCGCGCTGCTCGACGCCAACACGGTGGGGGTGCTGGCGACGGTCGCGCCCGACGGGAAGCCACGTCAATCGCTTGTCTACTTCGCCCGCGACGACGAGCGGCTGCTGATCTCGACGCTCACCGACAGGCTCAAGGCGCTCGACGCCAGGCGCACCGGTTGGGCGTCCCTGTGCGTGATGGGCCACGAGCCGCCGTTCCCCTCCGCCACGTTCTCCGGGCCCGCCGAGATCCTCACCGAGGACATCGGAGCTCCCACGGCGAGCATCGCACAGCGCATCACCGCCTCCGAGGAGCCGCCCGAGCCGATGAGCGACGAGACGCTGGCCGAAGCGGGGAGGGTCATCCTCGCCATCGGCATCGAGCGCGTGACCGCCGCCACCCACCTCTCCGCGGCGGCCGACGAGCAGGGGACAGACGCTTAGCGCGCCCGCGAGGTCGGGCCGAGGAGCGCCGTCGCTTTCGCCCGGCTCACTACGATGTGCCTGTGTCCGGCGAGACGCTGCCCGGTGGCGTGGTACACGAGCTGCCCGCAGACCTGCGCAGGGCGCTACTAGCGAACGACTCGGCGCTCGAGGCCTGGAAGGACATCACGCCGCTCGCTCGCAACGAGTTCATCTGCTGGGTCGAGGATGCCAAGCAGCAGACCACACGCGACCGCCGCGTTCGGCGGACCCGAGAAGAGCTCGAGGAAGGTCAGCGCCGGCCCTGCTGTTGGCCTGGGTGCAAGCACCGCGAACGCAACGGAAGGTCAGCTCCCACGCAGGCGCATTGACGTCGCCGCAGCGGCCGGCCTGCAGGCGCAGATACGCGCTGCGGCGCCGAGCGCGATCCGCAGCAGCGGCGGATCGCGGCACTGGCCGTTGCCCACCTCAGAGGCGCGACACGTCGCCGACAGCCTGCGCGAACTCGGCCGGCGCCTCCTGGGGGAGATTGTGTCCGATGCCGCCCTCGACTGTCCGGTGCAGGTGCTTTCCCGCGAACTTCGTCGCGTACGCGCTCGGCTCCGGGTGTGGCGCGCCGTTGGCGTCGCCCTCGAGGGTGATCGTCGGCACGGTGATGACGGGCGCCTCGGCGAGCCGGTCCTCGAGTTCGGCGTACTGTGGCTCACCGTCGGCGAGGGCCAGTCGCCAGCGGTAGTTGTGGATCACGACCGCTACGTGGTCGGGATTCTCGAGGGCGCTCGCGCTGCGGGTGAACGTCTGCTCGTCGAACTTCCACCTCGGCGACGCGCTCCGCCAGATGAGCCTTGCGAACTCGCGGCGGTACCGGTCATACCCGGCGCGGCCCCGCTCGGTGGCGAAGTAGTACTGGTACCACCACTGAAGCTCCGCCTCCGGCGGCAGCGGGAGCTCGCCGGCCTGCCGGCTTCCGATCAGGTAGCCGCTCACCGACACCAGGCCCTTGATGCGTCGGGGCCACAGTGCGGCGAGGATGTCGGCGCTCCGGGCCCCCCAGTCGAACCCGCTGACGATCGCCGCCTCGATCTGGAGGGCGTCCATCAACGCGAGGGCGTCGACCGCGAGCGCTGCCTGCTCACCGTTGCGGGTCGTCTCCCGAGAGAGGAAACGCGTCGTGCCGTAGCCCCGCAGGTACGGAACGATCACACGGTGGCCGGAGGCGGCGAGCAGCGGCGTCACCTGCTCGTAGCTGTGGATGTCGTATGGCCACCCGTGAAGGAGGATCACGGCGGGTCCGTCATCCGGACCGGCTTCGACGTAGCCGACGTTCAGCGCTCCGGCGTCGATCTGCCGGATCGGGCCGAACGAGGTGGTCGCCGGGTCGGTCGCGGCCTCTGCCATCTGCTCCTCCCGCCGTCGCTCGGCACGACCGTCGGAGAGTCCTCGGTGGACAAAGCTGCTCCCTTGATCGCCTTCGGTGGGTGCGTCAGCCGAGCTTGCCCCGCCTGCGGGCGCATCGCGCCCGGGACTCCCCGGGTCTGGTCCCTGGCCGCGGCACGACGCAAGGAAGACCTGCTTGGATGCGGGCGCGGGCCGACGGAGCTCCGCTTGGTGGGTCTCGCTCGACAAAGCAGTATCCAAGCAAGAAGACAGGAGAGTGCGTGATGCCCTACGTCGTGGATTTCAAGGATGTCTCGACAGTCGGCCTGGAGTCCTCGCCGGTAGCGGCCGCGCTCGCTGGTCTGCGGGCGAACGAGGCGCGCTACTTCAAGAACAAGTACGACCACGACTTCACGGTGGAGCCTGCGAGCGACGCCCGTGCGGCAATCGACTGGGTGAACGGAATCCTCGAGGAAGAGCGCGAGATCGTCATATCCTCGCGGCCGCTCGAGGCCACTGCCTTCCAGGTCGAGAACATCCGGATGGCGTACGTCTTCTACGAGAGCGGCCTCTCGATCAACGTGATGTACACGATCGACGACCCCAAGAAGCGGGCGGTCGGGTTCAAGCTCTCCGAGGGCATGGAGGTCCCGGCCGAGCTCGCCTCGCGGTTCAAGTTCGCGAGGCAGAAGTCGAAGCTGGCGGGAACCATCCGCGGTTCGTACTTCACCCTCAAGAACGATCACTGACCGAGCGCAACCGTCGCGTCCACCCCCGTGGCGCGACCCACCGACCCCGGCGCGCGCGTGGCCGGCCTTCTGCGGGAAGGAGGACGCTCGCCGGCGGAGCCCCTCCACGCGCGACGCCAGGGGGGCGCGCCAGGGTCTTCACGGGCGCGAGCTTGCAGCGAGGCGATCAGGCTTCACCACGATGAAGCTCGTCGCGGACGACGTGCACAGCGTCGTGATTACCGACTGCGGTCACTGGCTCGCAGAACAGGCTCCCGAGGAGCTGCTCGGGGCGCTGAGCGCCTTCCTCGCCCCGTACCGCGGTGCTGCCGGCGCACGGCGCGACTCCACGCGGCACGCGGCCGCGGTCCGTTAGATGACCGTGTTCGAGCGCGTTCGCATTCCCCCGCTCGACGGGGCGACGGGGTGGCTCAACTCCGAGCCGCTCGAACCCGCCGACCTGCGCGGCCACGTCGTGCTCGTGGACTTCTGGACGCTGACGTGCATCAACTGGCTGCGCACGGAGCCCTATGTCCGCGCGTGGTCGCAGGCCTACCGGGATGACGGCCTGGTTGTGATCGGAGTGCACACGCCGGAGTTCTCCTTCGAGCACGAGATCGACCGCGTGCGGCTGGCGACGCAGGAGCGAGCGATCGGTCACCCGGTCGCGGTTGACAACGACTACGCGATCTGGCGCGCCTTCGACAACCACTACTGGCCAGCGCTGTACTTCGTCGACGCGGAGGGCATCATCCGCGACCATCATTTCGGCGAGGGCCGCTACGAGCAATCGGAGCGCGTGATCCAGCGTCTGCTCGGCGTCGAGCGCGAGCTGACCTCCGTCGAAGGCGTGGGTGTCGAGGCAGAGGCCGACTGGGACCAGCTCGCCTCGCCCGAGACCTATCTCGGCTACGACCGCGCAGAGCGCTTCGCCTCACCGGGCGGCCTAGCGTTGAACGACGCGCGCGCCTACGCGCTCCCCGAGCGCCTGCGCGTCAACGACTGGGCCCTTGCAGGCGAGTGGAGCGTCCGGCGTGAGAACGTCGTGCTCGAGGAGGCCGGCGGCAGCATCGCCTACCGATTCTCCGCGCGAGACGCCCATCTCGTGCTGTCGGCCGGGCCGCGAGAGGGGATTCCCTTCCGCGTACTCCTCGACGGCGAGCCTCCCGGCGCGTCGCGCGGCGTGGATGTCGACGAGCACGGGAACGGCATGCTCGAAGAGGGTCGCCTCTACCAGCTCGTGCGCGCGCACGACGCGGTCCGCGAGCGGATTCTCGAGGTCGCCTTCCTCGAGCCCGGCGCCGAGGCGTACGTCTTCACGTTCGGGTAGCGGTCCCTGGCGGAGCGACCTTCTTCACGTCCGGGTAGCGGTCCCTAGCGGAGCGACCTGAAGGCGTCGCGCATCTCCTGCGAGAACAGCTGCGGCTGTTCCCAGGCGGCGAAGTGCCCGCCGCGATCGAGCTGGTTGTAATGGATGAGGTTGTCCGGGTACGCCTGCTCGGCCCAGCTGCGCGGCGCCTGGTAGAGCTCGTCCGGGAACACGCTGATCGCGATCGGGATCGTGATGTCTCGGGCGTCGAAGAACGGCGCCTTGTTCTCCCAATACAGCCGCGCAGCCGAGACGCCGGTGTTGGTCAGCCAGTAGAGCGTGACATTGTCGAGGATGTCCTCGCGCGTGAGTTCGCTGTCGGGGGCCTCGCCGCGCAGAACCCTTTCCACATTCCCCGGCTGGCCCGTGCCGTCGCCGTGGTCGAGCATGAAGGCCGCGAGGTCGACCGGCGAGTCCGCGAGGCCGTACAGCGTCTGTGGCCGCGTCGCCATGAACAGCGCGTAGTAGACGTGCTTGGCGTTGAAGTCCGCGAGCTGTTCGTAGGCGGCCCGCTCTTCCTCGGAGAGGCCCGCAGGTGGGGGAGCCGCCACGGCGAGCTCCCCGGCGACGGCGGCCGGCACCGTGGCGGCCATGTTCGAGTGGACCCCGAGCAGGCCCGGGGGTGCCTCCTCGGCCATCGTCTGCGTGACCGCGGCGCCCCAGTCGCCGCCCTGAGCGACGTAGCGCTCGTAGCCGAGCAGCTCCATCAGCTTGGTCCAGGCCCGCGCGATCCGCGGGGGGCCCCAGCCGGTCGCGGTCGGCTTGGCTGAGAAGCCGTGGCCGGGCAGCGACGGGATCACGAGGTGGAACGCGTCGGACGCGCTCCCGCCGTGCGCCGTCGGATCGCTCAACGGCTCGATGATCTTGAGCTGTTCGATGATCGAGCCGGGCCAGCCGTGCGTGACGATCAGCGGCAGCGCGTCCTCGTGGCGCGACCGGACGTGGATGAAGTGGATATCCAGGCCGTCGATCTCGCTGATGAAGTTCGGCAGAGCGTTCAGCCGTGCTTCGCACCCGCGCCAGTCGTAGCTTTCCTCCCAGTCACGCGCAAGGTCTTGGATGAGGTCCAGCGGCACGCCCTGCGAGTCGTCGGCGACCGTCTCGCGCTCGGGCCATCGCGTCGCGGCGAGCCGCCGTTTCAGGTCCGTGAGCTGCGCCTCGGGGAACTCGACCTGGTACGGCCGGATCGAGTTCCGCGCGCCGGCTGTGTTCGAGGGGACTTCGGTGGCCGACATGGTCTGCTCCTTTGCGGATCGACTGGTTCGCGTGGTCGTGAGGTCGGCGAGGCCGTCGCCTCGGTGATCAAAAGCGATGTCCTTGGCTCCTCGAGAATCGCCGACCTGGAGCCGGTTCGCACCCGAGGGTTCACTGGTCTCGGCTACGGGATGCGCAGCCGGGACCCGGGTGCCCGGGCTCCAGCGCGCTCCGGGATTACCGGAGGACGCGAAACCGGAGGATGGAGACGCTGCCCGACCGCGCGGTGCTGAGCGGTTCCAGGTCGATCCGGGGGAGCTCGGGGGGCGAGAAGCGGATGCCCTCGCCGAGCAGCACCGGCAACACGTACACCAGGATCTCGTCGACGAGTCCCCGCTGAAGGCACTGGGCGGCGACATCGGCGCCGAGGATCTCCACGTTTTTGGCGCCGGCGCCGCTGCGCGCCGTGGCGACCGCTCGCCCGATGTCGCCGGCCAGGTACGTGATGCCGGGAGCCGGCGGCTCCGGCGGCCGATGGGTGAGGACGAACACCGGTCCGGAAAAGGGATAGTCGACCCTGCCCGGCTGTTCGGCCTCCATCCTCTCGCCGACGTCGGCCGTGCGGCGGCCGACGAGCATCGCGCCGGTCGCGGCCGCGATCTCGTGGAGCTCGTCCGGCCCGACGAAGTCGGCGAGCTGGCGACCGCCGCCCCAGTCCATCACATGGCCGGCGGCAGCGATGAAGCCGTCAAGCGACATGCACCTGTTGACGACGACCTTGCTCTGCCCGGCACTCGTACCGTCGGTTGCGTTGCTCATCGCGAGAGCTTACGGGGACGCGGAAGCGGCCCGGGTATCGGGCGAACACACAGGTTCACGCCGGCGGAACCGGCCGATCCGGTAGGGGGAAGCCCTCGGCAGGCGGCAACCATTTCGTAACGAGCGCGGCCCGAACGGCGCGCCCGGCGAAAACGAACTCGCACTGCGCGTCTGGAAGGCGCTGACCGGGCATACCAGCGTTCCCGGCCAGAGCGTCGAACGCCTGCTCCCGCGGCTCGGGGACAGGTAGCCGGCGGCGGAGAAGTTCGACACCCCGATCGACCTTCCGGGCCCGCGATTGCTCGCGCGTTCCATGCCGGGCCAGGCCCCCGTGGGCCCGCTCTGCGGCCAGTGGACGATGTAGGGGTCCACGTAGCCGACGCCGAGACGCAGAAGGCTGCCTTCGAGCTCAGCAGCCGGGTCCGGTGCTCCGGGGAAGAACTTCGTCGTGATGGACACCTCTCCCCGATCGACTCCCACCGACGGTTGTCGTCTCGCGATCCAGCGAAGGGTCTCCTCTCGACGTCGAGATTCGGCAGTCGCTAGCTGCGGCTGGAATCGTCGCCTTCGAGGAAGGCGTCGACGTCTGCGGCGAACGCTCTCGCGTGCTGGAAGAGGAAGCCGTGTGCGGAGTCGGGATAGATCTTGACGCTGGCCTGCGGAATCAGGCCGGCGAGCAGGTAGGAGTAGTGCGGCAGGATCATCGGGTCGCTGTCGCCGTTGGCAATAAAGACGGGGCAGTCGATCGCGCTGACGCGCTGAAGCAGCGCGTGGTTGGGCTCACCCCAGGCGCACACCGCGTCGTATTGCGCCTGTCGTGTCTTCCAGGTCGTTTCATCGTCCCGGTCCTGCGTGCGAGCGCCGAAGATGCGCTGAAGCGAAAGCTTGCCCGCGTCCTGGCTCGTGGAGGATGGTGCGTAGAAGACGGCGAGGACGCCCTCGGGTCCGGTCTCGGGTTTGCCGACCGCCTCCACCACGCCCTTCGCCCAGCCGTGCATGCCGGCCCCGCCTCGAGGCGCCGAGGACGCGAGGATCAGCCGTCGGACGAGTGCCGGGCGCCTGAGCGTGATCTCCTGCGCGAGGAAGCTTCCGATCGAGAAGCCCAGGAGGTCGACCTGATCGAGCTCCATCGCGTCGAGAAACCCGATGGCGTCGCGTGCCATCTCGGCGACGGTGTGAGGCGTCGTGCCCGTCGAGCCGCCGACCCCGGCGTTGTCGAACGTCACGACACGCCGGCTCTGCGCGAGCGCGTCGATCAGGGCAGGATCCCAGTTGTCGAGGTTCCCGCGAAAGTGCTGCAGGAGAACGAGCGGCGTCTCGCCGGTGCCGAGGTCGCGGTACGCGAAGCTCGTCCCATTCGCCGCCTCGATCCGCCGGTTCTCGGCGTTCAAGTAGTTGTCAATTGTCGTGGAGCTCATGGCTTCCTTTCACCTGTGGTTGTCACTCTCGACGCTGCGCCTCTCGGAGAAGGATCGTCGGAGGTGACCTGCTCGGCCATCCACGACGCCGCCAGCGCCGTCCACGTTTCCGCGTCGCCGCTGCCCTGCGCCAGGCCGAGGCTGTGCGGGCCGTGGGCGAAGACGTGGACGGCGTTGGGAACCCCGTGGGCGGCGAGCGGTGTCAGCCCGCGCGCTCACGCTTCGGACGTCGCGGTGCTGTGGCCTTCGATCCACGACCTCGTCAATGCGAGATAGTCCCCGGCGCCGTCCTCCCACGTGAAGTGGCCGGTCTCGAGGATGTCGAGTTTGCTGTCGGGCAACCGCGCATGCAGGAACTCGGCGTTGCTCGGTGGGACGAGCCCGTCGTGACGGCCGGCGATGATCTGAACCGGCGTCCTGATCTCGCCGAGTCGTTCGGCCAGGATCGGCAGATCGTCCGGGTAGCGTCGAACGTAGGCTGCCGACTCGACGAAGCGCTCGCCGGCGTACGAGCTGAGGTAGTCCTCTTGTATGGCCTCGGGCAACGTGTGTCGCTTGATGCCTTCGAGTGCTCCGGCGACGATGTCGCGTCCATCGAGCTGCTGGAATCCACTCAGGTCCGGAGCCTCGATGATGTCTTTGAGCGCGCCCGTCACCTCGAGCGGGAACGATGCGCCGCCGCTGCCGACGACAGCGCTCGGGAACCGCTCGGCGTCCTGTGCGGCGGCGAACAGAACGGCGCCGGTTCCGACATCAGGTCCGACGAGGTGCGGATGACCCAGGTCCCACTCGTCGATCAGACGGAGTACGAAGGACCCCATCGCGTGAGGGGACATCAGATCCTCGCGGCGCTCGGATTGGCCGAATCCGGGAAGATCGATTGCGACCAATCTGGCGGTTTCGGCCAGGCTGGGCCAGATCGTGTTCCACGCGAACAGACTCTCCGGCCACGGGTTCAGCAGCAGCACCGTACGATTCGCTGCACCCGCCGTTTCGGCGTACCTGATATCCAGCCCGTCGGCCGTCCGCCGGCCGGGGCTGATGTTGACCGCACCAGCTGACATCGGTCTCTCCTGTCTGTCGCTCGGCTCACACATGTTCCGACCGCTCGGCGCCGAGCGCCGAGGCCATCACGAGCTCCAACTCGTCCGACACGCGCTCCAGCGGTCGCAGGCTCCGCTGCGCGCGGCAGAGGACGATCGCGCCCTCGAGGGACGCCAGCAGCAATGTCGCGATCGAGCGTGCACGCGCCGCCGCCACGCCCCGCCCGCGCAGCGCGTCCGCCACCACGTCCTGCCATTCGCCGAACACGCCTCCAGCAATGTCTCGAGCGCTCGGCTCATGCGAGCCTTCGAGTGCTGCCGTCGCGATCGGACAGCCCGCGGCGAAATCGCTTGCATCGAGGATCTTCGCCCAGTGCCTGTGGAACGAGCCCACCGCCGCGACCGGATCCGAGCGCTCGACGGCGGCAACGGCTCCCGCGATCGTGAACTCGCCTGCCCATCGGATCGCGTCCTCCGCCAGTTCGCGCTTGCCGCCGCCGAAGTGGTGGTAGAGAGATCCGCGCGGCGCCCCGCTGTGAGCGAGGACATCCGCGAACGACGTGCCCACGACGCCGCGCTCACTGAACAGCAGCGCTGCACTTTCGATCATCTTCTGACGCGCTTCGGATTTACGGGGCATGTTCTATGACGCGCATCATAGTATTTCTGACGGGAGCATCGACAGATCGCATGACCGTGCGATGCGGGCGCGCGCGGCACGCGGGAGGATCGACACTCGCTTGCACATCGAACGACGGAGGGAGGCGTGCGTTGGGCGTACTTCGGAGATCGCCCCGGAGCTCGCCGCCGCCCGGCGGCGCTCGATGATCGAGGACGTGGTCATCGGCCTCGACGGAAGCCTCGCTGTGCCTGGGCGGGGAGCCGGCGACACGGCGTTCAGCCGCTATCACGACACGGTCTGGGGAAAGCGCACCACTGAGGAGTCGGCACTGTTCGAGGCCCTCACCCTCGGGGTGTTCCTGAGCGTCCTTGCCGGCGATCTACCTCCCGTTTTGCGGTCGCGGGTTGTCGATTCCTCTAGCGCAGAGCTTTGAACGCCGCACGGACCTCGGTTGCGAACAGCTCGGGCTCCTCCCAGGCGGCAAAGTGGCCGCCCTTGTCGACCTTGTGGAAGTAGGTGAGGCTGGGGTAGGCCTGCTCGACCCAGCTGCGTGGCGCCGCGACGATCTCCCCCGGGAAAGTGGTGAATCCGACCGGAACCGAGACCGGCGGAGGCGCTTGGCCGGCCGCACGAGCTTGGGCTTGTCCGCTCTCCCAGTAGGAGCGCGCCGCCGACGCACCTGTGCCGGTCAGCCAATACAGCGTGATGTTGTCGAGGATGTGGTCTCGGGTGAGGTTGCCCGAGGGCTTGCCGTCCACGAAGGCGCTCGAGATCTTGTAATAGCTGTCGGTGTCGTGGTCGAGCATCCAGGCCGCCAGCGCGACCGGTGAGTCAAGCAGCGCGTAGCCGACGGTCTGGGGGCGCGTGGTCTGCTCGAGGAAGTAGCCGAACCCGGTGGCCCGGAATGTGGCCCCGGCCTTCGCTGCCGCCTGCTCTTCCTCGGTTTCCGTTGGGAAGGAGCCTCCGGCCAGCCCCGGCACGAATAGGTTCGTGTGGATGCCGATCAGCCCCTCGGCTCCCTGACGGCCCATCGCGTCGGTGACAGCCGCGCCCACGTCGCCCCCTTGGGCGACGTAGCGCGCGTAGCCGAGGCGGTGCATCAGCTTCGGCCAGGCTTCCGCGACGCGACCGGCGTCCCAGCCGAGCTCCATCGGTTCGGCCGAGAAGCCGTACCCGGGGATCGATGGCAACACCAGATCGAACGCGTCCTCCGCGCGGCCGCCGTATGCCGTCGGGTCTGTCAGCGGCCCGACGATCTCGAGCAGCTCGATGACCGAGCCGGGCCAGCCGTGTGTCACGATCGCCGGCAACGCGTCCGCGTGCGGCGAGCGCACGTGGACGAAATGCACGTCGAGACCGTCGATCTCCGTCTTGAACTGCGGCAGCGCATTCAGTCTCGCCTCGCATGCGCTCCAGTCGTAGTCGCTGGCCCAGTAGCGGGCGAGCGCCTGGAGCGTCGACAGTTGCACGCCCTGCGACCGATCGCCGACGAGCTCCTCGGATGGCCAGCGCGTCGCGGCGATACGGCCGCGGAGGTCGTCGATCGCCTCGCGGGGGATTTCGACGTGGAAGGGGAGAACGGCGCCGTCCGGGGACGCCTGTCCGTTGGCAGCGGCGGTGGCCGGAGTCGTCGCCGTGGAAGCAGTCATCTCTGTCTCCTAACGCTCGAGGAGTGCGCGCGACCAAAGGTCGGTGCTCCGAGCTAGCCCAGTTGCACCGGGCCCCCCGGCCGGCTTGAGCTTGGCCGGATGAGGATGACGGCAAGACATACCCACCCAGCTGAGTGGAGAATGGCAAATCCAGCGGTGCTTGTGATGCGACCGGGCGTCGAAAACGACGCAATTTGCGACTAACTCGATGACGTGGATCTCCGAAATTGGGCAGCGGCTGGGCCAAGGCTCACGGCTGGAGGCCTCCGCCGAGGCGACGAGCTATCGCAAGCGCTGGGTACTTCGCGATGCGATGGCGAAGAGGTATCGAGACGTGAGGAAGGCGCTTGTCGAAGCGGGATGGTCGGTGGTCCGGCAGCGGAGCTCGCACTAAGTGTGGTCAGATCCGGACCGCCGCGACCGGATCGTCGTCGCCGGCCGCGAAAGGGACACGGTGCCGGCGGGAACGCTGGCTAGCGTTAGGCGTGCGAGCGGTCCGGAGAGCCTTCGATGAGCGGTCGTGGCTCCGCTCTACGCCGAGTCGCTGGTCGGCGTTGTGATCGCGTAGAGCTGCGTGAGTAGGCGGCGTAGCTGACCGAACCTCCGCGGTCCCAGCTGTCGTTCCCAGTCATCTTCGACCTCCTGGACGATCTCGTAGATCGCTTTGGTTGCAGCCTGGCCTCTCGAGGTGAGGCGGACGCGCTTGGAGCGTCGGTCGTTGCTGTCGGTTTCGCGGGTCAGGTATCCGAGCTCCTCCAGTTGCCCGAGGAGGTAGTTGAGCGCCTGCTTGGTCATGCGCGTCTGGGTCGCGAGTTCCGACGGTCGCTGGTTCTCGGGGCCGGGGTAGCGCCAGACCTCCACGTGCGCTGCGACGAGGTCCGTGAAGCCGCGGTCGTGGAGTCCGGCGAGCATTCGCTGGCGCACCGTCTCCCATGGGACTCGCAGCAGCGCCCCGATGAGTGGCGGCGGCAAACGCCCAACGTCCGGCTGAGTAAAGCCACTTGACAGGCTCACGGGCCACAGTATACACTGGTCAAGTCGCTTGACTCAATGGCTTTCCCGAGAGGAGCCAGATGTACAGACCACCGAAAGGAGCCAGCGTGTCCAAGACCATCGACAACGACACGATCACGGTTGGTGAGCTCGGCGTGCGCTTCCTGGTCGAGGCCGGGGATTCGAACGGGAGCGCGTCGCTGTTCGAGTGCTACGTCCCAGCCGACTCGCGGATGCCGGCGCCCCACAGCCACGACGGCTTCGAGGAGACGATCTATGGGCTCGAGGGCACCACGACCTGGACGATCGACGGCGAAACGGTCCACGTCGGTCCCGGCGAGGCGGTCTGCGTGCGGCGCGGACAGATCCACGGGTTTGAGAACGACGGCGACACTGACGCGACGTTCCTGGCGATCGCGACCCCGGCCCTGTTCGGGCCGGCCTATTTCCGCGAGATCGCCGAGATCCTCGCCGCCAGTGCCGGAGGTCCGCCGAATCTGACCGCGATCGGTGAGGTGATGCGGCGCAACGGCCTCACCCCCGCTCAACCCGGGGATTCGATCTCGACCCGACAGGAGCAATCCAGATGAGCGTGTGACGCGAGGCCGTCACCGGCGTGCACAGTCTGGACCCTCCGAGGGGCAGCCGGTCCTCGTGTGAACGAAAGTCCGCACGCATCACCGAAGGGTGCTTCGCAGAGGGCAGCTGCGGGCTCATGAAGCGGCTGTAAGAGCGACTAGCTCGGCCTGGTCGCAAGGGACTCGACCGCGACCTATGCGCCCGTGTCCGCTAATGCGCTCGAGTGGACTCGAACCACCACGGGGCGTTGACCCCACAAGGCCCTCAACCTCGTACACGCTCGCAAGATGGTTCCAGGAGCGTTCGAATCGTCCAAGTAGCGCGCTTCCGCGGATGTATCGGGCGAAACGGCCGAGCGGGGGCCGAGGACCATGCTGTGAATAGTCGCTAAACAGGGGTGCTAGTCAGCCAGCCAGGGGGCGACCAGTCTCCGTCAGGGTCGGTGGTTTGCCCGACCTCGATCAGATGACCGTCGGGATCGCGGATGTAACATCGGATCTCGTACTGGTGCTGCTTCGGCGGTGTCAGGAACTCCGCACCCCTGGCGCTCCATTCGGCGTACGCGGACGCGATGTCCTTCACGCGGATGTTGAGGAAGCTGCTGACCCGGTCTGGGTCGTCAGGCGTCTCCAGGGTGACGCTGGGCTTGTCGTCGGTAGGGCCACCGCCCCCGTTGATGATAATCCAGCTGTTGGCGAGCTGGACATAGGTCAGCCCTCCGGGCCCGGAGAAGGCAAGCTTGCCGCCGAGCACATCGGTATAGAAGCGACGCGAGCGCTCGACATCGTCGGAAACGATGAAGTGGGCCAAAACCATGTCCACCGCGGGCGCGCCGGCCCCCGTCGAGGTCTCAGTGTTCGGGTCCGTGTCGCTCATGCTGACCTCCGTGGTTGGACCGCGAGAGGAGCAGACCGGGAAACCGCGACGCCACCAGCACCCCCACCTTGGGCGGTCAGCATCGGGCCCGCCGGAATCACGACCGTACCACGCGCAGCCCCTCCTGAGCACGGCCTCAGCCACCCCAGTTTGCGCGTTGCCACGATGTTGCCACGGCCGGCTCGGATCGTAGACGCCCGAAACTCGATTCCGAGGCGGATGACCCGCCGCGCCGCGCTGTTGTCAACGAGCGCCCGGCTCAGCGAGTGCCCGTCGCGTAGCCGAGCAGAGAGGTGTCGACCAGCCATTCGACGGGGGCGCGATCGTCCGTGTAGACGGGGCCGCCTCGCAACGCGGGTGCGAGCCGTGAAGCGGAGGCTTCGGCGAGTCCGCGCAGGTCAGCCGGCAGCCACGCCGCCGAGCTTCGCAGAGCCCGGGAGGAGATCGGCGCCGCGCTGGCTATCACGAGCGTGTTGGTTGGCTGGGAGGGGTCGCGCAGAACATGCGGGAAAACAGTGGCGAGCGTTGCGCTGAGCGCTCGCTCGAGCGCGCTTGAGCCTTCCGGATGCCCGACGTTTATGGCGAGCACGCCTCGCGCCGTTAGGTGGTCGCGCACCCGCGCGAAGAACTCGTGTGTCGTGAGGTAGAAGGGGATGTACGGTTGCCGGTAGGCGTCGAGGAAGATTGCGTCGTAGCGTCGGGGGGTGGAGGCGAGCCACGGTCGTGCGTCGGCGGTGATGAAGTGCAACGTCGGTAGCGTCGGCAGGGCGAAGAATCGGTGTCCGATCGCGGTCAGCTGCGCGTCCAGCTCCACGGCGTCGATCGTCGTACGCGGGAAGTAGTGGCTGTAGGCGCGCGCGGTGGTGCCGGCCGCGTCGCCGAGGATCGCGATACGTGATGGCGGCGAGGAGAGCCCCGCGAACGGCAGCACCTGGAACTGGTCCCAGTAGTTGTTGGTCAGGTAGCTGTGTGGCACGTACAGCGAGTGCGCCGCCACGCCTTCATTGAGCTGCAGCAAACGTTCGCCGTCCGGTCGTTCCACGACACGCGCGTATTGGTAGGGCGTTTCGGTTTCGTAGATCACCTTCCCGTCACCCGTCACATTGGCATTGACAGCGCCCGGCGGGAGCACGAGCAAGACGAGCAGGATGAGCGGCGCGAACGTCCAGCGCCTGGGGAGGCCCGGCGCGGCGGCGATCGCCAGTGCCAGCGCGAACGCCAGGAACGTCCTGTGTGTGCCGGCGAATGGGATCAGCACGAGCGCGGCCAGAAATGTGCCTGCCAGCGAGCCGCACGTGGAGACGGCGTAGAGGTGGCCGGACACCTTCCCCGAGTCCTCGGGGCCCGCGATCGACAGGCGGATTGCGAAGGGGGCGACCATGCCGAGCAGGACGATCGGGACCGCCACCAGGGCGAGGACGGCGGCGAGCGACCCGAAGAAGCCGCCGACCGACAGCGAGCCGAGCGCACCGGCGGCGAGCCGTAGCAGGGGGGCGCTCACGAACGGGATCGCCGCGAGCAGGAGCGCCGCCGCGACCACTATCTGACACAGCCGCGAGATCCGGGGCGAGCGGTCCGCGATCCGCCCGCCGATGGCGTATCCCGCCGAGAGCGCCACGAGCACGATCGCGATCGTGTTCGCCCAGATGATCGTCGAGGCGCCGAAGTAGGGCGCCAGCAGGCGTGCTGCCGCGATCTCCGTGCCGAGGCTTGCGGCCCCCACGACGAACACGAGCACGCCGAGGGCGCGGGTGGATTGGATGGCGTCCGGCGCCTCGATCGTGTCGAGCGCCTGGGGGCCGGCTCCGTGCTCGGAACTGGACACGAGGGCATCAGCCACCGGGGCGGGTCTCACCACGGCCGGCCTCGCGTGCATACGGTCGACCATACTGCGCGGGCTCACACTCGGGACGTCTCGGGGCGGGCGAACGGGATCCTCATCACGCGTCCACTGTCACGATCGGCGGGCGGCGCGCAGGAGGCTGGTCGACGCTCGTCGGCAGGGTGATCGTCACAGTCGCACCCGCGACGCGAACGCTGCCGCGGTGACGCTCGGCGATCGCGCGCACGATCGCGAGACCGAGGCCTGAACCGGGCCGTCCGGCGGACTCCTCGCCGCGCCAGAATCGCTCGAAGGCGCGTTCCCGTGCATCCTCGGGAATGCCCGAGCCTTCGTCGCTGACGGAGATCTCGGCGAGGCCATCGTGCTCGACGAGGGCGACCTCGACCTGCCCGTCGGGAGGACCGTGTATCAGGCCGTTCTCGATCAGGTTGGTCACGGCGCGAACAAGCCTTCCCTCGTCCCCCGATACGACCGGGCGGGCACGCACGACGCTCCGGACGCGAGGCTGCCCGGCGACCGCCTCGCCGACCACGCCGGCCAGCTCGACCCGCTTATCGGGAGTGGAGGTCGCCCCGGCCCGTTCGAGCGTGAGGAGATCGCCCACGAGCCTGTTCAGCCGTGCCGCGTCGTGGCGCAGATCGTCGATCAGCTCGTCGCTCGCGCCCCACGCTGCGAGGAACTCGATGTTGCCGAGCAGGGACGTGAGCGGAGTGCGCAACTCGTGTGAGGCATCAGCCAGCATCCGCCGTTCGCGCTCATGGGTCGTCTCGAGCGCGGCCAGCATGCGATTCAGCGCGGCGGCGAGGTCCTGGAGCTCGTCTCGCGTGCCCGGCTCCTCGACGCGCTGCGTCGGGCTGGCGGTCCTCTCGATGGCGGCGACCCCCCGGGAGAGCCGGTACAGCGGACGCAACGCACGCGTGACGAGGAGCGCTGCGAGCAGCGCCCCGATCAAGGCAGCGCCGCCGCCGAACACGAGCAACCCCACTCGCAGGCGTCGGCCAACGGAGTCGATGTCGCCGAGCTGAGAGGCGACGATTACTGCGCCGCCGCTCGCCCGTCCGCCGGTGTCAGGGAGTGGGGACGCATAGACACGCGACCGCTGCCCATCGATCGTAAGGTCCGCGTAGCCGGGCTGGCCCGCCGTCAGGGCCCGCCTGACCACCGGCACCGTCGGGAGCACACGGGCGCCGAGTGAGAGCGAGCGGCTGACAATCCGCCCTTGCGCGTCCAGCACCTCCACGTCCAGCTGCCTTCCGCCCTCCGCGCTGTCGAGCACTCCTGGTGAGGTCAAGAGCGCCGGGGCGGAAGCGCTCAGCCGCGTGACGTCACCGGCGCGTTCTCGCAGGCTCGTGTTGAGACTGCTGCTCAGTTCGTAGGTTACGAACTCGGCGGCGGCGCCGGCGATCCCGGCGACCGCCAGGAAGACCGCCACCGCCGCGGCGCCCACCAAGCGACCACGCAGCGAGCGCACGATCCTCATTCGCGCAGCACGAAACCCACGCCGCGGACGGTCTCGATCAACGGCGGATCGCCGAGCTTGGCGCGGAGATTCGCGACGTAGCGGTCGACCACGTTTGCGACGGCAGCACCGTCCCAGACCTCCTCCACGGCTCGCTGGCGGGAGACCACCTGGTTGGGCGTCCGCAGGAGCAACTCGAGAAGATCGGCCTCGCGAGACGTCAGCTCCAGGGCCCTGCCACGGCGAGTCGCGGCCCGGCTCTCGGTGTCGAGCGAAAGGTCGCCGTAAGCAAGCAGCGAGCCGGCCGGCCGGCCGCGCCGCGAGAGCGCGTGGATGCGGGCGACGAGCTCCTCGATCGCGAACGGCTTGACGAGGTAGTCATCGGCGCCGGCCTCGAGCCCCGAGACCCGGTCGGGGATCGCGTCGCGTGCAGTGAGCATCAGGAGTGCGCTCGTCGTCCCCTTGGCGCGCAGTCGCCGACAGACGTCGATCCCGCTCAGGCCAGGCATCGCAACATCCAGGATCACTACATCGTAGGCGCGGCGCTCGGCCGCGGCGAGCGCGGATCCGCCATCAGCGACTGTATCCACCTCGAAGCCCGCGGCGAGGAGCGAGCGCTCGAGCATCCTGCGGACAGGGATGTCGTCATCGACTACGAGCAGCCGCTCGCTCGGCAACGGCTCATCCTCCGTCGATATCCCGGCGTACGAACAGCATCCCTGAGGCTAGTAGAGCAGGGATCGAATACAGCGCGCAGACCCACGCGGCCCTGATGATCGGTGCCCAGTCGACCGGCGTTCGCAGCAAACCCTGCCACGCGTTGAACTGCGTGCTCAGCAGGTAAGGCCGGATCGCCTCGGTGCCCGGCAGGATTCCGATCAAGTCGAAGAGGAGCGCGACCATCAGCGTACCGACGACCGCCCCTGCGCTGTTGCGCGTGAACGTCGAGAGCAGCAAGCCGATGCTGGCGATCGCCAGCATCGGGATCAGGTAGACCGCGAGGCTCGCGAACACCAGGCCCAGACCCGTCGGCGCCGCCACCCGTTGGCCCGACAGACTCGTGATCGGGTGAAAGCCGGATACGACGCCGCCGGCCAAGACGGCGACAGTGCCGCTTAGGAGGATCGCGCAGACGACGTAGGTGATCGTGGCCAGGGCCTTACCGGCCAGAAGCGGCCCGCGGTCAACGGAGCGGGTCAGGATCGTCTTCAAGGTGCCGTTGTGGTCCTCCGATGCCACGATGTCACCGGCAACGAGGGCGACGATCAACGGGTACATCCAGCTTGCCCCGAACAGCAGGAGCACGAGTGGGATCGCAAGTCCGGTTTCGTGTATGTACCTGCCGAACGCGACGTCGGTTGGTGCGCGGCTCTGCGTGGAGACGGCGATCGAGAAGATCAACGGCACGGCCACCGCGGCGCCGAGCCCGAGGTATGTCCGCTTGAGCGCCCGCAGCTTGCGCAGCTCCCAGCGGTAGCTCACCAGCGCGGCGCTCATCGGGCTGCCGCACTCAGCGCCAGCGGCCGCGCCGGCTCCGGCCGGCGGTCCTCGGTGAGCGAGAAGAACAGATCCTCGAGGCTTGGGAGGCGTCGGTGCAGCTCGACGACGCCGAGGCCCCCCTCGACGAGTGCGACGGAGAGCGCGGCGACTGCCCGCTCGTTGTCTGCATCGACGAGGATCCCGCAGTCGCCAGACTCGCGGTGATCGGGCTCGATCGGCGCGACCCCAGGTTGGGCGGCGCTGATCGCGAGCGCGCGCCGATCGTCGGTCGTGTGAAGCTGCCACGTAGAGGAGGTGTTCTGCTTCAGCTCGGACAGCGTGCCTTCGTACACGACGCGGCCGGCGCGGACGATCGCGACCCGGTTGCAGAGATCCTCGACTTCGTTGAGGAGGTGGCTGGAGAGGAGGACCGTGATCCCCGACTCGGCGAGGCGTCGCACGAGCTGGCGCATGTCGCGCATGCCGGCGGGGTCGAGACCGGTCGCCGGCTCGTCGAGCAGCAGCAGACGCGGATCGCGCA
>DATAYP010000063.1:0-30017 GCA_036272475.1 Solirubrobacteraceae bacterium | reverse complement strand
CCGATCTGTGCGCCGGCTATTCGAGGGCGACCCCTCGATCGGGGCCTACGTCGAGTGGTCGAACCGAACGCACGGCACGCCTGCGGAGCGACGCGCTCCCTCGAATCCGGCGTTCACGGTTAACCGTCTCGTGCGTCACTGGGGTCACACGTTCATCTACGACGAGGCAACCATGCGAGAAGCTCTCGCGGAAGCGGGGTTCTCAAGGATCGTGAACGTTGGGCCCGGAGAGTCATCGCATCCACACCTGCGGGGTGTCGATCGTCACGAGCAGGAGATTGGCAGGACGGCGAACGAGCTCGAGACGATCGCATTCGAGGCGACCGCCTGAATGTCGGATACCACGTTGACCGCGAGAGCTGGCCCCGGCCGGCGTCACCTGCTCTCGAGCGCCTACAGCCTGCTCGCCAACACGGCGCTCACCTCGCTACTCGGCATGGCCTTCTGGGTGGCTGCGGCGCGTCTGTTCGCGAGCGAGGAGGTCGGACGCGATGCTGTCCTGATCTCGGTGATGATCGAGCTCTCGACCATCTGCCAGCTGAATCTCGGTAACGGCATCGTCCGCTTCATGCCCGATCTCGGTCCCGGCGCTGCCCGGGCGTTGGGCTGGGCCTACGGGGTCACGGGGGGGGTCGCTCTCACCGTCGGCTCCGCTTTCGTCCTCCTCGCGCCCGCGCTCTCGCACGAATTCGCCTACCTGGCGGGCCAGGCCACGGTCGCGGGCGCTTTCGTGCTCGCGCTGACGCTGTGGGGAGTGTTCAGCCTTCAAGACGCCGCCCTCACTGCCACCCGGCGAGCGCGGTGGGTCCCGGTCGAGAACGGGCTCTACGGCGTTCTGAAGCTGGCTGTCCTTCCGCTTTCGCTTGCTCTCGGGGTCGCCAATGGGGTGTTCGTGGCATGGGTGGCCCCGATGGCGATGCTGGTGATCCCGACGAACATCCTGCTGTTCAGGCGAGCCATTCCGGCATATATGCGTCGCTCTCATGGCGTGTCTGCGATCGCGCGCATGGGCCGCCCGCGGGTGGTGCGCTTCCTGGCGCAGGACTACCTGGCGTCGATCTTCACCCAGGCCACCCTGACAGCCCTGCCGTTGATCGTGATAGCAACGCTCGGCGCCCGCGCGAGTGCCTACTTCCTGATGCCGTTCACGATCGTCATGGCGTTCGACACGTTCGCCTATAGCGCCTGCACGGCCCTCGTCGCCGAGGCTGCGCGCGATCCCTCCGGCCTGCGAGTGCTCACCCGGCTCTTCCTGCGCCGCGTGTTGACGTTGATCGTAGTCGCCGCCGCACTGCTCGCGCTCGCGGCGCCGCTCGTGCTGGCGCCGTTCGGCGCGTCATATGTCCATCACGGCGTGACGGTGCTTCGGCTGCTGCTGTGCGCGAGCGCGCTGCGCGTAGTGATCGCCCTGTTCGCGGCGGTCTCGCGCGTTCAGGGGCGAGGCGTGCGACTCGCAGCAGTCGAGCTCGCCCTGCTCGCGCTGGTGCTCGGGGCGGCCGGCGCGCTCGCCAACCCCTACGGGATCGATGGTGTCGCCGCGGCGTGGCTGGCGGCGAACGCGGTCATCTGCATCCCCGCCGGATCGATGGTCGTGCGGTTCCTTCACGGGCGTTCCAGGGTCGAGGTGACGGGGCCGCTCACTGCCAGACCTTCACCCAATCCACGAGCAGCTTCGCCGGGAAGCGGGTGAGGGGGCCGGGCGCGCCCACGCTCGCCCCGCCGACCGCGAGGTCGAGCAGCAGGAAGAACGGGTGTTGAAAGGGCCATGGTGCGCCCTGGGGGAGGTCGGCCGGCGTGATCGTCCCGTAGACCACGCCGTCGAGCAGGAAGCTGATCGCTTCGGGCGCCCACTGCACTCCATATACGTGGAATCCCGAGGAGAGCGGCGTCGGGGCCCGCGTCGATACACGCATACCCGCAGGTGCGAACGGCCAGGGGCCGTGAAGCGTTCCGCGGAGGATCGTCGGGTGGGCGCCCGAGATCTCCATCGCGTCGATCTCCCCTGACGCCGGCCACCCGCCGGGTTTGTATGCGTCGCTGCCCAGCATCCAGAAGGCCGGCAGCAGGCCCTGACCTGCCGGCACCTCGATGCGGGCCTCTGCGAGGCCATACTGGAACCGAAACGTGTGCAATGTTTGAAGGCGCGCAGAGGTGTATTCCCGGGTGACACCATCAGGTCCCGTGAACGATTCGGCGCGCGCGGTGATCTGCACGTGTCCGTGGCCATCCAGGCGAGCGTTGCGCCGGCGAGATGTGTAGTACTCGAGCTCCTGGCTGCCCCAGCCTCCCCCGCCGGTGTCAAAGCCCCACCGTGTGGCACTGGGTGAGGCGCCGGCGCGACCCGTGAAGTTGTCAACCCACACCGGACGGCGAACCGGGATCCCTTCCCCCGCGGGGGAAGGGTCCACGCGCGCAAACAGGACCGAGAAGACGGCGAGCAGCGCGGTGAGCAGCGCAATCCTCACTGGACGCCCCGCAGGCGGTAGCCGTACCTGGCCATCAACGGCCACGTCGCCGCCGCGACCGACAGACGGTCGCGTCGGCGCATCGCCTCGCGCCACTCGTCGTCGAGCCTGATCTCCAGGGGGCCGGACGCGAACCGCATCGGGTTGCCGGACACGGTGTGCGCGGGCGCGAGCTCGACGCCCGCCATGTCACGGAGCTCAACGTCAGCAGACCCGTGACGGGCGAGGACAGATGAGAGCACCCCCCCTGGATTGGCCACGAGCTGCTCGTAGCTCACCCGGCAATAGCTCGCCGCGCGGCTGGCCAACAGGCCCATCAGCGCGTTGTGCGCGCTCCAGCGCGCGGCGCACGCCCAAGGACCCTCGATCGGCATGGCCTCCTCTCGCCAGGCGATCTCCGGGCGCCGGCGCAGACGCCTGGACGAGAAGGCCACCGCGCGAGGGTCTCGCGTGAGATGCACCACGTGGACCTGGAAGCGCCCGGTGCGAGCGAGGATCAGCCCGTACCGCGGGTCCTTGCTCGAGTCCACAATCACGCGCTCTTCGGACACCGCAAGGATCGCGCCATAGAGGTGCTCCAGCACCTCGCCGAACGCGGATAGCTTCGCGGCGAACGCCGCCGGTCGATGCTCGGCAAGCAGCCATGGGACGCATCGCCTGTGCTCCAGCGACGCCTGCAGCTGAACAGTTGCCGCGCCCTCGAGTAGGCGGGGAGCGACCCCGAACGCGCAGCGCGAGACGCTTAGCCAGAACCGGCACTCGTGAAAGGGAGCACCGCAGCCGCACAGCTGGTTCTCGCCAAAGGAGCGCTCCCACACGAAGCGCAACTCACCCCCAGAGCAGAAGCCGTCCTGCGCTCCGATCAGCCGATCCAGGAGCGTGCTGCCGCTGCGAGGCGCGCTCGCGATGAACACGACCGGGATCGGGGCCCCCCGCCGTGGCCACGCGGAGCTGAGCGGGGACCCTCCCTGGCCACCTCTCATACGACGAAAGCCCTGACGTGGAGTTTTTGCTGCGCGGCCAACGCCATCCAGATGTTGATCGTCGCGCGCGCAAGCGTCACCGCAAGTGCTGTGCCCGCGATCCCCCAGACGCGGGTCAGAGGGATCACAGCCACGAAGAAGACACACGTCGAGACGGCCTGCGCGATCGCGGCGAGTCGCTGGTGGCCCGTCGCCGCCATGAGGTAAGTCACCGGGCCGGTGCTGGCGTTGATGACCTGGCCGACCAGGAGCACCTGAAGCGCGAGCATGCCGCCTCCGTAGCCGGACCCAAAGACGCTGAGGCTTCGCGACCCCGCGATCTCGAGCACGAGGGTGGCGCACAGCGCGGCTGCGAACGTGACGCGAGCTGAGTTGCGCACGACTCGCCTGACGCCGTCGAGGTCACCTGCGTAGAACAGCTTGGAGATCGTGGGCGCAACGATGGTGTTGAGTGCTTCGAGCGCGAAGATCGCCAGCAGCGCGACCTTAGCAGCCGCCGCGTAGACGCCCGCCGACGCCGCGCCGCGGACGAGCGCGACGACGATCACGTCGGCGCGCATCGTCGTGGTGGCGAGCAGGTTGAGGGCCAGGAACGGCAGCGCGACCCGCAGCCAGATCTGCCAGTCGCCGCTTGGCGCGGCAACGGTGGGCTGCGGGTGCGCAGCGAGCGCCGCACGCAGTCGCTCGCGCTGCAGGATCAGGCACACGACGATGGCAGCGAGGCCCACCGCGAGCCCCTGCGCGGCGCTCAAACCGGTTCCGGCGACCAACAGGGCGAGCGCGAAACCTACGGTGAACAGCGAGCGCAGCACGAAGAAGGGAAGGAACGCGAGCACGATCCGACGCAGGCTGCGCGCGAGTTCGGTCTGGGTGGTGAACAGCGTCAGCACCGGCACCGTCGCCATGCCGATCAGCACGGCGGCAAGCCCCACGCCGGACGGGCGCGCGAGAGCCAGCACCGCTCCCGCCAGGAGCGCGACGGCGGCGCCGAACGCCACGGAGGAGACGCGTGCGAAGCGCACGAGCCGCCGAAGCCCGTCGAAGTTCCCGGCGACCTCATACTCGGGGACGAAGCGCACGAACGCGTAGGCGACCCCGAGCGTCCCTGCGATCGCAAGGATCGACAGCCAGGAGAACACGTAGGAGTAGGCGCCGAACTCGCGGGGGCCCATCGTCCGCGCGAACACCACTTCGGAGACCACACGCGCCACCACCCCGCCGCCGTAGAGGAGCACCCCGGCGGCGACGCCGCGGCGCAGCTCTGCGGAGAACGTCGCCTCCCGCAGCTGCCTGGCGAGCTGACCCAGCTCGTTGCGTGTCAATACGCGCGCCTGCGCCACCCCGGCTCCTGCGGTCTGGTTGAGGCGTCTGCGATAACCGACTTCGAGCGCTCGCTTCTGATTGACCGAGCGGGCCACACCGAAGAGGAAGACCACGGCGCGCCGGCCAAGATCGCGCTGGCGAGCCAGAGCAGGGCTATCCCGAGCGGACACAGCAGCCAGGGGATCCCGCGCGTCTGGGCGAGCGGGGCGAGCAGCGGTGTGCCACCGCCCGCAGCGTCGAAGAGCAGGTGTGAGGTCACGAGCGCGACCGCACACCAGCCGAGGAGCGGCCGGCGCGAAAGCGCGAAGGCCATGACACCGACGAGGACGGCGACGATGAGAGAGTGCGTCTCGGGCCGGCCGCTCAGGGTCTCGAGGCTGTGGGGACTCAGGCTGCCGGCAACGACGATGTGGTCGAGGTCGATCAGCGAGGCGCCGGCAAACACCAGAGCTGTGTAGAGGCGCCTTCGCTCGCTGCGGCGCAGGATCGGCCAGATGACGGCGACACCGATCAGCCCGTGGATGAGCAGCGCCCACAGCGCCGAGAGGAGCGGATGGTTGGCCACCGACAAGAAGGGCCAGCTGTGGTATGCGTGCATTGCGCGCTACACCCGGAGACCCAAGCGAGCTGGTGTGTCGACTTCCGCCTGGGCCGTCGGGGTCCGCGGCAACGCGAGATGTAGGGACGCGCGCTGCACCGCCACGATGGCGATCACTCGCCGCGCTCCTTCCCGACCATTGAGTTCGATCCGACGCTCGCGTGCGTCAAGGTCGGAGGCGAACGTTGTGGACTCACCGGGGTTCCCCGCCTGGCGTTGCCGATCAACTCGGAAACTCCAATCGTGCGAGCAGCCGCGAGATCTGGCCCGGATTCCCGACGCCGGCCGCCTCGGCGATCTCTCGGTTGGTCGCTCGCGGATGCTCGCCGATCGCGGCCAGCACGCGAAGTGTGCGGTAGGTGACGGCATCGGGATGGATGCGAGCAGGCCGGCCTGCGTCGGGGCGAGCGAATGGCCGTTCGCAACCGGTGTCGCGGGCAACGTCGTGGGCTTCACGGCCGCCGCGGTGGAGTCCAGATCGGAGTGCGTGATGGCGTCGGCCGCGGGTTGACTGCTGGGCGTCATCGCAGGGCTTCCCTCGCGTTTTCGGAGATCGCCATCTCGATGCTGGCCGCAGAAGCGCGGACCCCCAGCCTGCGGCGGAGCTTCACGCTCGTCCATGACGATAAACGATTACGGCGGCATTCACAAGCGTCGACTCGCGTGCGCTGCCCAGGCGTGCGATCACGGCGTCCCGGCCCATGGGCACGAGCGGTTTCGGCACTGGCCAACCCGCAACGCCGTCTCACCCCCGAGGCGTATCGCTGGGGAAAAACGCTTCTCTAGGGGGCCAACGGACCGCCGGCGGGTGGGCCGGGTTGGCCTAGCGGGGATCAGCGAGCCGGGGGGGCTCGGCTCCGAACCGGGCAGGTCGCTGCCCGGCGATTGGACGATCTGGACAACCGAGCAGAGAAACGTTGGCCGTGCATCCAGAGCCGACGAAGCGAGCACGGCGTATCCTCTGCGTGGGCGTGCGAACCGGCACGACCTTGAGGAGGGGCGTAAACGGTGCCGATGAGACTAGAGGGAAGCGAGGTCGGTTCCGGCACCGCGCGGTGCCCCAGCGAACAGGCAGGCCAGGTTGGCGGACTCCCAGAGGGACACCGACGGCTCGCGTCGGCCGCCGCATCGCCATGACGAGCACGGCCGCTCGGCGAGCAGCGGATAAGACCGCGCTGCGGAAGGGCGTCAAAGGCACGCAGCGCGAGCGTCTCGTGCAGGGCATGGTCACAGCGGCCAACCGGGCTGGGTACGCGCGAGCGAACGTCTCGGCCGTGATCGCGGAGGCCAAGGTGTCGCGACCGACGTTCTACGACTACTTCGCCGACAGGGACCAGTGTTTCGGCGCCGCGATCGAGCACGCACACGCCACCCTGAGTGGATATGTGCGCGCGAAGATCGATGCGGCACCCGCCGAGCACGCCCTGCAGGCCAGCATTCGCGGGCTTGTCCAGTTCGCAAGCCGGGAGCCGTCGCTTGCGCGCTTCTTGACGACCGAGCCGATGGCGGGCGGCCCCGCCGCGCTGGACGCGCGAGACGCGGGGATCACCGCCATCGAGCGGATGATTCAGGGCCGCTACAGGGCCGCGGACCGCGGCGCGCTCGCCCCCGACTTCTCGAGCCGCCTGATCATCGGGGGGATCTGTCGCGTGCTTGCGCCCCGCCTGCGCCGACTCGAACCCGACACCCACACCCCGGCGCTCCTCGAGGACCTGATCGCCTGGGTCGAGGCCTACGAGCAGCCGCTGGCCCGCCACAGCTGGCGAGGCCTGAAGCCCGCGCCCAAAACGTCGCGCTCGCCGTTCGTCCTAGACGTGCCGCTCGCGCCGCCCGAGCCACTGCCGAGGGGCAGGCTTCGCCTGAGCGAGCTGGAGGTCGCCGAGAACCAACGCCGACGGATCATGTTCGCGGCGGCGCTGCTCGCCGAGCGCAAGGGCTACAACGCGACGACGATCGCCGACATCACCCGACAGGCGGGCGTCGACGGACGCGTCTTCTACTCGAAGTTCAACGACAAGCAGGACGCGTTCATGGCCGTCCACGAGCTCGGCTTTCAGCACGTGATGCAGGTGACCGCCGAAGCGTTCTTCTCGGCCGGGAGCTGGCCTGAGCGCAACTGGGAGGCGGGGCGCGCGTTCACACAGTTCCTCGAGATCAATCCGCTGGTGGCGAGCGTGGGCTTCATCGAGGCCTACGCCGTGGGTCCCGGGGCGGTCCAGCGCTTCGAGGACAGCCATTTGGCGTTCTCGATGCTGCTCAAGGACGGCTATCGACATCTCGCCCAGGATCGTCGGCCCTCGCAGATCGCGCTTGAGACGATCGTCGCGACGATCTTCGAGGCGGTCTACCTGGGGGTGCGCGCGGGCGGCGCAGAACAGCTTTCGGGTCTTCTCCCCCACTTCACGTTCCTGGTGCTCTCGCCGTTCGTCGGGCCGGAAGCAGCGAACTCGTTCATCGAGGAGAAGCTAGCGGCCGAGCCGACCTGATCGCCGGTGCTCACGCCCGGCCCCGCTCGCGCCGGTCCCTCTCGACGCCGGGTGTAGTGACGCGGTCGCTGGTGAGAGCGCGCGCGCCGAGGGTTGACCCGTCACGGCGGAGCACCGAGGGCCGCGCACAGTGGCGCGTCGGTCTCGCCCGGTGGCGCATTGAAGCCGACGAGGAGCGTGCGCTCGACGAGGTGTGCGTGCTGGTGTTGCCCGGATGAGGGCTCGCGCTGACCGCACCTCGACGCGCTGAGCTCGCGGCGTGCGATCAGATCTCGGAGGGCTCGCCGGTGGCGGGCCGCGAGAAGCCTTGACTCTCACGCCGCGCGAGGAGGAGCCCATGCCAGACAGCTGGGGCCAGGCGGCTGACTCCAGGGGCCTCGACCTGAGCGAACAGGGTGCCGAGGAGTCTCACGGGAGCCAGATCGGTGTCGCAGCTCGCCGTCCGGTGCGTGGCGCCGTGACACCAATCGTGCTGCCAGTCACCGTCCGAGGCGATCACGAACGCCTCGGGCGCGAGATGGCGGCAGCGAAGCAGGATCGAGGTGACCGCGATGTCATAGGGCTTGCGGGCGGTCTTGCAGAACCCGGCGATGAAACCTCGCTCCGTGACCCACCCACTTTCGCGAGTCGCCGACGGCTCGTTGCGCACCGCGGGGCGCTCATCGCCGGCTCTCCATGGCGTCGCGTCGATCCGGAAGGTCTCGTGGCCAAGATCGCCGGCCGACGGCCCGTTCAGCCAGATCCGACGCTCGGACAGCTCTGGATCGCCCGTCCCCGCGCCGTTGGCGAGACGAAGCCCGAGGGTCTTGCCGACATATCCAGCGATCAGACGTGCGTCCGCGACCATCCGTGGCCAGGCATCGATGAAGGACCCGGCGTCCGGGTCGTAGGCGTAGTAGTGGGTGTAGCCCATCAGTTGCCGCCCGTTGACGGTCGGATCGGTTGGCTGTGATCCGATCGGCCGGGGGAGGGTGCCGGCAGTGCACGGCTCACCTTCGATCCGTCGGCTGTCCGCAGCACCTCGACGATCTCGCTGCCGTGGTAGTCGTTGTACGCGGCCGGCAGCTCGCGCATGACGCGTGCCCGCAGGTCCTGACCCATCACGTGAAAGAGGAAGTCCAGGAGCTGGTCGCGGTGATGGGTGCTGGCCCTGTGGCGGCTCACTGCTGCACACCGCCCCGGCCGACGTCCGGCTCGAGCTCGCGGGGGAGCCCGGGCGGCGCGCTCGTCTGGTGCTTCGCACCCTCACGTTCACACCGACCCGACTGGCGCTCCATCGCGATCACGCCGCGAGTTGGGGTTGCTTGCTCTCTCGGACCGGTTCGTCCACGCGGAGGCCGTCTTCGATGCGGCGGGCGATCCTGTCGATCGTCTCTGCATAGGTGCGGATCGCGTCGAGCGCGCCGCTCTCGCCCCAGCCCGCGACATAGGGCACGCTCGAACCCGACGTGTCGAGGCCCATGGACCCGCAGACGATGAACGTGACCGTGTCGACGAGCACCTCGGCGCGACGGCGGCCATGGTCGCTGTAGCCGACGCCGAGCGCGTGCGCGATCTCGTGGACGAGCACCCGCACCTGGGCGTTCGCTGACAGCGCGTCGCTCACGACGATCACGTGCTCGGCGCTGTCGCACCAGCCATCGGCGGAGCCGTGAAGCGTTTGCCGCCTGACCGTGTAGCCGAGCTCGCCCGCCAGCCGATCGAGCGGGGCGAGCAGGTGCCCGTGGCTGTCGCCCTCGATCGGCTCAGACGGCGGGTCGAGCGTCACCGGATCCCTGCCCGGCAGCGGGTCTGTCTGTGAGACGTCAAAGACGGACACCGCGCGGAACACCGTGCGCCTGGGATCCTCGCTGTCGTTGTTGCGCTCGCGCCCTGTGCGCTCGGCCTGTCGGACGCGGAGGCTCATTGGGGCGAGGATCCGGATCGCCCGCTCGCCCTTGCGGACACAGCGGTTCAGCTCGAGGAACGCCCGGAAGCCCGCGACGTAGGTGGCGTCCGGACGTTGCATCGCGATCAGCAGCTGGTTGCCGAACGAGTACCGCGCCAGGCCGTTGGTGGAGCGCACCCGTACCCAGCGCTGCCAGCCGTCGGAGCTCAGCAGTGCACGCGCCGCCTGCTCCAGGCGCTCGCGATCGGCGCGGCGCCGCTCCGCGCGCTGATCGTCGCTCAGGTCACGTTTCCTCATCGTTCAGCCTCCTTGGGTTTCTCATCACACGGAAGGAAGGGGCTTGCCGGCAGGGCCGCGTTGAACCCGCCGGCGGGCCCGAGCACTACTTCTCGATCGCGTCCTCGCCGGCGCCGTCATCGCCGACTCCGTGATCGCCGCTCAGAGCCCCACCGCGCTCGCCGGCTAGATCCCGGCTGGAGTTGGCGCCCAGCACGTCGCGGCGCTTGGCGTACGAGCGGGCCTCGCGATCCAGGGCACGCCGGAGCTCCAGGTGCGATGCGGGGAGCAGCGGCTTGACGGTGCACTCGAACGCCTTGCGCGCGAGTTCGTTGCGCGAGTGTGGGAGCACCGAGCCGCGACGCTTGCTGGCCGGCAGCACGAGGTCGTGCGCATAGTGCTGGGCGGCGAACACGACCAGCACACGGCCGTAGAGCTCGCCTGCGCTTCTCGCGCCGTCCACGAACTTCCACAGCCAAGCGGTGGCGTCCTCGACGTCGCCGTACTGCACCTTGGTGCGGCCCGGCTCGCCGCTCTTGAGAGTCGGCGTCGTGACCTTGCGCTGAGCCTCGATGACCAGGCGGATCCCGTTCGCGGCGATCGTGGCAGCCGTATGGTCCCCGGTGCCGAGGTACCCGCGCCCGTCGGGGCCGAGCAGCGCGTACGCGAAGAAGCGAGCGATGTTCATGTCGTCCGGGTCGACCGTGGCCAGACGCTGCAGCAGCGCCGCGCCGAGGTCGAGGTTCGTCCCGTGAGCGCGGGCTGTCAGCTGACGGCTGCTTGCGCGGTGCTCGGCGTCGAGCGCCTGATGAGGCGTCGGCTCGGTGTTACCCTTCCTCCGGCGGGTCGAGCGCTCGGCGGCGTCGCGCTGCTTCGCGGCACGCAGCTCCTGGAGCGTGCGGTTGATCGCCTGCTTGGCCAGCTCCCGGAACAGGGCACGGTCGGTGATGATCGGCGTGCCGTGCTCGAACTCGATCAGCACGCCGGCGGCGCGTGCCTGGTCGATCTCCGCCTCGCCGAAGCGGACGGTCGGCGGCCCGTAGGCGTGGCGGTCGAGGTCGCGGTGCAGCGTCTCGGCCTCCGAGTAGGCGGCCTCGACCTTCTTGCCCAGACGCAGCTCGGCGATCTCGTGGTGGGCGAGGGTCGACAGGTAGGCGGCGAAGGCCGTGCTGCTGTTCGCGCGCAGCGCGTGGCCGATCGCCCAGCCAGGGTTGCTCGCGAGCTGCTCGCCGCTGAGTTCACCGGACGCAACCGGGGCCAGCGCGGCCTCACAGAGCTCGGGTGAGACCTCGGCGATCCGGCAGAGCGTCCCGACCGCGCTGATCGGTAGCTCGCCGCTGCCGACCAGCCGCTGGGCAGTGTCGGGCAGCTCGAGGATCTTCGCTCGCGCGCTGACCAGCTTGTGACTCCAGCCGAGGACCGTCGCGGCGCCGTCCAGCGTGTAGCCCTCGTCGAGCATGCGCTGAACCGCGCGGGCCTCCTCGAGCGGCGAAAGCGCCTTGCGCACAACGTTCTCCGCGGCGCTGTCGGCGCTCGTCCCGTCCTGCTCGCGCACCGTGATCTCGACCTCTGAGAGACCGAGGCTGCGGCACGCCGCGTATCTGTGAAAGCCGGCGACGAGGACGCACCGATCGCCGTCCGGGCGCACGACGAGCGGGACGATCAGCCCTCGAAGGGCGATCGAGTTTGCGAGCGCATTGACATGCTCCTGGTCTAGCTCGCGCGTGTTCTCGCCGAGAACGATCTGCTCGAGTGCGACGCGCTGCGGTACTACGGCAACAGTACTCATCTGAGGACCTTCCTTTCCGTGGCCCCGCCCAACGCCGGGCCTGCGTTTGCGTGAGCCCGCTTGGTGCGGACCCGATCCCCGTCCCCGCGCACGCCGTAGGCGTGCGAACATCGGGATGGGGTCGGGCCGCACGAGCTGCACGGCCGGCGCGCTCACAGTTCGACCTCGTGCGGGTCGATGCCGAGGCCCTCGCGGGCGATCAGCGCGAGCGTGTCGCTGTGCACCCACAGAGTCGGCGCGCCTCTGCCGGCCTCGGCCATCTGGCCGATCCGGCGCGCCAGCCAGCTCGTCTCGCCGGTGTACCCGCCGTGCGGGTTGCGCTTGGTGCGTCCGCAGCGGATCGCGATCTCACTCATCGTCTGCCCGGATGCGAGCCGCGTCTCGACGGCTTCGCGCAGGCGCCGGTTCAGGACGATCGGGCTGCGCGCCAGACGTTCGGACTCCAGCCGCAGCCTTCGCGTCGAGATGGCCTCGGGCGCGTGGTCGGCGTCGAGCGCGAGTGCTGTCAGCGTGCGCGCGGGCTCGTAGTCCTCGAGCGCTCCAACCACGTTGCGCAGGGCGACGGTGTCGAACGCGTCGTCGGCCCTGCAGGCGGGCGAGCGCGTCCAGCGCAGCTCGGGCGGAAAGCCTGGGCTCGTGACCTCGCGGAGCACAAACGCGCGGCCGCGGCGATCCAGGAGGGCGTTCTCGAGCGAAAGGTCTCCCGGCGCCGGGTGTGCAGGATGCACCGGGCCGCAAGCGTTTAGGTCTGGCTCGGTCAGCGGTCGACAGCGTCCACGTGACTCGTCGGCTAGGTACATGGCGCACAGCAGCTGCGCGTTCTGAGACGGCTCGTCGCAGGCGAGATCCCCGACGAGACGGGCGTCGGCGAGCGAGCCGGCGAGGGCGTCGAGCACGAGCGTGCTTCCATCGGCTCGGGCGACGCTCAGGATCTCGCGCGGCCCGCCGCCATCGAGCGTGTAGCGGCCGAGCGAGCGGACAGGGGCCGTGCTCAGAGTGAGCGCCGGGAGCTGCTCGGCGGGACGGCCAGCCGTCGGGGTCGTGCCGTTGCGCCGCGCGGATACGTGGTCACAGGACTCGGCGGCCGGCGCGTCACTCACACACTCTCCGGCGGGTGAGGCGGCGACGCTAATCATCCGCGTCTTCCCCTTCGAACGGGTGGGTGAGTCCCGCACACCCGTCGACCCGCTCGACCTCGACGGCGTGCTTCCCGCCGCTCACCGTGTGGCGCACGAGCGGACCTCCGTCGCGTTTATCCTGCTTCGCTCGCACGGGGGTCTGCCGGGAGGTGCCGACGCGCCAGGTCGCTGAGGAGCCGAAGCCCGAAACCTCGCTCGGGTGCACCGCCGTGGCGTATGCGAGAGGCTCTTCCTCGGCGCCGCTCGCGTGAGGCCGCGACTCCCACGGTTCGGCGTCGAGTGCGCGCATCCGCTCGATCTCGCGGGCGGCCTCCCGCCGGCTGCTGGGCACAACGAAGGTGCTGGCGCTCCTGCTAGCCAGCACCCGCAGGTAGCGAAGCTGGCGCGCGGTCGGCGCCTCAGCTGACCTCTTCATCTCGATCTCCTTCTGCCGGGGTTGAGCACGCCCCGGCCAGAGCAGGCCGGCGAGGCGGGTCAAGGCCCGCCCCGACAGGGGTCGCCGAAGGCGACGCGCAGCGCGGGCCTTGACGCGCCTGAAGAAGCCGGTCTGCTGGCCTTCGGGGGCGGGCTCAACCCCGGCCGAGGAGAGACGCCCGTCGAGTGCCGCTGGACCGAGCATCCGGATCGCACCCATCAACCACCGCCTGAGTGAGCCGTGCAGCGCCCGGGCGCCGCCTGCCGTCCCGTACAGCGCGACCCAGTCGCACGCCATCTCGTGCTGCAGAGCGGCGAGGGGCATGCGTCCGGCGCATGCTCCTCGCGCGGCCCACGCCTTGAGCCCGTCCTTCTCCCCCGCGTCGTGTAGGCCCCGCCGCGGCTGCGGCCAGAGGTTCGCCGGGTCGCTCGGCGCACCGCCGAGCGACAATGGGATCAGGTGATCCTCCTCGTAGTCCGCGGGGCGAGCAGTCACGCCGTACGCGTGCGCCATTAATGTGCGAGCGCCTCCCATGAGCCGCGTCACAGACACCGCGCGGAGGTGATCTGGAAGGTGTGAGCCAACCGCTCGCGCAGTTCGAGGAACCCGGCGCCCCTGGGCTGTATGCCCCACAGGCGAGCCGCGAAGTCAAAGATGCTGCCGCCCGCCCGGCAGCCAGAGCCGAAGCAGTAGAAGCCGCCGTCGGCATAGATGTGAAGGCTCGGCGTGGTGTCCTGGTGAAACGGACAGGTGACCTTTCCGTCCCGGTTGGGTGAAAGGCCCGCGAGAACCCGCACATACTCGCCAGCCGGAATCGCGAGCAGGTCGCGGTCAACGCTTCCGCGTAACGTCCTCGTGGTTGACGATCGACCCCGGCCGCGTTCCACAACGCGATCCTCGGCGAGTCCGCGCGTCAGATCGGCAAGCCGATAGCGTCGATCGGCGCGCAGGAGGAGAAGCGTCACCGGGCGCGGCGGGCTGTGCTTGTGGTTGAGGGTCCCGGGCGGGCGAAGGATCCGCGCCGCATCTGAGCACGCCGGGTCGCCACCGAGCGCAAGCGCGAGGCGCCGGTTCGCGTCCGCCACCAAGTCCCGCGCGTAAGCGCGGTCGAGCAGCCAGTAGATCTGATGGTGGCCGGGCGAGCCGGACGCCACGACCATCGTCGGCGGATACGCGAACCCAGACAGGCGCTGTGCGGTCTGCGCGTGATCGGACTCGACGTAGGCGAGGTGCATCGAGCCGATCGCCGCCACGCCCCCGTGGCTGGCACAGTCCCGTAACGCCACACCGACATAGACGTCGCTTTCGCAGGCGAGCCGGGTCAGGAGCCTCGCGGCGTCCTTCAGCCGGGTCGCCGCCAGGAAACGACGGCGCATCCGATGCCCCGGCGCTCGCCAGCGAACATCCAGGAACCGTGCCCCGGCGGCCGAGCCCGCGAGCAGCCTCAGATAGGCAAGCTGCTCGGCGTCGGGCGGACTGGTGGAGTTCTCGAACATGCGTCGGAGAGCTGCGTGGCCCGCGCCCCCGAAAAGGGGCGCGGGCCGGCAGTCACTAGGCGGCGACGGGCTCCGAGCGCCGGCGAGAGCGGGGGCTCACCTGCTCGTCCTCCTGGCCTGCGGAGCGCGGAGGGGCAAGAAACTCCACGCTGCCCACGATCGAGTAGTCGTGACGCTTCTGGTCGGGAGTGGCCTCCCACTCGACGAACTCCAGACGGCCCTCGACGGCAACCAGCCAGCCCCTGGTCAGGTGCTGCGCCGCCGCTTCCCCGGGCTTTCCGAAGACGCTCACGCTGATGTAGCCGGACTCGCCGCCCCGGCCCATGCCGTCGACCGCGAGGCGCAGCTCGCAGACACTGGTGCCGGACGGGAGCGACCGGAGCTCGGGGTCCTTTGTGAGGTTGCCGATGCAAATGCACGTGTTGACGCTCACTGCGTTCTCCTTTAGGTGGTGCTAGTTGCGCAGCCCATAACGACGCCGCCCGGCGCGGAAGCCGCCCAGCACACGGGACGTGAGCCGCCCTGCGCCCGGTTGGGGCACCGGTCCGGCGGCGTCGAGAATCGGGCAAGCAGCGAAGCACCACCGACCGGCCCAAACGCCCGGTCGTCGTTCCCGTCACGGGTGCCGTCCAGGTGTTTGAGCCGTGCATGTCGCGATCGGTGGCGCATCGTCCTTGATCTCTGCGCGCCGCGGGGAAGACCCCCGGCGGCTGGCAGTCACTGAACCCGGCGCCCACGCAACGGCCAGCGGATTGCGGCGCCCGCGGCCGGATTGGGCTCGTTGCGGTCAACAGCCCCGACGCATGAGGGTTCACTCCACCCGCACTCCGCCGACCATACGGGTTGCTCTGTGCGCGGCCGGGCTGACCCTCGCCGCCGCGACACTGACAGGCGGGCTCGCCTGGTGCTGGACGCAGGCCGCGTGCCTACTCGAGCTGCGAGCACCGACCTCCCTTGCGCCCGGCGACGCCGCCCATGCGATGTGGCATCTGCTGATGCGAGGCGGCTGGAGCGCCCCGGGGCAGGCGTTCCCGACAGCGGCCGAGCGAGCAGCCACCCCTGGAGCGCCGGCGTACCTGACTGTCGCGATCGGCTTCCTGGCGCTTCTGGTGCGGGCGGCATGGCGCGTGCGGCGCCGCATGCACGCGTGGCAGGCAGGGTCGCCGCTCGAGAAGGAGCAGCGCACGCTCGCCCGCCGCGCCGTCGAACGCGGCTGGGTCGGGCAGCGAACGTGGGCGGCCGCCACGGACCTTCGCCGGCTGTGGGTGCCCGGACCGGTATCGGGCCGCCCCTACCTCGGCGTGATCGGCAAGCCGCGACGGCGGATGCTCGCGGCAGAGCCCGAGGTGCAGCCGATGGTCATCGCCCCACCACGGTCGGGGAAGTCAAGCGGATACGTCATCCCCTGGCTCCTAGACCATGACGGACCCGCCGTCGTGCTCTCCACGAAGCGAGACGTCTACGAGGCAACCGCCGGGTGGCGGCGGCGCCTCGGCCACGTCTGGGTGTACGACCCGTTCGGCGAGCAGGACAGCGCCGGCTTCACACCGCTTGTGCCTGCCCGAACGTGGTCCGGCGCGATCCGCGCCGGGGAAGCGCTCGCCTCCGCTGCGCACCCCGACTCGAGCAACGCCGCCAACGAGTTCTGGGACAAGGAGGCCGCCTCGATGCTCGCGCCGCTGCTGCACGCAGCGGCCATCTCGAGCCAGGACATGAGCCAGCTGGTGCGGTGGCTCGACGCCCGCGACTTCACCGACGCCATCGCGGCCCTCAAGGGCACCGGCTCGTGCGCAGCCGCCGACCAGCTCGAGGGGGTCAGCCGCCGCGACGAGCGCAACCGCGAGACCACCGTCATGAGCGCCCTGAACCTGCTGCGCGCGTACAGATACCCGCAGGTCGCCGGCTGCGCGGCCGGGGACCTGACCCCCGAGCGCTTCCTCGACGGGCGAGCGAACACCATCTACGTAGTCGCAGCCGGCCACGACCAGGAGACGCTCAGACCGGTCATCCTCGCGCTCCTCACAGCAACGTACGAGGCCGCGATCGTCAAGGCACGCCGGGCTGGCGCGCTCAACCCGAGGCTGTACATCCTGATGGACGAGGCGGCGAACATCGCGCCAGTGCGCAACCTCGCGCCGTGGCTCTCCCAATGCGGAGACCACGGCATCGTGATCGCCACGATCTGGCAGTCGATCGCGCAGATCGACCAGCGCTACGGCCGCCCAGCCAGAGACGCGATCTGCGCCGCCTCAACCGCCCAGATCTTCATCCCGCCGCTCGCCGAGCCCACCAGCGCCGGCTACCTCTCAGAGCTGCTGGGCGAGGAGCCTGTCGCGAACAGCTCATCCTCGGCGGGGCTCACGCGAACGCTCAGCGCGGGGCACCGAAAGGCCGCGCCGCCGCCTTGGCTCAGACAGATCGGCCGCGGGCGCGCGATCCTCATCTACCGAGACCTGCCGCCCGCCGTCGTGCGGGCAGCCGGGTGGTTCGAGGACCCGCGGTTCGCGGTGCGGAACGGCCGCTGAGCTCTTCCTTTGGTCGCCGCGGGGGTGTCGTGGTCAATCACCACCATGAGCAACCCGCAAGCCCAGCGCGAGCGCCAATCGCCTCGAGGGAAGCTGCACCGGCCGCTGCGCGTCAGCGAGTACGTCGGCCAGAGCGCCGCGGCCGCCGCGCAGGCGATAAGGCGCGCCGGGTTACGGCCCGGCCTGGAGCGATCGCTCGGGTGCGAGCCCGAGGCGATCGGACATGTGCTCGAGCAAGACCCACCTGCCGGGAGCGAGCTGGCCCGCAACGCGCTCGTCACGCTCTACGTCGGCGCGCCCGGGCCCGCACCCGGCGGCGAGCAGCCAGACGAGCAGCCCGCGCAGAACATCGATCAGCCGCCGCAGCAGCAGGTCGAGCACGACACCCAGCCCGCCGCACGCGAGCCACACGCGCCGAGCGCACCCCGGCGGCGGCGCAAGCCGCGACCGCAGATACCCGCCCCAGCTCCCGCAGCACCTGCGGAGGATCCAGAGCAGCAGTGGATCTCAAGCGAAGAGCTCACACCTCAGGCGACCGCAACCCACGCGGAGTCATCCCGCGAGGAGCCCGTCGAGCTCGAGCGCGACCGATACCTCGAAGACGAGCTCGTCACGCATGCCGAGAACGTTCTCGCCGGCCGATCCGGGGCGTGCTGGCGCAGCGTCTACCCCAGCCGCCGTCGCCTTGCCAGAGCCACCGCGCACCCGCAACCCCAAGACCAACACGACAGGAGGTCGATCCCATGAGACGGCTCAGAGAAGGCCGAGTAAGCCTCACCCACTGCGCCCTGGTCTGCGCACTGGTCGCAGTCGCGCTCGCGGGAGGACTCCCCCTCGCGCACGTGCACGCGCTCAACGCGGCCGGCGCGTTCAACGGGACTCCGATCAGCGGCGTCCAGAACTTCGTCGACAAGCTGAAGGGCAACCTCGTCTGGCTCGGCGGCACCGCCATGGGCCTCGTGATCGCGGTCGTCGGGATCATGTTCATGGCCGGCCACAGCCGCGCGCACGACCTCGCGATCCGCACGCTCGCGGGCCTCGCGATCCTTGCATCGATCAGCGGCATCGTCGCCTAGACGGGAGCGCTGACGGCGGTGCTCCTCGGCTTTCTGGGCCTTCCCTCGCTACACAGGATCATCGAAGCGGTCGCAGACGGCTTCTTCGGTGCGCTCGCGACCGCGCTCGTCCCGGGCTTCCTCAAGCACGGCACCGTCGCCACCATCCAGCATCTCGTCGCGCTCCCAGACCCGGGCGCATGGACCCACGTAGGCCAGCTGCAGAGCGAGATGACCTACCTCGCCGTGATGCTGATGCCCGTCACGCTCGCCGTGGGCACGCTTCGCTACTGGCTCCTCGGGCTCACCGGCCAAGCGCACCCCGTCACAGCGGTCCCACGGTGCGCCGCAGCCACCGGGGTGCTCGTCGCCTACCCGTGGATCGTCGCGCAGACGGTCGCCGCCACCAACACCCTCACCCACACGATCCTCGGGTTCCCCGCCGTCGGCGGCGGCCTTCAACGAATCATCAGCGTGCTGTTCGGCGGGGCGCTACTGAGCGGCGCGGGCGGCGTGTTCGGCGCGTTCCTGGTGATCATCGGCGTCGTCTTCGCCGCCGGGCTGTTCGCCGCACAGGTGCTGCTGACGCTGATCCTCGCGCTGCTGATCGTCTCGGGACCGCCGCTGATCGCCCTCTCCGCGATCCCCGAGCTCTCACACCTCTCGCGCACATGGGCGCACGCGCTGCTGGCGACCGCGCTCGTACCGCTCGGGTGGACAGTGCTGTTCGCGACCGCCGGCGCATTGTGCCTCGACGCCACCAGCTTCACCGGCGGCAACGGCGGGCTCCCCGGACATGTCGCGGCGGCGTTCGCCGGGCTCATCATGTTCGTGCTCGCAGTCAGGCTCCCGTTCATCCTGCTCGGCGAGGCGCGCCGCCACCTCACCGGAAACGGCAGCTCCCGAAGTGGCGCGGGCGCACCGCCAGCGAGCCAGGTTCCCGGCGTCCAGCGGGTCAAGGCGGCGCATGCGAGGCTACGCAGCGCGGCGCTCGACGGAGGCCCCTCGCTCGGGCGCAGCGTCGGACGCGCCGCGGGCGCCCTCGGTGCGCCGGTGGGCGGCCCGCTCGGCGCCGCCCACCGTGGCCTCGCCGGCGCCGCGCGGCGCGCCGGCATCCTCCCGGCCGCCGCCGCCGGGGCCGGCGCGGGAGCCGCGGCCGAGCGGGGCCCGCGCCCCGAGCGGCCAGGACCGCGGGAGCGGCTCAAACGCGCTGCTGTGATCCTGCGCGGCGCACCGCGCGAGGCGCGAGCCGCGATGAGCGCCGCCACGCGCAACACAAAACACGTGCCACAACGCCCCGGCGCCGGCACGCCTTCCGCCCCGCGTCCGGGTGGCCGTGCCGCCGGGCGCAGCACGCCCGGACCGGCGCCCAACCCTCCGCGCACCACCGGCGAGCGGCGCGCGGCACGGACGCAGAGCGTCCAGGCGTCAGGGCCTAGGAAGCCGAGCGGCGATGCGCCAGCCGTACGCCGAGCGACACCGCCGGCGCCGTCCCGGCCCTCACCGCGAGCACAGACGCCCAGACCGACGCCAAGACCGGCGGTGAGCACAGCCCCACGGGCGAACGCACCCACACCACCGCCAGCGGATCGCCCGCATCCCGGCCGGGAAGTCCCGCAAGGGGCACCCGCAGACGCCGCCGGCCCGGCGGCGCCACCGGACACCCGTCCCGAGCAGCAGCGAGCGAGACACCCCAAACCGCCAGGGCCACCCCGCCCACCGCATGCACCCACCACCCCGCCGGCGATGGCCCGAAAGCCACGCGCGAGGCACAAGCCGTGATCCACCGCACCTTCCGCTCGCTCGATCAGCCACCCAAGCTCGTCGGGTTCACGATCAGGCAGTGGGCCGCGCTGATCGCAGACGCGACCCTCGTCCTCGCCGTCGTCTACGCCGCCGGACTGCCGGTGAAGGTCGCGATCACGCTGATCGTGTTCGCGGTCGGGCTGCCCGCCGCGCTCGCCTACGTGTCTGAGAGCGGCGGCGTCCAGCTCGGGCGCCTGGTCCGTGAGGCGCTGCTGTGGCGAGCCGGCTCGCGCACCCTGCGCTGCGCTCCACCCCCGACCAACGCGCGGCGGGCAGCCGGCCGCTGTGCAGCCGACCTGCTAGGCGTGCAGAACATCCAGCCCGACGGGCTGCTCATCCGGGACGACGTCACCCACGTCCGCTACCTCGAAGTCCAGCCTGTCAACCCGCTGGTGCTCGAGCCCGCCGCCGTCGGGCTCCTCTCGGCTGCACTCGCCCAGGTCGCGGCGAGGCTCCCCGACGGGCAGTCGCTGCAGCTCGCGGTCCAAGCGACGCCCGCGCCTCTGGAGGAGATCCTCGCGCTCGAGACACACCACTGCGAGCAGGCGGCCGGCGCCGCACAGGATGACGGGGAGCCCGAGCGCGCCAGGGCCATCCGCGCTCTCGGGATCGCCCACGAGCGCTCGATCCGCCACGGCGCCGAGGCCGCCCAGGCGCTGCAGCTGCGCTACCTGGTCATATGCCCCTGGCGGCCCGCCGGGGGAGCGACCGCCACCTCCCGCCGACGCCGCTCCCCCGGGGCGAGGGCTGCGGCACACGAGCGGTGCGCCCGCGAGTCGCTTCGCCACACCGAAGGCGTGCGAGGCGACCTCGAAGCCGCCGGCCTAGAGGCCCGCACACTCGCCGGGCACGAGATCCTCGACCTGCTCGCCGAACGCTTTGACCCCGACGGGCGCGCGAACGCCGGGCTGCCCGCGAGCTTCATGGCGCCGCACGTCGTCGCGCCCGCCACGCCATGGGAAGAGCGCGGAGGAGCGCTCAAGCACAAGCAGAGCCTCGCCGCCGCGATCTGCACCGCCCAGATCGACCTGCAGCAGCCCGGACACCTACGCGTCGGGGCGCGCCTAGAGCAGTGCTTCCACGTCTCGCTTGCGCCAGAGCAGACATGGCTCGGATGGCTGCTTCACCTGATGCAGACCCCACGGCCGTTCACGCTCGCCGTGCACATCCAGGCGACCGAGCGTTTCCGGGAACGGTCGGCGCAGAGGCGCCGTTACAAGCGCATCCACGGCGTCAACCGCGGCGTCGAGGAGCGCGGACGCCCGCTCGACCCCGACGCCCGTCTCGCCGAGCAGGAGGCGGCCGACCTCAACGACGAGCTCGCCTGGAGCGCGGGCGCCGGAATCTACCGGGTGAGCATCAACGTCACGATCAGCGAACCCGCCGGGGACGCCCAGACGCTGCGCGAGCTGTGCCACACCGCCGGGCGCGAGCTCGCGATGGCCTGCGACGCCCGCGTCCAACACGGCCCCTACGCCCAGGCGCAGCTGTGGCGCTCGACGCTGCCACTCGGGCACGACGCCGCGCGCAGACAGCGAAAGTACGTCAGCCGCAACGTCGGCGACAGCTTCCCGCTCGTCGGCACCGCCTGCGGGAGCCCCGACGGCATCCCGCTCGGGTTCGCCGCGCCCGGCCGCACGCTCGAGCGGCTCGACCCCTTCGACCCCCAGCACCCGAACCACCTGCTGCTCATCAACGGCATGTCGGGAGCCGGTAAGACGATGGCGGCGATCCTCCTGCTGGCCCGCGCCATGAGCCAGGGCGCCAGCGGGTTCATCATCGACCGCGCCGGGCACTTCGAGTTCCTCGCCTCGCTGATCCCGGGCGCCGCCAGCATCGAGATCGGAGGCGAGCAGCACGCAGTCAACTGCTGGGACGTCGAGGACCCCGCAAGGGTCGCCGCCGAGAAGATCGACTATCTGCTCGCGCTGCACGCACTGCTGCTCGGAGAGCACCACGCCGGCCGCGACAGCTACGGGCTGAGCGACCTCGAGGCGAACCTGCTCGGCCTCGCGATCGGCGAGGTGTACGCCCGTTGCACGCTCACCCGGGAGGAACCCCGGGAGCTGCTGTTGCAGGAGGAGCTCGAGCGCCGCTACCAGCAGGAGCGCAGCGAGGGGTCCGTCGGCATCGCCGAGGCGCTGCGCAACCTCTCGATGCGCCTGAACAACTACGTGCTCGACGGCCCCTACGCATACCTCACCGACCGCCCCACGACGATCCCGCCGGGCTCGCCGCTCGTGGTGTTCGACACACGCTCGATCCCCGACGCGAAGGCCGCCGCCGCCCTGTTTGTCATGTGCGAGCACGTCAAGACACGCATCGCGCGCACCCGCCGCGAGCACCTCGCTGGCGGTGGCCCGCGGCACAGCTGGGCCGGACGGAGCTTCCTCGTGATCGACGAGGCCTGGAAGCTGATCGAGCGGCCGGCCACGGGCCGCTGGTTCAACGAGTTCTGCCGCCGCAGCCGCCACTACGCCCTGTGGCTCATCGCGATCAGCCAACAGCTCTCGGACTTCGAGACCGAGCACGGCAAGGCGCTCCTGGCCAACGCAGCGATCCGACTGTTCCTGCGCCAGGAGGCTCGCGAGCTCACCTACGTCAAGGAGACACTGAAGCTCACAGACGAGGCGATCGAAGCGATCTCCACGCTCAAGACGGTCCGCGGCAGCTACTCCACCGCCTACCTCATGAACGGCACCCGCGGAGCCGGCACCATCCAGATCGCCGTCGGGCCGTGGGAGTACTGGATCGCGACCTCGGACCCGGCACGCGACGAGCCGCTGCGCCGGCGCGCCCTGCGCGAGGGCGACGGCGACGGGTGGCGGGCGCTCAAACTTCTCGTCCACGAGGAATGGCAGGAGCAGGTCGCCGCCGAGCGGCAAGAGGACGCCGCGTGAGCACCCAGCTCGCGATCGCGCTGGTGCGCAGCCGGACCATCCGCCGCTGGCTCGCCGCGGCCGCCGCGCTCGCGCTGCTCACACCCGTTCTCGTGGCCGCCTGCGTCACCGCGCTGCTCGCCGAAGAACAACGGTCAGCCTGCGGTAGCGGCGGAGAGACGCTCGGCGAACCCGCAGCCGGCGGCGCGATCGGAGCCGGCCTGTACGCGGCGCCGCTCACGCTGGCACCCGGGCGCGCCTACCTCGTCGGCGCCACCGAGTACGGCGGCCCCGACGACCCCAGCTCCGGCAACTACGGGTCCATCCCGAACCCCGCAGAGGCCTACCTGCCCGGCCACCCCGACAGCTTCGCCGAGCTGTCCGTCCTCGACACCAATCCGGCCAACCACGGCGGCTTCAGCTTCGCCGACGCCAACGCCCTGGCGGCGCTGCCCTACCTCACCAAGCTGCGCGTCAGCCACGACGGCCATCGGGCGCTGCTCGCCAAGCGCGACATCGGCTACGGACAGGGGCCCACACAGCACATCGAAAACGGGCAGCCCTACCGCATCGACGTGTGGTGGCAGGCCGCCCGCCAGCTCGGCATCGCGAAGGGCCCAGTGCGCATCGCGCTCGCGCCACCCGGCGGCGCCGCCGGCACGCTCGAACAGCTCCCAGGCGAAACCGCGAGCGCCAGCGAAAGCCCAGGCGAGTGCCCCACGCTCCCAGGCGCCAGCGAGATCCCGCTCCCGCTCGTCCCCGGCGCCAGCACACGCATCCTTCCGAGCGGTCTTGCGGCCGCCGGCGCAGAAGCCCCGGCGGCCGTCAAGGCGATGGTAGCCGCCGGCAACCGCCTGCACACCGCCGCCTACCTCTACGGCGGCGGGCACGGCACATCGCTGGACACGCTGCAGCCAGCATACGACTGCTCCTCGGCCGTCTCATACCTGCTGCACTCCGCAGGCGCGCTCGGGGCGAGCGCCCTGGACTCAAGCGAGCTCGCCCGCTACGGCGCCCCGGGCCCCGGGCGCTACATCACCATCTACGCCAACGCGGCGCACACGTTCATCTACGTCGCCGGGCTTCGGCTCGACACCGTCGAAGCGCCCGCATACGACACGGGCCCGAACTCCGGCAGACCCGGACCACGCTGGCGGATCTCCCAGTCCGTTCCCGCCTGGGCCGCCTGGACCGTGCGCCACCCCCCGGGCCTATGAGCAGACAGCAGCGGACAGCCCTCGCCGTGTGCCTCGCAGCGCTCGCGCTCACGGGCTGCGCGAACCCCGACGCGCCAACCGCCACCGACCAGGACCCCCACAGCCGGGGGCCGGCGAACGCCGGGGAGCCCGCACCTCCACCCGCGCCGTCGCCGAGCAGCCAGGCACCGGCGGCGGTGCAGCCGACGCCTCATGGGGCGCTCGCCGCGTTCGCCGCACGCTACGTCAACTGGAGCTACCGCACGCTCGCCCGAGACCAGCAGACACTCGCCGCGATCTCGGTCGGCGCCGCCAAGCTGACAGAGCAGCAGGCCGCCGCACGCAGCCAGGCAGACAGCACGATCGCACGCTCCCGAGTCCAGAACCGCGGAGAGGTCATCAGCATCGCCGGGGATGAGGCGAGCAGCAAGCAGTGGGTGATCGTGACCCGCGAGCAGACCGGCGGAAGCAGCGAATACGAAGGCCTCGGCGCCAGCTACCACGTCACCCTCGCCGCGCTCGCCGCCGTCCCCGGCGGCTACGCCGTCAGCCAATGGTCGCCGCAGAGCTGAACCCCACCCTGCGAAAGCGGACGCTCGCGCTGGGACTGCCCACCAGTACGCGTAAGCGGTGGGCGACCGCCTACGGCTGCTTATGGCTACAGACAGCCGCCTTCGCCGGGCTCGTCGCTTGCGGCGGCGCTGCGCTGCGAGGGCAGACACGCCGGCTGCTGGCGTTGAAGCTCACACCCGCGACCAACCCGCCGCCGCACCTCACCCGGGTGCTCGAGCTCGCGGCCCACAACATTCCGATCGCCGCCTGGCCGCTGCTGCTCGGCGTCGCGGGCGCACATCGCCACCCGCTCACGCGCCGGATCGCCGACGCCACGCTGCTCGCCAGCATCACCATCAACACGATGCCCGTCGGAGCGGCGCTCGGCGCCCACGGCACCGGGCTGCTCCCCTACATCCCGCAGCTGCCGCTCGAGTGGGCCGCGCTCGCGCTCGGCGCGAGCGCCTGGCTGTGTCAACGCCGGAGTGCCCTGACGATCAGACACCGGGTGAGCGTGCTGGCCCTCACGGCGAGCATCTTGCTGTGCGCCGCCGTCATCGAGACCGTCGCAGTGCCGCATCGGCGAGCTGCCGGGTCCGAGCGAAATTCGCGGGGGGGCCTGCAGCCCCGTCCGATCGACAACCAGGGAGCGACCCACACCCAAGGAGCGCGAGGATGAAGCAGACGGACACGGACGTCCAGAGCGAAAACGGCGACCAGCGCGATCCCAGCCGCGGCAACGGCCGGGCGCCGGCGCCCGGAGCGGGCACGAGCGCATGGGTCGGCGAGCTGCTCGGCCGCTGGCAGCCAGCCGAGGTGCGTGTCGCCCGAAGCTTCCCCGAGTGCAGAGGACTCGCAGGCGAGCAGCTGGAGGACCTCTACCAGGACACCACGCTCGCGCTGCTCGCCCGCCACTACACAAACGAAGAACACCTGCGAAACGCGCTGCGCCACGGGATCAAGCACCGCGCTCTCAACGTGCACCGAAACCAGCGGCGGCGCACACAGATCCTCGCCCAGAGCGCGCCCAGCATGCAACGCATCGAGGAAGGCCACCACAGCCACAGCGGCCCCGAGGACGCCGCGCTCGGCGAGCAGGACAGGCTGATCGCCACCGAGTTCCTGACGGAGCTCTCCGAGCTCGAGCAGCGCGTCTTCTGGCTCACCGCCGAGGGGCTGCGCTACCGCGCGATCGCCGCGACCCTGCAGATCCCCGTCAACGAGGCGCGCAACGCATCGCGCTCCTGCGAGCGCAAGCGCCAGCGCTTCCAGCTGCTCTACGACACAGGCCGGCTCTGCGGCTACCGGGCCGCCACGATCCAGGCCCTGCAAGGCGGACAGCTCACGAGCCTAGAGCTCGCACGACGCGCCTTCGCACACCTCGACGCCTGCACGAGGTGCCGCGCCGAGCACAAAACCAACGCCAAACGGCTCTCCCTCAGCTTCCGCGAGCAGATCGCGGCCGTCCTGCCGATACCCGCGCTTCTCACGCGCACAGGTGGTGCAACCGCCCACCATCATGCACTGGGACGGCTCCTCACCCTGAAAGCAAGCACCTCCGTGGCAGGCGTGCGCCTGACGGGCCTGCTCGGCAGCGCCGGCACCGGCGCGAAACTCACCGCAAGCGCGGTCGCCGTCGTCGTGCTCGCCGCTGGCAGCGTGGGCGCCACAGGCGCCCTCGAGCGCCACCAAAGCCACAGCGCCCGCCACAGCGCCGCTTCAAGGAGTGCGACTCTCGCCCCTGGCGCCTCCGTAGGACGGGCGGCGGGTGGATATGACTTCGCCAGGGCCGCCGGGCAGCGCCCACGCCCCGCGCTGCGCGTCACCAGCCCAGCGATCCGGAGCGCCCGAACGGCGAGGCACGGCAGCGTAGGCGGGCCCGGCCCAGACGCCGGACGCGAGTTCGGGGTCCAGCCATCTCCGGGCGGAAGCGAAAGCGTGCAAACGGCGGCAAACTCCGCGGGCGAAAGCCATGGACACGCCGAAGGCGAGTTCGGGATCGAGCACTCGAGTGGCTAGAAGGGCCCAACCGGCGCCCGGGTGAGCTCTCGACACGCGGGGGCAGATGGTCGGAAACCGCGCCTAGCACGACCAGCAGCGACGTAGCTACCCGGCCGTGTTTACGGGCGTTTCCGGGCCTCAAGCGGGCCGCCGATGACGGCGCGTCCTCCCGTGTCCGGCTACGTTCGCTGACAACGCGATGACAAGACGCTGACCCCAGCCACCGCCCGCGATTGCCGCCCTCTAGCCAAAGAAGAGCGGGACCACGCCAACCAAAACGGCGGCCGCCGCGACAATATATCCGGCGATACCGAGCTCAGTTTCGCCACCGACGACTAGAAGCAGAGTCGCGGCGATGACCGCGAGGACCATCAGGCAGCCACAAATCTTGACGCGTGTCGAAGTCTTGGCCCGCTCCACGAACCCCGCCTTGTGCTCGTCTTTGACGACGGTGCTCCGATCTGTCGCTGCCCCCCCTCCGTGAGTGGCTGCTGCGCTGCCACCCGCCGCAGCAGCTCCCCCGCTCTCCGCGATTGCAGAAGCACCAGAAGCGGCCTTCCCGCCGCGTCCCGCCACGGTCACGTCGCCATGAACGTCTCCCTGGACAATCACGATTGTGCCGCCATTCTGACGGAGCTCTCCGCGCCGGAGGTAGGACGACAACGCGTCGTCGTCCCGGCTAACCCCGGCTCTCCCTCGTCCGCTGCCGGAATCCGCTCTTCTCGTCCGCGTTGCACCCGCCTCTTGCGCACCGCGACCCTGAACTTCTCGGTAGGCACAAACGTGATCCAGATCTCGTCGCGTGTCACGACGAATGGCTCGTCGCTGGCGCATCGATCGCTCTGTACGGTCTTCCCAATCGGGAGCTGCTCGCCTTGCCAGTACGATCTGATCGTCCGGCCGTTGTCGGGGCAGATGACGTCCGATCGGAGCCTAAGCCGGCCGTCGCTGACCATGCCGAGCAGTACCGGCGAGACCTGCTCGACTGTTAAACCCAGCTGGCGCGCGATCGCAGAGGCACGGAAGCCATCGGTGCCCTCGTCGGTCAGCTCTTCGACGATCTTCAGAATCGGATCTGCGCTCATCGGCTCTTGATCCGCTCGAGCACTTCGTAGATGTAACGCAGGACCCGGTCCGGGACTGCGGTCCGGACGAATATGGACCCGTTGCGCACCGAGACATGGATGCGCACGTCGCCGAAGCCTGCCGCATCAAACAGTAGATCGAAACTGACCGGCTCCAGGTCCCTCGTCTGGCGCTCGAACTCAGGCTCGGGGAGTAGGTCATCGACACTGTCAGCCTTCGTGAACTCGTGCGTGTCGAACACAGTCACTCCCGTGGTCGTCTTGCCGCGGTAGACGTCCAGTCGTCCTTTGAGCTGGTCGTGTAGCGCGTGGAAGTCCTCCTGCGTGATCGCGACGGGCCGGGGTTGAGCGTCAAGCGAGTCAGCGAACACCGCCAGCCACGTGCGTTCAAGCCGTCGAGCGCGGCTAGCGCTTCCTCGCACCTCGACGCTCCCAAGCCCCGGACGGAGGAGTGCGTTGAAGAACTCGTCTTCAAAAACGGGTGTGTGCTCGAAGTTGTGGATCACGTGACCGATCCTCTTTGCGACCGCGAACGTGAGCATGTAGCCATCGTCCTGCTCCCGAGCGACGACCAGCTTTGGCGTCTCATCGATCTCCTCCGGTCGCGCTGTCTCGCTGAATGGATCGGCGTCGCCGTGCTCGCCGAGCGCGCGCAAGACATCTGTTCCCGACAGCTCGACCCCACGCAATCCGGAGAACGCATCCGGGTCCTCGTCGTTGATCTCCTCTCCTGCCGGCGCTAGCCGAACCCAAGAGAGCGACGTGCTCCCGGCATACAGATACTCTCCAATCTCGGCCTCGAGCTCGCCGCGTGGAATCCGTGAGACCGCTTGCGCCAGGTCCCACTTCCGCAGTGTGGAGATGCCCTCGCCTACCCCGTGACGGGCAGCCACTTTCCTGAGCGTGGGCACAGGGACGTTGAGAAGGTCGATGACCAGCTGCGGTACCGGCACCGCGCCACAATAACGCCCCCACGCGACCGGTCGCGCGTCCAGCCGGGAAGATCATGCGTCGGCCCCGGGGTGCGAGTCGGCTCCGGGGCCTACTCGCGCTCGTGGGGTCGTCACAGCGGGTCATCACGTCTCCCCGTTGTCGCCAGTCGGCTCTCTTCCGGCTAGATCCTCTGCCGACGCCTGCGCGTTCCCATAGCCCCTTGACTTCTCGCTCGGCACCGGGGGCGGTCACTAGGAACCAGCCCTCCGAGAGCGCGGTCACGGCAACGTCGCCTACCGTCAGGAACGGCGCGATCGCGTTCGTCGCCCACGCCTCGGCCATCACGCCTCGCCTCTATCAGCCAGAACACAGAGCGCGCTCTACGCGTCGAAGTCGACATCCTGCGGCTCGCACTCATGGCAGTACTGGCGGAGCCCTTTCGCTTCGCTTCGCGCCCAGGCTGCGAGCAACCGAGAGCACCGCACCGGCTGGAGGTCTGGCGCGTCTGGCTGCTCAATCCAGCCGATGGCATCCATCGCCTCGATCATCCGCCGCAGCTTCTCGTACAGGCGCTGGACGGGCTCCCGTCTGCCTTGCTCAAAAGGGCATCATCAAGTCGCCAAACCCGCTTGCAACCCGCACCGGCTCACCGGATGGTTCCGTAAGCACCGGGACGGCGCGGGGATCGCGACCGGGACGGCCCACACGTTGAGGCACACGATGGCCCACCACGGCGCTGACGGAGGGGTGCCGCTGCATATCGTCGCCGCGCGCTTGGGTGATGACCCGCGGACCACGCTGGGCGTGTACAGCCACCTGCTGCCTAGCAGCGACATTGCGGCGGCCGATGCGGTCGCCGGCATTCTCGATGACAAGGCGCTGACAGATCCAGCCGCTTAGGCCCTGGCAGCGCCACGTCGCTACGGTCACGTGCTGAGCGCCCGGAAATTGGCTCTACAGAGCTACCTGATCTGCATCCCCGAGATCGCTCGCGCGATCACGAGCTGCTGGATCTCGGCGGTGCCCTCGAAGATGTCGTAGATCTTCGCGTCGCGGTGCCAGCGCTCCACCGGGAACTCGCGCGTGTAGCCGTTGCCGCCGAGGATCTGGATCGCCCGCTCGGTCAC
>DATAYP010000062.1:0-67203 GCA_036272475.1 Solirubrobacteraceae bacterium | reverse complement strand
CGCGGCGACCGCGACCGCTAGGGCTGCGAGATGCCCGAAGCGATCCTCCTGCAGGACGTCGAGACGCTGGGCGAGCAGGGCACCGTCGTCGACGTCTCCAAGGGCTACCTGCGCAACTACCTGATCCCGCGCAAGCTGGCCCAGCCCGCGACGAAGGGCGCCGTCGAAACAATCCGCCAGCGTCAGGCTGCCGCCGAGCGCGCGGCGCGCGAGGCCGTCGAGAAGGCGCAGGAGAACGTCAACCTGCTGAACCGCACGGTCCTCACGATCCCGCAGCAGGCCGGCGCCGACGGGCGCCTGTTCGGCTCGGTGACAGCCCAGGACATCGCCACGGCGATCCGCGAAGCGCGCGGCCTCAGGATCGACAAACGCAACGTGCACATGCCCGAGCCGATCAAGAACGTCGGCACCTACATGGTCGTCGTCGATGTCGTCGATGGCGTCACGGCGACGATCAAGACGATGGTGGTCGCCAAGAAGTAGGGCTTCGCCGGCTGAAGGCTGGCGACGCTTCGCCGGCTGAGGGCTGGCGACCAAGCCCCTCCGGCCGGGCAGCTGATGCCGCGCTCGGGGCGCTCGGGGGCCGCGGGCGCTCGGGCTGGTGGGCGCCCGGGGCGGCACGTTCGCCCCGCTTGTCCGTCGCCGCTCGCTGCGAACATGTGTTCGTTGTGAGCGAATTGTTCCGTGATAGCGGGGAGCCGGGCGAGCCCTCGCGGTCCCCCGGCCTAGACTCGCCCGACCGATGAGCGCCGCCCCGACAGCCAACGGCACCTCGCAAGCCTCGGCCGGGCCGATCGCACCGCCTCACAACCTCGACGCCGAGCAGTCGGTGCTGGGCGCGATCCTCCTCTCAGACCGCTCGCTGTATGCGCTGGTGATCGAAGAGGGCCTGCGCTCCGACGACTTCTACCGCGACCGCCACGGCTCGATCTACGAGGCGATGCTCGCGCTCTACAACGAGAGCGAGCCCGTCGACGTGCTCACGGTGGTCGACCGCCTGCGCCAGATGGGAAAGCTCGAGAGCGTCGGCGGCCAGGCGGCGGTCGACGAGCTGACCGGTGTCGTCCCCGCTGCCGGCCACGCCCGCCGCTACGCGCAGATCGTCCGCGAGAACGCGCTCCTGCGGCGGCTGCTGAGCGCCTCCTACGAGATCCAGGAGAGCGTCCTCGGCCATCAGGCGGCGCCGAGAGAGCTCGTCGAGCTGGCGGAGAAGTCGATGCTCGAGGTCGCTCGCGACGATCGCCAGCAGGACTTCCGTTCGATCGAGGACGTGCTCCACGAGGAGGTCGACAAGCTGCACCGACTCTCGCTCGAGGGGACATCGCTGACCGGCACGCCGTCGGGCTTCAAGGATCTCGACGAGATCACCGGGGGCTTCCAGCCGGGCAACCTGATCATCATCGCCGCGCGCCCGGCGATGGGCAAGAGCGCGCTCGTCTGCAACATCGCCGAGAACGCGGCGGTGCAGCACGGCAAGGCCGTGGCTTTGTTCTCGCTGGAGATGGCCGAGGCCGAGCTCGCCCAGCGCTTCGTCGCCTCGCAGGCGAGGATCAAGGGCGAGGAGCTGCGCAAGGGCCGCGTCTCCGAGCAGCGCTGGCCGAAGATCCTGAGCGCCAGCCAGCGGCTCGCCGCGGCGCCCCTGTGGGTCGACGACTCGAGCGACGTAGGGATGCTCGAGATCCGCGCCAAGGCGCGGCGGCTCCACAGCCAGTGCGACGGCGGCCTGGGGCTGATCATCATCGACTACCTGCAGCTGATGCGCACCGACAGCCGCTACGACAGCCGCGTGACGGCCGTCGGCGAGCTGAGCCGTGGCCTGAAGATCCTCGCTCGCGAGCTCGGCGTACCCGTGATCGCGCTCTCGCAGCTGAGCCGCGCGGTCGAGCAGCGGCCCGACAAGAAGCCACAGCTGTCCGACCTGCGCGAGAGCGGCAACCTCGAGCAGGACTCCGACCTGGTGATGTTCATCTACCGCGACGAGTACTACAGCGAGGAGTCCGAGCGCCCCGGAGAGGCCGATCTGATCATCGCCAAGCACCGCAACGGAGCCGTCGGCAAAGTCACGCTGACCTTCCAGAAGGAGTACCCGAAGTTCATGAACTACGCGGGCGAACGGTACGCGGCGTGAGCGAGGACACCTACGAGAACCCGCTCGGCGACCCGCTGCTCGGGGCGGCATCCCGCCCGGGACCGGCGGGCGCATCGCCTTGCCCGCTCGGGATCTGCGACGGCAGCGGCTTCGTCGTCGAGGAGGCGACGAACACCGCCAGCGACTGCCGCTGCCGAGCGGGACGAATCGCCGGGGCGCGCACGCGAAGCCTCGCAGGGCGCATACCGCGCCGCTACCGCGGCGTCTCCTTCGACCGGCCGCCCGTCAGCGACATCGCGCTCACGGCCCCCGACCAGATCCAGTCTGTCCGCCGCTATGTCCGTGAGATCGCGGCGAACCTCGACTCGGGTCGCGGGCTGTGGATCCAGGGAGACGTCGGCACCGGCAAGACGACGCTCGCGATGCTCGTCTCGAAAGCGGCACTCGACGCGGGCCGCTCGGTGGCGATCTACTCGCTGCCGCGGCTGCTGAACCTGCTGCGTGAGTCGATGGACTCGGACGGCGGAAAGCTCGACTTCCTCGATCGCCTCACCGCCGTCGACCTTCTGCACCTCGACGATCTCGGCGCCGAGAACCGCACCGACTGGGTGCTCGAGCAGCTCTACTCGATCGTCAACGCCCGCTATGAGGCCGAGCGCGCGATCGTCGCGACGACGAACCTGATGCCCGACGAGCTCTCCGAGCGGCTGGGGCCGCGCACCGTCTCGCGGCTGGTCGAGATCTGCGGCGACCTGATCCCGCTGTACGGCGAGGACAGGCGACGCGAGTTCCGTGCGGCGCGCACGAGCCGCCCGGCGGAGGCTTCGAGCCGCGCCTCGGAGGCGCCGGGCCGCTCGCCGGTCTGACGGTCCGCGCGGACCTCCCGCGAGGCTCCGGGAGGCGTGCCGGAGCCACGTAAACTGCACTGGCATGCCAGGCATAGTCATAGTCGGCGCCCAGTGGGGCGATGAGGGCAAGGGGAAGATCACCGATCTGCTCGCCGAACACGCCGACGCCGTCGCGCGCTTCCAGGGAGGCAACAACGCGGGCCACACGATCGTGCGCGGCGAGGAGGAGTGGAAGCTTCACCTGATCCCCTCCGGGATCCTCTACCCCGGCAAGTGCTGCGTGATCGGTAACGGCGTCGTGATCGACCCGAAGGTGCTGATCGACGAGCTCAACGGGCTGCGCGAGCGCCGCATCGACGTTAGCGGGCTGCGCATCTCGGCGAACGCCCACCTGATCATGCCCTATCACCTGCTGCTCGACTCGGCCGGCGAGGCGAAGCTCGGCAGCCTCCAGATCGGGACCACGCGCCGCGGCATCGGGCCGTGCTACGCCGACAAGGCCGCGCGCCTCGGGATCCGCGTGCAGGACCTGCTCGACGAGAAGATCCTGAAGAAGAAGATCGTCGCCGCGATGGAGCCAAAGCGCCTCTCGCTGCGACCCTTCGAGAAGGATCCCGCGCTCGACCTGCACACGATGACAGAGGAGTACCTGACCTACGGCCACCGGCTCGAGCAGCACATCGCCGACACCGCGAAGCTGATGTGGGGCCTGCTCGAGGACGGCAAGAAGGTGATCTTCGAGGGCGCCCAGGGGGCGATGCTCGACATCGACCACGGCACCTATCCGTTCGTCACCTCCTCCAACCCGCTCGCCGGCGCGGCGTGCGTCGGGACGGGCGTCGGGCCGAAGGCGATCGACGAGGTGTGGGGGATCTCCAAGGCGTACACGACACGCGTCGGCGCGGGACCGTTCCCCAGCGAGCTGCACGACGAGATGGGCGAGCTGATCAGGGCTCGGGGGGGCGAGTTCGGCACGACGACCGGGCGCCCGCGGCGCACGGGCTGGCTCGACCTCGTCGCGCTTCGCTATGCGGCGAGGCTCAACACGATGACGTCGCTGGTGATCACGAAGCTCGACGTGCTCTCGGGCCTCGACCGCGTGCAGGTCTGCACGAGCTACCGCGGCGCCGAAGGGCCCGTGTTCGAGGACTTCCCCTACCATCAGACGGTCCTCCACCACGCCGAGGCCGAGCTCACCGAGCTGCGCGGGTGGGACGAGGACCTCGGCGAGTGCCGCTCGATCTCCGACCTTCCCGACGCCGCCCGCGAGTACCTCGAGTTCATCGCCGAGCACGTCGGTGCGCCGGTGGCGCTCGTCGGCGTGGGGCCCGGACGCGAGCAGGTGCTGTGGACGGAAGCCGGGGCGCACACGCTCGTCGCGCCTGACGGCGTGCCGCTCGCGGACCCGGCCGCCGGCTGAGCCCTGCCCTGGTGAGCTCTTCGCAGCGAGAGGCTCCCTACCTGCAGGCTCTGCGGGAGTATGCGGCGCGCGATCCGGCGCGATTGCACGTGCCGGGCCACAAGGGAGGGCCGGGCGCCGACCCCGAGCTGCTCGAGGCGATCGGCGAGCGTGCGCTGAGCCTCGACATCCCCGCGCTGACGCACGGCATCGACGTGGGAGCCGAGCCGACGCCGTTCGAGCAGGCCCAGCGGCTGGCGGCCGAGGCGTGGGGCGCGAAGCGCGCCTGGTTTCTGATCAATGGAGCCTCCCAGGGCAACCTCGCCTCGGGACTCGCGCTCGCGCACCGCGGCAGCGAGGTCGTGGTCCAGCGCAACGCGCACTCGAGCACGATCGACGCGCTCGTGCTCTCGGGCCTACGGCCGACGTTCGCCGCGCCCGAGACAGACCCGGAGCTCGGCATCGCCCATTGCCTGACCCCTGAGACGCTCGAGTGCGCGCTCGCCGCGACGCCCGCCGCCGTCGGCGCGTGGGTCGTCTCACCCACCTACTTCGGCGCAGTCGCCGACGTCGCCTCGCTCGCATCGGTGGCTCACGCGCGGGGGGTGCCGCTGATCGTCGACGAGGCCTGGGGCGCTCACCTGGCATTCCACGAGGAGCTGCCCGAGCACGCGCTCGCGGCCGGCGCGGACCTCGTGATCTCGAGTACGCACAAGATCGTCGGAAGCCTGACCCAGTCGGCGATGCTCCACCTCGGCCACGGCGCCGATGGGCTGATCGACGAGGACGAGGTCGATCGCGCGGTGACGCTCACGGAGTCGACGAGCCCCAACTCGCTGCTCGCGGGCTCGCTCGACGCGGCGCGCCGCCATGCCGCGATCCATGGCCGCGAGCTGCTCGCCGACACGATCGCAGCGCTCGCCCGCGCGCGCGAGAGCATTCGCGAGATTCCGGGCCTCGACGTGCTCGACGAGCGGCTCATCGGCCGCGCGGGCGTGTTCGCCTACGATCCCCTTCGCCTCGCCGTCGACGTCCGCGGTGTCGCCGCCAGCGGCTACGAGCTCGCGCCGCTGCTGCGCGAGATCGGCGACATCAACCTCGAGCTCTACGGGCAGAACGTGCTCGTCGCGGTCTTCGGCATGGGCGAGCGGGGCCTACCCGAGGCCGAGCGGCTCGTCGGCGCCCTGCGGACGGCGGTCGAGCGCGTGGGGCTCGATCCCGGCGGTATGCGCACGAGCTTCGCCGCGCCGCCGCCCTGGGGGGAGCTGGCGATGACCCCGCGCGAGGCCTATCTCGGCGCCCAGGAGGTCGTGCCCGCCTCCGAGGCCGCCGGCAGGATCGCCGCCGAGTCGCTTGCGACCTACCCGCCGGGCATCCCCAACGTGCTTCCCGGAGAGGTTCTCTCGGCCGAGACGATCGCCTACGTTCAGCGCACGCTCGAGCTCGGCGGCAGCGTCCGCGGCGCGAGCGACCGCCTGCTGCGCACGGTGCGCGTCGTCGTCGAGTGAGCGCGCTGCGGAGGGTATGGGCCGTGCAGGAATCGAACCTGCAACCTTGGGCTTAAGAGGCCCCTGCTCTGCCGGTTGAGCTAACGGCCCGTGCGGGCGCCGGCGGGAAGCGGCCGGCTCAGGGGCCGATTCTATCCGAGCGCGCCGTGCGCTCGCGCGTCGGGCACTCGGGCGCCATCGCCTCGACGCCGCGGCGCCGCTATTTCTTGGTCGGCGCCGGAGCTTTCGTCGCGGGGACGGTGCCGGTGAAGCTCCCGTTGGCCCCCGGTTTGACGGTGTAGGTTTTCCCGTTGGTCGTGGCCGTCAGCACTTCATTGGAGGAGGTGCCGCCCGACGGGCTCTTGCGCAACGCCACGAGTTCGGTTTTCAGCCGCGCCTTCTGTGCGGCCGGCGCGAGGCTGACGGCCTTGGCCGCCGCCAGATCGCCGACGCGCATGTTCTTAGCGGCGTAGGCGTATTTGGCCAGCTGCGCGTAGTAGGCGACGTTCGTCGGTTTCGCGGCGACGACGATCTGCAGGATCTGCACCTCTTCGGCGGGCTTGTTCAGGCCTTCTTCGCCGTAGACCCTGAGCATCTGCTGGGCGAGTTCGACGCTCGGCTTCGGCGGGTTGAGCGCGAGGTACCTGCTCCACGTTTCGCCCGCCTGCGCGAAGAGTTCGCGCCCTTTGCTCGTGAGCGCGCCTGTCGAGGTCACATACGCTTCGCCGCCTGCTTCGTGCAGCTGCGCCCGCAGGAGCTTTTCCCACGCTTCGGCGTTCGTCGGCTGCTGGCTCGTGAGCTTGCGGTACTTCTTGATCTGGCTCGCGAAGCTCGCGCTACCGGAGCCTTCGTTCTGGCTGGCCGCGTTGAGGAAGCCGCCGCCGCCGAACCCGCCGCCGATCCCGAAGCCGATCAGGCCGACGCCCAGCAGGAGGGCCAGACCCGTGTAGACCACCCGCACCGTCGTGCGACGGCCGCGCCCGCGCAGATCGAACAGCATCAGTCCGAGAGCTCTCGGTCTTCGTGGTCGATTATCTCCTGCACTGTGGGCTCCGCTGGCTCGTCTCGGTGCGACTCGGTCCCCGCCGGGGGACCCGGAGGAGCGCCCCCGCCGCCCGCCGCATCGTAGCTTCTGCGGCTGGATCGCTCGGCGAGCGTGGCTATGAGGATACTGGCCTCATAGAGCAGATACAGCGGTACCGTCTCGAGCGCGAGCGTGATCAGGTCGCCCGGCAGGAACGCCGCGACGACCGCGCACGCGACGATCGCGTAACGACGGTTGTGGCGCAGCTGGGCGACGGTCACAAGGCCGGCGCGGGTCGCGGCGAGGATCGCTACGGGCACCTGGAAGATCAGGCCCATCGCGAGCAGCATCGTCGCCGCGAATTTGTAGAACTGGCTCGCCTGCACGAGCACGTTGAACTCGCTCGAGTTGAAGTTCACGAAGAAGCGCACCGCGGCGGGCAGCACGACGAAGTAGCCGAACAGCACGCCCGCCGCGAACAGGAACGGGATCGCGACGACGAGCGGCTTCGCCGCTCGCCGCTCGTTGTCCTTGAGCGCCGGCAGCACGAAGCCGTAGAGCTCGAACAGGATCACGGGCAACGAGAAGATCAGCGCGAAGTAGAGCGCCACCGTGATCGTCGTCGTGAACGGCTCGCCGACGCCGAGCGTGACGGGGCGGTCGCCCTGCGGATTGACCGGGATCTTCGCGACGTCCCTTTGCAGCGCCGCGACCAGCGCGGGGAGCTGCGCGCGCGTCTGGCTCGACAGTCCGCTGCCGGGTTGCGCGAGCGCCTCGAGCGCCTTCTGCGTGTCGCGGCTGACCTTCAGCACGCCCTGCTGCGCGAGGACCGCCTGACCAACGGTCCCTTCGCCGCGTTCGACCTGCTTCTTGGTCTGGGTCGTGAGCGGTTTGTTGATGATGTTCAACAGCGCGTGGTTCTGCCACAGGCAGACGCCGAACGCCACCACGAGGACCACCCCGCTGACGATCAGACGGGTGCGCAGCTCGTCGAGGTGCTCCACGAGGCTCAGACGATCCTCGTGGCCGATCGTGCGAATCGCCGTGGCCATGGCCCCATGAAACTACCACCGGGCCCGCGCCGCCCCGGCAGGCGACGGCCCACGGGCGCCGGGCCGCGGCGCGCGTGCGCGGCGCTCGATCAGGCGTGTGAGTCTCGGGGGCAGAAGCTAAAGGGAACGCGCCCGCGGGTCGATGACGACGGGGAGAAGGCAATGCAACCCGACGGCGATCACGACATCCAGGAACGTCCACCGGTGCCTAGCGGCGCCGGCGTCGAGATCAGCCGCGACGGCACCCGCGAGAGCGCCGGCGGCAGCCCTTCACCCGACCGCCTCCACGTCTGCTTCCACTGCGCCGGCGAGCTCGCCTACCCGCTCGACTGGTGCGAGGAGGGACCGCGCCACTGGCGCATCATCATTCGCTGCCCCGACTGCGAGTCGCTTCGCGAAGGCGTCTTCGAGCAGTCCGACGTCGAGAGCCTCGACGACGAGCTCGATCGCGGCGCCAGCGCGCTGCTCGCCGATCTCAAACGCATCACGCACGCGAACATGACCGACGAGATCGAGTTCTTCGTGCGCGCGCTGGACGCCGACCTGATCGTCCCCAGCGACTTCTAGCGATAACGCTCGACGACCGAGTCGGCGACAAGGTCGAGCAGCAGCGAGCGGCCGCCGGGCAGGATCGACGGCAGCGCCGCCTTGGCCTTGGCCACGACCGCCAGCGCGCGCTCGCGCGCCTCGTCGAGCGCGCCCGTCGCGGCGATCCGCTCGCACAGCGCCTCGGCCTGCCGCGGACCGTCGAGCGAGGCAAGGTCGAACGCCGCGAGGCTGCGATCGCGCTCGCGCGCGAGGATCAGCGGCAGCGTCACCGTCCCGTCGAGCAGGTCGGTCCCGCGCGCCTTGCCGGTGCGCTCGACCGGACCCGAGACGTCGAGCACGTCGTCGAGCATCTGGAAGGCCAGCCCGATCCGCCGCGCGAACGCACCGAGGCCGTCGGCGACCGCCGCCGAGCCGTCCGCCGCCGTCAGCGCGCCGAGCCGGCAGGCCGCCTCGAACAGCGCGGCGGTCTTCAACTCGCAGCGGTGCAGGTAGCGCTCGACCGCGACATCGGGCGCATAGGCGTCCTCGCGCTGGAGCAGCTCGCCGGCGGCGAGCGCCGAGCTCGCGTCCGACAGTGCGCACAGCTGCGCCGCGTCCTCGTTGCGCGCGAGCTCGGCGAACGCGCGCGAGAACAGCAGATCGCCTGTCGCGACGGCGATCTGCCTGCCGGCGACGGCCGCAACCGTCGGGTTGCCGCGACGCAGCTGCGCACCATCGATCAGATCGTCGTGGACGAGCGTCGCCGAGTGCACGAGCTCGACGGCCACGGCCGCCCGCACGAGGCGCTCCTCGCCGTCGGCACCCGCGGGCGGCCCGCCGGCCGACTCGGCGGCGAGCACCACGAGCAGCGGTCGCAGGCGCTTGCCGCCCGCCGTGACCGTCGCGTTGGCGTGCGAGGCCAGCGGCGGCCCCGCCCCGGAGGTCACCCGCTCGAGGTGAAGCTCGGTGCGCACCATCACCTCGCGCAGCCGCCGTCCACCGTGACGCATGATCGCCTCGAGCCCGTCGACCCCTTCCTCGGGGCCGCCCGCGGTTCTCTTGCCGAGCGTCGTCGTCACGCGCGCACCGCGGGAACCGTACCCGCATGGACCGCCACGATGCCGCCGGCCAGCAGCCGGTAGCGGATCTCCGACAGCCCCGCGCGCTGCATCTCGGCCGCCAGTCCGTCTGGCGAGGGGAAGCGCTTGACGGAGTTGGGCAGGTAGCTGTACGCGGCCGCGACGCCCCCCGGCGCCTCCGTCGCCCCCGCCGCGGAGCGCCGCCGGCGCAGTGCCTGGGCGGCGCCCACGAGCCGGCCGATCGCCGGCACCAGGCGATCGAACCAGACGCGGTAGAAGAGCGACAGCGGCGGACGCGTCGGAGTCGTGATCTCGAGCACGACGACCCTGCCGCCGGGCCTGACGACGCGCACCATCTCCCTCAGCCCTCCCGCGAGATCGTCGAAGTTCCGGGCGCCGAAGCCCACGGTGGCCGCGTCGAAAGCGTCTGCGAGGTACTGGAGGTCGAGCGCGTCGCCCCATTCGAAGCGCGGCACGACGGGCGCGTGGCCATGGGCTGCCTTGGCGCGTGCGCGGTCGAGCATCCCCTCGGCGAAGTCGACCCCGACGACCTCTCCCCCGGGCGTGACCCGCCGTGCGAGCTCGATCGCGAGGTCGCCCGTCCCGGTTGCGACGTCGAGCACGCGGCTGCCGGGGCCGACCGCCGCCTGCTCGGCCGCGAGCGCGCGCCAGCGGTGGTGCAGGCCGGCGGTCATCGCCGTGTTCATCAGGTCGTAGACGCCCGCGATGCGATCGAACATCGCCCGCACCTGTGTCGCCTCGAGCCGTCCCGCCGAGGATCCCCGCGCGCCTTGCTGAGCGGGCATCGTGCAGACGTTACTTCAGCTGCGAGAGGAATTCGACGACGGCTTTGAACTTCTGCGGCGGCAGGTTCTTGAACGACGGCATCGGCGCCGTCGGGTTGACGAGCGTTCGCGCGATCGCCTGCCGCGGCAGGCGCGCCCCGATCTTTGTCAGCGGCGGACCGGGGCCGCCGTTGCCGTTCTCGCCGATCTTGTGACACGCCAGGCAGCCGGACTGGGCTACGACGAGCTTCCCGGCTTCGTATTCGGAGAGCGTCGTGCCACCCGCCTGCAGCACCGCTTTGGGCGTCGGCATTTCGATCGCGGTCGGCGAGCCTGCGTTGGCGCCCGAGTAGGTCAGGAAGGCCATCGCACCGATCACCGCGATCCCCGTGACGGTCGCGATCGGGCGCCGCTCCGGGCGCCGCTCGGGGCCACGGTCGTAGAACGGCAGCAGGAACAGCAGGATCATCGCGATCGTCGGAACGCCGATCGTCGCGAGCGGCACGAGGCTCGGCGGCTTGATCACGCGCAGCACCTCGAACAGGAAGAAGAAGTACCACTCGGGCCGCGGCACGTAGGTGGTCGTCGTCGGGTTCGCCTTCGAGCTGAGCTCCGCGCCGAGCACGAGCGACAGCGTGATGATGACGGCCATCACGACACAGGCCATCGCGGCGTCCTTCGCCACGGCGTAGGGGAAGAACGGCTTTCCCTGCGCCTTCAGGACGCTGTATTCGCGGAGGTACTCCTCCTTCTGGGCCTTGTTCATCGCAAGACCGGCCCTCGACGCCGTCCGCCGGCCGTGGATTCGCGGCGCATCGCGCCTAGACCTCCGACTCGCGCAGCTCTGAGCGCTTCTCGGCTTTCATCCACGGAGGAGCCGCGGTGCCGAGCTTGGTCACGAGGTAGAGGTGAGCGCCGATCAGCGCGACGATCAACCCCGGCACGAGCAGCATGTGGATCGCGTAGAAGCGCGACAGCGTGGTCGCGCCGAATTCGCCGCCGCCTCGCAGGAAGTCGCTGAGATAGGGGCCGATCAGCGGCCCCGTGCCGTTGATGTTGACCCCGACGATCGTCGCCCAGTACGCGCGCTGGTCGAAGGGCAGCAGGTAGCCGGTGAACGACATCACCAGGGTGAGGATCAGCAGCACGACGCCGATCACCCAGTTCAGCTCGCGCGGGTACTTGTAGGCGCCGAAGAAGAACGTGCGCGCCATGTGCACGAAGACGAGGATCACCATCACGCTCGAGCCCCACTTGTGCATGCCGCGCACGAACTGCCCGAGAAACACTTCGTTGGTGACGTGGCGGATCGATTCATAGGCGCCGCCGGAGGCGTCGGGGCGGTAGAACATCGCCAGGAAGACGCCGGTCACGGCCTGCGAGAGGAACGCGAACAGCGTCGCCGAGCCGAGCGTGTAGAACCAGTTGGTGCCCTTCGGGACCTTGCGGAACAGGATCCAGCGGGTCGCGCCGGTCAGCGAGGTGCGCTCGTCGACCCAGTCGACGACCGAGATGCCGCCGTGCTTTGCGCCCTCGAGCGCCCCTGCCTTGCCGTTGCCCTCGCCCGGTCGCGGCGGCGGCTCGCGCAGCGCCGACGGGAGCGGTGGTGCGGGGACCTTTCGCAGCTTCGGCACCGTCTCGTCCTATTTCCGCGTGCTCGGCCGCGAGGGATACAGGTACTGCCCGATGCCGTCGAGCGGCTCGGCGGGATCGCGCGGCGAGAACCGCCGCAGCTCGCTGTTGACGCTGAAGCGCGCGCCGATCTGGACCTCTTCGCGGATGACGCGCGTGTAGAAGCGGTCGAGCGGACGCACGGGCGGGCCGCCGACGCGGCGGCCCAGCAGGTCGTAGACGCCACCGTGACAGGGGCAGATGAAGCGCTCCGCCGCGTCGACCCAGCGCACGGGACAGCCGAGGTGCGCGCAGCGGCTGGAGATCGCGATGAACGGCGTGCCGCTGTCGTAGGGATCGGTGTCGATTTCGGGGTTGAAGCGGCGCACGTAGGTCGTCGTCTTGCCCGCCTCGCCGATCCCGGGCGTCAGCGTCATCACGACCGGCACGTAGTTGGTGTCGGTGAAGTCGCCGACGCGGCCGACCGTCTCCCAGTGGTGTTCACTGCTTTTGAAGATCGGGCCGATCGCGAAGCCCAGCGCCGGGAGCGTGAAGGCCGCGGCGGCGATGGCCCCGGCGCCGTTGGCGGCGCCCGTCATGAACCTGCGCCGCGTGACAGTCTCCCCCTCGAAGGCGCCCGGTATATGCCGGTCGAGCGTGTACCTGGACTTCTGCTTTGCGCGCTTGTCTGCCACGGGTCGCAAACAATATCGAGGCGCCATTCACCGCGGCGTCGGCGGCTCCCGGGCGCTTGTGCGCATCGCCTCGATGCCCTCGGGAGCCCCCGAGAACACGAGATCCTTGGCGCGACCGTGAGCCTCGCTCGCGCCCCAGCCGACGGCGCGCGCGCCGGCCGCCCAGACGTCGGCGGCGAGCTCCCCCTGGCCCGCGCCCTGCGCGAGCGCGCTCAGCGTGATCGTGTCGGCCAGCTCGGCCACAGCGTGCGTGTCGCCGAGCGCGACCAGGCGCGCGAGGCCGATCGCGTAGAGCTGATCGCCCGCCAGCAGGCCGAGATCGGCCTCGGGCGCGCGCACCACGCGCGGCCGGCCGTAATGCAGCAGGTAGCCCTCGTAGATCGCCTCGACGAGCAGCTCGTACTCCTCGCGCCTGCCCTCGGCCCGCGGCCCCCGGGCCGCCACGCTCGCCGGGCTCACAGCGTTCGCGACGCTCGCCGGGCTCCCCGGACTCGCAGGCCCCGGGCCGCCGGCGCCCCGGACCCGACCGTCGGGGGCGACGAGCGTCGCGATCAGGCCGCCCTGATCGCGCAGCAGCCCTGAGAGGCGCTCGAGGACCTCGGCGCTCACGGCCTGCCTACGTCCTGCTCGACGGCGGCGAAGGCAGCCGCCGCGGCCTCGATCGTGCGGTCGATCTGCTCGTCGCCGTGAGCCAGCGACGGGAACCAGGCCTCGAACTGCGAGGGCGGCGGGTAGACGCCGCGGGACAGAAGCTCGCGGCACCACGCGGCATGTGCCTCGAGGTCACACGCCTGCGCGTCCTCGAAGGACTGCACCGGGCGCTCGCTGAAGAACACGGTCAGCAGCCCGGGGGCGCTGGCGAGCTGGACCGGCCGCCCGGCGTCCGCGGCGGCCTGCCTCAGGCCTTCGGCGAGGCGCGTGGTGATCGACGCGAGGCGTAGGTAGGCGGGCTCGTCGAGCAGCGCCAGCGTGGCAAGCCCCGCCGCAACCGCCACCGGGTTGCCCGAGAGCGTCCCCGCCTGGTAGACGTCGCCTGCCGGGGCCAGCAGCCGCATCAGCTCCGCGCGCCCGCCGACCGCGGCGGCCGGCAGACCGCCGCCGAGGATCTTGCCGATGATCGTGAGATCGCCGTGCACGCCCGTCAGCTCCTGCGCGCCGCCGGGCGCGACGCGGAAGCCGCTGATCACCTCGTCGAGCACGAGCAGCGCGCCGCTCGCGTCCGCACGCTCGCGCAGCAGCTCGAGAAACCCCTCGCGCGCGGGGACCAGGCCCATGTTGGCGGGCATCGGCTCGGCGATGATCGCCGCGAAGTCATCGCGGCCGAGCGCCTCGGTGACCGCCGCGGCGTCGTTCCATTCGACGACGGCCGTCGCCGCAGCGGCGCTCTCGAGAACGCCCGGGCTCGCCGGCAGCGCCTGCGTGGCGAGACCCGATCCTGCCTGAACGAGGAGCCCGTCGACGTGTCCGTGGTAGGCGCCCGCGAACTTCAGCACGCGCTCGCGGCCGGTCGCGGCGCGCGCGAGGCGGATCGCGGTCATCGTCGCCTCGGTCCCCGAGGAGGTCATGCGCAGCATCTCGACTCCCTCGAAGCGGCGCGCGACCTCGAGCGCCAGCTCGACCTCGCCCGGCGTCGGCGCGCCGAAGCTCATTCCGCGGGCAGCCGCCTCGCCGACCGCCGCGACGATCCGCGGGTGCGCGTGGCCATGGATCAGAGGACCCCACGAGCAGACGTAGTCGAGGAAGCGGTTCCCGTCGACGTCGACGATCTCGGCGCCCTCGCCGCGGGCGATGAAGATCGGCTCGCGCCCGATCGCGCGCATCGCGCGGACGGGCGAGTTGACCCCGCCCGGGAGGACCTCCAGTGCCTGCCGATAGAGCTCGCCGGAGCGAGTGTCGGTCAACGAGGTGCTCACGCGCCCACGCTCAGGCGTGCCGGCTCTCCCAGTTCTTGAAGTCCTCGGTGAAGTACAGGAGGCGGATCTTCTTGAACTCGGTCGATGAGTAGAGCGTCGCGCGCTCGTGGATTCCGGTCTGCTCGGCGATCGAGTCGAGCACTGCGTCGCACTCCTCCTTGGAGCGGCCGTGCGCCATCGTGAAGACCGAATACGGCCAATCCTCGTAGGTCGGACGCTGGTAGCAGTGCGAGATGCCCCGGACGGCGGCCATCCTGCAGCCGATCTCGAAGATCTGCTCGTCGGGCACCTGCCAGACGCCCATGCCGTTCGCCGAGAAGCCGGCCCGGCGGTGGTAGAGGATCGCCGCCACGCGGCGCAACAGCCCCCGCTCCTGCATCCCCGCGAGGTGGTCGAGGAAGCGCTGCTGCGAGAGACCGACCTGCGAGGCGGCACCGGCGTAGGGCTCCTGCACGACGGGCATGTCTCCCTGCAGCGCACGGATCACCGCGATGTCGGCCTCGTCGTAGGGCTGCGGCTCGAGCTCTATCGGCTCCGCCACCTCGGCGCTGCTCGCGAGCGCGTCGGTGTCGCCCTCCATCTCGAGGTCCATGCGGATCTTGAACAGCTTCAACGTCGGCAGCTGGCGCACCGACTCGGCGCCCGCCTCGCGGGCGAGGACCTCGAGCGTGCCCTCGAGCCCCAGCTTCGAGTCGGGCTCGGTCGCGATCGTGAACCACAGGTTGAACTCGTGGTTGCGCAGGTAGTTGTGCGAGACGCCCGGGTGCTGGTTGATCAGCTGGGCGGCGCGGTGCGGGTGCTCGGGGTCGACCTTCGCCGCGACGAGCATCGACGAGTACCCGAGCGCGCGCGTGTCGAAGATCGGCGTCACCTGCCGGATGATGCGCTTGTCGAGCAGCCGCTGCACGCGGCTCATGACCTCGCCCTCTGAAACGCCGGCCTGCTCGGCCACGTGACGGTAGGGGCGCTCGGCGATCGGGAAGCTGCCCTGCATCAGGTTGAGAAGCCTGCGGTCGAGATCGTCGAGTGCCACCGCGGCGCCGTCCTTGCGGCTACGCGTCTTCGGGCCCGAGCGCCCCGCCGCGGAGGACGCCGCGTCCTCTATGCCGTCTGTGTGCTTCAGGTCTGCTCTGCCAGCCATCGAGCGGCGTCCTTTGCGTGATAGGAGACGATCACCTCGGCGCCTGCGCGGCGCAGGGAGATCAGGATCTCGAGCACCGCCGAGGGCTCGTCGAGGTATCCAGCGGCGGCTGCGGCCTTGACCATCGCATACTCGCCGCTCACGTTGTAGGCAGCTACGGGCAGACCCGTCGCCTGCTTGACGGCGGCGATCAGGTCCCCGTAGGCGAGCGCGGGCTTGACCATCACCATGTCCGCCCCCTCTTCGACGTCGAGCAGCGCCTCGCGCACGGCCTCGCGGCCGTTGGCAGGGTCCATCTGATAGCCGCGGCGATCGCCGAACGCCGGCGTCGAGGCGGCGGCCTCGCGGAACGGGCCGTAGAAGGCGGAGGCGAACTTGGCCGAGTAGGCGAGGATCGGCGTGGCCGTATGACCCTCGGCGTCGAGCTCCTCGCGGATCGCGCCGACGCGCCCGTCCATCATGTCCGAGGGCGCCACCAGGTCGGCGCCCGCGCGAGCGTGGCTGACGGCTGTGCGAGCGAGCAGCTCGAGTGTCGCATCGTTCTCGACGGTGCCATCCTCGCCGAGCACGCCGCAGTGCCCATGCTCGGTGTACTCGCAGAGGCACACATCGGTGATCACGAGCAGCTCCGGCTCGGCCAGCTTGATCGCGCGCGTCGCCACCTGCACGATGCCGTCGTCCTCCCACGCTCCCGACCCCTGATCATCCTTCTCGGCCGGCACCCCGAACAGCATCACCGCGCCCAGTCCGAGCGCCGCCGCCTCGCGGGCCTGCTCCACGGCCGCCGCCACCGACAGGCGATCGACGCCCGGCATCGTCGCGATCGGCTCGCTGCCCGCAGCGGTCTCGGCGACGAACATCGGCAGCACGAGCTGATTCGCGTGGAGCTCCGTCTCCCGCACGAGGCCGCGCAGGCCCGCGGAGGCGCGCAACCTGCGCATGCGCGTCTTGGGAAAGGCCATGCGTCCCAGGATACCCGCGCTCAATCCGCGCGCCGGAGCCCGACGCGGGCGAGCGCGCCGAACACGAGCGTGAGCACGGCGAGGTGCACGAGCGAGCCGCCGAGCGCCGGCGCGGCGCCGTTGACGGCGGTGTCGAGACCTTCGAGCGTGGCCTTGAACGGGAACACGAAGGAGATCGCCCGGATCGCTTCGTAGAGCCCCACCGAGACCGACCCCGCGGGCACGAGCGCGAGGAACGCGAGCGGGAGCGAGAGCAGGAACGCCAGCAGCGAGGCGGCGCGCACCTCCCGCGCGGCCGCTCCGATCGCCACTCCCAGAGCGCCGAACGCGAGCGCGCCGAACGCGAGCGCGAGCAGCCACTGCCCGACGCGCCCCCAGTCGAGCGGCACGAAGGCGCTCACGCCGGCGAGCATCGCGAAGGCGACCGCGAACGCGCAGAGCGCCGCGAGAAAGCCCTTCTCCGCCAGCAGCCCCCAGCGCGTGACGAGCGCGGGCGTGCCCCGCAGCAGGCGCGCGAGCACATGCTCTTCGCGCTCGAGCGCGACGCCCCCGGCCGCCAGCAGCACGCACACGAACATCAACGAGACGCTCACCGCGACGACGACGGCGAACGTGTTCAGCGGCGTGCGCCGTCCGTGCAGGAGCGTGCTGTGGACCTGGATCGGCTGCCCGACGGTGCTGAGGACGTTCTTGCTGAGAGTCAGGTTCTGCGCGGCGAAACCCGCGAAGGCCGCGATCCGTTCGAGCGCGACGCGGTTCGGTCCCGGCGGCTCACGGGCGATGATCCCGTGCAGCGTTCCCGGGATCTGCCCGAGGCCGATCAGCTTCGACGGGCCGCCGAGCACGCCGAGGCTCCCGCCCTTCAGCAACACGTCGATCGCCGAGACGGCGGCCTGCTGGATGCGCTGCGAGAAGCCGAGGTTCGCCCGCGCGAGCGCCGCGTTGAGCTGCGACTGCACGAGCGACTGCTGGAGCGCGTCGCCGTTGTAGATGATCTCGAGCTGCGCCTGGCGCAGACCGGTCGACAGCTTCGCCGCGATGTCCGGCGGGATCACGACGGCGGCAAGCACCGAGCCCGACCGCACCTCGTCCACCGCCTGGGCGCGGGTCGACGCCTTGACGGCTTCGACCTCGCTGAAGAGCTGCTGCGCGTACTGTGAGACGTCGACGCGTTCTGAGCCGACCTGCACGGTCTCCCCCTTCGGCGTTTCGTCGACGATCGCGACGCGCGGCTTAGACGGGCTGCGCGAGATCGCAAGGCCGATCAGCAGCGCGATGGCGACGGGATAGACGACGAGCAGCGCCACCAGCAGGCGCGAGCGCCGCAGGATCGTGAGGTCCTTGGACAGCAGCCACCTCACAGCTCGTGCCCTTCGGAGAGGAACGCGACGAGCGCCTGCTCGAAGTCCTTCGCGGCGCCCTCCGGCGCGGCCCGCATCAGCGCCTCGGGGGTCCCGTCGAAGACCATCCGGCCCTCGTCGAGGACGATCACGCGGTCGCCGTAGCGCTCGGCCTCGGCGACGTTGTGGGTCGAGAAGATCACGCTCGTCCCGGCGTCGGCGAGCGTGCGGATGAACCGCCACAGCCGCTCGCGCTGCCTCGGGTCGAGCGCCGAGGAGGGCTCGTCGAGGGCAAGCACCGGGGGGTCCCCGAGCAGGCCCACGGCGACGTTGACACGCTGGCGGTTTCCGCCCGAGAGCCGCCCGAGCAGCTCGCCGGCCCGCTCGCGCAGGCCGGTCTGGTCGAGCATCCGCTCGACCTCCGCGGCGGGGTCCCCGACGCCCTCCAGACGCGCGAACAGCCGCATGTTCTCGGTGACGGTGAGCTTCGAGTAGAGCGCGGGCTGCTGCGGCGCCCAGCCGACCGTGCGTCCGTGCCCCCCGTCGGGCGCGGGACCGCTCACCTCGCCGCCACTCGGCGTCTGGGTGCCGGCGATGATCGACAGAAGCGTCGTCTTGCCGGCCCCGTTGGGGCCGACGACGGCGACCATCTCGCGCTCATGGGCGTCGAAGCTGACGTCGCGCAGCGCCTCGAGCTGGCCGAACCGCTTGCCGAGCGCGCGAACGCGCAGCGCGACGCTCACAGGAACCTTCGAGACGTGCTGTTCCACGGCTCGAAAGTCAGGTGCCTGCTGAGGTAGACGACCGTCTCGCGCGCGACCGCGAGGATCGGCAGCGCGACGAGCGCACCGAAGATCCCGTTGACCTCGAGGCCGGTGAGCAGCGCGAAGATGACGAGCAGGGGATTGATGCGCAGCGTGTGCCCGAAGACCTGCGGGGCGACGACGTGGCCCTCGAGCTGCTGAAGGCCGATGAACAGCAGCACGACCCACACCGCCGTGATCGGGTCCGTGAACAGCGCGAGCGCGACCGGCGGGGCCGCGCCGAGGATCGGGCCGACGTACGGGATCAGCTCCATCACGGCGTAGAACACGCCGAAGGCGACCGCGTACTTGCTCCCATCGGGGAAGATCCCGAGGACGCCGAAGATGTACAGCGCGAGCCCGGCCGAGAAGCCCATGATCGCGCTGAACAGGAGCTGGCCGCCGACGTAGCGGGACACCGCTCGCTGCACGAGCGTCGGGTAGTCGTCCGCGGGGCTGCCGTCACCGGAGGGCATCATGCGTCTGACGAGCGCGCCGATCTGCTCGCCGTATAAGAGCATGTAGACGGACACCACGAAGATCAGCACGAGGTTGAAGATCGCGTTCGCGACTTCGGTGAGCAGGGCGCCGCCGAAGGAGACGAATTTGCTCGCGCTCTTGGCGATTTTCGCCTGGATGCTCTGGAGCGCCGTTTTCCCCGGTTTGACGAGTTCGACGTGGACGCCCGCGCCGTTGAGTTCGCTCTGCGCTTCCGCGAGCTTCTTGTTCGCTTCGTTGACGATCGAGGGCAGGTTGTTGGTGAAGGTGCGCACCTGGTTGGAGATAGGGTTCGCCAGCAGGATCCCGATGCCGGCGAGCGACACGAAGAACGCGAGATACACGAGCAGCACTGCGAGCCCGCGCGGGATGCGCCCGCGCTGGAGGAACGCGACGGCCGGATTGAGGATCAGCGCGATCAGCGCGGCGATGATGAACAGCAGCAGCACTTTGCCGGCGGCTTTCGCGAGCGCCCAAGCGGCGAGCACGGCGAGCGGCAGCCCGACGAGCTGGATCCAGCGGGGAACCTCCGCGCGCCGAGGCTCCGCGGGCGGGGCTCCCTCCGAGTCCGTCAGCGCCCTCTCCTCTGCGTCGGGCGGGGCTGCTCGCGGTGCACCCCCGGGGACGTCCGTCATGCGCCTCCGATCATCGGCAGAGTATGGCTGAGGGTCAGGCGTCGGCCGGCGGAGCGCCCGACGGCGTCAGCATCCTGTTCGTCGGCGACGTCGTCGGCGGCATCGGGCGTCGCACGCTGCTCGACTCGCTGCCGGTCCTGCGCGAGCGCCACGCGCCGACGTTCGTCGTCGTCAACGGCGAGAACGCCGCCGGGGGGCTGGGTATCACGCCGAGGATCGCGGAGCAGATGTTCGCCGCGGGCGTCGACGTGATCACGCTCGGGAACCACACCTATCACCGACGGGAGGTCTACCCGTATCTGGACTCCGAGCCGCGGATCTTGCGTCCGGCCAACTTCCTGCGCAGCCAGCCCGGCCACGGGACCTGCGTGGTCGAGCGCGAAGGCGTGTCGCTCGGCGTCGTGAACCTCAGCGGCAACCTCTACCTGCGCGCCGGCCGCTCGGCCTTCACCGAGATCGAGTCCGCGCTGGGGGAGCTCGGCGCAGTCGACCAGATCCTCGTAGACATGCACGCCGAGGCGACCTCCGAGAAGGTCGGGATGGGATGGCACCTCGACGGGCGCGTGACCGCGGTCGTCGGCACCCACACCCACGTGCCGACAGCCGACGCGCGCGTGCTCCCAGGCGGGAGCGCCTACATCACAGACGTCGGCATGACGGGGCCGCGCGGCGGCGTGATCGGCGTCAAGCGAGAGCAGGCGATCGAGTCGCTGCTGACGCAGATGCCCGTGCGCTTCGAGACCTCCGAGGAGGATCCGTGGCTGATGGGCGTGCTCGTCAGGTGCTCACGGCCGCTACGGGCCGAGTCGATCGAGCAGGTGCTGATGCCTCGGCCGGCGCCCGCCGCCTAGCCGGCTCTCCGAAGCGCCCCAGCAGCGCCACCAGCACGAGCGGGAAGAACCACGGTATGTACAGGTAGAACCAGTGTTCGATGCCGAGCTGCACGGCGATCATGATCGCGCCGCAGGCCGCGGCGAGGCCGACGACGTCGGCGCGGCGCGGGATCAGCGCGAGCGCGAGCGCGAGCACCACCGCGGCGATCTGCACGGCGAGCTGCAGCCCGCCGAGGCCGCCATACAGACCCCAGACCGAGAACGGGGAGCCGCGGTTGGCCTGGTAGGCGATCGTGCGCTCGTAGATCGTGTGCAGCGAGTCGTGCGTGAGCGCCGGCACGAGCGCGAGCGCGGCGGCGGCGAGGAAGCCGAGCCCGAACAGCGCGAGCGCGGCCGCGCGCCTGCTCAGCGGCAGCCGCCGCTCGCCGATCAGCTCGTGCGTGGCGAGCACGGGTGCGAGCGCGAGCGGCGCGAACTTCGTGAGCCCCGCGAGCGCCGCGAACGCGCCCCTCGCTGCGGGCGCGAGCCGCGAGCGGTAGGTCGCCGACAGCAGCGCGGCGATCACCATCACGGCGACGAGCGAGTCGTTCGCGTTGCTCTCGAGCGAGTAGAGCGTGAACGGGTAGCTGACCCATGCGTAGGCGAGCGCGATCCCGAGCGTCGGGCCGCGCAGCCGCCGTCCGAGCCAGAAGAGCAACGCGAGCGCGATCAGGTCGAACGCGATCGCAGCCGCGTGCGCCGCAGGCAGGTCGTCCCAGGTGCCGCTCCACCCGAACACCTGCTCGAAGGGCACGTACGCCTCGTAGTTGAACGGGCCGTACGTGTCACCGCGTTCGTTGTCGGACGGATAGGAGCCGTACAGCGGGCGGTCGTGGGTGATGCGCTGCGCGCCGATCACGCCCGCGTAGCCCACGTCGATGACGTTCGCGTCGGTCACGTTCAGCGCGATGCGGAAGCCGAGCAGGAAGACGACGGCGACGGCGAGCCACGAGGCCGGGACGAGCAGCCGCAGGGGAGCCGGAGGCACGGCGGCGCGGGCCGGCCTGCGGCGCAGCAGCGCGAGCATCCTCGCGAGCAGGTAGAGCAGCGGCGGGTAGACGAGCGGGACCGATGCCCAGATGTTCGCGTGGTTGAAGAACGCGAGCGACACGGAGAACGAGAGCAGCGCCAGGAGGTCGAGGTTCGTCAGCGACAGCGGCCGGCGGAAGTTGAAGAACGGAAGCGCGAACAGCAGGCAGAGCGGCAGCCACACGTACAGCGCGTTGACGTGCCGGCCGAACGCCCCGGGGTAGCCCCTCGCCATCGACCACGGCACCTGGAAGCCGGTCCACTGCTCGAGCACCCTCCCGGAGGCGTCGTCGATGAAGACCTGCGCGATCTCCTTCTTGCCGTTGCTCGAGAAGAAGCTCACCTGCCAGCGAAGCGGAGACTTCAGGTACGTGCCCCCGAACGAGCCGCGGTATTTCGCGCGTTCGCTCTTGACCTTCGGCAGCGCGGCGGCGATCGCGAGCACCTGGTTCGGGGAGAGCCTGCGTCCCGCCGGGGGAGTGTCCGACAGGGGTACCGAGACGGGCGCCGTCGAGGTCTGCTCCGTCGCGCCGCTGGCCAGGGGCGGGCGCGTCAGAGCCGCCGGGACGCCGCTCGGCGCGGCGGAGGCGGAGGCGGCGGGCAGCGCGAGGCCAGCGAGAACGGCTAGGACTGCCAGCGGACGCATCGAGGCGAGAGTAACGCGGTCCCCGCCGCGGACGCCTCACCCGGCTTCGAAATGGCGCAGGATCAACGGCGCGACGTCGCGGATCGCCCACTGGGAGGGCTCGGGGTCGGGCAGCGCGACCCCGCTCAGGATCAGCGCGCCGAGCGAGTCCGACGCGTGCAGCGAGCCGTGGCTGCCGCCGCCGACGTGAGCCTGGCGGCCCCAGTCGAGGAACTCGTAGCCCGGCGTCGCGGACAGCAGCACCTCGCCGGAGTTCGCGCACGTGAGCGCCGACCACACGCGCGCGAGCGCGTCGGGGTAGGACGGGGCCAGGAGCAGGCCGTCGCGCAGCTCGCCGTCGATCGCCTCGAGCGCGCCCTCGACGCTCCACGCCTCGCCGCGCAGATCCGCGAGCGGGCCGCCCGGCCGGAAGCGCAGCTCCCCGCGATCCGCGCTCGAGATCACCGCTTCGCGCGGGGCGTCGCGGGCGTCGCGCTCGAGCCACATCACGAGGTCGACGCCCTCGATTCCGAGCGCGCGCGCCTCGACGAGCGCGCGCACCGAGTCCCGTTCGCCGGGACGCAGCGCGTAGACCATCGCGGCGCGCTGCGAAGGGCACACCGCGAGCCGCTCCTCCTCGGCGCTCGCGGATCGCGCCGGGCCGAGCACGCCCATTTCGGCGAGCTCGTCCTGGAGGGCGATCGTGCCGGTGATCGGCGCCTGCGAGTGGTCGGCCATCGCGATCACGGCGTGCTCGGAGAGGAACTCCTCGACGCCGCCCGCCGCATCCATCACGCGCGCGAGCTGCAGGTCCGCCTGCGCGATCGAGCGGACCTGTGCGTCGGGGCCGTACTTGTGCGAGTACCAGTCGTTGTCGGGCAGCGAGAGCAGCAGGAAGTCGAACAGGTCGTGCTCGACCATGTAGCTCGAGACGCACCCCGAGTGCCGGTCGCGCACGCCCGGCATGCCGAGTCCCGAGCGGCAGCTGGTGCGGCGCGAGGCGAAGATGTCGGCGTAGAACAGCTCGCGGGGCCCCATCACGGGGTGGCGCATGAGCCGCGAGGCGACACGCGTCAGCGTCGTGTCGCGCTGGGGCTCGTGCCGATGGCGCCCGCGGTACATGAGGTAGGTGGTCCCCGCCGTGCGCACATCCACGTCGTCGAGCGACTCGAACACCGTCGGCGTGTCCGCCGAGAGGTGCACGCGGTTCATGTTGTAGACGGTGTCGGTCAGCTGCCGCGCGATGCCGAAACGCTGGGCGGCACGAAAGCTCGAGCCGTACTCGACGTAGCGCTCCTCCTCGCGGTGGTACCAGTTCATCGCGGGTATCCGATGGGCGTCCTGACCGAGCCCGGTGACGATCGACGCGGCGCACACCGGCGTGACCGACGGGAACGCCGCCACGCACGCCGGCACGTAGCGCCCGCCCTCCATGAGCCGGCCGAGTACCGGCGCGGCGCCCGAGTCGACCGCGCGCTCGAGCATCTCCGGTGCCATCGCGTCGATCACGCACAGGACGAGCTTGGGCGGCATCTAGATGGTTGATCCCACGGCCATCTAGCGGCGCAGGATCCGCAGGCCGGCGTACTTGGCGCCAGCGCGGGCGCGCGTGCGCAGCAGCAGCCAGGCGAACAGCGCGACGACGACGTAGCCGAGGGGATGCAGCAGCGCGACGAGCGCGGCGATCAGCAGCGACACGCCGTCGAGGTAGACCGTGACCGCCTCACGCGCCTGACGATCGGGGAGTCGCGCGCGGGCACCGGCGACCACGGGGGAGACCGCGCGCTGGGCCAGGGCCGCCGCGGCGAGGCCGCCGAGCAGGCCGGGCCACCAGAGGTCGCCGTGCGCGTCGAGCGTCCCCGCGAACAGCAGCGCGCCCGTCGCGTAGGCGATGCCCGAGAGCGCGGCGGCCAGCGGCTCGGCGCGCCGAGTCGACCCGTTGGCTGCGGAGCTTGGTACCGGCGCGAGCCCGAGGCGCAACTGGAGCACGTAGGCGATCACCAATCCGGCGGCGACGGCAAGCAGCCACCACGTCGATTCGAGGAAGGTGAAGCTGCCGTGCGCGAAGCTGACACCGAGGCCGCCCGCCGAGCCGAGCGCGCCCGCGAGCAGCACGGGCAGGAACGGCCGGACCCCGCAGGCAGCCGCCAGGCCGAGACCGAGGCCGATGTAGAAGAAGGTTCCGTTCATGCAGTCGGGGCGCGGGGTTGCGCTACCGTGCGGGTGCCGATCGACCCCGGTCGGCCAGGACGATAGACGACTCCCCAGGCGGCCAGGACGGCCGCCACAGCGAGGTTGCGGGCGCTCGGCGGCGAATAGAGGCCAGAGACTGATGAAGCGATCGACCAGCGGAGGCGGCGGCGGACGCGGTGCGCGCCCGACCGCACACGAGCTCGCCCGATACGAGGCGCTGTTCGCGGCGCGCACGCGGGGGATGAAGAGCTCCGCGATGCGCGAGATGATGGCGCTGACCGAACGCACCGATGTGATCTCGCTGGCGGGCGGCCTGCCCGACACGACGACCTTCCCGCCCGATCTGTACGCGCAGCTGATGGACTCGGTGGCTGCGGAGTCGACCGCCCGCGCGCTCCAGTACGGACCCACCGAAGGGATGGACGCGACGGTGCAGTGCATCGTCGAGGTGATGGCCGCCGAGGGCACCGCCGTCGATCCCGGCGAGGTGATCGTCACCACCGGCGGCCAGCAGGTGATCGACCTCGTGTGCAAGACGCTGATCGACCCCGGGGACGTGATCGTCGCCGAGGCGCCGACGTACCCGGGGGCGGTGCCGACGTTCAGCGCCTACCAGGCCGACGTGGAGCAGATCGAGATGGATCGCGACGGCATGCCGATCGACGCGCTCGAGAGCGTGCTCGACCGGCTCCAGGCGCAGGGCAGGCGGCCGAAGTTCATCTACACGATCCCCAACTTCCACAACCCGGGCGGCGTGACGATGTCGCTCGCGCGGCGGCGGCGCCTCGTCGAGGTCGCGCGCGAGCGCGAGCTGCTGGTGCTTGAGGACAACCCCTACGGGCTCCTGCGCTACGAGGGCGAGCCGCTGCCGACGCTCTACTCACTCGACGCCGGCGCGGTAGGGCGCGGAGGCGGCTCCGATCTCGTGATCTACCTCGGCACCTTCTCGAAGATCCTCTCGCCGGGACTGCGGCTGGGCTGGGCGGTGGCGCCGCGCGCGGTGCTCGAGAAGCTCAACCTGGGCAAGCAGGGCGCCGACCTGTGCAGCTCGCCGATGACCCAGCTGTTCGTCGCGGCGTACTTCGCTCAGTGCGACTGGCGCGACTACCTCGAGACGCTGAAGTCGCTGTACCTGCGCAGGCGCGACGTGATGCTGGAGGCGCTCGAGCAGCACTTCGGCGGGGGCGCGCAGTGGACCGAGCCCGAGGGCGGTCTGTTCATCTGGGCCACGCTCGACGGCGGCGTCGATACGACGGACCTGCTGGCCAGAAGCGAGGGTGTCGCGTTCGTGCCCGGCCGCGCCGCCTACACCGACGGACGCAGCGGCTCGAGCTCGATGCGGCTGAACTTCGCTGGCGTCGCGGAGGCTGACATCCGCGAGGGGATCCGCCGGATCGGCGAGGCCCTCGGCGGCCAGGCCGGGCTCTTCGGCGCGCTCAGCGGGTCCCCGGCGCAGCCACCGGCCGGCACGCAGAGCGCCCCACACCCCGAGGCGCGGGGCGCGGCCGAGTCGGGGCTCGCCGACGTCGTGCGGCTTCCGCTGCGCCAGGACGAGGGCCAGGGCCGCCGGCGCCGCGATCGATGAGCGAGCGTGAGAGCGGGGCGCGCGACTCGAGCTCGGGGTCCGTCGAGCGCGTCGCGGTTCTCCGCGGCGGCGTCTCGCTCGAGCGCAGCGTCTCGCTGAGCTCCGGCGCACACGTGCAGGAGGCCCTCAGACGGTTGGGATACGACACCGTCGCGATCGACCCCGGGCCGGATTTCGTGCAGCGGCTCGGCGACGAGCGCCCCGACGTGGCCTTCGTGGCACTGCACGGGGGCGGCGGAGAGGACGGAACCGTGCAGGAGCTGCTCGAGGCGCTCGCGATCCCCTACACCGGCTCGGGGCCCGCCGCCTGCATGCGCTGCGCCGACAAGGCGCTCGCCAAGTTCCTGATGCGCGAGGCCGGCATTCCGACGCCCGAGTTCCGTGTGCTGCGCGAGCCATCGGTGAAAGCGCTCGGCGCCGGCGCCGCCGTCGGCCCGATCGAGCGAGCCCTCGGGTTCCCCGTCGTCGTCAAGCCCGCCGGGCAGGGCTCGGCGATCGGCGTCAAGTTCGCGCACTCCGCGCAGGAGCTGCCGGCGGCGATGGTCGGGGCCTTCTCCTACGACCGCAAGATCCTGATCGAGCGCTACGTCAAGGGGCGCGACCTGGCCGTCTCGGTGCTCGATGCGATCGACGGCAGCCCGTCTTCGGTGGCGGCGCCGTCTGCGCTGCCGGTCGTAGAGGCGATCCCGCGCGAGGAGGACTTCTACAACTACGAGTCGCGCTACGAGATCGGGATGACGACGTTCGTCTGCCCGGCCGAGCTCGACCCCGAGACGACCGCCCGCTCGCAGCAGCTCGCGCTCGACACCTACCGCCTGCTCGGCTGCCGCGGCGTGGCGCGCGTCGACCTGATGCTCGACGAGCAGAGCGGCGAGCTGCTGGTGCTCGAGACGAACTCGATCCCGGGGATGACCGACACGAGCTTGCTCCCGCAGGCAGCCGATGCCGCGGGCATCGGCTTCGACGAGCTCGTCGGCCGGATCCTCGCGAGCGCGCTCCGCTAGCTATCGCCGGCGGCGAAGTCCTCTGGTGATACCTGGTCGAGGAACTCCTTGAACTTCTCGACGACGTCCTCTGACTCCTCAATGTCGTGCTCGAACTCGATGGCGGACTCCGAGATGACCTCCTCGGCCGCGTAGATCGGAGCCCCTGAGCGGACGGCGAGGGCGATCGCATCGCTGGGGCGCGAGTCGATCTCGAGCTCACGCCCGGCGACGCTGAGGGTGATCGAGGCGAAGAACGTGTTTTCGCGCAGCTCGGTGACGGACACCTGCGTGCATTTGACGTCGAGCTCGCCGAGGATGTCGCACAGGAGGTCGTGGGTCATCGGCCGCGGGGTGCCTGCTCCCTGGAGCTTCATGAGAATCGAGGCGGCCTCGGGATGGCCGATCCAGATCGGTAGGAACTTGTTACCGTCGACTGTCTTCAGGAGCACGATCGGCTGCTTGCCAACCATGTCGAAGCTGACGCCGTAGATGACCATCTCCTGCACAAAGATCCTCCGGGGGGTGGAGCCAGAGTATAGGTACGAACCGAGCGCCGGCCAATAGCCGCAGGGGCGCCGCGCTCAGGCCTCGGTCGTGAGCATCTCGCCCTCGCTGCGGAAGCTCCACAGCTTGTTGCCGAGGAAGTTCAGGGGCATCGATGTGGCCACCGCGAGGGCCTGCGCGGGGACCTTCGCGATGCCCGCAGACTCGACGAGGAGCGTGAGCAGGAGCAGGCTGACGCCGAAGGCGACGAGGCTCACGACGAGAAAGCGCATCGCCTGGAAGTGCATCCGTCCCTCGCGCGCGTCGAAGGTCCAGTGTCGGTTCAGGATGAAGTTGTTCATCACCGCGACTAGCCAAGCCGCGACCGCCGCCACGTGGTAATCGAGGTTGAGCGCGTGGACGCAGAAAGCGTAGACGGCCAGGTTCACGGCGAAGCCGACGCCCCCGACCAGGCCGAAGCGGACGAGCTGGAGCCAGTTTGCCGGCCGGCGCATCCCGTGCAGTAGCCGCAGATGCGGGCGCATCTGGACCGCCGTGACCTCGTCAGGCATGCGTCCAGGGTAGCGGGGCTGGGCGGCGGACGCCCACGCTAGCCTTCCTGCGATGACTCTCGACCACCGCAGGGCGGCGCTCGTCTGCGCATGCGTGCTCGCGCTCCCCGCGCTGGCGGGCTGCGGGGCGTCGGCCGTCGGGGCCGGACCTCCCTCGACCGGGACGACGGCGCCTGCCACCGCCGCCGCGCCCTCGAGGCCGGCGCCCGCCGCCGCCGCGCCCGGCGGGACCGGACGCGGCGTCGTCAGGCAGGTCGCCGACCCGCAGGAAGCGAGTAGCTTCCCGGTCAAGGGTGCGGTGCACCACTCGCGGGCGACGACGCCGGCCAAGGCCGGTGAAGCCGTCGTCGCGGCCGGTGCCCCATCCGACGCCGAAGTCCGCAAGGAGCTCGCGCAGATGCAGGCGGTCGAACGCAGCACCCGGCAGGCGCAGCAGAAGCAGTTCACGCCGGTCGCGGGCGGGCGGTCGATCGGGGGAAGCGGAGCGCTCGCGATCCCGCCGAACGTACCCGAAGTCGTGCAGAAGGTGATCGCCGGCGCGAACGCGATCACGGACTTCCCCTACGTGTTCGGCGGCGGCCACGCGTCGTTCGTGGACAACGCCTACGACTGCTCCGGATCGGTGAGCTACGCGCTCGCCGCGGGCGGGTTGCTGAGCAGCCCGGAGACCTCCGGCGAACTCGAGAGCTGGGGAGCTCCGGGGCCGGGGCGCTACATCACCGTCCTCGCCGCGGCCGGACACACCTACATGTACGTGAACGGCGTCATGTACAACACCGCCGGACGCAGCGGAACCTACGCGTCGCGCTGGCAGGTGGGCACCGCCGACCCCACGGGGTTCGTCGTGCGCCACTGGCCGGGGCTGTAGGCGGGAGCCTCGCTCGTGGCGCCGCTCGGCGCGGCGATCCTCGCGGTGCCGTTCGCGCTCGGAGGCGAATCGAGCGGCGGCGAAAACACCGGGATCGCCGTCATCTCGGCGATCTCGATCGTCGTCGGCTACGCGCTGATCGCCGCGCTCTGGTTCTTCGTGTTTCGCGATCGAAGCCGGCGCAGGCGCAAACGATCGGACTGAGCCGCGCGGCTCAGCCGCTCAGCGTGATGCTGGTGAGGACGGTCGTCGTGACCGGCGGGTGCGAGGCGGCGTTGCGAACGAACAGCCGCAGGAGCAGCGGGACGCTGTGCATCCTGCCGAGCTTCGAGGCGGTCCGTTTGGAGAACTGGATCGTGACCGTGTTGCGCCCTGCGGCGGTCGTCACGAGGAGCGCTTTGCCGATCACGACCTGCGGAGGCGTTCCGGCGGGCAGCCCGACGGCGGCCGGTCCGGTGATGCCGAGGCGGCGCGCCGTCGCCCGGCTGAGCAGAACTTCGAAGCGTCCCGCGACCTGCTCGTTGACCGAGTAGCGCACGGTCAGGCCTTTGCGCAGCACCCGTCGCAGCGAGTGCGAGGTGACTGCCGTGGCCGCCGCGGGCGGAGGAACGAAGCCCGCCTGCGATCCGCCGCCGGCGCCAGGCGAGCCCGCTGTGCCACCACCGGTGCTCGTGCCCGCGCCAGGCGTGGCGCCGCCGCCGCCGCTGGTGCCACCGCCGCCTCCGCCTCCGCCTCCGCCTGCGGCGGGTTCAGACGGTGGGGGCGGGCCCACGATCACAAGGGGGTGGGTGACGCTCGCGACGTTGCCGACGGTGTCGGTCGCGGTCAGGGTCACGTTGTAGGTGCCGCCGTACTGATATGAGTGGAAGACGCTCGCCGCGCACGGGCTCAGCCACGGCGTTTCACAGATCGGGGCGCCCGGCGCGTAGCCTTCGACGGCCGGCGTGCCGTCGCCGAATTCCCACTTGTATTTGGCATAGGTCTTCGTCGCGACACCGCCGTTGTAGATGTACTGCGCGTCGAGGGTGATGTTGGACTCCATGCCGTCGAACCCTACGATTTCACCATTGCTGGCCGTATTCGGTGAGGTGAATTCGGGGATCACGTTGACGCCGGGCATGCACGGAACGCCGGGGTAGGGCAGCAGGGTGCCCGCCAGATTGAACGCCATGTTCAGGTAGTAGTGGTGCGCGGCGATCGTCTGGTTGTAAAGGGTGCCCGCGCCCGATTCGGGGTTCGCGATCGATGTGCCCCCGACCTCTCCGTCGAGGAAGAAGTTCCGGCACTCGTCGGTCGCCTCTCTGTTCGCTTCGTCGTGCCAGGCGTTCAGGAGCGGATCGGTGACGATGTTCTGCTGCTCGACCGCGATCTGATTGACGATCAGGTCGGCGAGGCCCGCGTCGCAGCGGCCATCCTCCAGGTTGGGGCAGGCCAGCTGATTGGGCTCCTCGTCGTGGGCTGCCTGAAGCGCTTTGGTGGCTTCGAGCTGTTCCTTTTCGGGCCCCGTCTTCGATTGGAATTCGGCTTCTTCCTGCGCGTTGCGCGGTTTGACGCGCTCACGTTCCATCGCCGGTTTGCTCGAAGGGTTCCAGCCGCCGTCCTGGCAGTACGCCGCCTGTCCAGCGGTCAGCGCCTGCTGCGAGCCGGTCCCGGCGGAGCCCGCCGACCACGGTATGACGCCGTACAGGATCGTGTTGGCGTCGCCGAGCGGCGATTCGCCGGGGTTGCTCGCCGCGTGATAGCTGCAGATGGCCGCTTTGTAGCTCGCGCTTTCGTACTTGGATTCTTTGATTTCGTTTTCCGAGCGTTCGAAGTCGGTGCAGCGGGTTCCGGCCGCGTCGACGCAGACGCTCACTCCGGGGGGCGTCAGCACGTAGTAGATCGAGCTCATACCCGTGGGAAGCTGGTGCAGCACGATGAATTCCCGCAGCTGCGTCTGCAGCTGGGCGTCCGTGAGGCAGCGCGTGACCGTCAGCGTCGGACACACTTTCGCCGGGTACGGGTGCGTGTCGGTGTACGCAGCACGGAAGGTCGAGCGGTAGTACGCCGGCGCGTTGGTGAAGTCGGTGTACTGGGTGTCGACCGCGAATACGTTCGAGGTCGAGCCGCTGGCGGCGCCCGTCGACTGCATGAAGACGTTGATGAGGTGCTGCCAGTCGGGGTTGTAGCGGTCGTTCGGGTCCCAGTAGATGACGTATGTGTTCGCGCCGTGGACCACTGGGTAGGCGCTCGCGTTGCGGAAGGTTTCATAACCCGAGACGCTTTTTGCCACGTTCGCGTTTTCGCCTTCGTTGAACGTCCATTCCTGCAGCGCGTCGAAGAAGGAGATCTCGTTGACCGCCTGCAGTCCGACCTTGCTGCCCCCGATTTCAGTCACGACGGCATGCGCGGGCGGCGCCGGGACGAGAAGCACGGCGGCCGCCGACAGCGCCGCGACGGCGCCTGCGATCAGTCGGAGCGAGCGCGCAGTGTCACAATCGCGCCGGGGGAGCAAGCGGGCAAAGGTCGTCACGAAGGGCGTATCGGCAAGCGTGAGCGAATGCCTTAGCGCGGTGGACAACCTGCCCCCGCCGCCCGCTCGGCGGCGTGAGGGATCGCTCTCCCCGGCGGGTTGCTAGTGCCCGGCGACGCGGCGGTGCTTGTGTGCGCGCGCGGCTTCGGCGCGCGCCCTCATCGCGGCCGCGGCGACTCTGTAGGCCGCGATCAGGTCGCTATACGTTTCGCGCGAGGTTTCGCCGACCGATGGCATCGCCAGCGGGCTGCTCGCCCCGGCGGGCTCCATGCCGAGCTCGAGATGGGGCGCCGAGGAGATGCCGACGGTGCCGCAGCCGACCTCTGCGACCGGCTGGCCGGCGCCGACGTGGGCACCGACGGGCACGAGCGCAGGGGCTGCGTGGCCGTAGTAGACGTAGCGGCCGCGGTCTGGTCCCGCCTCGATACGCAGCACCGGTGCGGCGGAGCCGAAGCCTTCGAGGCCCTCATGGACGATCGTCCCGCTCGCGACCGCGAGCTCGACGAGCTTGGGACCGCACTGGTTGGCGTTGCCGCCGACATCGACGCCCTGGTCGAGGGACCACCAGCTCCGCGCGGCGACGCGGGCGAGGGGGTACAGCGGGAAGACCCAGCCGTGTGCGCTCGGCGGGTACGGGGAGCCCGTGTACACCGGCGTCTGAACCGGGACGGGAGCGCTCGGGTTCGTCCCGCCGTTGGGGCCGGGTGCGATCGGCGGGGGAGCCGCGACAGGGGACGGCGGGGGGACCGCCGTGCCGCCGGTCGCGCCCGCGAAGGCGATTCCCACCATTCTCGTCGCCCCCGCCAGTGAGAGGAGCACGAGACCCAGCGCATACGTCCGTCGCCGCAGCAAACTGTCCCTTTCGTCGGCCGACGGGGTTAGCTGACGGGCTAGCGACTTGCGCCTCCCGCGGATTACCGCGGAACTCGCCCCAACAACTCGGTTCCCCCGCTCCGGGACGCGTGCCCCGGATTAGGCGCGCACAAGAGTAGCGAAAGCGAAGGACGCTCGTGCAGGAAGCGTGCCGCTCACGCGGGGCCCTGGTAGAGCTGGTGCAGCAGGCCGTTCATCACGGGAGAGGTCTCGCCCGGCGCCGCGCAGCAGGTCGAGCCGCCCGGAGGTGTCAGGCCGATCTCGAGATGCGGCCCGGACGACAGGCCGACGATGCCGCATCCGACCTCGGCGACGGGCTGCCCCGCGGTCACGTGTTCGCCCACCGCGACGAGCGCCGGCGCAGCATGGCCGTAGTAGACGTACCAGCCGGCGTAGGGACCGCTGTCGATGCGGATCACCGGCGCCGAGGGCCCGAATCCGGAGATGCCCTCGCGCACGACCCGGCCGGCGGTGAGCGCGACCTCGACGGCCGCGTTGCCGCAGGCGCCGTGCGCCGTCGCGATGTCGACTCCCTGGTCTTCGCTCCAGGTCTGCGGTCCGAGCGCGACGGCGACCGGCTGTATCGGGAACGCCCACACGCCGCCGCCCCCTCCGCCGACATAGGTGGCGCCCTGTTCGAAGGCCTGGGCGGTGTTCCCCTTCGGCAGGATGATCCCGGCCTTGCGCGCGAGCGCGATTTCGGCGCGGATCTGCGCGTCGGAGGGTGCACCCGGCGCGACGAAGCTCCCGCCGCGGCTTGCCGCCGCCGGCAGCGCGTCTGCCTTGCCCACCTTGCCCGCCACCTCCTTCTTCGCGAGTTCGCCGGCAGGCCTGCCGGGTGGCAGCGGCAGCGCCCGCTTCGCCCCGGCCTTGGGATCGGTCGCCGTCGCGCCGGAGTGCGTGACCGCCGTCGCGCCGGGGTGCGTGACCCCCGCCGCTCCTGTCGCCGTGGCGGCGGGTGATCTCGCGGTCGCCGGAGTGGCCGCCGTCGTGCCGGTCCGCGACGCGGAGGACCCGCACGCCGCGAGCGCGAGCGCCGCGGCGCCCGTGCACGCGAGGCTCGAAAGGGCACGCCGGCGGGACATCGCAGCAAGGTTAGACGCGGGCGGGCGCCGGATCGCCGGTGCGCGCTGCCTCGGGTGCGCCCCACCGGCTCTTATACTTGGCGCGCCTCGACCGGTCCCGGGGATCAGGCATTCATCGACTTCAGGAGGTTCAAATGAGCAAGCTGGTCGCCCGCATCGGTCTACCGGCGCTCGCGATGCTCGCGTTCGCGGGCTGCGGCGGCAGCAGTTCGTCGACGAGCACATCGACGACATCCACGGCGAGCGTGCCCGCGGCGAGCGCCAACGCCGCACTCGTCGCCCAGGTGCCGACGGGGATCAAATCGAAAGGGACGCTCAACATCGCGACCGAAGCCCAGTACGCCCCGAACGAGTTCATCGCGCCGGACGGGCACACGGTGATCGGCATGGACGCGGATCTGATCAAGGCGATCGCCGCGGAGCTCGGCCTGAAGACGAACCTGATCAACTCGAACTTCGAAACGATCATCCCAGGGCTGGCGGCCGGCCGGTACGACCTCGGCGTGTCGTCCTTCACGGACACGAAGGAACGCGAGAAGACCGTCGACTTCGTGACCTACTACTCGGCCGGCATCTCCTTCTATGCGAAGGCCTCCTCGAATCCCGGCGTGACCAAGGTCGGTGATCTCTGTGGCAAGACGGTCGCCGTGGAGAAGGGCACGACCGAGCTCGAAGAAGCGACGAAGCAGAGCGGCAAGTGCACCAAAGAAGGCAAGAAGGCGGTCAACGTGCTGAGCTTCCCGGGGCAGAACCCCGTGAACCTCGCGATCGCGAGCGGGCGCGCGGAGCTCGGCATGGTCGATTCGCCGGTCGCGGACTACCAGATCAAAAAGACCGGCGGCCAGTTCAAGCTGATCGGCGAAAGCTACGGATTCGCGCCCTACGGGATCGCGGTGCCGAAGAACAGCGGCATGGCCGCGCCGATCCTCGCGGCGCTGAAGGCGCTGATGTCCAACGGGACCTACGGTCAGATCCTGACGAAGTGGGGCATCCAGTCGGGCGCGATCAGCAACCCGAAGATCAACGGGGCGATCAGCTGAGCTGAGGCGCGGCCGTGTCCTCCACCGAGGTCACCGGCGGCGGGGGGCGACCCGAGGACATCCGGGCCGTCCCCGTCCGCCGTCCGGGACGGTGGCTTGCGGCGGCGATCGTCGTCGTCGTCGCGGTGGCGATCGTCCGTTCGGTCGTCACCAACCCGCACTTCGAATGGAGCGTCGTCGGGAACTACCTGTTCGACGAACGCGTGCTCGAAGGGCTGCGCGTGACGGTCGAGCTGACCGCGATCGCGATGGCGATCGGGATCGTGCTCGGGATGCTGCTGGCGGTGATGCGGCTCTCGCCGAACCCGCTCGTGTCCGGTGGGAGCTGGCTCTACATCTGGTTCTTCCGCGGCACGCCCGTGCTCGTGCAGCTGCTGTTCTGGTACAACATCGCCGCGCTCTACCCGAAGGTCGCCCTCGGGATACCGTTCGGGCCGGCGCTCGTGCATCCCGACGCCAACGCGCTGATCACCCCCTTCACCGCGGCGATCCTCGGTCTCGGCCTGAACGAGGGCGCCTACATGGCCGAGATCGCCCGCGCGGGCATCATCTCGGTGCCCGAGGGCCAGGGTGACGCGGCCCGCTCGCTGGGGATGACGCGCCTTCAGACGATGCGGAGGATCATCCTCCCTCAGGCGATGCGCGTGATCATCCCACCGACCGGCAACGAGACGATCTCGATGCTGAAGACGACCTCGCTGGTGAGCGTGATCGCCGTCGCCGATCTGCTGTACGCCGTTCAGAACATCTACTCGCAGAACTTCAAGACGATCCCGCTGCTGATCGTCGCGAGCATCTGGTACATCGTCTGCACGAGCATCCTGTACGTTGGCCAGTACTACCTCGAGCGCTACTACGGGCGCGGCTCCTCGCGCGAGGAGCAGGGTCCGCTCGGCGGTCGCGTGCTGCGGGGCGTGCTGAGCTTCCGGCGCCCGGGCGGCGGCGCGCGGCCGGGCGCAGGCGAGCACCGATGAGCGCGCCGATGGTCAGCGCCGAAGCCGTGCGCAAGCGCTTCGGGCGGCTCGAGGTGCTGAAGGGCATCACGCTGCAGGTCCTCGCCGGCGAGGTCATGTGCCTGCTCGGACCGTCGGGCTCGGGCAAGTCGACGTTCCTGCGCTGCATCAACCACCTCGAGAAGATCAACTCCGGGCGGCTGTCGGTCGACGGCGAGCTCGTCGGCTACCGCCAGGTCGGCGATCGCCTCCACGAGCTGCGCGAATCGGAGGTCGCGCGCAAGCGCGCGTCGATCGGGATGGTGTTCCAGCACTTCAACCTGTTCCCGAACATGACCGCGCTCGAGAACGTCACCTGCGCCCCGATCCGCGTGAAGAAGGTGCCCCGCGAGCAGGCCGAGGCCCGCGCGCGTCAGGAGCTCGATCGCGTCGGGCTCCCGGACAAGGTCGACCGCTACCCGGCCCAGCTCTCCGGCGGCCAGCAGCAGCGCGTGGCGATCGCGCGAGCGCTCGCTATGGACCCGAAGCTGATGCTCTTCGACGAGCCGACCTCGGCGCTGGACCCGGAGCTCGTAGGTGAGGTCCTGCAGGCGATGAAGCAGCTCGCCGGCGAAGGCATGACGATGATCGTCGTGACGCACGAGATGGGCTTCGCGCGCGAGGTGGCCGACTGCGTCGCGTTCATGGACGCGGGGTTGGTCGTCGAGGCGGGCACCCCGGCGGAGGTCCTGGGCAGCCCGCGCGAGGAGCGCACGCGGGAGTTCCTCTCGAAGGTGCTCTAGATGGGCCGCCGCGTTCAGCCGAGGTGCTCGTCGAGGCGCGCGAGCGCCTGCGGGAGGTTCGCCCTCCCGAACCCGAAGCGTACGTGGCGCGGCTGCTCGTAGACGGCGCCGGGGAGCAGCAGCACACCCGCCCTGGTGGCGATCTCCTCACACCACGCCTGCACGTCGAACCCGCCGGCGACGCGGGGAAAGCAGATCGGCCCGGCGCGGGGCGGGACCCACTCGAACAGCTCGCTGCGGCGCTCGAGGAACTCCTCGAGCAGAGATGAGTTGGAGACGACGAGCGCGCGGCTGCGCGCCACGAGCCGATCGGCGTGGCGCAGCGCGAGCGCGACGAGCAGTTCGCTCGGAGCGCTCGAGCAGATCGTCGTGTAGAGCTTGAGCTCCCGGACGGGCCCCAGCAACGCCGCGTCGCGGCTCGCGAGCCAGCCGATCCGCAGCCCCGGCAGGCCGTAGGCCTTTGAGACCGTGTTGAGCGAGATCGCGTGCTCGTAGAGATCGCATGCCGCGGGCAGCAGATCGGAGCGATCGTGCTCGAGCCCGCGGTAGACCTCGTCGCTGAAAAGCACGATCGAGCGCTCGCGCGCGAGGCCGACGAGCCGCTCGAGCGCCTCGGCTGAGATCTGCGAGCCGGTCGGGTTGTGCGGGCTGTTGATGTAGATCAGCCGCGTCTCGGGCCGCAGCAGCGCCTCGAGCTCGTCGAGGTCGTAGGCCCACCCGTGCTCGTGACGGCGCTGCCAGAGGCTCACCTCGGCGCCGGTGCTGCGCGCCACGGTGATCGCCGAGCCGTAGCAGGGCGACTCCACCACGACATGGTCGCCCGCGGCCAGGAGCGCGTGGTAGACGATGAAGATCCCCTCCTCGGCCGCCGCGAGCGTGAGCACGTCCTCGGGGTCGATCCGCTTGTAGCGGCTCGCCACGGCGCTGCGCAGCTCGAGCGAGCCCGGCACCTCCGTGTAACCCAGGTCGAGGCCGTGCAGCCGCTCCCGTGCGTCGGGCTCGAGCGCGAGCAGGTCGTCCACTGCGAGCGACTCGCAGTCGCTGCTCGAGAGCATCAGCTCTGCGCTGAACTCCCAGCGCTCGTAGAAGCGCTCGATCGCGAAGGGCTCGATCTTCACGGCGGCGATGCTATTTACCGCGCGAAGGCGGCGTGCCCGTCAGATATCCGTCCAGCCGCTGTCGCTTCTCGGACAAAAGATCCCCGTGGGACCGATCTGCCCCCTGACGCGCTCGCCGGCGCGGGGAGAGCAAGACTTGAACGACACCGACCCCACACCGCAACCGCCGGGGCGCCGGCCGGCCAGAGGCCGACCGGGGCGTCTGAGGCGGGTCGCGATGGGCCGGCGCGGCGTGTGGGGGGTGACCGCGCTGCTCGTCTGCGCGGGCACCGTCGCCTCCGTGCTCGGCGCGCGATCGACCGCGGGCAACGACACCGAGAAGGCTCGCCTCGCCCACCATCTGACCACGGCCGAGATCGCCTCGACGCTGACGCTCGCGATCCAGCACGAGGAAGACCTCGTGGTGACGGCAAGCGCGTTCGTGGCGCGCGAGGGCGGCGCGTCGCCGTTCGGCTTCGACAGGTGGGCGGAATCGGTTCGCGCGCTTCAACGCTACCCGGAGCTCCAGAACATCGGTCTCGTCGAGCAGGTGCCGGCGTCTCAGCTCGCCGCCTTCGAACGGCGCATCATCGCCGACCCCGTGCGACCACTCGGCGTCTCCTCGCGGCCGCCGAATGCGCGCTTCCAGGTCCTGCCCCCCGGCCCGCGGCCGTACTACTGCTTCGCCGTCGCCGGGCTCGCCCGGAACCTGGCCAGCTACCTCCCGGCCGGGATCGACTACTGCGCGCTCGCCAAGACGCTCGCGCCGGCGCGGGACACGGGCGTCAGCAGCTACGCGCCCGTCGTGAACGGGACCGTCGCGACGCTCGGCGTCGAGACCCCGGTCTACAGCACCGGCGTCGTCCCGGCGACCGTCGCCGAGCGCAGGCGGACGTTCGTCGGCTGGCTCGGCGAGCTGCTCGTCCCCGGCGTCATCCTGCACCGCGCCCTCCAGGGCCATCCGAACACGGCGCTGACGTTCCGCTACGGCAACGGCTCGAGCGGCGTGATCTTCACGAGCGGCGTCGCGCCCGCGCACGGGGAAAGCGCGTGGGTCGACCTGCACAACGGCTGGAGCGTCCAGAGCACCGTGCCGGCGCCGACCCGCGGCGTGTTCGCCGATGGCCGCGCGCTGACCGTGCTGATCGGCGGGATGCTGCTGAGCGGGCTGCTCGGACTGCTCGTCCTCGCGCTCGGCACCGGGCGGATGCGCGCGCTGTCGCTGGTCGCCGAAAAGACGCGCGAGCTCTCCCACCTCGCGCTCCACGATGCGCTGACGGGGTTGCCGAACCGCGCGCTCGTGCTCGACCGCGCGGAGCAGATGCTCTCGCGCGTGGAACGCCAGGCGGGGAGCGTCGCCGGGGCGCTGTTCATCGACATCGACGGCTTCAAGCACGTCAACGACAAGCTCGGCCACGCAGCGGGCGATCACCTGCTGAAGGTCGTCGGAGAGCGTCTGCAGAGCGTCGTTCGCGAGCAGGACACGGTCGGCCGTCTCGGCGGTGACGAGTTCGTGGTCCTCGTCGAGTCGAGCACCCCGGACGGGCCGCTCGACCTTCCCGAGCGGATGATCGAGGTGCTGCGCCGCCCGATCGACCTCGAGGGCCGCGGCACCTCGCTGTCGTTCACGGCAAGCGTCGGGATCGCCATCGGTCAGTACGCGACCCCGGACGCGCTGCTGCGCGACGCGGACCTCGCGCTCTACGCCGCGAAGGCGGCTGGGAAGGATCGCTATGCCCTGTTCGATGCGAGCATGAGCACGATCGCGGAGGGCCGCCTCGAGCTCGAGGGCGAACTCGGCGCCGCGCTGCGCGAGCAGCAGTTCTTCCTTCACTACCAGCCGATCTTCGAGCTGCCGGCCCGTTCCGTCGTCGGCGTCGAGGCGCTGATCCGCTGGCGGCACCCCGAGCGCGGCGTGGTCGCCCCCGAGGAGTTCATCCCGGCGAGCGAGGAGAGCGGCCTGATCGTGCCGATCGGCCGCTGGGTGCTCGGCGAGGCCTGCCGTCAGGCGGCGAGCTGGCAGACGCGGGGTGAGCAGATCCGCATCTTCGTCAACGTCTCGGCGCAGCAGCTCGCACGGGACGGCTTCGCCGGCGATGTGCGGCATGCGCTCGAGAGCTCGGGCATCGACCCCTCGCTGCTCGTGCTCGAGATCACCGAGACGACGCTGATGCGCGACGTCGTCGCAGCGGGCACTCGGCTGAGCGAGATCAAGAGCCTGGGCGTGAGCGTCGCGATCGACGACTTCGGTACCGGCTACGCGTCGCTGTCGCATCTCCAGCGGATGCCCGTCGACATCCTCAAGATCGATCGCAGCTTCGTGGCGGCGCTGAACGGAGCGGGGCAGGGCCGCGAGCTGCTCGAGGCCGTCCTCGGCGTCGGGGAGGCGCTCTCGCTGACGGTGATCGCAGAGGGCGTCGAGACGCAGAGCCAGATGCAGGCGCTCCTCGAGATGGGCTGCTCCGTGGCGCAGGGCTTTCTGATGGGCCGCCCGTGCGCGGCCGATGTGCTCGAAGACCTGCTGCGCGCGGCGATCGTGGCGGGCTCGCATGCGGCCGGCTCGCGCCAGGCGGGCTCGCATGCGGCGCCCTCGGGCGCCGCCCACGCAACGCAGTAGCCGCCGCGTCAGGCGGTCAGCGGATCCTCCTCCCCGGCGCGCGCGTCGAGCTCGCGCAGCAGCCTCAGCGCCGTCTCGTCGCGCTCCGCGCGAGCGTCCGTGAGTGGGTTCAGCACGCCTCGCAACACTGACATCAGGACCCAGCGGCGCGGGCGGATGATACGCGGCGCCCGCCGCTCGATCCCTACGACGATCGCCTCGCCGGCCGCCGACGGGGCGAGCCGCTTGTGCAGGGGCTTGGGGAAGGTCGCGAGCATCTCGGTTGCAAGCGGGTCGCTGTCGATCGCGCGATGCACCATCTCGGTGTCGATGAAGCCGAAGTAGGCGACGCTCGCGCTCGCACCGTGCGGCGCGAGCTCGAGCCGCAGCGCACGGCCGAACTGCTCGACCGCGGCCTTGCTCATCGCGTAGGCGACGGCGCCGACACCGTTCGTGAAGGCGTAGATCGAGGAGATCACGACCACGTGGCCGCGCCGGCGCACGATCTCGGGAAGCGCCGCGTCGACCGTCCTGTAGACGCCCATCAGGTTCACGGCGATGACCCGCTCGAAGCTCTCCGACGAGGTCGCTTTGAACGTCGCGACGCGCGAGGCCACACCGGCGTTGGCAACGACGACGTCGAGGCCGCCGAAGCGCTCGACGACCGCCGCGACGGCCCGCTGCATCGCCGCGCGGTCGGTCACGTCGCCGGCGAGGCCGATCGCGCGCGAGTCGTGCAACTGCGACGCCGCGGCGCCAGACGCCTGCGGATCAAGGTCGAGGACCGCGACCGACGCGCCGCGCGAGACGAGCGCGGCGGCGGTGGCGAACCCGATGCCGCGCGCGGCGCCCGTCACGAGAGCCACCTTGCCGTTGAGGTCATAGCTCGCCACCATCGGTAACTCTACGCTCGCCGACAGGGGGCGGCACGGCACGCCCCCGGCGCTCGACTGCGCGCCGCTCGAGCGCGTGCGGGCCTGCGGTGCGCTCGCGCGCTACTCGGCATCGACGTCGTAGCCCGCGCCGCGGAGCGCCGAGAGGACCTCCTCGCTGTGGCCGCGACCCCGCGTCTCGAGCGTCAGCTCGACGCCGGTCTCGCGCACGTCGAGGCGCACCGCTTCGCGCACGTGCGCGACGCTGACGACGTTCGCACGGGCTCGCGCGACGAGGGTGAGCAGCTCGGCGAGACCGCCCGGGCGATCGGGCACGCGCGTGAAGATGCGCACGCGGCGGCCCTCCTCGGTTTCGTGGCGAAGCAGCAGCCCCGCGAGCAGTCCGCTGTCGACGTTGCCGCCCGAGAGGATCGCGACGGTCGAACCCTCCACCGGCGCGAGCTTCCCCGCGAGCAGCGCGGCGACCGCGACCGCGCCGGCGCCCTCGGCAACCAGCTTCGCGCGCTCTGCCAGGAACACCATCGCCTCGGCGATCTCGTCCTCGGCGACCGTCACGAGCGCGTCCATCAGCTCGCCCAGCAGCGCCAGCGTCAGCTCGCCGGGCCGCTTGATCGCGATGCCGTCGGCGATCGTGGCGCCTGTCGCCAGGTCTCTGCCGGAATCGCCGTCGCCATCGCCGGCGAGCGCCTCGACGTAGGGAGCGCAGGCGCCGGCCTGCACTCCGACGAGCTGCACCTCGGCACCTGCACGGCGAAGGGCGACCCCGATGCCGCTCGCGAGGCCGCCCCCGCCGACGGGCACGACAACCCGTGCGAGGTCGGGAACATCCTCGAGCACCTCCAGCCCCACCGTGGCCTGGCCGGCGATCACGTCGAGGTCGTCGAACGGGTGCACGAACGCCGCGCCGCTCGCGCGACCGCGCTCGGCGGCCAGCTCGAGTGCCTCCTCGACCGAGTCGCCCTCGAGCTGCACCTCGGCCCCCAGCTGCTCGACGGCCGCGACCTTCGAGACGGCCGCGTCGCGAGGCATGAAGACCTCGCAGCCGACGCCTCTGACCCGCGCCGCATGGGCGACCGCGCGCCCGTGGTTTCCCGCGCTCGCGGTGACGAGTCCGTGGTCGCTGCGCGTCCCGAGCGCAGCCACCTTGTTCAGCGCCCCGCGCAGCTTGAACGAGCCGGTCACCTGCAGGCACTCCGCCTTGAGCGCGACCGGCGTGGCGGCGAGCGCCGAGAGGTCCTGGGAGGGGACCGTCGGCGTGCGCAGCGCGACCCCATCGATCGCCTCTCGGGCAGCCTCGAGGTCGCACGCCGCGAGCAGCGCCGCGGCCGTCTGCTCCTCGCTGGTCACAGCCGGTGAAGGTATAGGTTGTGCTCCTTATCGTCCAACGACGATTGGAAGCAGTGGGCGGGCTCAACGAAATCGTGCAACGTCTCGAAGCGTCGCTCGGCCCGCTCGCGGGGGAGCCCTCGGAGCTCGGCGGAGGCATAACGAATCGCAACTTCCGCGTGACGCTCGGCGACGGCGAGTACGTGATCCGGCGTCCCGGCAAGGACACCAGACTGCTCGGGATCGACCGCGAGGCCGAGCGACTCGCGACGCAGACCGCGTCGGCGCTGGGGATCGCGCCGGAGGTCGCTGCGAGCCTCGAGGGCTGCCTGGTGACGCGCTTCGTCGCCTGTCGCGAGCCGGCGGCGGGAGAGCTCAGGCGCCGCGTCGAGGAGCTTGCCCGCGCGCTGCGCTCCTTCCACGACGCGCCGCTCGTGCTGCCCGCGAGCTTCCGGGTGCCCGACCTGCTCGAGCGCTACGCGTTGATCGTGCGCGGGCGAGGCGGCGAGCTGCCCGTCGCGTACGCGCGGGTGGCGGCGGTCGCGCGGCGCATCGAGGAGGCGCTCCCGGCGCTGCCGAGCCGCCCCTGCCACAACGACCTGCTCCCCGGCAACGTGATCTTCGCGCGCGACGGCGAGCGGATTCTAATCGTCGACTGGGAGTACGCGGGAATGGGCGATCCCCGCTTCGACCTCGGCAACCTCTCGGTCAACAACGGCTTCGAGGAGGCCGACGACGAGCGGCTGCTGTCGGCCTACCACGGCAGCGCGCCGACGGACGCCACTCGCGCGTCGCTGAAGCTGATGCGTGTGATGTCGGACGCCCGCGAGGCCGCATGGGGCGTCGTGCAGGGCGCGGTCTCCGAGCTCGACTTCGACTTCGACGGCTACGGACGCGAGCACTTCGAGCGGCTGACCGCCACGGTCGAGGAGCGCGGCTTCGAGGAATGGCTCGCGCTGGCGCGAGCGGAAGATCGACGCGAAGGGGTGGGACGCTGACCAGGCCACGTGAGCTTCCGGAGCGGGCGCGCGTGGTCGTCGTCGGCGGCGGCGTCGGCGGCGCCTCGATCGCCCACCATCTCGCCATGCTCGGCGAGCGCGACGTCGTGCTGCTCGATCGCAACGAGCTGACGAGCGGCTCGACGTTCCACTCGGCGGGGCTCGTCGGCCAGCTGCGCTCGAGCGTCTCGCTGACGCGGATGATGATGGACTCGGTGGAGCTCTACCGGACGCTCGACTGCGGATGGGTCGAGTGCGGCGGCATCCGCCTCGCGTGCACGCCGGAGCGCGAGCAGGAGGTGCTGCGACAGGTCGCGTGGGCGCGCACGTTCGGGCTCCCGCTCGAGCTGATGTCCGCCGAGCAGGCGCGCGAGCTGTTCCCGCTGATGAGCACCGACGGCGTCCGCTGCGCCTCCTATCTGCCGAGCGACGGCTACCTCGATCCGTCGCTGCTCACGACGGCGCTCGTCGACGGTGCGCGCGAGGGAGGCACGCGTGTGTTCACGCACACGCGCGTCACGGCGATCGACGTCGAGGAGGCACGCGGTCAGAGGCGGGTGCGCGGCGTGCAGACAGACTGGGGGCCGATCGAGGCGGAGATCGTCGTCAACGCGGGTGGCATGTTCGCGGCCGAGCTCGGGCGCATGGCGGGCGTGCGCGTGCCGATCGTTCCCTTCGCCCACGAGTACCTCGTCACGCAGCCCTTCCGCGAGCGCGTCGCCGGCCGTCCGCATCTGCCGACGCTCCGCGACCCGGACCTGCTGATCTACTTCCGCGAGGAGGGCGGCGGCCTCGTGATGGGTGGCTACGAGCGCGACTCGGCGCCCTGGGCGCTGGACGCGCACCTCCTCGATGCGATCCCTGCGGACTTCAACGGGCGACTGCTCGAGGAGGACTGGCCGCGCTTCGAGGAGATCGCGCGCAACTCCTCCAGGCGCGTGCCGGTGATGGACGAGATCACGGTGACACGCCTGATCAACGGCCCGGAGGCCTTCACGCCCGACAACGAGTTCTGCCTCGGCGAGAGCGAGGTGCGCGGCCTGTTCGTCGCCGCGGGCTTCTGTGCGCACGGTCTCGCCGGCGCCGGCGGCATCGGGCGCGTGATGGCCGAGTGGATCCTGCAGGGCGAGCCCTCGATCGACGTCTGGGAGATGGACATCCGCCGCTTCGGCGCGCACTTCCGCTCGCCGAGCTACACGCTCAAGCGCACCAAAGAGGTGTACGAGACCTACTACGACATCCGCTATCCGGGCCACGAGCGCGAGGCCGGGCGGCCGCTGCGGATCTCGAGCGCCTACTCGTGGCACGCCGCGCACGGGGCGGCGTTCGGCGAGAAGTCGGGTTGGGAGCGCGTCAACTGGTACGAAGCCAACGCGCCGGCCGGCGAGGAGGCGCTGCGCCCGCGCGGCTGGGCAGGGATGCATTGGTCGCCGGCGATCGGCGCGGAGCATCGCGCGGCGCGCGAGCGCGCGGCGCTGTTCGACGAGTCCTCCTTCGCGAAGCTCGAGATCGCCGGGCCGGGCGCAGCCGCCTTCCTCGAAGGACTGTGCGACAACCGCGTGGCGCGCGAGCTCGGTGCGATCACCTACACGCAGATGCTCAACAGCCGCGGGGGGATCGAGTGCGACTTCACGGTGACGCGCGTCGAGGAGGAGCTCTTCTCGATCGTCACGGGAACGGCATTCGGCAATCACGACCTCAGCTGGATCCGCCGCCACGCGCCCGCCGACGGCAGCGTCCGCTGCGCCGACGTCACCGCACGCTGGGCGTGCTTCGCGCTGTGGGGGCCGCTCGCGCGCGAGATCCTCTCGCCGCTGGCCGACGATCCGCTCGCGTTCTCCTACATGCACATGCGCGAGCTCGCCATCGGCGACGTGCCGGTTCGAGCGCTGAGGGTCACGTTCGCCGGAGAGCTCGGGTGGGAGCTCTACTGCCCGACCGAGTACGGGGCTGCCCTGTGGAGCACGCTCTGGCGGGCAGGCCGTGACCACGGCATGCTCGCCGGTGGCTACCGCGCGATCGACTCGCTGCGTCTCGAGAAGGGATATCGGGTGTGGGCCGCCGACATCACGCCCGACGAGACCCCCTTCGAGGGGGGACTCGGCTTCTGCGTCAAGCGCGAGGGTGGGTTCCTCGGAGCCTCGGCGCTCGGAGTGGACGGGGGGGGCGAGCCGCGGGCGCCGCGCCGCCGGCTGCGCTGCCTCGTGCTCGAGGACCCTCACTCGGTCGCGCTCGGCAACGAGCCGGTGCGGATCGGCGACGAGGTCGCCGGGCGCGTCACGAGCGGCGGCTACGGCTACACCGTGGAGCGCTCGATCGCGTACGCCTATCTTCCCCCCGATGTCGAGGTCGGAGCCGGCGTCGAGGTCGACATCTTCGGGCGCTGGGTCGCAGGCGAGGTCGCACGCGAGCCGCTGTTCGACCCGAAGGGGGAGCGCGTCCGCGCGTAGGAGAAGCCGCTCGGCCCTAGACTCCCGAGACCCGACGGAAAGGACTCGATGGCACCTCCGTTCACACGAAAGAAGCTCACCGAGGTAGAGGACTCGGCTCCCAGGTTCGGGCTCGGCGATAACCAGCATGCGCGCTTCGCCAACGGTGACCTGGAGGTCGAGAGCACCGGCGTCAGCCTCCTGCAGCTGGCAGCCGGGAAGCGCTCGGCGTTCGGCCACAGGCACGAGAACGCAGAGGAGGTCTACGTCGTACTCGCGGGCTCGGGCCGCGTGAAGCTCGACGACGAGATCGTCGACGTCGAGCCGATGGATGCGATCCGCGTCTCGCCCGAGGTGATCCGCGCGTTCGAGGCAGGTCCCGCGGGCATCGAGGTGCTTGCCTTCGGGCCTCGCCACGAGGGCGACGGCGAGCTTGTGCAGGGCTGGTGGCCCGCGGGAGCCGAGTGACGGCTCGGCGCGACCGAGCGATGGCCCGGTGCGGGTCCGGTGTCGCCTCGGATGCCTTCACCGCGCGACGCAGGATGGGGCACGTCAGCGGCTGAGATTGGCCGATTCGGCCGCACACGCGTTGGTAGCGTGGACCGATGCGCCGCGTGATGCTCCTGGCCGGTGTGCTCGTGTTCGTGGACACGATGCTCTACGCCGCGCTGACGCCGCTGCTGCCTCGCTTCGCCCACGAGTTCGGGCTCTCGAAGTCGAGCGCCGGCACGCTCGTAGCGGCCTACGCCGCGGGCGCGCTGATCGGCGGCCTGCCGGGCGGCTTCGCAGCCGTGCGGATCGGCCCGCGACGAGCGGTGCTCGTGGGACTGGCGCTGATGGGCGCCTCGAGCGTCGGCTTCGCGCTGGCAAGCAGCTACTCGGTGCTGTTCGCCGCGCGGTTCTTCCAAGGCATGGGAAGCGCCTTCACATGGGCTGGTGCGTTCTCGTGGCTGCTCGCCGTGGCGCCGCGCGAGCGACGTGGGGAGGTCATCGGCGCGGCGATGGGCGCCGCCGTCGCGGGCGCTCTGTTCGGGCCGGTCGTGGGCGCGATCGCGGCCATCGTCGGACGCGCCGCCGTGTTCACGACGCTCGGCGGGCTCGCGGTGCTGCTCGCGGCCTGGAGCGTGCGCCTGCCGTCCCCTGCGCCCGAGAGGCCGTCGGCGGGGCGCTTCGCTCGCGCGTTCGGCAACCGCCGCTTCCTCGGCGGCTTGGCGCTGATGTCGAGCGCCTCGGTGCTCGAGGGAAACCTGTACGTGCTCGCTCCGCTGCAGCTCGCCGCCGCGGGCTGGGGCGCCGCGGCGATCGGCGCCGTGTGGCTGCTGAGCGCTGGCACCGAGGCCGGCGCCGCTCCGCTGATCGGCCGGCTGAGCGACCGCCGCGGGGCGCTGCTGCCGGTGCGCTTCGCGCTGTCGGTAGCCGCGATCGCCTCGCTGGCGCTCGCGGTCACGACTCGTCCGCTCCTGTACGCGCCGCTGCTGCTGATCGCCTCCGTCGCCTACGGCACGCTGTTCACGCCCGCGCTTGCGCTGATCGCGGATGGCGCAGAACGGGTGGGCCTGAAGCAGGGACTCGCGTTCGGGCTGATGAACGCGGCCTGGGCCGTGGGGGCCGTCGTCGGACCTGGAGCAGGTGGAGCGATCGCAGGGGCCGCCGGCGACTGGGCGCCGTTCGTGCTCGCAGCGCTGCTCTGCGCGCTCGGCCTCGCGGTCACGCGCACGCCCTACCGACAGCCCGTCGGGGACGGCATCGGGACGCTGCCCCACGGCAGTTGAACCGCACCGAACCGGAGCCGCCCAGCTAACCTACCGACGGCGATGGAGGGGCGGTGCTCGCGATGAGTGGTGGCGCAGGGCTGGCGACGAGGCCCCCCGAGGGGACGGCGCCACCGACGGCGGGGCCCCCCGCGGGCGGCCCGCTGCCACCATCGGAGCCAAGCGGCGCGGTTTGGCGGTGGAGGCCGTCGCGCGTGTTCGCGATCACACTCCTCCTCGGGCTGCTCGTGACGGCTGCCTTCGCGGTGATCTCGCTGCGGGTGTACGACCGCAACGAGGACCGCCTGCTGCGCCTGCGGGCACGCGAGGTGGGCTCGGTGCTGACGGCCGTCGTGCCGTCGATCCAGACGCCGCTCGCCTCGGCGGCGGAGCTCGCTGACGCGACCAGCGGCGACGCTGCGCGCTTCCGCGCGTTCATGGCTCCCTACGTCGGCCCCGGGCGTCAGTTCGCGTCGGCCTCGCTGTGGCACCTCGGCACCAGCAAGCTCGCACCCATGGCCGTGGTCGGGGCGGCGCCGGCGCTCGCGGCGCTGCCTGCTCAGATGCGCGCCTTCTTCAAGCATGCCGAACGCTCGCAGCGGCTGAACATCATCGGGATCCTCGGCGCCCCGCGCCCGAGCCTCGGCTTCGAGTTCAGCACGCCGGGGGCCAAGCACGGGTATGCCGTCTACGCGGAAAACCCCCTTCCGAAGGACCGGCGCTCCGCGCTGGCGCGCAACTCGGCCTTCTCGGATCTCAACTACGCGCTGTATCTCGGACATTCACGGCGACAGGCAGACCTGCTCGTGACGAGCCTCCACCGGTTCCCCATCAAAGGGCGCCAGGCGTCGACATCGACGCCCTTCGGCGACACGGTGTTCACGCTGATCGTCACGCCCAACGGACCACTTGGAGGCACGTTCTTCGCGAGCCTGCCTTGGATCATCGTGGCCGTGGGCGTCCTGATCTCCCTGGCAGCCGCGCTGATGACGGACCGGCTCGCTCGCCGGCGCCAGCACGCCGAGCAACTGAGCGGCGTGCTCGACCGCGTAGCGGCGGAAAACCACCAGCTGTACACCGAGCAACGGGGCATCGCGCAGACGCTTCAGCATGCGCTGCTGCCGGATGCGCTGCCGCCCTTCGGTGGGCTGCGGGTCAGTGCGCGCTACATCCCGGCGGCGTCGGGGATCGACGTCGGCGGCGACTGGTACGACGTCGTGGCGAAGAGCGAGGGGCAGGCGCTGCTCGTGATCGGCGACGTCTCGGGCCACGGCCTGCACTCGGCGACGACGATGGCGCTGCTCCGGCATGCAACGCTCGCGTACGCCGCAGAGGATCCCCGGCCGGCAGTGGTGCTCGCGAAGCTCTCGGACTTCGTCAACAGCGAGGAGCACGACTACTTCGCGACGGTGCTGTGCGCACTGATCGACGTGGAGGCACATTCACTGACAGTCGCGAGCGCCGGGCACATCGCTCCGCTGTTGATGAATGGTGGCGGGGGTGAGTATGTGAAGCTGAAGGTGAATGTGCCGATCGGCGTGACGCGCGACAGCGACTATGAGGAGACCGCCACGCCCGTGCCGCCCGGCTCCACGCTGGTAGCCTTCACCGACGGTCTGGTCGAGCGGCGCACCGAGATCCTCGATTCGGGTCTCGCGCGGCTACGGGAGACGGCGACGGGTCAGCGCCTGGCGCCGGATGACCTCGTCGAGGTGCTCACGCGGGACCTCGCATCCAAGGACCACAACGACGACACGGCGATAGTGGTGATCCAGTGGAAGAGCTAGCGGAGGATCGCGCGGCGGAGGTCGTGATCGACGCGCGGGTCGAGTCGACGGGTGTTCCGCTGATCACGATCAACGGAGAACTCGACAGCTCGAACGTCGCGACGCTCGAGGCGACGATCGCCTCTGTCGCGGCCGGGCACCCCGCCCAGCTCGTCTTCGATCTGAGCGGTCTGCGGTTCATGGACAGCGCCGGCATCTCCGCGCTGATCGGCGCGGCGGCGAAGGTCGATGCGGTCCGGCTGCGTCAACCGTCCCCCGCCGTCACTCGTGTGATCGAGCTCACGGGGCTGTCTAGCGTGCTCCCGAGCGAGCCATGACCAAGGTCCGGAAGTTCGGCTGCAAGCTCGAGTCCGTGCCCGCGGCCAGGCGCTTCGTGCGCCACGTGCTCCGCGATCAGGCACACGACGTGCTCGACGCCGCGGAGCTGATGACGAGCGAGCTCGCGACCAACTGCGTGCAGCACGCCCAGACGTGCTTCGAGCTCGCGATCGAAGCCGCTCCGCGCGAGATCCGTGTCGAGGTCCGCGACGTCGGAGGCGGCCGTCCGACGCGGAAGTCGCCGGCCCCCACGGACCGGACAGGCCGCGGCCTGCTGATCGTCGAAGCCATGTCGGAAAGGTGGGGGATCGAGCCGTCCGCGCGCGGAAAGACGGTGTGGTTCACGCTTCCACAGCGCGCGGCGGTGTGAACCGGTTTCACCGGTAGACGATCCGGGCGATTGACCTCGAGACCACCCGTTTCGGGTGATGTGTTGGCGCGGCCCTGACCCTAGCGTCTCCCGCGATGTCGACGATGGAACCATCAGCGGGTCGCGGTGTGGCCGTGCCGAGGTCCGGGACGGCCACCGTGACGAAGCCGAAGGCCATCACGTGGGTGACCCTGGCGTTCATGACGACGGCGTCGGTCGCGAGTCTGCGAAGCGCACCGACGATGGCCGTCTACGGCCTGGCTTGCGTGTTCCTCTACATCGTGCCGGCGGTCGTGTTCCTGATGCCTCAGGCGCTGGTCGCCGCGGAGTTGGCATCCGGATGGTCCGGCGGTGTCTTTCGATGGGTGAGCGAGGGCATCTCTCCGCGTTGGGGGCTGTTGGCGGTCTGGTGCCAGTTCGCGATGACGATCTTCTACTACCCGACGTTGCTCGGCTTCGTGGCGAGCACCCTGGCTTACGTGTTCAACCCGGGTCTCGCGACGAACGGCGTCTACACGGGGGTCGTGATCGTGGTTGTGTTCTGGACGGGCGTGTTCCTCTCCGCGCGTGGGGGCACCGGCGGAATCGCGAAGCTCGCCTCGAGCGGATTGGTCGTGGGCACGCTGATCCCGGGAGCTGTGCTGGTGGTCCTGGGTGTCGTCTACCTGCTGCAGGGCAACGCTCCGGCGGCCCCGATGAACGCGAGCCACCTCGTCCCCGAGTGGACCGGGATCGCGAGCCTGGTGCTGATCGTCAACAACTTCCTCTCGTATTCGGGCATGGAGATGAACGCTGTGCACGTCTCGTCGCTGAAGAAGCCGGGTGGCGAATTCCCCAAGGCGATGTTCTTCGCCGTTGGACTCGTACTTGTCATCTTCATCCTTCCGGCGCTCGCGATCAGCTGGGTGATCCCGGCAGACGAACTCAGCCTCACGGCGGGGGTGATGCAGGCCTTCGACGCCTTCTTCGCGTACTTCGGCTTGTCGAAGCTCGTGCCGATCGTGGCGATAGCGTTGGTGTGCGCCTCGACCGGCGGCATGCTCACTTGGCTCGCCGGGCCGTCGAAAGGCCTCCTCTTGATCGCCCGGCGCGAGGGCTACCTGCCGCCGTTCTTCCAGGAACAGAACGAGAACGGGATCCCGGTGCACATTCTCGTAACACAGGGCGCCGTGACGACCGTCATCGCGCTCCTGTATGCGCTGATTCCCTCTGTTTCGAGTGCGTATTGGATCCTGAGCGTCATGACCACCCAGGTCTACCTCATTGTCTACCTGCTGATGTTCGTTGCTGCTCGCAGGCTTCGTCGCGACCAGCCCGAGGTGCAGCGGGGCTACAAGGCCCCTGCGCTGACGTTCATGTGCAGCATGGGCTTCGTCGCCTCGGCTGCGGCGATCATCATCGGCTTCGTCCCGCCCTCTCAGTTTGAAAGCGGCAGTGGTGTGGCTTACGCCGGGTTGATCCTCGCGGGCACGGCGCTGATCGGCCTGATCCCGCCGTGGCTGTTCCTGCGGTTCAGGAAGCCCGACTGGAAGACGCCCGAGGCGGCTGGGCCCGACGAGGGCGCACCTGAGGCCTCGGCGCCCGTGCCCCCAGCGCCCACGGCCGTTGATACCGCGGCCGCAGCGATCGCGGTTCCATCGACCTCCGCCCCGCAGGCCCCACCCCCGCTGCCGCCACCACCGACTTCCACTCCCGTGCCGGAGCCCAGCTCCGGCGGCGACCATCGCCGGTTGTACTGGCTGATCGGCGCCGTCGTCGTCGCCCTGCTGGTGGTCGGCCTGATCACGTTCAGCGCCGAGAAAAAGGACATGCACGCGCAGGAAAAGGCCCAGCAGCTCACGCAGAAGTTGCAACAGGCGGGGCTGCCGGTGCCGGCCAGCCAGGACACCATCATCTCGTCGCTTGGAACCGACGGCGGAGCTGTGTGTGAAAACCCGGCAAACGCACTCGGCAAGGCCCTGCTCTTCGAAGCACTGAGCAACGGGGCGGACTTCGTGGGGCGCCGCCCGGTGATCGCGGATCGGCGCGCAGTGCAGGGAGAGGCGCTGATCCTTCAGACCTACTGTCCCGACAAGGCCCAGAAATACCAGGAAACGATCCAACACTTGAAGTACGAAAACACGATCAGGCCGTGATGGAAACGGATCATCTGCGCTCAGCCGTGGCAGACCTGAGGGGGCAGGCGAAAGACGACCTGGCCGAGCTCGTCGCCTTGAAGTCGGTAGCCGACCCGAAGCAGTTTCCGCCCGAGGAGTGCGAGAAGGCCGCCAGCTGGGTGGTCGAGGCCTTCTCGAAGGTCGGGCTCCGGGACGTCGCGATGTCGCCAACGCCCGACGGGAGCATGGCCGTGCACGGCTCGGCCCCTGGACCGGCGGGGAGTCCCACTGTGCTCCTGTACTGCCACTACGACGTGCAGCCGCCACTCGGCGAGCAGGCCTGGCGGACGCCGGTGTTTGAGCTGACCGAGCGTGACGGACGCTGGTATGGGCGTGGCTCGGCCGACTGCAAGGGCAACATCGTCATGCACCTCACCGCTCTGCGGGCGCTGAACCGGATTCATGGTGGGTTCCCCTGCGGCGTCAAGCTGATCTGCGAGGGCTCCGAGGAGCAGGGCACCGGCGGGCTCGAGGCGTTCGTGCCCGAGAACGCGGAGCTGCTGCGTGCCGACACGATCCTCGTGTGCGACACCGGCAACTTCGCCGTCGGCGTTCCGACCCTCACTACGTCGCTGCGCGGCATGACGAGCGTCGATGTGAGCGTCAAGGCTCTCGCGAGCGCCATGCACTCCGGCATGTTCGGTGGGCCAGCGCCCGATCCCGTCGTCGGGCTGTTGGCGATGCTTGCCTCGATGCACGACGCCGAGGGAAACACGACGATCGACGGGATCGACGCCACGCAGGAATGGTCGGGCGTGGAGTATTCCGCCGAGCAGTTCCGCAGCGATGCCCAGGTTCTCGACGGCGTCGAGCTGGTCGGCGGCGCGCCCGCCGACATGCTCTGGGCGCGTCCCGCGGTCACCGTTCTGGGAATCGACGTCCCTCCCGTGATCGGCTCTGCCTCGGCGATCCAGGCCTCGGCCGCAGCGCGCGTCAGCCTCCGTGTGCCGCCCGGAATGGAGGGTGGCGCGGCGCAGGACGCGCTGATCGAACATCTGCACAAGCGCGTTCCGTGGAGCCTGCGGTGTGAGATCGAGCGCGTCGCCGTCGGGGATCCGTTCACGGGTACCCTCGACGGGCCCGGCTTCGACGCGCTGCGGGCCGCACTCGAGGAGGCCTACGGGCGCCCCATGACGACCGAGGGTCAGGGCGGATCGATCCCGCTCTGCAACGTCTTCGCGGAAACCTATCCCGAGGCGGAAATCTTCCTGATGGGAGTCGAGGAGCCGACTTGCCTCATCCACGCTCCCAACGAGAGCGTCGACCCCTCCGAGATCGAGAACCTCGCACTCGCCGAGGCGCTCTTTCTCGAAAACTACGCGACGTCGGGACGGTGATGCGGCCCTTCGATACCCAGGAGTACGCCCGGCGCATGACGCTCGCAGCCGAGCAGGCAACCGACGCCGGCCTGGCCGGCGTCCTCGTGACGCCCGGCCCAGATCTCCTCTACTTCACGGGCTATGCGCCGGTCGCGATCACCGAGCGCATCACGATGCTCGCGATCCAGGCTGCTCGCGCACCCGCGATGATCACTCCGAACCTGGAGCGACCCGACGCCGAGGCCTGCCCCGCAGCCGCTGCGGTGACGCTGTGCGACTGGGCCGACGGCAACGACCCCTACGAGGCGTCGGCTGAGCTGCTCGACCCCGAGGGCCGCTACGCGATCTCCGACTCGGCATGGGCCATGCACGTGCTCGGGCTGCAGCGGGCGGTTCCCGGGTCGAGCTACGTCTCGATGACCAGCGCGCTGCCGATGCTGCGGGCGATCAAGACCAAGGAGGAGACGGAGCGGCTGGCGGCGGCGGGTGCGGCGGCCGATGAAGCCCTCGAGGAGATCGTTCAGGTGCGTTTCGCCGGACGGCCCGAGACCGCGGTCGGCTCAGACCTCGCCGATCTGCTGCGCCGCCACGGCCACTCCCAGGTCGACTTCACCGTCGTCGGCTCGGGGCCCAACGGGGCCAACCCTCACCACGAGCTCGGCGAGCGCGAGATCAAGGACGGCGACATGGTCGTCCTGGACTTCGGCGGTCTCAAGGACGGCTATGGATCGGACACCACACGCACGGTACATGTCGGCGAGCCGAGCGAGGAGGAGCGCACGGTCTTTGAGATCGTGCGCCGTGCGCAGCAGGCCGCGTTCGAAGCAGTCCGCCCCGGGGTCCCTTGCCAGGACGTCGACCGCGCCGCCCGTGAGGTGATCACCGACGCCGGATACGGCGAGAACTTCATTCATCGCGTGGGGCACGGCATCGGACTCACCACACACGAGCCGCCCTACATGGTCGAGGGCGAGACGCACCCGATCAGGGCAGGGATGTGCTTCTCGATCGAGCCCGGGATATACCTGCAGGGCCGCTTCGGGGTCCGCATCGAGGACATCGTCGTCGCCACCGAGGACGGCGGCCGGCGCCTGAACAACACCAACCATGAGATGCGGATCGTCTCATGAGAGAACGCCACGCCACGATCACCGAGACACGGAAACGCCGGCGCACTTCCGGCGGCGGTCATACCGCCCTGCGCCGCAGCCCGCACAATGTCGGGACCCGTCGGGCTCTTCGCGTGTGTGCGCTCGGCCTTTCCTTGCTCGCGGTGGCGGGGTGTGGCTCGGGCGGCGCGGCCAGCGTGGCCAGCAACCTGAGTCAGACCGCCTCCAGCCGGACGGAGGGCACGACGGCGAGCACCGGCAGCAGTACGCCCGCTGCCACCCAGACCAAGAACGAGGCTCAGCAGACCCAGAGCCACGCGGCGACGGCGTCGACACAGACAAAGGCGACGGCGGCGAGCGCTCCGACGGCTTCCACACAGAGCACGCCGACTCAGCCGAAGACGGTCACAGAGACAAAGACCGCCACCGCGCCTGCGCAAACGACCACGGTGACGACGCCTACGCAGACGAACACGGTCATCAAGACGCAGACCGCCACCACCACCCCGACGACGACCACGACGACGACCTCCACCAGCCACGCTCCGGCGGCGGCAGCAGCCGCAGGAGCTGCGGCAGCCACAAAGAAGGACCAGGAATCCTCTGAATCGAGCGACCTGCCCGCGTGGGCCTGGGTATTGATCGGCGTTGCCGTCGCCGGCGGCGCGATCTGGGCGGTCATCGCGTTCAAACGCAGGAACAGAGCCGTGTCGCCGCCCGGCGGGGACGACGCCCCTGGAGGGGGCGAGGAGGGACCGCCGGCACCCCAAGTTGGATCGTGACTGCGCAGCCCGCGGGTACGGGGGCTGACTCTCCCGCTCGCGTCGACACGGAGATGCACGCGTTCGTGCTGGAGCTCGGCCGCGCGTTGAGTCTTTCGGGCGCGGCCGTGAGCGAGACGCAGGAACGCCTCACCACTGTCGCCGCGACCAGCGGGATCCCAGATGCGCGGGTTGTCGTCCTTCCGACGGTTCTGATCATCGCGCTTGGCCGCGCTGACTGGGCTACCGTCGAGTCGATCCCACAGTTCGGTGGAGGATTGCGCCTCGATCAGGTCTCCGCGGTGTACGAGCTGGTGCAGGCGGCGGAACGCGGTGAGATCGCAGCCGCGGAGGGGCTGCACCATCTGCAGGAGATTCGCGATATGCAGCCCCGCCACCGCATCGTGGTCACGCTGCTGGGCTACACAGCGATGACGGTGGGGCTGTGCCTGGTCCTTCAGCCAACCCCGGATGACGTCGCAGTCGCCGCGGCGCTCGGAGCGGTTGTCGGGGCGATTGTGCTCGCCGCGCGGGCTCGACAGAGATTGACGGTACTGGTACCCGTGCTCTCGGCGATGTTGGTCTCCGCGCTCAGCTTCGAGGCCGTCAAGGGCGGGATCGCGGACCCCGGACTGCGCACGCTGATCGCGCCCCTGGTGACGTTTCTCCCCGGTGGAGCGCTAACGACCGCGACGGTCGAGCTCGCCTCGGGGGAGATGGTCGCCGGGGCGAGCCGGCTCGTGTTCGGCAGCGTGCAGCTGCTGCTGCTCGCGTTTGGGATCGTCGCCGGCGTCGAGCTCGTGGGTCTGCCCAGCGAGGCTGTGCTGCACGATGAGCGGATGAACCTCCTCGGAGCCTGGGCGCCATGGCTGGGCGTGATCGTCTTCGGCTTCGCCGCCGCCGTGTACTTCTCCGCACCCCGCGGCGCCCTGCCGTGGCTCATGCTCGTCCTGCTCGCAGCCTGGATCGGGCAACTCGTCGGCAACGCACTCGTCGGCCCCGATGTCAGTGGCTTCTTCGGTGCCCTCACGATGGCTCCGGTCGCTCTCGCGGTTGCTCGGTTGCCCGGCGGCCCACCCTCGCAGGTGACGTTCCTTCCCGCCTTCTGGCTGCTCGTTCCGGGCGCGCTCGGCCTGATCGGCGTCACCGAGGTCATCGGCAACCCAGCCACCGCCACGGTCGGCGCCGTCGTGAAGCCGATCGGGTCCGTGGTGTCGATCGCGCTCGGCGTTCTCGGCGGCGTCTCGCTCTACCGCGGGCTCACGGCGGTGCCGCCATGGAGGCGGGCTCATCGTCACTCGCTGTAGAGTGACGCACGACCCGATCCCTGAGCTCTGATTGGTGTGTCGTCGCAGCCGGTGAAGCCTACGAAGCCCTCGGCGAACGATCGATCGCCCCGGAGCCAGGTGACGGTCCGCGGAGCGGTCTTTCTCGGCGTCGGGGCGATGGTCGGGGCCGGCATCTTCGCCCTCCTCGGCGAGGCGGGCGCGGTCGCCGGTTCGGCTGTGTGGGTCTCCTTTTTGATCGCCGGTCTCATCTCGACCCTGCTCGGCTACGCAGTGGTCAAGCTCGGCGTGCGCTATCCCTCATCGGGTGGCATCCTGACCTACCTGCTGGAGGGGTTCGGCAACGGCCGGCTCGTCGGGATCGCCTCTTGGCTGGGCTACTTCTCGGCCATTCTCCTGGTGTGCTCGATGGTCGCCGTGTCCTTCGGCGACTACGCGACCTCGCTGCTGTTGGGCACCAACGCCGCCGCGGTGTGGCCCAAGGTGTTCGCCAGCGGCGTGGTGCTCGCGATGGCCGCCCTCAACGTCGCCGGTGCGCGCGGGGTCGACAAGGCGCAGTCGACGATCGTCGTGGCGCTGCTCGCGGTGTTCGCGGTCTTCATCATCGCCACGCTCACCGAACTCAACCCCCACCTGCTCGCGCCGTCGGGCTACCCCTCGCTGCGAGAGATCATCGCCAGCGTGGCTCTGACGTTCTTCGCCTATCTGGGCTTCTCGGTCATCAGTTTCACTGCCGGCGACCTTCCGAAGCCCGAGCGCAACCTCCCCCGGGCGATGTACGTCGCGCTCGGCGGCACCACCGTGCTCTACGTCGCGATCTCGCTCGGCGTGTTCGGCACGCTCACCGTGGCAGAGGTGACGAAATACGGGGCCACTGCGGTGGCCGAGGCCGCCCGGCCCGCGCTTGGCGACGCCGGCTTCACGGCTGTCACGATCGCGGCACTGCTCGCGACCTCCTCTTCGGTGAACGCCACGCTCTACGCGTCGAAAGGCTTCACCGGAGTCCTGGCGACTGTGGGTCAGTTCCCACCCCTCTTCGGAGAGCAGTCGCGTCTCGGGCGGCACGGAGGCCTCGTGATCACTGTCGCGCTGATCCTGCTGTTCGTGAACCTCTTCGATCTCAGCGCCATCGCCTCGGTCGGCAGCGCAGTCTCGCTCTCGGTCTTCGTACTCGTCGGCATCGCCGCCTATCGTCTCCGCGATCAGATCCACGGCAGGCGCGCCGTCCTGGCCCTTGCGGTGGCCGCGGCCGGATTCGTGCTGCTCTTCTTCGTCGTCAACACACTTCGCAACGATCCGGCGACGTTCGCAGCCATCGCCGTGCTGGTCGCTCTGGCCGTCGCACTCGACTTCCTTTGGAAGCGAGCCAGGACCGAGGTCAAGGACAGCGTCTGACTACCGCCGCGATCCGAGCTCGCCGGCTCCGTTATCCCGCCAGCTCGACCACGCCCACGACGAGGAGATAGCCGCCGAGGACACCGCTCGCGAGTACGAGCAGCCTTCGCCCGTGCATGGCGAACCAAGCGTTGACCCGCTCCAGGGCATCCGCCGAGTGCCGCGGGAAGGCGATCAGCATCAGCATCGGAAGCTCGATCAGCCAGAGCATGATCAGCAGCATCTGCGCGAGGTATGCGACCTTTTGAGCTGCGGAGACGTGCGTGTCGGCGATGGCCTTCACCGCACCCGCGAAGATCGGCGAGGGAACGACATAGAGGATCACGCCGAGCACGACCACGAGCCAGCGGCTTTGAAGGTAGCGATCGGTTCTCGAGCGATCCGCATGCTCGGGCGACGCGCGCGGGCGAGGACGTCGAAGACGAGTCGCCACGAACAGCAGGGCCGAACCCGCAGCGACGTAGAGACCCGCTGTCGGAGTGATCAGCTGGTCGCGCGTCGCGTCCAGTTCGTCGAACAGGAACAGCATGATCGCGCCGGTCACGAGCACCGTGCAGTAAGCGGCGAGTACGAACAGCACCACCCGGAGGCGCACCTCGACCCCTCGGCCGAGCGCGATCACGGCCGCGAGCGCGGGCGGGTAGATCGACGCGGCGAGCGCGAGTGAGACCGCTTCGGGGGGCACCTCAGCGCGCTCCTCGTGATATGTGTCGGGGGCGGCGGGCGAGCATGGTGGCGGGAAATGGCGATGCGGTGCCTTGACCCGTTCGAGTCGGAGTCTCCAAACTCCTCCTGGCATCCCGCGGCCGCTCGGGATGCCGCGAAGGGGCGCCGTGCAGCCCTCAGGCCCACGACAACCACGCTCGGGCTGGCCGCTGCTCTTCCGACTCACTGCGGGATCATCCTTTCCACGTTGCCGTCGAGAGAAAGAAGTGCTACGCGGGATCGCGCGATGAGCGCCTGCCAGCAGGCGCGCGGGCCGGGCCCGGCGCGTTCCGGCCGCGAACCAGCCGACCACCGCGGCGTACGGTGAGCACCGTCTTCGCTCTGTGTGCGGCGTTCTGCAATGCGTTCTATGTGACGACGCAGCACATCGCGAGCACGAGCGGCCGCGTGGGCAGGGCCTCCGGCCTGCGGCTCGTCGCGTATCTGATCAAGAGCCCCCTGTGGCTGCTTGGCTGGGCGGCGGGAGGCGGGGCGTTCGTCTTTCAGGCGCTGGCCCTGAACAACGGTCAGCTTTCGATCGTTCAGGCGCTGCTCGTGACCGAGCTCGTCTTCGGCCTTCTGTTGCGCAAGGTGTGGATACGCCAGGCGATCCGTCCCGCCGCGTGGGGATCAGCCGCGCTCACGTGCATCGCGCTCGCCGCCTTCGTGCTCGTCGATCAGCCGCAGGGCGGCTCGCCGACGCCGAGCGCGCGCGCATGGGCGGGTGCGCTGGCGGCGTTCGGTGGAGCGGCGGCCGTCATGACGCTTGCCGCTCGCTGGGGGTCACCGAGGCGAAGGGCCGCGCTCTACGCAGCGGCGGCCGCCATCGTCTGGGCGCTCGAGGCCACCTTCATCAAGACAGCCACAGAGACGCTCACCCAATCAGGCGTCGTCGCGGTGTTCACCGACTGGCCGGTATACGCCCTGGCCGCAGGAGGGGCCGCGGGCATCGTCCTCGTGCAGGCTGCCCTCCACGTTGGTCCACTGAGCGTGTCCCAGCCACTGCTCGTGATCGTGGACCCGTGCGTGAGCGTCGTCCTCAGCATCTGGCTCTTCCAGGAGCGCTATGCAGGTGGTCCGGCGGCGATCGCCGGCAGCCTGCTCGCGTTCGTCGTGATGTGCGCGGGGCTGGTGGTCCTCACGAGGACGTCGCCGGGAACGATGGCTGCCGAACCAGAGCCGTGAGGGCGTCACGATTGACGCAACTGCGGTATGGACGGCGAGGGGCCGAGCAGCGAACATCTATGCCATGAGTGGCACAAGCGTCCTGTTCGTTCTCGCAGTGGCTGGATGTGATTGACGATGGAAGCCCACGACCAGCCACTCGACCCGGTATCCGCCGCCGAGCTCGTGGTCCGAACGGTCGAAGAATCCGCCCGGCGGACCGAGCACGACAAGGACGTGCTGCTCGCCGATCTCCTATGCGCGGCGTGGCCCAGCAGATCCGCCCAGGACCAATGACACCGGTCCTCGAGTGGGCGATCCTGGACTGGAACCAGGGGCCTCTTCCCTATCAGGAGGGCGCCAGTTCGGGTGGTTATGGTTCGTTCTTGGATCTCGCCGGGTGATACGGGGCTTTCCTGGAGCGGATGGCGCGTTGGCTGGCCCCGCGGCCTGCGACTGATGCGATCCCCCGCAGTACCCGAGATGGAGTGAACGGCGAGCCATCGAGTGGAGGGCCCCGACCGTGCGGGGCCCTCCACGAACGCTCGGCACCGAGCGCTACCTACCACGTGCAGCAGCTACGTCAGCCTCTCGGATGGCATTCGCGGTCGTATTCGAGATACGCGACTACATAGTACGACTTGCCGTTGAGGGACATTTTAGCTTTGACCCGATCCTGGGGGAGGCTGATCACAAAGCACGACTGCCCGGGGTTAAAAGTTTTGAACCATTCTGAGACCCAATAACTGGAGTTCGGGTTTAGGTGCCAAAATGTTTCACCCGGCAGGACATTACCGGAAATGGGCTGTCTGTTCGTCGTTCTGCAGGTCACCACTTCTCGGCCGCCTGCAGGACCCATTGTGCCAAGGATCGTTTCGTTTTCTGTGGCTGGGAACCTTTTTGGATTCACCTGATATTTGCCCTTGCAATGCGAGGGCCCCACGGTCTGCCCTTCGAGGGTCATCCCCGGGGAGTTGTATTCGAATGGTTCATTGACCGTCAGTTCCGCAGAAGCCGCTGATGTGAATATTGAGAGCGCCATTCCGGCCGCCAGCATTAGCGCCGGCAGTAATGATCTGTGGTTCATGTCACTTCTCCTGTGCTCGTTGTCAATAGGTCCGCGTGCGCGACGCAGCGACCTCGCAACGGGCAGAGAGCCCCAACTTGGCATGTCCATCCCCCCCGAGTTTCGCCGCCCCCTAAGAGCCCCTTGCCGAAAGGTCCCTAGCGTAGGCGACGTTCGTATCACGACACGGCGTCCGTGTCCAGAGGCTGCCATAGGCCTCGGCAGAGTTGCCATAGGCGGCGATTATGGGAGTGGCGGACCGAACGACTCTTCCACAAGTGAGTTAGCCTCACGGGCACCCAGCGGGTCGGCCCTCGCAGTCGGGGGGCGAGGGTCGTCAAAACGCGCTCCGCCTGCGAATTCTCGACTCCGGAGCGGGTCCCCCGGCCCCCCGCGAGGGGTCCTTCTCACGATGGGCAATCCTGGACTCGAACCACGGACCTCTTCCTTATCAGGGATCGGCTGCCGGGCGGCGACGGGGCGGTCGAGGTCGGATGGCCAGAGGCGCCCGGCCATCCGTGCGCGGCCCGTGAGCGCCTCGCGCTGTACCCCACGCGGGGTACCCCGAGCGCGGGGCGCGCGCGCGGAAAGACGGTGTGGTTCACGCTTCCACAGCGCGCCGGCGTGTGATCAGGTTTCACCGATCGGCGATCTGGGCAATTGACGAATAGGCCGCCCTGGACGGCGGCAAGGTTAATTGGAAGGTCACCTCCCGCCGGGTCGGCGAGCGCCTGCCGGCGGGGCGAGGTGACCCGGGAAGGATCACCCATGGCCGTTGTCACTTCCGACGCCGTGCAGACCGGCACGGTCGAGACCGACATACCCGCACGCCTCGACCGCTTGCCGTGGTCGCGGTTTCACTGGAGGGTGATAATCGGCCTCGGCACCGTCTGGATACTCGACGGCCTCGAGGTCACGATCGTGGGATCGATCTCCGGACGGCTGTCGGAAAGCGGCGCCGCAGTCGGGATCTCGGCCGGAGACGTGTCAGGGCTCGCGGCCTCGCTGTATGTCGCGGGGGCGTGCGTCGGGGCGCTCGTGTTCGGGCAGCTGACCGACCGCTTCGGGCGCAAGCGCCTGTTCATGGTGACGCTCGGGGTCTACCTGGTGGCGACCACCCTTACGGCGCTCTCGTTCTCGCCCGTGTGGTTCTTCGTGTTCCGCTTCTTCACCGGATTCGGGATCGGCGGTGAGTACAGCGCGATCAACTCGGCGATCGACGAGCTGATTCCCGCCAAGCACCGCGGCCACGCGGATATCTCCATCAACGGCAGCTACTGGGGAGGCGCGATCGGCGGCGCGCTGCTCGCGGTGGTGGCTCTCAACACGAGCATCTTCCCGCTGAACGTCGGTTGGCGGCTGTGCTTCGCGCTCGGCGCGGTGCTCGGCCTCGCGATCCTGATCATCCGCCGCAACGTCCCCGAGAGCCCGCGGTGGCTGTTCATACACGGGCGCGAGGAGGAGGCCGAGCGGGTCGTTCGCGGCATCGAGGCGGAGGTGAAGGAGCAGACGGGTAGTGAACTGGCCGAACCGAAGGAGACGATCAAGGTGCGCCAGCGCAGGACGATCCCGTTGAGCCTGATCGTCCGCTCGGTGCTCACGCTCTATCCCAGGCGGACCATCCTCGGGCTCGCGCTGTTCGTGAGCCAGGCCTTTCTCTACAACGCGATGCTCTTCAGCCTCGGCTACATGCTGAAGACGTTCTTCGGAGTCGCCAGCGGCGACATCCCCTACTACATCGCGGTCTTCGCGGTCGGCAATCTGCTCGGCCCGCTGCTCCTCGCGCGCCTGTTCGACACCGTCGGGCGCAGGCCGATGATCGCCGGCACGTACCTGCTCTCAGGTGGGCTGCTGCTGGTCACCGCCTTTCTCTTCAAGAGCGGGCAATTCACGCTCATCGGGTTCATCGTCGCTCTGATGGTGGTCTTCTTCTTCGCGTCGGCGGGCGTCAGCGCCGCCTACCTGACGGTCTCGGAGATCTTCCCCCTGGAGACGCGGGCGCTCTGCATCGCCGTCTTCTACGCCGTCGGCACAGGTGTCGGAGGAATCGTCGGGCCGCTGCTGTTCGCGCACCTGATCGAAAGCGGGAAGACGAGCCAGGTCTTCATCGGCTTCGCGATCGGCGCGATCGCGATGATGATCGGCGGTGTCGCGGAGCTGTTCCTCGGCGTGAAGGCCGAGCGCACGAGCCTGGAGAGCCTCGCGCGGCCGTTGACGGCGGCGGACGATGCCCCGACGCACGGCGACACGCAGGACGGGATACCCGCCACGCTGGTTTCGTAGGCGAAGCTGCCGCCCCGGCGCACCGCAGTGGGCGATCCTGGACTCGAACCAGGGACCTCTTCCTTATCAGAGAAGCGCTCTAACCGACTGAGCTAATCGCCCGGACTGACACACCCGACGTGCGCCGGAGTGGCCATGTTATCGCCCAGGACTTGGCGCGATAGGCGGCCTACGGCGCGGCCGCGGAGACGGCCCCGGGGCGTGGCTGTGAGGGCGGCGCAGCCGGTGGCGCCGGTCAGACGGGCGCACCCGCCCTCAGGCTGTGCGCGAGCTCGATCGCCTCTTGCGGCGTCGCGAAGGACAGCTCCGCGCGATAGCCGCCGTCGCGCGTCGGGCGCACATGCACCTCTGCCCCGAGCGCGCCTCCGAGCGCGTCGGCGATCTCCCGTGCCGCCTGCTGCGCGTCTGGGTGAACGGCCCCCGGGAGCCTGCGCCCGCGCGCAACCCGCGCGCCCGGCGTCCCGTCGCCGCCGTTGCTCCTGCGAGCCTCCGCTTCGGTCACGCGCACCGACCAACCCTCCGCCGCGGCTTCCCTCGCGAGGCTGCGGCGCGCCTGGTGGTCGTCGGCGAGCAGCAACGCACGCCCGTGGCCCTCGCTGAGGGCATCCTCCTCGATCAGCGCGAGCACCTCGTCCGGGAGATCGAGCAGGCGCATCAGGTTGGACACGGCGACACGTCCGCGACCGACGCGCCGGCCGACCTCCTCGCGCGTGAGGGCGAGCTCCTCGACGAGCGCGGCGCACGCGCGAGCCTCCTCGATCGGGTTGAGGTCCTCGCGCGCCATGTTCTCTATGAGCGCAAGCTCGATCGCCTCGGCGTCGGCCCGTGGCCTGACGAGCGCCGGGATCGACTCGAGCCCGGCCAGGCGCGCGGCGCGCCAGCGGCGCTCTCCGGCGACGAGCTCGTAGGTGCCTCCGGCCTTGGGGCGCACGAGCACGGGCTGCAGCACGCCCCGCTCGCCGAGCGACTCGGCGAGCGCCGCCAGACTGTCCTCGTCGAAGCGCCGTCGCGGCTGCTTCGGGTTGGGCGAGATCAGCTCGACGGGCAGCTCGCGCAGCTCATCCGCATCGGCCTTTGCGCTCGGTGTGGAGGCCGAGAGGATCGCCTCGAGGCCGCGCCCCATCCCGCGGCGTGCCGGGCTCACGAGCGCCACCTCGCCTCGGCTCGCATGGTTCCGCTCTGTGGTGTGATCCCGAGAAATGGAACTCTATCCACGTGCCGCCACCTCCTTTGCAAGCTCGAAGTAGGCGCCCGCACCGGCGCTGTGCGGATCGTGATGGGTCACCGGCAGGCCATAGCTCGGCGCCTCCCCGACCCTGACATTGCGCGGTATCACCGTGTCGAAGACGAGCTCGGGGAAATGCTCCCTCACCTCCCTCTCCACGTCACGTCCCAGGCGGGTACGCCCGTCGTGCATCGTCAGCAGCATGCCGGCGACTGAGAGACGGGGGTTCGAGTCGCGCTGGACCAGTTCGAGCGTCTCGAGCAGCCCGGCGAGGCCCTCCAGGGCGAAGTACTCGGTCTGGACCGGCACGATCACCTTGTCGGCCGCCACGAGCGCGCTCACCGTGAGCGGCCCCAGCGACGGCGGGCAGTCGAGCAGGATGTATTCGAAGCTGTCCCGCAACGGCTCGAGACGCTCCCGGAGCCGATGCTCGAAGCCATCCATGCGGGGCAGCTCGACGTTCGCGCCGGCGAGCCCAGCGCCGGCGGGCAGAACCTGAAGGCCCTCGATCGGGGAGTCGTTGAGGGCCTCCGCGGCCTCGGCCTCGCCGGTCAGGACCTCGTACAGGCCCGGCGCGCGCGTACGCTCGATGCCAAGGCCGACCGTCGCGTTCGCCTGCGGATCCACGTCAACCAGGAGCGTCGCGTATCCGGCCTCCGCTATGCACGCGGAGACGTTCACAGCGGTCGTCGTCTTGCCGACGCCACCCTTCTGGTTGGCGATCGCGTAAACCGTTCCCATCGCCTGCAAGCTACCGGCGATCGCGGCCGGAGGAGTCCGGCGACCCTGCGAAAGCCACGAGTTTGCGGGCTCCTCAGCCGCCGAGCGGGCGCTTTCGAGCGATTCCGGCCCGGCGAGGAAACCTGGAGGGCGTCTCTTCGGCCTTCTCGAAGAGATGCAGATGGCGATCGCGCGCCGTCGCGAACGGCTGCACGCGCTCGATCGCGACCAGGCTGAGACCGAGCTGATCGGCGGCAGAGGCCGCGCGGCGCTCCTCCGCCGCGTCGCGCCTCCCGCGCCAGTCGACGAGCGTCCCTCCGAGTCGAAGCAGCGGCGCCGCGTACTCGAGCACGACGCTCTGCGGGCCGACAGCGCGCGCAGTCACGACATCGTTCGCCGCGAACCCCGCCTGCCACTCCTCTGCGCGCGTGCACACAACGCTTGCGTTCCGCACCCCGGCCAGAGCGATCGTGGCTTCAAGGAAGGCGCACTTCCGGCCCTGGCTCTCGACCAGTCTGACCTCGCAGTCCTCGCGAGCCACCGCGAGCGCGAGGCCGGGAAAGCCGGCACCGGAGCCGATGTCGGCGATCGTCTCGGCGTCACGCACAGCCTTGATGTCGAGGGCCACGAGCGAGTCCGCCACGTGCGCATCGATCGCCGCTGCGGGCTCGCGAACGGTGGTGGGGGCCTGATCGGACTCGAGGACTACCAGGATCGCGCTTAGCTGGTCCCGCTCGCGTTCCGTGAGCGCCCAGCGGTGCGCCAGCTCGATCAGCGCTGCGGGTGGAGCGCCGTCGTCCGCCATCCGCCCGCTCAAGCCGACCGACACTTCACGTGAAACGTTCCGGCCGACACTTCACGTGAAACGTTCCGCCCTTACTCGCGGGCGGCGGCCGAGTGCCCGACCGGCGATATCACGAGGTAGCGCTCCGGCTCGTTGCCCTCGCTGTGGGTTTCGACGTCGCCGCGCTCGCGCAGGTACTCGTGAACCACGCGCCGCTCGAGCGGAGGCAGCGGGTCGAGCTCGATCGGCTCTCCGGTGCGGACGGCCTCGTCCGCGGCGTCGTCGGCGTCCTCGCGGAGCGCCGCCGCCCGCCGCTCGCGGTAGCCGTTGGCGTCGATCACGACACGGATCGGCGACGGACCGTCGGGGAAGATGATCCGCTGGGCAAGATGCTGGACGGCTTCGATCGTCTGCCCGTGACGGCCGATGAACAGACCGAGCTCCTCGCCCGTGAGGCGTCCCGTGAGCACTCCCTCCTCTTCTTCGACCTCGATGTCCACGTCGAGACCGAGCCGGTCGACGATCTCATCCAGCAGCTCCTCGAGCGCCTCGACCGGCTCGAGCTCGCCCACGTCCACGGGGTCGCCCCCGTTGCCGTCCCGCTCGCTCATCGGCGCCGGCCCGAACGCTTCTTCTTCTTGCGCGGCGGTCGTGGCGGGGCAGCGCCGGCTTTGCCGTTCGGCCCGGTGTCCGCGATCCCTCCGCCGGCGAGCGCCGGCTTCAGACTTCGTTGGGGTTTGCCGTTCTCGGTGCTCTTTGCGACTTCGGCCTTGGGCGGCGGCGGCATTCGCTTTTTGATCACGTACTGCTGCCCGATCGTCCAGAGGTTGCTCGTGATCCAGTAGACGAGGAGGCCGGCGGGGTAGCGGTAGAGAATCACGACGAACACAACCGGCAGCAGGAGCATCAGCCGGCGCTGGTTCTTGTCGGCCGTCGCAGTGGCGACGAGCGTCGAGAAGATCTGCGAGCCGACGTAGAGGACGATCAGGACGATCAGCGCGATCCCGGTCGCCTTTTCGGTGATGTCGGGGAGGAACAGGAACTTGGCCGAGTGCGGGGCGACCATCGAGCAGTTGATTTCCGAGAGGCCTTTGACGACGGTGCCATCCGCGAGATGGACCTTGCTCTGCGGGATCTGGCTGTTGTGGACGACGAGGTGCCCGAGCTTCTCGGTGTAGTAGGCCTTCAGCTGCGGGCCGCAGATGTCGAGCTTCAGGTCGGTCCTGAGCATGTAGAAGAGCGAGATGAAGACCGGGATCTGGAGAACGAGCGGCAGGCAGGATGCCAAAGGATTGATTTTGTTCTCCTGGTAGAACTT
>DATAYP010000061.1:0-26349 GCA_036272475.1 Solirubrobacteraceae bacterium | reverse complement strand
CGTCGAGGTGACGATCTGCACGGCCGAGGAGATCGAGCGTCGCTGCGGCTCCGGAGCCCACCAGGGGCTGTGCGCCGAGGCGGGACCATACGGCTACGCCGCGGCCGAGGACCTGCTCGCCGGCACGAACCCGCTCCTTGTCGCGCTCGACCAGGTCCAGGACCCTCAGAACCTCGGCTCGATCTGCCGCACCGCCGAGTGCGTGGGCGCCGACGGCGTGGTCATTCCCGAGCGGCGCGCCGCCGAGGTGACCCCGGCGGTCTGCAAGGCCTCGGCCGGCGCCGTCGAGCATCTGCCCGTCGCGCGGGTGCGGAACATGGCTGACTTCCTCGCGCAGGCGCGCGAGGCCGGCTGCTGGAGCTACGGCGCGAGCGCGGCCGAGGCCTCGCCCGATCGCCCTCCCGTGCCCTACGACGCGCCCGACTACGGCGGCTCCGGCGTCGTGCTCGTGCTCGGCAGCGAGGGCAGCGGACTGCGGCCTCGCGTCGCCGGAAGCTGCGACCAGCTGATCGCGCTGCCGCTGCTCGGGAGGGTCGAGTCGCTCGGCGTGAGCGCCGCGGCCTCGGCGCTGCTGTACGAGATCTTGCAGGAGCGCGGCGGGCGGGGTTGACAAGGCTTCATAACTGTGTAAGGCTCGCGCCAGCATAACGCTGAACCTAAGGTTGAGAAGCCTTGGGAATTACATAGCTTTGGCGCCGGGGGAGGAGTGCGCCACTGAGCAATGGGGGCCTGACCGCAAGCGGTCACGTCGCCGAGAAAGGACTGCTCGTGGCACGAATCTCCCACACAGCTAACCCTGAACCTAAGGTCGAGGATGTGTTCCTCATCGCCTTGGCCAAGCAGGGCGACCGCAACGCGTACGACCGGCTCGTGAGGCGTTATCACGGGTTCGTGCGCCTGAAGGCCTCCTCCTACTTCCTCGCGGGCGGAGACTCCGAAGATCTCATCCAGGAGGGCCTCGTGGGCCTCTACAAGGCGATCCGCGACTTCCGCACCGACCGCGAGTCGAGCTTTCGCAACTTCGCCGAGCTCTGCATCACGCGCCAGATCATCACCGCCGTCAAGACGGCGACCCGCAACAAGCACACGCCGCTCAACCAGTACGTGTCGTTCTCGTCCTCGCCCGCCGGCGCCGGTGAGGACGTGCCGACGCTCGACCAGATGCTGCCCGGCCCGAGCGTGCACGACCCGGTCAACCAGGTGATCTCCTCAGAGGAGCTCCGCTCGCTCGTCGGATGCCTCTCGACCGCTCTCTCCGAGCTCGAGAGCCGGGTGCTGTCGCTGTACCTCGACGGCTACTCCTACGAGCAGGTCGGCGAGCGCCTCTCCTGCGACACCAAGACGGTCGACAACGCGCTGCAGCGCGTCAAGCGCAAGGTCGGCGCGCATCTGCAGTCGCGGGCCGTGGCGGCGTAGATCGAGGCCGGCGCCGGGCAGCGCCGGAGCGTGCAAGGCGCGCAGCCGGCGGCAGGGGCGCCCTGAAACGCCTGTGGCCGCCCCCGGGGGAGGGACGGCCACATGACGTCGTGCAGCTGCTGCGATCAGGCGATCTGCCCTATCGCTGCCTTTTCTCGGTTTTGAGGACCGGGTGCAGGGTCGGCGGCGACGGCATCACTTCGATCGTGAACGCCGGGAACGACACGCCCTGGTTTTCGACGTCGCCCGGTACGTGGAGGCGGAACACCTGCTTGCCCGATCCGTGGAACACGTGTTCGATCGAGAACGTGTTCAGCGGGAACAGGACTTCCCCGAGGTCCGCGACGTGGAAGCCGTGGCCGAACAGGTTTTCGCGCTCGAGGAACACGGCCTTGCCTTTGCGAGCCGGCGTGACGGTGCCCGAGAACGTGAGCTTCTGGCCGGAGAGGACTTTCGTCGAGTTGACGCCGGCGTTCAGCAGGTATTTGACGCCCTCGACGAGGACCGCCGAGTTCTGCCCGCCACCGGCCACCCGGTAGAAGGTGTTGACCAGTGGGGTCTGGACGAATTTGTATTCGCCGCTCGGGCCCGCGACGGCGGTCATGGCCGTCGAGAACGAGTTGACGCCCTTGGCGTGGGAGAGCAGCGTGACCGTTTTACCGGCGCCGCCCTGAAGCACACCTTCGATCGTGATCGGCGTCCCGTAGGAGATCGGGTCAGCGCTCGATTTGATCGTCAGGGCCGGGTTCTGGACCTGGTTGATGACGTAGGAGCCGATCGGCGTCGAGACGCCGCGCACGTCGAAGACACCGTGCGGGCGCACGAGCGCGCGGAAGTTCGCCACGCCGGGCACCGTGAACGTGTGCAGGAATTCGAAGGCACCGCCTGCTTTGACGGTCGCTTTCTGGATCACGCCCCATTCTTCGGTGCTCGTCGCCTGCTCGCGCTCGAGCCAGACTTCGGCGCCTTCATCCGCCGGGTTCACTTTCCCGGTGAATTTGACGACGTGTTTTTTGCCCGTTTCCAGCGGGGTCGTCGTGCTCGGCCCTTCGAGCGTCACAGACGGTTCCACCTTGACCGCGCGGGCCGGGCTGCGGTGGGTCACTGAGCTGACGTAGAAGCGGCTGTCGACGGTCACCGGCGAAGAGGCGACTTTGTAGAGGCCTTCTGTGCCGGTCGTCGCGGTGGTGAGTTGTTTGAAGGTCGATGAGCCGGCGGTGCGCTCGAAGACCGCAAGCGACTGGCCTTCGGTGCTGCCGCTGGCGCACAGCAGCTGGCCGGTCAGTTCGACGGTTTCGCCTGACGTGACCGTACGGGGTTCCACCGCGAGGGTCACCTTGCAGTGAGCGCTCGGGTTCGCATTCGCATGTTTCTGGCCCGCCGGGCGAGCCGCAGCGCCGGCCGGAGCCAGCACGATCAGCGCTGATGCGGCGGCAACCGCCGTGACCAGTCTGGATGAACGCATCGTGTGCGCCTCCTTTTTCGTGTGTTGGCTGCTTGCTTGACGCAAGGCCACCCGGTCATTCGAGGGGTTGGGACCGGTTGACTGACCCTGCAACCCGTCGCCCCGGGGTTCGATGCGGTCCGGGCGACCGATTGCACGAGCTTGAGCGGATCGACACGATTCCGGCGCACCATCGCAGGCTCTCGAGACAGGGCCCGCTGCGCCGCGCCGGGCGCGCTGCGCCCGCGCTCGACTCCCGCGGCTTACGGCCGCCGGCTGCCGAGCGAGAGCGTGTTGAGCGACGCGCCGCCGTCGACGGCGATCGCCTGGCCGCTGATCTGGGCGGCGCCGGGCCCCGCGAGAAACGCGGCGAGGGCGGCGATCTCGGCCGGCTCGACCATCCTGCCCGTGGGGACCGCCGCGAGCGTCCGCTCGCGCACCTCGGCCGGCATCGCGACCACCTGCTCGGTGGCGACGAGCCCAGGGAGGATCGCGTTGGCCGTGATTCCGTGAGCGGCGTTCTCGCCGGCGAGCGTGCGCACCATCCCGAGCTGCCCCGCCTTGGACGCCGCGTATGCCACCTGTCCCGGCAGGCCGCCGAGGGCGGCGACGCTCGAGACGACGATGATCCGCCCGCTGCGCCGCTCGCGCATGCCGCCGATGCACGCCTGGACGGTGCGGAACGCGCCCGTGAGGTTGACGTCGATGTCGAGCTGCCACTGCTCGGCGGTCATCCGGTGTGCGGGGGCGATCGTCGTCGTCACGCCGGCGTTGGCGACGCACACCTCGATGTCCTCGAGCGGCGGGAACGCGTCGCGAGCCACGTCGAGGGCGATGTCGCAGCCCTCGTGCAGGTCGAGCTTGACAACGTCCCAGCCGTCGTCCGCGAGCCGCTGCGCGATCGCGGCGCCGATCCCGCGCGCGGCGCCGGTGACGAGCGCCCTGCCCCGCTCGGTCACAATGCAGGCCCGTTCATCATCGAAGGAGGGAACGATGACAGACCGCTGGTTTTCCGAGGAGGAGCTCGAGCGGCTCTCCCGGCCGACGATGGACCGCGCGATCGAGGCGATCGACGCAGGCGATCTCGAGCAGGCCCGGCGGCTGTGCGCCGAGATGAAGCACGAGTGGCAGATGCTCCACGATCTGATGGCCGCCGGCGTGCTCGACCTCGTCTCCTTCATCCAGCAGCAACTCGGCGACGACGGTGTCGCGGAGGCGTGGACGCAGAGCATGAACCGCGGCTGGCGCCGCCATCACGACGCGATCGTCGAGCTCGACCGCCGTGAGCTCGTGCGGTTGCTCGCGGCGACGTGGCGCGCGCACTCCTGCTCGGGCGTCGGTCCGAACCCCGGCAGCTTCACGATCAGCGAGGACGAGGAGAAGCTGACGTTCACGATGAACCCCTGCGGCTCGGGTCAGCGGCTGGTCCTCAACGGCGCCTACGAGGGGCTGCCGGACGGCGGCGGCACGCGCGAGGCGCACGACTGGTCGTTCGGGCGCAAGGGCTTTCCCCTCTACTGCACGCATTGCAGCTTCATGAACGAGTCGATGCCGATCCAGTGGTCGGGCTATCCGCTGTACCCCTCCGATCCGCCGGAGGACTACTCGACTGACCCGTGTACGTGGTACTGGTACAAGGACCCCGACGCGATCCCCGAGCGCCACTGGAGCCGCTACGGCGCGGTCAAGCCGGGCGCTGCTACGGCACGATGATGTTCTCCGGGTTCGGCCGCTCCTCCGCCGCCGCCTGGCTGTAGTCGCCGAACGGGCCGTCTCGGCGCGCGACGGCCGCGCCGACCCCTTCGCTCGAGGCGAGCTCGATGAAGCGCTTCGCGTCGGGCGTGTTGCGCATCAGCCCGTCGAGGATCGGGCCGAGCAGCTGCGTCGAGGCGAGGCCCATGTTCTCGTAGGCCTGGTTGACGATCAGCTTCATCGCCGTGAGCTGCGAGAGCGGGATCGCCGCGAGCTGCCGCGCTCGTTCGCGGACCTCGTCCTCGAGCCGCTCGAACGGCACCGCGGCGTTGATCAGTCCGGCCTCGACCGCCTCGAGCCCCGAGAGCGGCGTGCCCGTCAGCGCGTACTCCTTGGCCCTCGTGAGGCCCAGCCGGTAGAGCCACATGCCGCTCAGGTAGCACCCCCACATGCGCGAGTAGGAGGTGCCGATCCGCGCATCCTCGCTGGCGATCACGAGGTCCGCGCAGAGCGCCATGTCGCTGCCGCCGCCCACGCACCAGCCGTGCACCTGCGCGATCACTGGCTTCGGCGAGCGCCACAGGCTCATGAACTTCGGCACCGCGCCCTGGCTCTGCGAGGTGGCGAGCGAGAAGTCCTTGCCCGGATCCCACGCTCCGTCGGTGGTCAGCTCGTCGTCCCACTGGTGAAAGCCGCCGCCGAAGTCGAAGCCCGCGCAGAAGGCCCTGCCGGCGCCGCGCAGCACGATCACCTTGACTGCGCTGTCGAGGATCGCCGCGCGCACCGCCGCCTCGATCTCGTCAGGCATCGGCGGCACGATCGTGTTCAGCCGCTCGGGGCGGTTCAGCGTGATCGTCGCGACCGCCTCGGCGGTGTCGTAGAGCAGCGTCTCGTAGGGCATCGTGGCCTCCTCGCGGTCGACGGTGAAGCGCTCCTGTGGCCGATCAGTGTCTCCGAATGTGCTCAGTCGGGGCGGCGAGGTGGCTCGCTACCGTTCGATCCCGAGGCTGAGTTCTTCGATCACATGCCGCTTCTCGACGTCTCCCGCGTTCAGTGCCGGCCCGAGAGCCGATCGACGAGCCGGCCGAGCCGAGACGGGCTACCGCTCCGCCGCTCCTCGCGGTCGGCACGGCGGTAGAGCGAATAGACGGCGTGGATCTCAGCCCAGCGCAGCGGCTCGGGCTCCCACCTGCGGGGCGCGCGCCCGACCCACGGCAGCTGCGTGAGCTCGCTGCGCTCGCCGAGCAGCAGGTCGCGGAGCGTCCGTCCTGCGAGGTTCGCCGCGGCAACGCCCTCGCCCACATACCCGCCCGCCCACGCGAGTCCCGTTCGCCGGTCGGCGTCGAGCGAGATGCACCAGTCGCGCGGCACGCCGAGCACGCCCGACCACGCGTGGTCGATGTCCACCTCCGCCGCCGCCGGGAACATCTCGACGAGCTTCGAGCGCAGGCTCGCGACCGTCGTCGCGGCGGTGTCGCCGGCGCCGTCGGTCCGCGAGGCGAATCGGTAGGGCACGCCGCGGCCGCCGATCGCGATCCGCCCGTCCTCGGTCCGCTGCAGGTAGACGTACACGTGGGCTGCGTCGCTGAGCGCCTCGCGTCCACTCCAGCCGATCTCCTCCCACGCCTGCGCGGGCAGCGGCTCGGTGACGATCATCGAGCTGTTCATCGGGACCAGCGCGCGCCGCAGCCCGGGCAGGCCGGCGGTGTAGCCCTCGGTGGCCCGCACCACCCAGCGCGCCCGGACCCGGCCCGCCGGCGTAAGCGCGGCGTGCGGTTGGATCTCGAGCACCGGCGTGCGCTCGTAGATCGTGACGCCCAGCCGCTCGACGGCTGCGGCGAGGCCGCTCACGAGCTTGGCCGGGTGCACGCGCGCGACATGCGGTGTGAAGACGCCGCGCCGTGCTCCCGCGACGCGGACGCGCTCGGCCAGCTCGCCGGCGCTCAGCTCCCGCAGGTCGTCCTCGCCGAGCCCGTGCGCGCGGCTGCTCGCGACCTCCCCGGCGAGACGGCGCGCCTGCGCCTCGTCCAGCGCGATGCTCAGCTGGCCGCCCCTCAGGAAGTCCGCGTCGATCTGCTGCTCGTCGACGGCACGGCCGACCTCGTCGACCGTGTCGAACATCGCCCGCTGCAGGGCGGCGAAGCCCTCGGCGCCGCCGCGGCGTTCGTAGACGCGGGCGGGCCCTGAGAAGAAGCCGGAGACCCAGCCGCCGTTGCGCCCCGAGGCGCCGTACCCGGCGAGCTCGCGCTCGAGCACCACGATCTGAAGCGAGGGGTCGGCGCGCTTGAGGTAGTAGGCGGTCCACAGCCCGGTGAAGCCCGCGCCGACGATCGCCACGTCGACGGCCGCCGGTGCCTGCAGCGGCGCGCGCGTCGGCGCGGCTCCGCCGAGCGATCGCCACCAGAAGCCGAGCTCGGCCGTTCGCATTCAACGAGCCTAGAGCGGCGCCCGTGTGACGGTTGTTGCGTCCATGGCGCGCGCCGCCGCCGGGGGCTATGATCGCGCGATGGTCGCTGGGTGAGCCTGTCCTTTGAGGGAGGCAGGCTCGACCAGATCAGCAAGTGTGGGAGGAGAGGCAATGGACGCCGCAGTCACGCAGTCCACCGCTCGCCGCGGCGCAGCCGCGGCAGCCGCGAGCGCCGGGACGCTCGCAGAGGCCTTCCGCGCGACCGTCGCCGAGCGCTCCGATGAGGTGGCGATCCGCACGAAGGGCGATGCCTTCACGATCACCTGGGGAGAACTGCGCGATCGCGTCGACGCGCTCGCGGGCGGCCTCGCGAACCTCGGCCTCGAGCGCGGGCAGACGATCGCGCTGCTGATCGGCAACCGCCCCGAGTTCCACATCTGCGACCTCGCGGCGATGATGCTCGGCGCGACGCCCTTCTCGATCTACAGCACCTACACGGCTGAGCAGATCGAGTACCTCGTCGCCGACGCCGACGCGCACCTGCTGATCTGCGAGCAGAAGTTCCTGCCGCAGGTGCTCGAGGCGAGCCGCAGGCTGCCCGGGCTGGAGCACCTGATCGTGGTGGACGGCGAGGCTCCCGAGGGAACGCTCGCGCTGGCCGACGTCGAGGGCTCCAATCCGGGCTTCGACGTCGATGCCTCGATCGCGCAGATCAAGCCGATGGATGTCCTCACGCTGATCTACACCTCGGGCACCACCGGGCCCCCGAAGGGCGTGCAGCTCGTGCACCGGAACCTGCTCGCCGCCGTCGAGGGCCTCGACGAGCTGATCGAGTTCCCCGAGAACGGCCGCGTCATCTCCTGGCTGCCGAGCGCCCACGTCGCCGAGCGCAACGCACACCACTACCTGCCGATCGTCTTCGGCCTGCAGATCACCTGCTGCCCGGACCCGCGAGAGGTGCTCTCCTACCTGCCGGAAGTGCGGCCGAGCTGGTTCTTCGCCGTGCCGCGCATCTGGGAGAAGCTCAAGGCGGGCCTCGAGACGATGACGGCGTCGCAGCCCGACGAGCAGCGCGAGGCTCTCGAGCACGCGCTCGATGCGTCGCTGCGCAAGGTGCGCCTCGAGCAGCGCGGCGAGCCGGTGCCGGCGGAGCTCGCCGAGGAGGTCGCGCGCGCCGACGAGGAGATCTTCTCGGGGCTTCGCGCGATGCTCGGCCTCGATCAGGTCGAGGCGATCAACGTCGGTGCGGCGCCCACGCCGGTCGAGGTGCTCGAGTTCTTCCACGCGATCGGCCTCCCACTCGCCGAGCTGTGGGGGATGAGCGAGACGTGCGGCGCCGGCAGCGTCAACCCGACGGGGAGGGTCAAAATCGGCACCGTGGGGCCGCCGGCTCCCGGCGTCGAGATCAAGCTCGACAGCGACGGCGAGATCCTCGTGAAGTCCGACGTCGTGATGCTCGGCTACCGCAACCTGCCCGAGAAGACAGACGAGACGTTCACCGAGGACGGCTGGCTGCGGACAGGCGACATCGGTGAGTTCGACGAGGACGGCTACCTGAAGATCGTCGACCGCAAGAAGGAGCTGATCATCAGCGCCGGCGGCAAGAACATGTCACCGGCGAACATCGAGGCGACGCTGAAGACCGCCTCGCCGCTGATCGGCCAGGCCTGCTGCATCGGCGATCGGCGCCCCTACAACACCGCGCTGATCGTCCTCGACGCCGACTTCGCGCCGGCGTGGGCCGCCAAAGCGGGAATCGGGGACACCTCGCTCGAGGGGCTCGCGCGCGACGGCCGCGTCCGAGAGGCGGTCCAGCAGGGCGTCGACGCGGCCAACGCGAAGCTCGCCCGCGTCGAACAGATCAAGAAGTTCGTGATCGTCGAGGGCGACTGGCTGCCCGGCGGCGATGAGCTGACGCCGACGATGAAGCTCAAGCGCAAGCCGATCGACGAGAAGTACGCCGCGCGCGTCCAGGAGATGTACGGCGGCTGAAGCGCTGTCCGGCGGGCGAGGCGGACCCGCTCAGAGGAAAAAAATCGGCTTGGGCGCGCCCCACTAGGGAGGAGGGGCCTTGCGCGCCCAAGCCGGAAATTGGGGCTGCCTCGCCTCCCCGCCCCCCAGGAGGTGAAGGGCATGGCAGTGCGAGGCGCCCCGCTCATCACAGAACCCGCGAGACGGGGGGGCACGGGGCTCTGCGTTGGTCGTGTTCTACCCGCCACCCCTCTCTGCAAACACTCCTGGACGAAACGCAACAGAACATTCCTGTCCGCGCGCTGACACCCCGAACCGGGGTCCGCTCCGGCGCTCTACCCGCAGTCCACCGTGCCGTGGACTCTCCGTAAGGGGAGCGGTCCGGAGCGGTTCCCCATACCCGGTCGGGCCCTCGGGGCGGCCCGTTCGTTTCCTACCCGGCCCCGAGGGGCCAAAAACGACCGCGGCGGCGGGCGCCGTCAGTCGACGATCAGCACGATCTTCCCGCGCGTGTGGCCCGACGCGCTCAGTTCGTGCGCCCGCTGCACCTCTGACAGCGGAAGCACCTGCGAGAGCTCGACCCGGATCTCGCCGTCGGCGAGCAGCGACGCGATCGTCGCCAGCTGATCGGGGTTCGCGTTCATTCTCAGGAGCTCGGCGCGCGCCCCGCGCTCTCGCGCTGCCGCCTCCGGCGGCGCCGAGGCGATTGTTATGAGGATGCCCCCCTCGCGCATCACCGGCACGAGCTCCTGGGTCGTCTCGCCGCCGACGGTGTCGAGTACGACATCGACGTCGCTGACGGCCTCGCGCACGTCCTGCTGGGTGTAGTCGACGTACTCGTCCGCGCCCAGTCCCAGCACGAAGTCGCGGTTGCGCGTGGAACCGCTGCCGATCACGTGCGCGCCGGCGCGCTTGGCGAACTGCACCGCGAGGTGACCGACGCCGCCGGCCGCCCCGGCGATCATCGCCCTGTGTCCGCTCTGCAGGCCGCCGCGGTCGAACAGCGCCTGCCAGGCCGTCAGAGCGGCCACCGGCAGCGCCGCCGCCTGCTCGTGGGTGACAGCCGCGGGCTTGCGGGCCAGCGCAGCCGGGCCCGAGAGCGCGTATTCCGCGTAGCCGCCGCTGGGGGCGAAACCGAACACGTCCTCTCCCACCGAGAGCCCATCGGCACGTGAGACCTCGATCGTCCCGGAGATGTCGTTGCCGAGGATCTTCGGAAGCTCGACCGTCCCGGCGCTGCTACCGCTGCGGATCTTCCAGTCGATCGGATTGACCGACGCTGCACGCACCCTCACGAGCACCTGGCCCTCGGCGGGCTCCGGCGTCGGCACGTCCTCGAGGAGCAGCACCTCGGGGCCTCCCGTTTCGTGCATCACCACGGCTCGCATGGAGCGCCTCCCTGGATCGTCGACGTCCTGAGAGCAATCTAGCGGGCCCCCGCGCGACCCCTCAGCGCCGCCGCCTCGCGGCGCGATCCTGCGCGCCGACTCGCCCAGCGCGGGCGGCGCGCGCTGCGGCCAGGAGCATGCCGCCGAGCAAGAGCATCGCGAGCCCCGCGACGAGCTCCTCGCGCGTGTCGAAGCCGGTGGCCGGCAGCGTCGGACGCTGCGCGGGCGCGGCAGCGCTCGCGGGCTGGGCGGGTTGCCCGGACGCACCGTTTTCGGACCCGCTCGCCGGGCCGGACGCGCCGTTTTCAGATCCGCTCGCCGTGTCCGGCGCGCCGCTGCCGGACCCGCCCGCCGGGCCGGACGTGCCGTTGCCGGTCGCGGACGCCGGCAGCACCGTGACGACGGCGCGCATGAACGGGTGCACCGAGCACCGGTAGCTGAAGGTGCCCGCATGCGTGAACGTCTGTGAGGCGCTCTGGCCTGTGTGCAGGATTCCCGTATCGAAGAGCCCCGGGGCCGTCGCCGTATGGTTGGCGTGGCCCTCGTTGACCCACGTGACGGTGTCGCCGGCATGCACCGTGATCGCCGAGGGCCCGAAGCTGAAGTCCCTGATCGTCACCGATGTGCCGCCCGCCGCGTGCGCCGCGACCGAGCGCCCCGGTCGGGCACGGCCGTGGCGATGGCTCGCTCCCGTCGGCTTCGCGCCCTGCGCCGACACCGCGAGCACGCGCGGCGGTGCGCCCGGCGCCGCGCCGGCCTCCGGTGCGCTCGCACCTCCACCGGCGGGTGCGCCCGCGACGACGGGAGGCGCCTGCGCGGCGGAGGCGCCTTCGGCCGGCTGGGCTCTCGGCGGCCCCCCGGGCGCCCGCGCAGGCGACGCCTCGTCGGCGAGTGCGGCGGCGGCGCCAGCCGTCGCGAGCGCGGCGACCGCGACGGCCACCGCGGCGGCGATCTTGTAAGGGGTCGTACCCAAAGTCCCTCGACGGATAGGACGCCGATCGCGACGCATCCTTCCGGCAGCTTGTTCATCGGCGACCGCGGGCGTACAATCCCCGCATGGCGACGAGCACGCGGGCAATCCCGCAGGAGGAGTGGCCCCGCTATTTCGAGGACTTCAGCCGCGACCTCCACGACATGCTCGCGACGGTTGAAGTCGCCGGGCGCGAGATCGGCGCACAGGTCGAGGCCGAACGCCCGCTGCTGACGGGCATCACATACGACCACAAGGACGACATCGTGGTGATCGGGCTCGACGCGCCCGGGGGGTCCCACGAGGACCTCGAGCACATCGTCTACCACCCCCAGAAGATCTACGTCGCCGAGCAGGACGGCGAGACGATCTTCGACATCGAGGACGCCGAGCAGGTCAAGACGCTCGTACGGCTGTCGCCGGCGACGTGAGGGGCTGGGGCTCCTAGCTCCGATGGCGCCGCGCTCCAGCGAGCTCACGCGACCGGAGCGGGTGCCGGCGGGGAGCGTCGAGGACGGCGATGGCATTCGGGTCGGAACCGGCCCGGCGGTCGAGCTCTACATAGATTTCCTCTGCCCGTTCTGCAGGCGCTTCGAGGAGGCCTCGGCGACGGAGCTCGAATCGATCCTCGCCGCGGGTCTCGGCAGCCTCGTCTACCACCCGATGGCGTTCCTCGATCGGCTCTCCACGACGCGCTACTCCTCGCGCTCTGCCGCGGCTTCGGGTTGCGCCTCCGACGCGAGCCGGTTCCTCGAGTACAAGAACGCGCTCTTCGCCAACCAGCCGGAGGAGGGTGGCCCGGGGTTGAGCGACGAGGAGCTCGCACAGCTCGGTCTCGCGCTCGACATGGACCCAGCCTTCGCCGGCTGCATCGGCGAGCACCGTTACATCGAGTGGGCCGGGTTCGTGACCAGGCGGGCCACCGAGCGCGGGGTGACTGGGACGCCCAGCGTGTTCGTCGACGGCGTGCCGGTGCCCGCCAACGGCCGGCTGATCACCTCGGCTCTCGAGCAACTGGAAGCTCACGCATGACCTGGGCGCGCCGCCGTGCGAGCAGCGGGCGCCACCCGGCGCGTCCAAGCTGGCAGCGGCGGCGGTCCGCCTACCGCCGGGACTAGCGTCCCAGCTGCTCGTAGCGTGCCTGCTCCTCGGCGGTGCGCTCGGCCCAGGGGATGATCTCGAGGCGGCCGTCGGGGATCGGCTGGCCGCTTTCGACAGAGAGTCCGTAGCTGCCTTCCTCGAGGCGCTTCTCCGCCCGCTCCACCGCATCGAGCTCTTCTGCGAGGCGCTCGGCAAGCCCTTCTCCGAGCTCGGCGTCGAGCAGGTCCGAGGCCACGTCGGAGGCCTCGTATGGGTCGGGGTCCGAGTCATCTTCGCGGCTCCTCGCCTCTGCGAGCGCCCGTTCGATCCGGGAGCGCTCGCGTGCCAGAAGCTCGCCGGCGTGGTCGGCGTCCATGGCGCTAAGTATGAACGGGACGACGCGTCCGTGCCCTAGCCGGCGCTCTCGACGCGACGCTTGAGCTCGGCCGGGCGCCCGTTGACGAAGATCGCCCGGGTGGCGGCCTCGACCGGTCCACGGATCACGAGGCCGAGGACGCGGCCGGGATCTGCGTCGAGCCTGTAGGTCGCTCGCGTGCGCCCGTCGCCGAGATCCTCGAGCTCCCACGAGCCCTCCACGGACTTCATGTCGCCCTTCTCCTGCGACCAGGACAGCCGCGCCGGTCCTTCGTAGCTGAAGCGAACGTGCGCCTTGATGCGCCTCACCTTGATGTCGTTCTGGGTCTCGACGAGCGTTGGGCGACCGTCACCGTCGCGCTCCAGCGGCGCGAGTCGGTCCAGACCGCCCTGCCACTCGGGCGCCGAGAGCACGTCCTCGACGACCGCCCAGACCTGCTCGAGCGGCGCGTCGATCTCGGTGCTTGCGCTGCCTCCTAGATTCGCCATCTCTCCTCCCTGCAAGTTGGTGACATCTCCGGTCGCGGATGCGATCGCGCGCGTTGCTGATACCCGCGGATCGCCGAGCGCACTCCGTAGCGCAGCAGGCTAGAGCGTCGCCTGCATCCGGCACCGTGCGCGCGCCGGAGTGCCCGCCGCGCCGGCCGGCGTGCGAGCACTCTTGCGGAGGTTGACCGCCGAAGCTCGAGCCCGTACCGTTCGCTGTGCGGGTTCGCTGAGGGAGCGGCGTACACGCAGTTCAGGGAGGGACGGGTACCGAAGTTCAAGGAGGGACGGCGATGGGGGACAAGAGGGCAGGCGCGCGACGCATGGCGCGAAGGGTGATAGCGGCGCTCGCCGTGGGCGACCTCGCGTATCGGATGTTCGTTCGCGAAACTGTGCGGCGGAGACTCGGGATCGAGGTGCGCGCGAGCGGCTGATCGAGCTCCGCCGAGGCGTTCCGGCTCCTGTTTCCATCTCGTTACTCGCTGTTTACGACGCGCGATAAGGGGTACGTTCCCTACCCATCGGGGTTGGATGGCGCACGTTTCACGCTCGTGCGACAGGGCTCGTCAGCTTCGCGGCTGCGCTCGGTCTCGCTACCTGCTGCGCGCCCGCGGGCGCCAGGCCCGAGGGCCGCATGGCGCTCGGACCGCCGGCGCGGCCGAGCATCGCCGCGCACAGCGCACGCACCAAGCCACGCGCCCGCTGCCGTCGCTGCGCCCACTTGCGCCCCGGCGCGGGCGCCGCTCCGACACTCTCGGCAATCGGCGAAACGCTCTTCTGGACGGCTACGAGCCGTGACAACCGCTACGTCCTCAGCATCAAGACGCCCGGTGCGGCGCCCGTCGAAAGCGTGATCGCGGGGACGACCTACAAGCCCGACCCCCATCCCGGGGTGACAGCTCGCTACCGCGTGAGAGCCCGCGCCCGCAGACGCTGGTCGAACGCGGCCTCGATCGCCTATCCGCGCTCGGCCCCGGAAGGCCAGGCAGACGCGACAGAAACGTCCAGGCGCGCCTTCAGCGCGCAGGTGCGGGTGCGGCTCCAGCAGGGAGCTGTCGAAGCCTACGAACGCGAAGCTCAGGAAAGCGTCGAACGCGAAGCCAGGGAACGAGCCGAACGGGAAGCCGAAAAACGAGCAGAACACGAAGCGATCGAACGCGCGGTGCGGGAAGCGAGGGAACGCGCCGAACGCGAAGCCAGAGAACACGCCGAACGCGAAGCCAAAGAACACGCCGAACGCGAAGCGCGGGAACGCGCGGAACGCGAAGCGAAGGAACGCGAAGAACGCGAAGCTCGGGAACGCGCCGAACATGAAAACGGGGAACCGGGCGAACACGAAGCGAAGGAACGCGAAGAACGCGAAGCTCGGGAACGCGCCGAACACGAAGCGAAGGAACGCGAAGAACGCGAAGCGCGGGAACGCGCGGAACACGAAGCGAAGGAACGCGAAGAACGCGAAGCGCGGGAACGCGAAGAAGCCGAACATGGAGAAGGAGGGGAAGGCAAAGCCGTGGTGTTCACGCCGCGCGTGATCCCGTTCTCCGCGCCGGAGATCCCGAACACGGGCCGGGGCCTGTACGACTGGCAGGGCGGCACGAGCGGTCTGCCGCCGGGCTGGCCGCTGACGGACTACTACATGCGAGACGCGATCGTGTGGAATCGGGACCTCGAGACGAGCAGGGGCGTCTACCCATTCCTCACGAAACCGGGCGTGATCGACGAAGGGCTCGCCAAAGCCGCGGCCAAAGGCGGCCGGCTGCGGTTCCGCGTGATGGCCTGGATGCCGGGCGGCCTCAACCGGATGCCGCCGTACATAGAAACACAGACCGTCGAAGGCCAGACGTTCCCGAACTGGAACAGCGCCTCGTGGCTGCAAGCATGGGAAGGCCTCTGGAGGGCGCTCGGCGCCAAGTACGGCTCGAATCCCCGCATCGGTTGGGTCGACACGGGGGGCTACGGCGCGTGGGGCGAGGCGCACATGGACGGTCTGCTCTCGCCCGCGGCGCACATCACGACCGAAAACTTCGTGCGGATGGTGGGCGACGTCGTCCGCGCCTTCCCGAAAGCGCACGTCCTGATCGGCAGCTCGGCCGCCGTCAAGAACGAATCGCCGATACAGCCGGCGCTGCTTCAGGCGGTCGTCAGCGCCTACCCGAGCGTCGGCTTCCACTTCGACAACCTCGGCGCCGTCGCGCCCGCCGACGGCAACAACCTGCCCTATCTCGCTCCGGGAGGAGCGGCAGAAGACCTGTCGGCATGGGAACGTTGGAAGACGGCGCCGGTGATCTCCGAGTGGTGGAACCTCCCGAACGCGACCGTGGCGCTGGCGAGGGCGGGGGTCGACGAATGGCACGTGTCGGGAGTTGGATCCGGAAACGTCCGGTCGTCGGTGTTCGCTGGACGCGGAGCCGAATACCAGGAAGTCCTCAAGCACGCCGGCTTCCGGGACCAGCTCGACAAGCTCGAAGTCTCGCCGTTGCAGGCGGGGCGGCGAGCCGCGATCACCTCGACGTGGGAGAACGTCAACGTCGCACCGACCTACGACCCGTGGCAGGTGCGCTACGAGCTCCGCAGCGGCGAAGCGGTCGTGTGGAGCGGGGCGTCGGCCTTCAACCTGCGCAGGCTTCTTCCGACAGAAGGCACCCCGGTCAAGGCGTCGGACAGCTTCACGCTGCCCCCGACGCTCCCCGCGGGGAGCTACACGCTCGCCGTGCAGGTGGTCGATCCGACCGGCACGGTCGCGCCGATGAGGCTGGCGGATCAAGGGCGCACCGCGGATGGCGCCTACGCGATCGGCACCGTGAAGGTCGGCTGAGCGGCCGCCCGCGCCGCCCGACTCGGTCTCGGCGCCTCACCCGTGACGGCGCACCTGCAGCCGGCGCGACGATCCTCGGCCCCGGCCGTCGTCGGCCGTCGGCTATAACGAACCGATCGCTCCCCGCGCCGCCAGGAGACCGACGTCCGCCCCACTCGACCCGCAGCTCGGGCGCCCGCCCGACCGCGGCGCCGAAGCGAAGGGAAGCGGCTGATGCGCCAGGGACCGCTCGCGGGCCGCTACCCCGCGGTCGCGGCGATGGTGCTTTTCGCGCTGATCCCATACCTGGCGCTCTCGGCGGCGCTGGAGCCGCTCACGCCGATCATCGCGAAGGACCTGCACGCGAGCCTTCAGACGATGAGCGTCGGCTCCGGCCTGGCGAACGCCGCCTATGCGATCGGAACGGTGCTCGCGGTTCAGTTCGCGCAGCACCTGCCGCAGCGCCGAATGCTCATCGTCTACGCGGCGCTGCTGCTCACCGGGTCGCTGCTCGCGGCCTCGGCCCAGAGCTCCGGCATGTACATCGCGGGCCGCGTGCTCCAGGGACTGTGCACGAGCCTGCTGCTGATCGCCGCGGTGCCGCCGCTCGCGATCGGGTACCCCGCGAGCAAGCTGCGCATCACGGCGGTGATCATGAACCTGTGCATCTTCGGGGCTGTCGCACTCGGACCGACGATCGGCGGGCTCCAGGCCAACATGGGCGGCTGGCGCCCGCTCTTCTGGATCGTCGCAGCGATCGCGGCGTGTGCACTCGTCCTGTCGGTGCTCACGTTCGACGACGCGCCTCCGGCGGACCCTGACTCGCCGCGCGACGTGCCGGCGCTGGCGCTGGCGGCCGTCGGCTGCATCGCCGCGTTCTTCGGCGCCTCGCAGCTCCTGACCCACCGCTTCGTCGGCCCGACGACGCTCGTGCCGCTGCTGGTCGGGCTCGCGCTGATCGTCACGCTCGTCGTCTACGAGTACCGCGCGAGGCATCCGCTGCTCACGATCCGCACGATGCTCACGAGCACGATGCCGGTCGCCGGAGTGACCGTCGCGCTGTTTGCGGCAGCCGCGTCGGTCTCGGCGACCGCCCTCACCTCGGCCGTGCTGCTCCGGCACTACGACCCGCTTCACGTCGGTCTCCTGTTCCTGCCGGAGGTCGCGGGAGCTGTGATCACGGCGGTCCTTCTGGGGGCCGTCTTCAGACGCCGCTCGATCCACTACCTGCCGCTGGCCGGGATGGGCTTCCTCGCAGCCGGGATCGCGGTCTTCGGCGTGCAGATGCCTCCGAGCGAAGCGCTCACGCTGATCGGCTCGGGGCTCACGGGCATCGGCCTCGGCGCGACGGTCGCCCCCGCGCTGTTCGTCGCCGGCTTCTCGCTGCCGTCGGCCAACCTCCAGCGCGTGTTCGCGATCGTCGAGCTGCTGCGCGCGGTCGCCGCGTTCATGATCGCGCCGATCTTCGCCCACTTCGCCGTGACGGTGGGCGGAGGGCTCGAAGCGGGTACCGAAATCGCGCTCTGGATCGGCTTCGGTCTGGCGGTCGGCGGCGGCGTGATCGGCGTCGCGATCTATGTCCTCGGGGGCGCGCGCCCGCAGACCCCCGACATCGACAGGTTCCTGGACGGCGACGAGCCGGCCTGGTACTCGCCGCCGCTACTGGCGCGAGTGCGTGGAGCGCCCGGCCGGAGCGAGCCGGCGGCGCGGCCCGCTCCGGTCCTGGATGGCACCCACGGGCTCCCGCCCCGCACGCGGATCGCACGTGAGGACGGACATGTGGCACCGGCCGTGGAGAGCTCCGAGCGGCCATGAACCCGAGCGCCGCGCCTGCTGAGCCGACAAGCTCGGGCTCAGGCCTGGTCCTGTTCGCCTACGACGGGTCCGAGCTCGCGAAGCTCGCGATCGAGGAGGCCGGGCGGCAGCTCGCCCGCGGGCGCGAGGCGCTCGTGCTCTGCGTGTGGCAGCCCGCGGACGTCGGCTTCGTGCCCGCCGGCGAGCTGCATCTCAATGCCGCGCAGGCGAGCGAGGTGAGGAAGGCCGCAGAGCAGACCGCCGCGTACGGCGCCGAGCTCGCCGAGAGGGCCGGCTTCCGCACGCGGAGCATGGCCGCCGAATCGGCGCCGACATGGCGGGGGATCGCGAACGTCGCCGAGGAACGCGACGTCGAGCTGATCGTGCTCGGCTCGCACGGGCGCCATGGCTTCGCCGGACGCGTCTTCGGCAGCGTCGCCGCGGCCGTCGCGGACCACTGCACGCAGTCCGTGCTGATCGTGCACCGACGGGCCTGACCGAGGCTCGTCGAGACATCCAAGCCGCTGCCCGAGCCTTTGGCCTCCCAGTCCGTTCGCATGACGACGCGCTCCCCGGACGCCTCGAAGACCTCCCTGGTGATGACTGCGCCGCCCGCCCACGCGGCCCATGTTTCTTGCAGGAAGGCCAGAAACGCGTCGTGGCCGCGGAAGGGGTCGCCCTCGGGGAATACGGAGCGGTCGGGTGCGACAGCGACATCGTCGGTGCAGAGTTCGATTGCGGCCACGAGATCCTGCGCGTTATAGAAACTCACGAACCTCAAGGCGATCTCCACGTTCTCCTGCGACATCGCCTACCCCCGCGACTCGGCGAGCGCTTCAGCGGCAGCACGGCCCCCATCGATGTCGGAATAGCTCGACCCTCGCAGCAGCAAGCCTTTCTCCCAGACGCTGACCCAGGCCTCCCGCGTCTGCACGCGACCGAGGCTCCCAGCGGGACGGGCGTCTTGCCGAACAACGGCAAACATCACCCCATTGCCGAGATCGATGGCCTCTTCAAGTTCGAACTTGAGGTCGTCGAAGGATCGGTAGTAGTCCTCCCAGAAGCCTTGGATCGCCGCTCGACCCTCAAAGCTCCCAAGCCCTCTCGCGGACATGTCAAGGACAGCGTCGGGGGCATAAGAGTGCATGTGCGTCTCGATATCACCCCGGCGGTAGGCCTCGACGGTCCGGCGCAGGGGCGTGAACGAGTCGTCAATCCTGGACTCCTCCGACATCGCCCGTCCAGTATCCCGCTAGAGCTTTCGCCGGGCAGGGCGGCTCAAGGTTCGCGCCGGAAAGACAGCGGCGGCCGAGCGGACGGTTGACTCTTGCCGCTCCTGCGCGACGAGCTGGCCGCTCTCGCAGCCGGCCGTCGTGGCGAGGCTGTTGCGTGAGAGCTGGAGAGCGGACTCGAACCGCTGACCCCCTGTTTACAAGACGTCCTGACGTCGCACTCCACGGGGGCCTAAACGCCAGTAAGCGCGGGCGCTTTCACCTATCCGAGCACCTTCGAGGCGAACGGCGGATTCGCCTCGATTCGCCTCGATTCGTCTGCCTAACGGGCACCCGTTGCCCGATAATGGCCGCGCTGAGAGGGCAGCGATGACCGAGGGTGAGCGGCGCGCGTTCGTTGACGGCTTCGTCGCAGGCAGCGAGGCGCAGGTGCGAGCGCACGACCCGCTGCTCGGCACGGTCATCGCGTGCATGTGGGCGATCGGCGTGCTGGCCGACGGTGAGGGCCTCGACGTGGCGACGGGGTTGGAGCACTACGACGCGCAGGTGTTCGCGGTGATGGCCGACGTCGAGCGCGTCCGCTTCGACTTCGAGGCAGCGCTCGAGGCGGCGCTCGAGCTGCAACGGATCGAGCGGGCGGCCGAAGCCGCCGAGGGCGTAGAGCGATGAGCGGCAGGCGCAAGCAGAATCGCGGCGGCGGCGGGCGCACTCGCCATCCGCGCAGCCTCGCGAACTTGCAGCGCGGCGGCGGCAGCGCTGCCTCGCCCGGCAACGGGCTGGCGCTCAGGCACGGCGGCTACGCGAAGGTCGCCGTCGAGGCGCTCGACGAGAAGACTCGCGAGGTCTACGACGCGCTCGCGGCAGACGCTCCGCTGCGTGACGGCGAGGGCCAGTTGCCACGGCACGATGCGGTCGCGGTGCGGCTGCTTGCCGACACGCTCTGCCGTCTCGACTCGCTCGGGGCATGGCTCGCTGGCAGGTGGGCGACCGAGCAGGCGCGCTCGGCGCTCGAACTCGAGATGCGGCTCCGAACGCAGGCGCTCGACTTCGCCGAGTCGATGGGCATGACGCCACGATCGAGGGCACGGCTCGGGCTCGACCTCGGGCGTGCAGCGCAGTCGTTCGACCTTGCCCGCCACTGGCAGGAGCAGGGCGATGGCTGAGTTGGCTCTACTCCTCCAGCCCCACGGCTTTGAGGGCTTCATGCCAACTTTGAAACGCGCGGACCTCGGCGAACATGCCGTTGCGGAAACCGGCGATCTCAAGGCCCAGGGTTTGACGAATCGGTGTCGCCGTGTTCTTGATCCGCCCGTTCATATAGAGGAGCGCGGCGACACGATCGTCCGCGTCCCGAATCTCTTGGACTTCAAAGCCCACGTCGTCGAAGTTGTCCGAGAACGCCCCGGCCAATCGGCGAATGCCGTCGTGCCCGCGGTAGGCGGAGCCCTCGAGCCATCGGTCCGTCGTGTACCAGACGCAATCCGGTGTGAAGAAGCGCAGCGCGACGTCGACCCCTTCAGCAGTAAACGCGTCCATCGAGCGACGCGCAATCTCCACGTTCTCCTGCGACATCGCCTACCCCCGTTCCTCGGCCAGCCGTTCGGCGGCAGCACGAGCCTCGTCGACATCGAAGGTCGCAAGGCGAGCGATCGAGTCTCCCACCCAGAGGTAGACCCATCCCTCGCGTTGTCGAACACGGCCGTCGCTGCCCACCAGACGCCCGTCCTGACGCACCACGGCAAACACAACCCCACCGCCGAGGTGACTGACCTCCTCAAGCTCGTAGTCCAATTCCTCGTAGGCCGCGAACCACTCGTCAAGGAAGCCACGTATCGCCGCTCGACCCTCGATGAGGTCCGCCCGCCCGTCCAAGACCCCATCTTCGGCGACGCTGCTCATCACCCCGTCGAGATCACGGCGATTCAAAGCCTCAAACTGCTTGCGCACAAGCTCCACTAGGTCGGGGGTCGTGGACTCCTCGGGCATCGCCCGCCCAGTATCCCGCTAGAGCTTTCGCCGGGGAGCGCCGATGACTGACCTTCGCCGCGCCCGCGCCGACCTCGCCACCTTCGCTCGCGCCATCGAGCAGCCGCTCACCGACTGGCAGGCTGAGTCGCTCGCGCTCGAGCGGCGCACCACGGCGCTCGTCGCTCCGCGCCAGTCGGGGAAGAGCCGCAGCCTCTCGGTGCTCGCGTTGTGGTGGGCGTACGCGCGCCGCGAGCAGCGTGTGCTCGTGATCTCCGCTGGCGAGGATGCCTCGCGCCGTCTGCTCGCGCAGGCTGCTGAGGTCGCCACGCGCTCGCCCCTCCTCGTCGGCAGCGTCGTCGATGAGAACTCGGGCCTGCTCGCGCTCTCGAACGGCAGCGAGATCCGCTCGGTGCCTGCGTCTGAGCGCGCGGTGCGCGGCTGGACGGTGGACCTTCTCCTCGTCGATGAGGCGGCTCAGGTGGACGATGACCTGCTGCTCGGAGCCGCCCTGCCGACGACTGCCGCACGACCCGACGCCCGGATCGTGCTCGCCGGGTCGCCGGGTGCTCCCGAGGGTGCGTTCTACGACTTCGCCCGCCGAGGCGATGAGGATGGAGCTGAGTACGTCGCGACGCACCGTTGGGCATTGACCGATGCGACGTGGATAGAGCCCGAGGTCGTCGCGAGCGCCGAGCAGTCGCTCGCCCCGGCCGCGTTCCGCCGCGAGTACCTCGGCGAGTTCGCCGACGTCGGAGCCGACGAGCGCGTCATCGCCCGCGAGTGGATCGCCGAGGCGCAGCAGCGCGCGCTCGAGGAGCGCGACGAGCCGATCTTCGCCGTCGACGTCGCTCGCCGGCTCAACCTCCGGTGGAGTGACGTTCACCTCGCGAGTGGGCGGCTGCGTGTCCGTGCTGGCAAGACGGCGGCGGCCGAGCGGACGGTTGACCTCTTGCCGCTCCTGCGCGACGAGCTTGCCGCTCTCGCCGCTGCCGTTCGTGGTGAGGGTGACGCCTTCGTGTTCGCGACGAGCACGGGCGGGCGCCAGCAGGCGAGCAACCTCCGGCGCCGTGTCCTCGCACCGGCCGTCGAGGCGGCCAACGAGGCGCTCGTCGAGCGTGACGCTGAGCCGCTGCCGGAGGGGTTGACGCCTCACTCGCTGCGGCGCACGTTCGCGAGCTTGCTCTACGCGCTGGGGGAGAGCCCGCCTTACGTCATGGCGCAGATGGGGCACACGAGCCCGAACCTCGCGCTCGCGATCTACGCTCGTGCGATGGATCGACGTGACGGTGAGCCGGAGAAGCTCGCGGCGCTCGTCGGGCGTCCTTATCGGGCACTAACGGGCAACAGGGCGTCTGAACCGGCTGCGACGGAGCCTGCCGAGTCGAGCGTGGCGGCATGAAAACCGCCCTGTTTGCAGGCTCTTCTAGGGAAGCCGGAGAGCGGACTCGAACCGCTGACCCCCTGTTTACAAGTCCGCCCGGTGGAGTCTGAGTGACGCATTTTGGGAGCGTTTAGATGCGTTAAATACGGCTCTGGAGGGGCGATTGCGGCCTGTTCGGTACCGAAAGTGGTACCGGGCCGCAGCCTGGTACCGAGCTGGTACCGGGACGGTGTAGGATGGGTTTCCGTAACACCAAAGAGGCCGCCGTAAAACAGTGAATCGGCGGTGCTCGGAGACCCAAAACCGCCGATGCACGATTCTACCCCCAGCGCTGCAATAGTGATACGTGAGGAACGCGGCGAGGCCTTCTACGAGGCGAAGTTCCGGCATGGGGGACGCCAGGTCAAGCGTCGCATCGGCGCCGCTTGGCTGGACCGTGACAAGGCCACGGGTGAGTGGCGCCCGCGCGGAGGGCGAGTTCCGGCTCGATCATTCGACGAGCGCCGCGCCCATGTCGCGGCGGCCCAGCTCGTCGCGTCATATGTCAGCGACTCGGAGGAGCGGGAGCGCGTGGAGCGCGAGCGCCTCACTCGCGGCGTGACGTTCCGCGAGGTTGCGCACGCGTACCTGCGTTGGCTGGCGGACGTGAAGGGCGCGAAGCCGTCGACGCTCGCGGATTACTCATACCTGCTTGCGGAGCCGGGGGTCGCTTACACGCGGCGGAAGGGTGAGTCCGCGGGGCACATCATGGCCTCGCTCGGCGATCTGCCCGCGGCGAAAGTCACGGTCCGCGATGTGGAGGCGATGCTGGCTAGGGTCAGCGCGACGAAAAAGTCAGCACGCTCGGTGAACAAGTACCGGGCGACCGTCTCGGCCGTCTATGGCTACGGGATGAAAGACGGCGCCTATGGCTTGCCAGCCAACCCGGCGAGCGGTGCGGACAAGCGTCGCGAACGCGGCCCCGGGGTCCTGGTGTTCTACACCCCTGAGGAGATCGAGGCGCTGGCGCGGGCCCTGGCTGAGGGCCGGAACCGGGATCCGGCCCGCCCGGCGGTCGGGGAGCAGGAGCGCGGCGAGGACCGTCAGGACGGCGAGATCGTCCGGGTTGCCGCCTACGCGGGCCTGCGCCAGGGGGAGCTGCTGGCTCTTCGCTGGCGCGATGTGGACTTTGCGGGCCATGCCCTGACGGTTGCCCGTGCGATGAGCGCCGGGATCGAGTCGTCCACCAAGTCCGGACGGGTGAGGCGTGTTCCCCTTCCCGACCAGGCGGCCGCCGCGCTGGACCGTCTCAGCCGGCGCGCCAACTACACCGATCCCGACGAGCTCGTGTTCTGCAACGCGTTTGGCCGGCCGCTCAACGGGTCGGCTCTGCGTCGCCGGTTCAAGCGCGCCAGGGACGCTGCCAAGCTGCGCCCGCTGCGCTTCCACGACCTGCGCCACACCTACGGCTCGCTCCTGGCGGCCGCCGGCGTCGACCTGGTCACGATCCAGTCGGCCATGGGCCATGCCGCGCTCTCCACCACGTCACGTTACCTTCACGCTCGCGCGGCGAGCGAGCAGGCAGAGGTCTTCACCCGCGCTTTCGCTCCGAGCAGCACGGCCCCCGGCGAGCCAGCTCGAACCATTGCATTGGGACGAGGCCGCGGGCACCCTTACCGTTAGGCATCGGTGCGGGCTCGATCAGAGCAGGGACGGCGGCCACCCTCGGCCGCATGGCTCCCCGAAAACCGGACGCAAGGCGGTTTGCCGTCCCCACCAGGTCGTTTCGCGTCGGTGCCACACCGAGCCGCGCTCAGGCGGGCAACCTCGCTGCGGTCCGGCTCTATTCGCTGGCGCGCATCGTTTCCCGCACGCCTCGCGCCCCGAGGTATGGCGCGAGCACGATTACTGCGATGTGGTTCACGGCGCCCGGGAGTTGTGCGAGGCGTCCGTGGCGGGCGTGGTCGGAGATGACCGTGCCGAGCGCTCCGGCGATTGCCTCGTGTGCGACGCCGGGTGCGCAGCGTGGCGCCGGGGCGCCGTTGGTGAGCACGCGCGCGAGCTGCTCGAGCCGACCGACGGTCTCCTCGATGGCTCGAGGGTCCTTTCGTGGTGTGCTCGCCGCCTGTTCGATGATCGCGGCGTTCTTCGCCAGGTGCGCCGCCACCCCGGCGAGCGCCCGGGGCACGGCCTCCGGCCAGGAGGCTGCTGCGTCCATCCTGCGGCGCGCCACCTCGAGTGCCTCAGCAGCGACCCCGTCCACGCGCCGTGCGCCGCCATCGCGTCCGGTCAGCCGCGCGATCCGTGGAGTCTCTGTCGGCTCGCTGGGGGTATGGGCTGGCACTGGGGCCGTGGCGCGTAACTGGTAGCACTCGATCCAGTCGAGGACTTCGGCGGCTCCCGCGCGCTTGTGCGCATCGCCTCGATGCCCTCGGGAGCCCCCGTCGGTGAGCCGGAGCAGCTCCTGCTCGCGACGCTCGAGCAGTCGTCTCACGATGATGTGGCGGATTCCCCCGACGATCGCGGTGGGTGCGAGCGGTGGGAGCCTGCGGTCGGGTGTGAGCCGGTGGGCGCTCGCCAGCATGCGCGCGAATGTTGCGGCAGTCTGTTGCGCGCACGTCCGGGTGTTTGAGCCGGCGGTGCTCGCCTCGACCAGCACCAGGTGCAGTCCTCGTGGGTCAGCGGCCGCGCCGCCGAGCAGTGCGCTGCAGGCGGCATACAGCCGGTTCGACCACCCGTGCTCGCCGTCCCACGCTTCGATCATGCGCTTTCGTTCGCGCGCGAGGATGATGTTGAACGTCGCGAGGAAGCATGCCTCCTTGTTTGCGAAGTGCTCGTAGAAGGTCCTGCGTGATACGCCGGCGAGCGCAAGCACGTCAGCGACGCTGGTGTTCCGGTACCCGAATTGCCAGATGGCCTCGATCATCGCGCCGTAGAGGCGGGTGCGCTGGTTGCGCGCGACATCCTCGCGGGGCACCCCGTGGGGGCCGGGCGGCAGGCGTTGGTAGAGCGGCCTGGGCATCCGGGTTCTGGTTATTGACATGGTTCGCGAGGGTAAAAGCTGGGTGGCGCGCCGCCAAGCGTCGCTCCACGCATGTGCTATTGGTGACCGCGACCCACGGCCGCCGGCCAACCTCGCGTCCGGCAGGCGCACAGCTCCGGGACGTCGCTGACCATGGGCCCGGTCCCGGCGCTGCGCGCGACTGTCGCGCGGACCACCTCGCTGGCCGGGCCGTCAACCTTGGGGCCGATACGCCGCACGTCTGACGTCGCGTCGGTGCGGGTTCGGGGGCGTCGCTGGGATATTCGCTGGGGCATGCTTGGACAATCGGATAAGCCCCCATCGCGCCATGAAAGGTTGGCCATGCGCCTCGACGGGTGTTTATCCGCCGCCGAGCGAGGGTTCACGGCTGACGAATCGTCCCGCCGCCGGCCCCGTCCAAGCCCGCACGCCGAGCGGTCAGTCTGCGTACCGCGCTCTTGAGCAGCCCGCGCCACGCGCCCGGCAATTCATTGCCAGCGACGGCGTTTATACTCGGCGGCCCAACGATCCTCATTCCACGTCCGCGACGCCCTTCGCGGCCCAACTCGCCCAAGGTGGTCTTCGCTCATGTCAGCCACAGCTCCGTCCTCCACGACGCTCAACGCGGAGGCCGCCCTAGCCGCCATCACCGGTGCGGCGAACCAGGAGGTCACGTTCTCGCTCGAGCTGACGCAGGATCAGAAGGACATACGTGACTGGGTGCACGGGTTCGCGGCGGACGTGGTGCGCCCAGCGGCTCACGAGTGGGACGAGCGGGAGGAGACGCCGTGGCCGATCATCGCCGAGGCGGCGAAGATCGGCCTGTACGGGTTCGAAGGGCTCGCCCAGTTCTTCGCCGACCCGACCGGTCTCACGCTGCCGATCGTCAACGAGGAGCTCTTCTGGGGCGATGCCGGCATCGGCATGTCGATCATGGGCACCGCGCTCGC
>DATAYP010000060.1:0-43999 GCA_036272475.1 Solirubrobacteraceae bacterium | reverse complement strand
GGGAAGTGACGCGGCCGGGCCGCTCCAGGTGGAGCGGCCCGGCCCCGTTTCGGCCGCCAGCGTCGCCGGCGCCACGCCGCTGGGTGTGCGCCGAGCTCTCGGGCGCTTCCGCTGAGCTCTCGGGCGCTTCAACCGGGTGGCTTCGGGGGGCTTCACCCCGGCAGCGTCATCGGGGCGGCGCGACCCAAGGCGGCGGATAGAGCTCCCTTACGGAGCCGGCCGCCGCCGGTATCGGCCTCAGCGAACGCGGCGTTCAGCGAACGCAGCGTAGGCGCCGTGCGCCGGCGCCGCGCTTCGGCGCGTGGGTTCGCATGGTCAGGCCGGTCGCGGCCGCCAGCGGCATGCCCCCGCGGTCGCGAGCTGCGCCTGCGTGCGTCCCCTCGAAGACCGTCATCCTTGCCCGGGCGGGCACCCGCGGAGGTCGAGCGGTCGCGAGCATAGCGGCGTCTCCGCGTGCTGCTGCCTGGCAGAGGACCACGAAGAAGGCCACGATGGCGAGCCAGCCGATGGGGATCAGGATGAGGAGCATTGGATCGCGTTGAGCCTCGATGCGGCCGTTCTGTCTCTTGTATCGGTAGACGCCGTCGCGGCCTTGATCTTCCCGACGAAAAAGCCCGACAAATGTCGTGCCGATATAAATATCACAAAACCGATCGACAACATGCGCTCACCGTTCGCCACGGCTCGGCAACATTTAAGGCTTGGGACTTGCTTTAGCTTTCAGCGATGTTTATGATCGGCCACCAGCGTTAGCAGTGGTCACGGGACCTCAACAACTGTTGAGGCCGACGGGCCCAAAATCTGGGCTTGGTGGGGCAAGCAAGGAGGCGGGAGACGCTATGAGTGTCGAGACGGGGAGCAGGACCGAGGCTGGTGTTCATTGGAACCCCCCTGCCTCGAGTTCGCGCGGGCTCCTCGGCTTGGCGGTCAGGCTTCGACTCACCGCGCCGGGGATCGCGGAGGTGCGCGGACCGGCTGCATGTATGCGCAGGGACGCGCTCTTCAGGCGGATGCTGGTGCTCGCCGACGTCGTCGCGATCGTGGCTGCGTTCGTGCTCACGGTCGCCCTCTCGCGCCGCTCGCTGCAGCTGACGTGGGCGGGCGTCGCGGCGGTGCCGATCCTCGTGATCGCGGCCAAGATCAACGGGCTGTACGACCGTGACGAGACGCTCCTGCGCAAGACGACGCTCGACGAGGCGCCGAAGCTCTTTCAGCTGGCGACGCTCTGCGCGCTCGTCGCGTGGCTCACCGGCGGCCTGCTCGTCAGCGGCACGCTCGACCGTCACGAGGCGCTCTTCCTGTGGCTCGTGCTCGCCGGGCTGCTGATCCTCAACCGCGCCACCGCGCGAGCGATCACGCTGCGGATCGCCCCCGTGGAGCGATGTCTCTTCATCGGTGATGAGCTCTCCGCCGAGACGATCCGCTCGAAGCTCGGCGGCCACGGTGGCATCAACGCGAAGGTCGTCGCCCATCTGGATCTCGACAAGGTCGAGCCATGGTCCACCGACACCTTCTCCGAGCCGCGCCTCACCGAGATACGCGACCTCGCACAGACGCTCGACGTGCATCGCGCGATCATCGCCCCCCGCAGCGTCGACGCCGGCGAGATGCTCAACCTCGTGCGCACGCTGAAGGCCGTCGGCGTGAGGGTCAGCGTCGTCCCGCGCCTGCTCGAGGTCGTGGGCTCCTCCGTCGAGTTCGACGATGTCCACGGCGTGACGGTGATGGGCGTCAGGCGCTTCGACCTCACGCGCTCGTCCGCCGCCTTCAAACGGGCCTTCGACCTCGTCGGCGCATCGCTCGGCCTGCTCGCGATCTCGCCGCTGCTGATCGCGATCGCGATCGCGATCAAGCTCGACAGCCGCGGGCCGGTGTTCTTCCGCCAGCTGCGCGTCGGCCGCCACGGTCACCGCTTCTACATGCTCAAGTTCCGCACGATGATCCCCGAGGCCGAGGCGATGAAGGAGTCGCTGCGCCACCGCAACGAGGCCCAGGAGGGGCTCTTCAAGATCGCCGAAGACCCACGCGTCACGCGCGTCGGGAGGTGGCTGCGGCGCAGCGCACTCGACGAGCTGCCCCAGCTGCTGAACATCGTCCGCGGCGAGATGAGCCTCGTCGGCCCGCGGCCGCTCGTGATCGAGGAGGACCAGCGGATAGAGGGCTGGCACCGCCGCCGCCTCGAGCTGACCCCCGGCATGACCGGTCCCTGGCAGATCCTCGGTCCGGCGAAGGTGCCGCTCAGGGAGATGGTCGCGATCGACTATCTGTACGTGGCCAACTGGTCGCTCTGGGCCGACGTCAAGATCCTGCTGCGCACCGTCCCGCACGTTCTCGGGCGCCGCGGTCTCTAGGCCTCTCGACACCCCGGCATGTCCGTGCGCCTACGCCGCATGCCGGTACTGTCCGTCCTGTACAGGGGGTTCGCGCACTCCTCGCTCGTCCTCGCCCAGCGGACCGATGGCACGCGTGCGCTCGGCACGCTCGCCCGGCTGTAGGGATGGCAGCTGTGGCGGCGCACCGGCGCCCGCACGGTCACGATCCGTTGCGCCGACGGATCGCAGCTGCTCGCCCTAGCTGGAGCCGCGTCGCCGCCGTCATCGCGGGGACGGGGCTGACCGAGCGCGACGACGCGATCTTCGTGATCGACCTTCTGCGCCCGGACGACCTGTGCGTCGACGTCGGCGCGAACATCGGCTTCCTCCGGTTCTGGCGGCCGGTCGCGGAGCCCGTGTGAAGGCGTACGAGCCCGCCCCCGAGGCGAGCGCCGTCTGCGTCCGAAGCGTGGCTCTCAACCGCCGCACAGGGCTCGTCACCGTCCTGCCGATCGCCTGCGGAGCCGAATCCGGCGAGCCGGCGCGCGCGTGATCGCGGCGCCGAGCAGCGCGCTCGTCGTCGCGCGCCGGGGCCGGGGATAATTCCGAGGTGCTCTACGTCGCAACCGTGCACTACGCCTCCCCGCGCTGGATCGAGATCCAGGCGCGACATCTGCGCGAGCACATCACGGTCCCGTTTCAGACGTGGTCGTCGCTCGAGGGAATCGACCCTTCCTACGCGGCGCACTTCGACAGGATCCTCGTCCAGCGCGGCTCGCATGCCGGCAAGCTCAACCACATGGCGATGGAGATCGCCGAGGAGGCCTCCGATGAGGACCTCCTGATGTTCCTCGACGGCGACGCCTTCCCGATCGGCGATCCGATGCCGTTGGTGAAAGAGGGGCTCGCGAGGGCGGGCGTGGTCGCCGTGCGCCGCGCCGAGAACGTCGAGGAGCCTCAGCCACACCCCTGTTTCTGTGTGATGTCCGTCGGCACGTGGCGTGCCCTGCCGGGTGACTGGACGGCCGGCTCGACCTGGCCGGGAACGCGTGGCAGGCCGACGTCCGACGTGGGCGGAAACCTGCTGCGCAGGCTCGAGCTCACCAGGACGCCGTGGGCCGAGGTGCTGCGCTCGAACCGCCATGACATCGACCCGCTCTACTTTGCGATCTACGGCGACGTCGTCTACCACCACGGCGCCGGGTTTCGCTCGGGAGAACTGAGCCCGGCGCACCGTCGGCTGTCGCCGGCGCCGATCGTCGCACCGCCGGTGCCGGGCCTGAGTGCCGCCGTGCGGCTCCTGAACGGGCTGCGCTGGCGCCGGTGGGAACGACGCTTCGAACAACACCAGCTGCGTCAGTCGGAGCGCATCTACGCGAAGATCGCCGCTGGCGGCTCGGGCTGGCTGTCGGAGCTCACCTAGGGGAGGCCGGCGCCGCGACGACCTCTGCGGAGGACTCGTCCTCTGCTCCGGTCACCAGTCCCTCCAGAGCCGCGGAGAGCTGATCGCAGATGACTGACGGTGCGAACAGGCGCTCGGCCTCGGCCCGCGCGAGCGCCCTCGTCCCGTGCGGATCGGCGCGCACGCGCTCGAGCATCGCGGTGATCGCGGAGACGAGCCCTTCGACGTCGCCGGGCGTCACCTCGGCGGCCACCGAGCGGTCCACCTGCTCGATCGAGCCGACCTCGCTCGTCGCCACGACCGGCACGCCCGCGGCCAACCCCTCGAGAACGACCATCGGGCACGGGTCGAACTTGCTGGCAAGCAGCATGACGTCGCTGCGAAGGAACTCCGCGGGCATGTCCGAGTGGGCGACTTTCCCGATCCATTCGGAGTTGTCCGTCGGGAGATCCTCCAGCAGCTTCGTGTAGTCGGAGAACAGGCTCGGGCCGCCGACGATGCGCACCCGGGCGTTCACGCCGCGCTCGTGCAGGAGCTTCGCGACGGAGACGACGTCCTCGATCCCCTTGCGCGCCGTGATCCGAGTCGGCACCAGCACCACGGGCGGCTCGCCGCTGCCACGCTCTGCGTTGACGAAGCGGTCGAGGTTCACAGGGTTCTGCACGACGACGGTGTGCTCGAGCGGGAAGTGGTAGTCGTGAACCATGTGATCGCGGAATACGCTGCTGATCGCGACGAGCAGGTTCGCGTCGCGAATCTTCACCCGTTGCACGAGTGCGCGAACGAACATGATCGAGGCGACGACGACGAAGACATACGGGGGCTGGCAGCGCAGGCTCAGACGCCACTCCCTCAGCAGGCACTTCAGCTCTCCGGCCTGATGGGTGTCCGGGCGGATCACGAACGGCAGCGTGCGCGCCAGCGAGGTCGGAACACCCAGTGACTCGATCGACTGATTCTGGTAGATCAGGTCATAGGGCTGCTCGCGGTGTCGCCGAACGACCTCGCGGCGCAGCCGCACCGACGCGAGCCCGCGGGAGAAGAGGCCCGTTGCGAATGCGCCGACTTTCGTGCGGCTGTACCACCTGTCCCATCGCCAGTCACTGGTTCCCCAGACGAACTTCAAAGACTCGTACTTGGCGAGCCGCTCGGGCAGCTCGCGCGGCGACGCAGGGAAGAAGCAGTCGATTCGATGACCACGCTCGGCGAGGCCTTCGAGCAGGTCGGTGACGATCCCGGGCGCTCCTCCGCCCTCGACGGGCGCTCCTCCGAGCCATGCGATTCGAAGCGGTCTGGCGGCTGGCATCGGCGCACCCTATCAGCCGCTATCGGGCCCCAGATTCACCCGTCGACCGCCGCGCGCGTGTCCTCGAGCCGCTCGACGGCGCGCGAGACAACCGCCGCCAGCTTGCTCGTGAACGCCTCCACAGAGAAGCGGGCTGCGTTCTGCGTCGCCCGCGCCGGATCGAAGTCGAGCTGCTCGATGCCTTCGATCGCCGCCGCGAACGCGTCGACGTCGTCGAACGCCGCCAGCCGTCCCGTCTGCCCGTCGAGCACCGTCTCGAGCGCTCCTCCGGCGGCGGCCGCGATCACGGGGCGCCCGGCTGCTTGGGCCTCGACGGCGGTGATCCCGAACTCCTCCATGCTCGGCACGACCACGGCGCGCGCGCTCGCGTAGAGCCTTGCGATCTCGGCGTCCTCCACGCGCCCCAGGAACCGCGCCTCCGGGTAGGCGTCGCGCAACGCAGCGTACTCGGGCCCTGAGCCCACGACCTGGATCGGCGCACGTGCCCGCCGCGCGGCCTCGAGCGCCACATCCACGCGCTTGTGCCGGACGATCTCCGAGACGACGAGCAGTGAGTCGCCCGCATCGCTCGGGGTGAAACGGTGAGTCTCGACCGGCGGATGGATGATCGGCGCGTCACGGCCATAGAACCTCTTGATGCGTTCGCGTGTGAGCACCGAATTCGCGATGTACACGTCCACGCGCCGGCTGGCCGCGAGGTCCCATCTGCGCATCCATCGCAGTTGCACCCTCAACGCCGGGCGCAGCGGCAATGGTGTCTCCGCGAGCGCGCGGGCCTGCTCATACCACGCATAGCGAAACGGCGCGTGGCAGTAACACACGTGCACCGTTCCCTCGGGCACGCGTATACCGTGCGCGAACGCGCTGCTGCTGCTCACCAGCGCGTCGCTCGGCGGCAGCTTCAGGCGTTCCACCGCAAGCGGGTAGAGCGGCAGCAACCGCCTGAACCCCTGCTGGCCGACGCCGAGACGCTGGAGCCATGACGTGGTGATCGAGCGTCCGGCGAAGCGTCCGCCGGTACCCCGCTCGTCGTAGAGCAGCGTCAGGATCGGCGACTGGTCATAGAGCTCGGCCATCGCGGAGAAGGTGCGCTCCGCTCCGCGCATGACCAGCAGGTAATCGTGTGCGAGCGCGACCCGGATGCGGCGGTCCGCGCGTGGCTCGGCTTTTCGGTCGGGAATCGACATTGCGCGGTTCTCGCGCGGGCGGGCCGCGCCCGCGAAGGGTAGCCCCCGGCAGGCAGGCTCGGCCAGACGGTTGTTCGTCGGTATGTTTCGCCCATGCCGGACACGATGCTTCGAGCGCTGGGCTGGACGCCCCTGCTGATCCACGGAGACCCGTGTGTGCTCGACCGCTGGTTGTGGCTTCGACAACACCTGCGTGCCGAAAAGGTGAGAACGCTCGACGCGGGCTGCGGCAACGGTGCGTTCACGATCTATGCCGCCCGCAGCGGCAACGCGGTGCTCGCGGCTTCGTTCTCGCCCCGCGAGCTCGAGGACGCGCGGCGGCGCGCGGAGGTCCTCGGCATCGACGGCATCGACTTCCGAACGCTCGACCTGCGCGAGGTCGAGCGCGAGCAGGCGTCGCTGGGCAGCTTCGACCAGATCATCTGCCTGGAGACCGTCGAGCACCTGAGCGACGACCAGCGCCTCGTCACGGCGCTCGCCGCGATGCTAAACCCCGGAGGGCAGCTGCTGCTGACGGCGCCCTTCGACGCTCACCGTCCGCTGTGGTCGGAGGAGCCCCATCCGAGCGGCGTCGAGGACGGCTCGCACGTTCGCTACGGATACTCGCGCGAGCGTTTGCGCCAGCTCGCCGAGAGCGCGGGGCTCGACGTGACGAGCGAGGACTTCGTCAGCGGCGTCGTCTCGCAGAAGCTGACGAACCTGATGCGCCGGCTGACGGCGCGGCTGGGGCTGCCGATCGCGTGGGCGCTGATGCTTCCCCTGCGCGCGCTCGTCGTGCTCGACCGCCCGCTCACGCGCCTGCTCCGCTATCCGCACCTGAGTGTGGCGCTGCGCGCGGCGCGCCGCGCGTAGGGCGGCCATGCGCGTCCTGTTCACGGTCCCCTGGGGCGAGCGTCTCGGCGGTGCAGAGGCGATGCTCCACGGCGTGCTCGAGGAGGGCCGCGCGAGCGAGCACGAGCTCGAGGCGGTCTTCTTCACCGATGGGCCGTGGGTGACGGAGCTGCGCGAGGCCGGTCTTCGGGTCGAGGTCGTGCGGGCCGGACGCCTGCGCGAAGCGCACCGCTGGCTGCTCACGGTGGTACACCTCGCACGGCTCATCCGCGCGCGGCGGCCGGACGTGATCGTCAACTGGTCCGCGAAAACCCAGCTCTACGGCGCGCCGCCGCCCTGCTCGCGGGGAAGGGCCGCCGCGTCGTCTGGTGGCAGCATGCGATCCCCAAAAGCAGCTGGCTCGACGGCGGCGCGACGCTGCTGCCGGCGCGCGCGATCGGCTGCTCCTCGCAGTTCTCGGTCCGGGCGCAGGAGCGCCTGCTACCGCGCCGGCGCACCTTCGTCGTAGCGGCCGGCTCGCCAACCCCGCCGCCCGACGAGCGTCCCGCCGAGCTCGAGCTTCCCGCGGACGTGCCGATTGTCGGGCTCGTCGGCCGGCTGCAGGCCTGGAACGGACAGGACGAGCTGACGAGTACACGACCGCGGCGATGCGACGCCGGTTCTTCGCCGCACTCGACGAGATCCTCGATGGCCGCAGATGAGCACGAGCCGCGTGGGTAGAGGGGTCTGAGGCACACTCGCGGGAGGACGATGGCACCGACCCAGGTGGACACCAGGCAGCAGCATGCCGGCCGCGTGCAGGACCGGCCGCTCGACGTGACGAGCGTCGCGCACGACATCGGCCCGGTCGGCGGGATGGAGCGGCAGCTGTCGGACCTGCTTCTCGGCTTGCGGGCGCTCGGCCACCGTGTGACGGTGATCTCACGCACATGCGCGCTGCCGCCCGATTCCGGAGTCGTCTTCCATCGCGTACGTGCGCCGGGTCGCCCGTTCGCGCTCGCCTATCCGTGGTTCATGCTCGCCGGCTCGATCGCGGTGCGCCGCCGCCGGCGAGGGCTCGTGCAGGCGACCGGCGCGATCGTGCTAGATCGCCTCGACGTCGTCGCGATCCACTACTGCCAACAGGTCGGCCCCGCCAACGCGAGCCGCTCGACGCCGCTGTTCCGTAGCCACGTGCGCGTCGCCGCCGTCCTCAAGCGCCTCGGCGAGCGTCTCGGCCTGCGCGCCAACCGGCCTGCCGCGATCGTGTGCGTCTCCGAGGGCGTCGCCGAAGAGGTCCGCGAGCACTCCCCCGCGCTCGCGCGCCGCGTGGTGACGATCAACAACGGAGTCGACACGCGAACCTTCGCGCCGGGTGCGCGCACGGCGGAAGCGCGGGAGCTCCGCGACTCGATGGGAATCCCGCAATCCTCGCTCGTCGCCGCTTTCGTCGGAAGCGAGTGGAAGCGCAAGGGCCTCGAGCCGGCGATCCGCGCGTTGGCGCTCGCACCCGGCTGGACGCTCGTCGTCGCGGGCGCCGGCGCGCAGGCCGAATACGCGCAACTCGCCGAGGAGCTCCAGGTCGGCGACCGCGTGCGATGGCTCGGCCTGACCTCGGACGTCGCGCTCGTCTATCAGCTCGCCGACGCGTTCGTGCTTCCCTCTGCCTACGAGACCTTCTCGCTCGTCACGTTCGAGGCCGCCGCCAGCGGCCTGCCGCTCCTCGCGACACCGGTCAGCGGCGTGCGGGAGCTGATCGAGCATGGCGAGAACGGCTTCCTGATCGATCGCGAACCGACCCGGATAGCCGGCTTTCTGCGCGCGCTCGCCGACGACCCCGGCCTCAGGGCCCGCATGGGCTCCGCGGCGCGCGAGTCGGCACTCGCGTACTCCTCCTCGCGCATGGTGAACGAGCACCACGATCTCTACGCGCGCCTGCGAGCTGCCCTCGCGGGCTGAGCGCTGCGGCGCCGGCGAAGCTCAGCTGTCAACGGCGCGGGAATCGGCCGCCGCCGCCAGCAGCCGCTCGAGCGGGTCGGTCGCCGCGGGCACCGAGAACAGCCGCTCCGCCGCGCTTCGGCCCGCCGCCGCGAGCCGACCCCGGAGCGCGGGATCCTCCCTCAGCCGCGAGAGCCGCTCGGCGAGCGCGTGCGAGTCGCCCTCGGGAAACGTCAGCCCGCCTCCTGTCAAGCCGATCAGCCACGGTATCTCGCCCGAGTCCGACCCGACGACGGGGACGCCGCACCACAGCGCCTCGACGATCAACCCTGCCGAACTGCTCCTTCCATGTCGGCGTCGTGCGCGAGGGCAGCACGAGCACGTCGATCTGCTCGTACGCGGAGGGCATGCCCGTATGTGCGACGCCGCTCAGCACGCGGGCGCTCGTGCCGGGGATCGGCTGGTCCTCGAGCAGCCCGCGCAGCGGCCCTTCCCCGATCAGCAGCAGCTCCACCGGAGCGCTCAGCTCCCGCACCGCGGCCAGCAGGTCCATCACCCCCTTGCTCTCGACAAGGCGGCCGGCGTAGCCGACCGTGAACGGAGGCTCTACCGGCGCAGCGCCGCTAGCCGGCCAGTCGGGGACCGTGTGCGGCGCGAACTGGACCTCGCCGCGGGCCCCCCACGCACGCGCGAGCCGCGCCGCGGTCTCCGAGCGCGCCGCCACGAAGGCGGCCCGGCTCAGCAGCCGTGAGCGCAGCCATCGCACCGGCAGGGGGAAGGACCGGTCGATGTTCTCGGCGCGCTGGACGCCGAACGGGATTCCGAGGCGGGCGAAAGCGAAGCCCCACTGGGCGGCAGCCAGCGCGAAGGGCTCCTCCTCGACGAAGCCCACATCCGCTTGTGCCCGCCTGACGAGCGCGCCGGCGGCGGCGAGATAGAAGTGGCGCTGCGGCCGTCCCGCGAGGACCACTCGGATGGGCCGCAGGGCGTGCTCGAGCCCGGCGAGCGGGACCGGCCGCAGGTCGCTGTCCGAGTAGGAGTTCGTCCAGCGGCTCGGAAGCACGATCGTCACCTCCCACCCGCGGTCGGCGAGCTCGCGATAGACCTCCTGGTTGAGGCTCACGATCGCCGGATGGCTGACGATCAGCACGCGCCGGCGCGCGCCGAGCGGGCCGCCGGCGGCCGCGTCGGCGCCGGCCTGCGCCCGGCCGTGCTGTTCGATGGCGTTCTCGTCGGACGGGATTCTCACTCCAGACACCCGCGCATCGTTGCAGCTGGGGTTGCGCCAAGTGACCTGCGGCTCGGTACGCTTCTGGCCTACGAAGCGCGAACCTACAATGGCTGGTCTCCGGCCACGGATGGGGAATCCCAGTCGATGAACGACGCAACGACCGACGCCGCAAGCATCGCGGCCCCGCTCTGGAAACGAAAGTGGCTGATCCTGGCCGTCGCGATCCTCGTCGGTGCCGGTACATATCTTTACTACAAGCGCCAGCCCGCCGTCTACACGGCGCGCACCCAGCTGTATCTCGGTTCGGGCAGCTCAGAACAGACCGGCGTCCCGAGCAGCGGCGGGGGGAAAACGACGCTGAGCGGCCGCGCGCTGAGCGACCAAGTCGAAATAATCAACTCGAGCGTCGTCGGTCTCGGGGTTCACAAACGGCTGCGCGAACAGCACAACTTCGCGGCCGCGAAAGGAAAAGCCAAGGCTACGGCCAGCGGGTCCAGCGACTTCATCGTCATCGCCACAGAAGCCCGCACCCCGAAGGGCGCGGTGAGGCTCGCCGACGCCTACGCGCAGGCGTATGTCGCACGACAGCGGGCCAACTACCTGCGGGGTGTCAAAACGCAGATCACGAACACGCGCGAACAGCTGCGCAGGATCGAAACGACGCCGAAGAGCAAAGGCGCGAAAGGCACCACCGGCACGAGCACCTCCACCGAGATCCAGGCTGCCACCCTCGCAGCCAAGGTCAGCCAGCTCGAAGCGGCGCTGTCCGGCTTCACCGGTGTCCAGCAGGTCACGCCGGCCAAGGCCAGTCCGGTGCCGGTCTCCCCGAAGCCGAAAAAGAACGCGATCTTCGGCTTCGTCCTCGGCCTGGTCCTCGCCGCGATCGGAGCCTACGCGCTGAGCCGCTTCGATCGGCGGATTCGCACGCTCGGGGAGGTCGAGCAGATCTTCAACACCCAGGTGCTCGCCGCGCTCCCCAAGGTCGGCTCGCCGGTGGTGCGTCCCGGCGGTGGTCGCGGCCCGGCCAAGGCGCTCGTCGAGCCGCTGCGGCGCCTGAACACGGCGCTGCGCCTCGGCGACGTGCTCGGTGGAAAGGCGCAGGGCGGCTCGCGGGTGCTCCTCTGCCTGAGCGGTGACGCCGGCGATGGCCGCTCGACGCTGGTCGCGAACCTCGCCAGGGTGCAAGCCGAAAGCGGTGAGCGCGTCGCGGTCGTCGAGGCCGACTTCCGCCGACCCACCCTGGCGCGGTTGCTCGACGTCGACTCGCCGAACGGCCTGGCCGACGTTCTCACCGGACGAGTGGCGTCCGGGACGGCGATGCAGATCGTGAAGACGTCCGGGTCGGGCCCGGCCGCTGAGGCCGCATCCTCAGACGGCGGTATCTCGACGGCGGTGCAGACCGAGGGCGTCGGGTCGATATCCGTTCTGCTCAGCGGCGGAGCTGCACCCAACCCGCCGGCGCTCCTGGGCTCCGAGGCGATGGAGTCGCTGATGAGGGCCCTCGCCGAGGAACACGACTACGTGCTGATCGACGCGCCGCCGCCGCTCGAAGTCAGCGACGCGCTTGCGCTCCTTCGACTCGTCGACGGGATCATCATCGTCGTCCGGATCGGACACACGCGAGACGTGTCTGCCCAGCGGCTCGCCGAGCTGCTGACGCGAACCGCCAGCGCCCCGATCTTCGGCGCGGCCGTCAACTGCGTGCCGCGCAAGGACATGCAACGGTATGGCTTCTCGTGGTCGCCCGCTCAGTTGCGGGGACGCGGCCTGATTCGGAGATGAGCATGGCCGACGCGCGGCTGTCGAGCCCCGCCGGGAGCACGCATCCGGTCGTGCTCAGGCGGCGCATGGTCGACCTGTCGCTGATCGCGCTCAGCGCGCTGATCCCGCTCGCGCTGGCGCTGGCGATCAGCACCCAGGTGAGCCGTCCGAGCTATGTACTGCTGTTCGCGCTGCTGGGCGGCGCGATCGGCGTCGTCGTCCTGATCGTCAGCCCCCGCTACGAGATGTCGCTCGTGATCGTCGCGATCTACCTCGGCCTGCTCGAAGGGCCCGCCAAGCTCGGCAGCGGCGGCCACGAATCCGCCGCCGTTGTACGCAACGTGCTGATCTTCTCCGTCAGCCTCGGGGTCGTTCTGCGGATGGTCGTCAAAAAGGAAAAGCTGATGCTGCCACCGCTATCGGCGTGGGTGCTCGCCTTCGTCGCGCTCGTCCTCGTCGAGGCGCTGAATCCGAACACGCACGGAATCCTGAAGGCGCTCGGCGGCTTTCGACAGCAGCTGCAGTGGGTGCCGTTCTTCTTCTTCGGCTATGCGGTGATCCGCAGCAAGGATCGCTTTCGCAAGCTGTTCCTGCTGCTGGGCGTGATCGCCCTGGCAAACGGCGTCGTGAACGTGTACCAGACGAAGTTGAGCCCAGGCCAGCTCGCGGCCTGGGGCCCCGGGTATCGCGACCTTGTCTACGGCACCGTCGCTCCCGGCGGCGGGGGCGGGGGGCTCACCGGCCGGACCTATTTGGTTGAAGGCGTCGCGCGCGTGCGTCCACCCGGGCTCGGGAGCGACTCGGGCTTCGGCGGCGGCGTCGGCGTGCTCGCCCTGGCCGGCACGCTCGCGCTGGTCGCGACCGGCCGACTGCGTCGACGATGGCCCGTCCTGCTGCTGTGCCTCGGCGCCCTCGCCGCGATCGTGACCGGGCTGGGCCGATTGCAGGTGATCGGCGCGGTATTCGCGCTGCTCACGTTTCTGGCGCTCACCGTCGGCGCGGGGGGTCGCGTCAGCAGATCGCTCGCGACGCTTCTCACGGTGGTCATCGTCGCCATCCCGGCCGGGCTCGTGCTGATCTCGGTCGTCGGCGGCGGGACCTTCAGCCGCTACGAAGCCATCGCTCCCGAAAACCTCGGCTCGGGCAAGGACACGAAGACGAACAGCCTTTCGCACATCCCGACCCTGATCGCCGCGAAGCCGTTCGGCGTCGGGCTCGGCGCGGTGGGCGCCGCGGCGAGCTTCGGCGGGACGCAGACCGAACTGCTTGAAGGACACCGCGTGAGCTCCGAGACGCAGTACAACTTCGTCACCAACGAACTCGGGCTGCCGGGGCTGATCCTCTGGGTGGGGTTCACTGGGAGGCTGCTGGTGCTGGCGCTGCGCCGATTGCGGAGGATCGCCGACGTCGAGCTCCGCCTGTACCTGGCCGCGATCCTCGCGACGTTCATCGCGTTCACGCTGATGGGATTCTCGGGTCCGACGATGGCGGCGGCGCCGTTCGGGACGTTCTTCTGGCTGACCGGAGGGATCATCGCGTACTGGTTCGCCGGGCCCGGACGCCTGAAGGCCGCGGCCCCCACGGAAGCGGCATGAGCCAGCTTCGGCCTGAGCCGGGCGGCGCATCGGTGACGCGGTCCTCGATCGCCGGACGGCGGCCCGATTTCTTCATCGTCGGGCAGCCCAAGAGCGGCACCACCGCGCTGTACGAGATGCTGCGCACACATCCCCGGATCTTCATGCCCGACAACAAGGAGCCGTGGTTCTTCGCCAGCGAGCTCCATGAGCGAACGCCACCGAGGCCCGCCGGCACGGCGCAAACGCTCGAGGAGTACCTCGCGCTGTTCGAGTGCGCCAGCGACGATCAGCTGACCGGAGAGGCCTCCGCGCTGTACCTCTGGTCACGCACCGCTGCGGACGCGATCGCCGACGTCCAGCCGTCGGCGCGGATCATCGCGGTCCTCCGCGAGCCGGCGAGCCTGCTGCGCTCGCTTCACCTCCAGTTCATCAGAACCTACGTCGAGACCGAGACCGACCTCGGCAGGGCCCTGTCGCTCGAGGACGCCCGCAGGGAAGGCCGGGAGATCCCGCGATACACGTACTGGCCGAAAGCGCTGCTCTATTCCGAGCATGTCCGCTACGTCGAGCAGCTGCGCCGCTATCACGCGAGGTTCGCACCCGAGCAGATACTCGTGCTGATCTACGACGACTTCCGCAACGACAACGCGGGCACGATCCGCCGCGTGCTGCGTTTCCTGGAGCTCGACGACGAGCTCGAGATCGAGCTGCGCGAGGCCAACCCGACGCTCGACGTGCGCTCGCAGCGCCTGCACGAGCTGCTCCATGCGGTGTCGGTGGGGCGTGGTCCGCTGTCGCATGCGGTGAAGGGCACGATCAAGGCGGTGACGCCCCGCCGCCTGCGCCGGCACGCGATGGTGGCGACGCAGCGACGAGTGGTGTTCGCCGAGCCGAAGCCGGCGGAGCCGCAGGTCATGCTCGAGCTGCGCCGTCGCTTCAGAGGCGAGGTCGTCGCCTTGGGCGAGTATCTCGATCGCGACCTGATCCAGCTGTGGGGCTATGCGGATGTCAAGTGAGCCCGCGCGCGCGTTGAGCGCGCCTGCGACGCGGGTGCCCGACTTCTTCATAGTCGGGCACGCCAAGAGCGGCACCACGGCGCTGTACGAGATGCTGCGCCGCCACCCGCAGATCTTCCTTCCCGAGAGCAAGGAGCCGTGGTTCTTCGCGACGGACATGCGGCCTCGATTCGAGCCGATGCTGGGCGGGATGCCGCCCGCGACGCTCGAGGAGTACCTGTCCCTGTTCGCGGACGCCGGTCCCGATCGATCCGCGGGCGAGGCATCCTCGTCCTACCTGTGGTCGCGCACCGCGTCGGCACGCATCGCCGAGGTCCAGCCGGCTGCCCGGATCATCGCGATCCTGCGCGAGCCCGCGAGCTTCCTGCGCTCGCTGCATCTCCAGCTGCTGCAGACACATGTCGAGTCCGAGCGCGACCTGGGGAGGGCGATCGCGCTGGAAGCCGCCAGGCGCCGCGGGAAACACGTCCCGCGCCGGTCTCATCGCCCGCAGCTGCTGCAATACGCCGACCAGGTCCACTACGTCGAGCAGCTGCGCCGCTACAGCTCGGTCTTCCCGCGCGAGCAGATCCTCGTCCTCATATACGAGGACTTCCGTCGCGACAACGTGGCCACGCTGCGCACCGTACTGCGCTTTCTCGGGGTCGATGACAGCCATCCGATCGAACCGCTGCAGGCAAATCCGACGATCGGCATGCGCTCCCAGCAGCTCGACGACATAGTCCATGCCGTGTCGGTGGGCCGGAGCCCCGCGTCGCGGGCCGCGAAGGCCGCGCTCGGCGCCATCACACCCGCCGCCGCGCGCAGGAGGCTGCTGCGCCTGGTGCAGCGCCGCTTGGTCCAGACGCGCGCACCCGCCGCGGACGAGCACGTGATGCTCGAGCTGCGCCGCCGCTTCAAGCACGAGGTCGTGGCGGCCGGCGAGTATCTCGATCGTGATCTCGTGACGCTATGGGGCTATGACCGCCTCGATTGAGCCCTCGGTCCGCGTGCCCACGGTGAGCGACCGCTATCCGGATTTCTTCATCGTCGGGCACGCCAAGAGCGGCACCACGGCGCTCTACGAGATGCTGCGCCGCCACCCGCAGATCTACATGCCGGGCGTCAAGGAGCCACAGTTCTTCGCCCGCAACTGGGCGCCTTCGGGCGAGCGATCCGGGCGTGCACACTTCGAGCAGACGGGCCGTCGTGCGCAGACCGTCGAGGAATACCTCGCTCTGTTCGCGGCCGCGCGGCCGGATCAGCGCGTCGGCGAGGCATCGACCTTCTACCTCTGGTCGGTGCCCGCCCCCGCCAGGATCGCCGCCGTCCAGCCGGGGGCGAGAATCATCGCCGTCCTGCGTGAGCCGGCGAGCTTCCTGCGGTCTCTGCACCTGCAGATGGTGCAGAACAACGCCGAGTCCGAGAAGGACCTGCGCCAGGCGCTGGAGCTCGAGGGCCCGCGACGGCAGGGGCGCAAGATCCCGAGCACCGCCCACTGGCCGCAGGCCTTGATCTACAGCGATCGTGTGCGCTACGTCGAGCAGCTGCGCCGCTACCACGAGGCGTTCGGACGCCAGCAGGTGCTGGTGCTGATCTATGACGACTTCAAGTCCGACAACGAGGGAACGGTCCGCCGGGTGCTGCGCTTCCTGGACGTCGACGAGACGGTCCCCCTGAGCCGCGTGCAGGCCAATCCGACGCTGGCGGTTCGCTCTCCGCGGATCCACCGGATGACGCGCGCCGCGCGCGCTGGAAGAGGCCCGCTGTCGGGCGCCGTGAGGTCAACCGTGCGGGCGCTCACCACCGCGCAGACACGAAAGCGCGTGCTCTATCCGCTGCGCCGCACCGTCGTCTTCGGCGAGCCGCCGCCGGCCGACGAGGCGCTGATGGGCGAGCTCCGCGAGCGCTTCAGAGACGAGGTCGTCGCGCTCGGCTCCTACCTGGAGCGCGATCTCGTGACTCTTTGGGGCTACGACCGTGACCCGTGAGCCCGACGCCCCGGCCCCGTCGTGGGACGGCGGATCCCGGACCTGTTCGTGATCGGCCAGGCCCTCCGGGGCTACGACCGTGCCCGCTGACCCGAGCGTGAGTACGAGCGACGCGGGCGGTCCGCTAGACGAGCGCTGGCGGGCCGACCGCATGACGGTGCAGGAGGCCGCGGTGCCGGCCGGCAGCGCCGTCGTCTCATGCCCCGCGCCCTACGGCGGCGGTGGCCTCGGGCGCCACCTCCAGGAGATCGTGCAGGCGCTCGAGCGCCGCGAACAGGCGCCGCAGGTCGTCTGCGAATCCGCTGACGAGCCGGCGGGGCGGCGGCCGGGGGCGGGCGAGCTCGCCCGGCTGCTGCGGCCGGTCGGGCGCTTCTCGCCGGCCTGGCGCATGTGGGCGGCAAGCGTCCGCTTCGACAGCGCAGCAGCAGAACGTCCGCTGCGCCCCGCCGATCACCTGATCGCCTTCAACGGGACCGCGCTCGCCCAGTTCCGCGCGGCGCAGTCGACCGGCGCCTCGCCGTGGCTCGTGTCGGCCAACTCGCACATGCAGAACGTGATCCGCCAGCACGAGCTCGCCCACAGCGAGTATCCGATCGAGAGGCCGTGGGCCACGCACCTGCTGCGGCGTAACCTCGCCGAGTACCGGCGCGCGGAGGGCATCTACGTGTCCTCGAGCTACGTCCGGGAGTCGCTCGTGGAGCATGGGCTCGCACAGGAGACCCTGCACCTGTTCCCGCTCACACCCCACCCGCGCTTCAAGCCGGCGCCGCGCCCCGCGCCGGCCAACACGTTCAACGTCGTCTACAGCGGCAGCCTCACCGTCCACAAGGGAGTGCCGCTGCTCGTCGATGCCTTCGGCAGGCTTCCTCACGACGACCTGCGGCTGGTGCTGGTCGGCGGTTGGAAAACACGCAGCATGAGGCGGTTCATCGAACGCGCCTGCGCGGCCGATTCGCGGATCCAGGCCGGGCCCGGCGATCCCCTGCCTCATCTCCGTGCAGCACGGCTCTGCGCGCACCCAGCCTACGAGGACGGATTCGCGTACGCGCCCGCCGAGGCGCTGGCCGCCGGCGTGCCGGTGATCGTCAGCGAGGACACCGGCATGAAGGAGCTGATCGACTCCGACCGCCACGGACTGGTGCTGCCGACCGGTGATCCCGATGCGCTCGCACAGGGAATTCAGGCGGCCTACAGGGGGGAGGTGCTCGGTGGCTAGGGAGGCGTCCTCGCTCGGCGACGCGCCGGCCGCCGACCCGGCGGGTGGCGACGGGCGGCCGGCGGAAGGATCGCAGCGCGGACGGCTCGCGGTGGTCGGCATGTCGCTCAGCGCGACATGCGGTGTTCGCGACCACGCCACCCTGCTGGCGGATGCGCTCGCGGGCGAGGGCGTCGAGTCCACGTTTCACTGGCTGACGCGCGGCGAGCGCTCGCTGCGCGGCTCACGGGCGGAGATCGGCTCGTGGATCGAGACGCTCGAGTCCGAGATCGCCGCCAGCCGGCCGGAGACGGTGCTGCTGCACTATTCGGTCTTCACCGCTTCGCACAAAGGCGTTCCGCTGTTCGTGCCGCAGCTTCTCGCGGCGCTCCGACGGACTCGGATCCCGATCGTGACGATGCTGCACGAGTTCGCATACCCGTGGGGCTACGGAGGCTGGCGCGGCCTGCTGTGGGCACTGTCACAGCGCCCGGCGCTGCTCGACGTGATGTGGAGCTCGAGCGCCGCGATCGTGACCGCCGGCTCACGCGCAGAGTGGCTGTGCTCGCGGCCGTGGCTGCCGAAGCGTCCGGTGAGGGTCGCGCCCGTGTTCTCCACCATCCCTGCCCCTACCGGCGCCGCTGCCCGATCGGGGGAGGAGCCACTCGTGGGCCTCTTCGGGTACGGCCATCAGGGGACGGCATCCTCGGTGTTGATCGACGCGCTCGCCGAGCTTCGCCAGCGCGGGCTGCCGGTGCAGCTGCTGCTGCTGGGGGGCGGTGGCGCGGAGTCCGCCGCGGGTGTGCGCTGGATCGGAACCGCGCGCGAGCGTCGCCTGCAGGACATGCTGCAGTTCACCGGCATGCTGCCCGCGCAGGCGCTCTCGGATGCGCTGGCGGCGTGCGACGTGCTCCTGTTCGCCGATGCAGGCGGCCCGTCGGCACGCAAGACCACGCTCGCCGGATCGCTCGCGTCGGGCAGGCCCGTCGTCGCGATCGACGGCCCGTACACCTGGGCGGAGCTCGGGCGTCAGGACGCGATCCTGCTCGTGGCGCCGGTGGCGGGCGCCGTGGCGGATGCGATTGCCGGCCTGCTCGCCGACGGGGAGGCCAGCGAGTCGCTCGGCGCGCGCGGCCGCCGGTTCAGCGAACGGGAGATGGGAGTGGCGATCACCGCGCGCGCGACGATCGAGTCGATCGAGGAGGCGCTCAGCCCGCGGAGGGGCTGATCAGCTGCTCCTCCGGCGCCCGATCGACCGAGCGCCAGTTGGCGTGCGCGGCGCGGTAGCTCTCGAGCAGCTTCTCGAGGTGGCGCTCGGCGGTGAAGCGCTCTGCGACCGCCCTGCGACCGGCCGCGCCCATCTCGCGCTGCCTGTCGGGATCGGCGAGGAGCTCGTTGAGCGCGCCCGCAAGGGGTGCGACCTCCCCCGGTGGAACGCACAGCCCGCTGACGCCGTCGTCGAGCCACTCCTCGATGCCCCCGGTCGCCGTCGCGACCACGGGACGTCCGGACGCAAGCGCCTCGATGCCGACGAGACCGAACGGCTCGGGCCACACCGACGGAACCGTCACGACCGAGGCGTTCGCGAGCTCCTCGGCGAGTTGCCCGGCGTCGAGCCAGCCCTTGAAGCTGACGCGGTCCGCCACGCCGAGGCGCTGCGCGAGCCTGCGCATCGGCTCGGTCTGCGGACCGTCGCCGCAGATCACGAACTCCCCATCGACCTCGCGCGCCGCGCGCACGAGGACGGCGACGCCCTTCGGCCGAACGACGCGTCCCGCGAACACGACGCGCCGCCGAGCCGCATGCCCGGAGCCCTCCGTCGGGCCCATCGTCGGGAAATAGGGGACGACCATGCGCTGCGCCAGGCGGTTCGCGGCGAGGTGGCGGTCGACCGCCTGCGAGTAGGACACGACCATGTCCGCGAGTTGGAGTGCCTGCAGTCCGCGACCGGCGTTGCGGTACTTGACCGGCAGGGTTTTCGGGTAGTGGGTGTGCGCGCAACCGCGAAGTAGCAGGTTCGGTACGCAGCCGGGGCCGTGGCCGCGGGAGCACTGCTGCCCGGGACGGAAGTAGTAGACGCCCGAGGTGCATGCGGTATAGCCGTGCGCGCTCATCACCACCGGCGAGCTCCCCCGTAGCGCCCCCACGATCTCCGGGTCGTCGACCTGGTGGACGTGCGCAATGTCCGCTCCGGAGGCGAGCGCGCCGCGGAGCCTCGCGCCGATCGGCGCCGCCGGGTTGAAGAGCTCCCTGCTGCGCTCCACCTGCACCCTTCCGAGAGGCTCGTCGTCTTCGATCTTTGCGACGAGTACATACACCCGCACGCCGCGGCTGGCGAGCGCGGCGGCGCTCGCCTGGACGTGTGCACCGACGCCTCCATCTCGAGCCCATCGCGGCGTCACGAACAGGACCGAGCGTGGCTGCATCGCAGCCCCATCATATCCCCAGCGACCTTCGCCGGATCCGCCTCGGGTCCGCTCCGGGGGCGTCACCGTGTCCTTGACAGCGGTCATCGGAGCTGCCAAGGTGCCCGCTCGCCAATGTCGCGATCCACGCGGTACCCGCCCTCGAGCGAGGCGCAATGCGAGCCGTGAGCCGCGCCGCCGGGGCGGTCGCGAGACGGCTTGGACGGCCCGAGCTGCTCGCAGCCGTCGACGCCGACGCGCGTCAGGCACTGCTCGAGTCGGTCGGCGTGCGGGCGTCGCTCGTCAGCGCGCTGCCGCCCGACGGTACCTACGTCGACGTGGGTACGAACCGCGGCCAGGTCCTGAGCGACGCCGTGCGTGTCGCGCCCCGTGGACGACACATCGCGTTCGAGCCGATACCGGCGCTGGCGGCCGAGGTCGCGAGCACGTTCCCGACCGTCGACTGCCGTCGGCTCGCGCTCGCGGCCGAGCGTGGCGTGGCACAGTTCTGTCACTTCAGGAAGCTCGATGGCTGGAGCGGGCTGCGCCGCAGCCCGGCGATCAGCGACGAGCGTGGGGCACCGGAGTACATAACGGTCGAGGTCTCGACGCTCGACACCGAGCTCGACGGCATCACGCCTGACGTCGTCAAGGTCGACGTCGAGGGTGCCGAGCTGGGAGTGCTCGAGGGGGGGCGGACCGTGCTCGCGCGCGCGCGCCCTGTCGTGATCCTCGAGCACGTCTCCGCTGCGAGCGAACTATACGGCGTGACCTCGCAGGCGCTCTGGGAGCTGCTGGACGATCTCGACTACCAGCTCTTCGCGGTGAGCGGCGAGGGCCCGTTCGGCCGCTCGGACTTCGCGCGGGAGCGTCGCGTCGTCAACTGGCTCGCGCGCCCCGCGACGGCGAGCGGGGCATCGAGCTAGCGGCCGGCTTCCCGCTGTTCGCGCCGCTTCGCCGCGGCGACTTCCGCGGCTTCTTCACGTGCGAACTGCTGCCGGGCTTCGCGTTCGGCCGGGGTTTCGCCGGCGTGTTTCGGTTTCGAGGTACCGCTGCTCGAGTGCGATCCCCCGGTGCGGGACGCGCGTTTCGTGTGGCTGCCCGTCCGTGAGCCCCGTTTCCCGCCCCCGCCGTGCCGCTTGCCTTTTTTCGCGGCCGCGGCGGCGAGCGCGGCTTCGGCTTCGAGCTTCGCGTTCGCTTCTCGGCGCCGGCGCGTTTCGGCTTCGGAGGCCGCTTCTCGGCGCTTCGTTTCGGCTTCCTGCTTCTTCGCTTCGGGTTCGCTCGCGGATTCGCCGGTGGACGATCCGCCCGAGACTTCCGCAGAGCCTTCGCCCGCGCCGCCTCCGTCATTTCCGGAGCCGCAGCCGGCGATCGCGGTGGCGGACAGAAGGATCACGGAGACGAGCGCGATCCGTGGCCTGGCCGCCAGGGCGATCTGAAGCATCCGCCTCAGCACCCGCCAAAGTCTACGGCGTTTCCGGCGATTCGCAGCCGGTTCGAGCGCCGGCGCGGCGCTCACGGCGCGATCACGGTGGTGCGCGTGTTCGACTGTCCGGAGGGGGCGTGCGAGGTCGGCGTGTGACTCCGCCGGCTGCGTTCGGATTCGAGCGCCCGCTGTCTCGCGCGGGCCGCTTCTTCCTGTTTCTTCGCCTGCGACTGCGCGGCCGCTTCACGCTTCTTGGCGTTCGCCTGAGATTCCTGTTCGACCTTCTTCGCTTGGGCCTTGGAGGCTTCTTCGCGCTTCTTGGCTCGCAGTTCGGCGGCCTTTTCGCGCTTGCGGGACGCGGATTCGGCCGCCTGTTCGCTGTGCTTCGCTTCGATCGCCGCGAGCAGTTCTCGGTCTTTTGCGAGTTCCGCCTGTTCTTCTCGTTTCGCGCCGGATTCTTCGGCGTGTTCGGCCGCTTCCTGGCCCTGCTCTGACGACGGTGGAGGGCCGACGCTCTTGCCGCCACCCGCGCAGCCGCTGAGCGCGCCCAGCCCGAGCGCGGCGAGGATGGCGGCGAGTGCCGCGTGCGTCCTTGGGCCCCGCAACATCGGATTCGATTCTAGGGTGCGCGCCGCCCCTAGGCGCCGCTGTATTCGATGTTCAGCAGCCGCGGTGAGTCGCTCGCTGTGATTTCGAACGTCGCCCTGCGCCCTTCGCGTGAGAGCAGGCGCGCGGGGGTCCGCTGGTCGGTGAGCGGGTCGTAGGCGCTGACGGTCGGCGCGGTTCTCGTGTCCGGCAGGTTCCCGAGGGTGACGCGGAAGGTCTCTCCGGGAAGGTCGTAGCGTGTGACGTCGCTGCTCGGCGCGCTCGGGTCATAGAGCGTGAGCAGGTCCCGCGTCATCACGTAGACGGGGACGACGTAGTGGGTCGGTGACACCTGGAACGGGAACACGGCGAGCGCTTCGCGATCGCTCAGGCTCGGGTGGGCCGCCGTGCCGTCGCCGCTGAACTGCGCGTGGTCGCCTTCCTGGGAGATCGAGAGCAGGCGCAGCTGTTCGGGCGTGCCCTGCGGCCCCGGTCCCTGGAACTGGCCGAGCATGTTGTGGATCGCGCTCATGACTTCGCCGCCGAGCGCCGCGCCCGGGTAGGTGCCGGGGTGTGCTTCGAGCGCGGAGAAGAACGATTCCGAGATCAGCCCGTGCGCGGCGAACAGGTACTCGCGGTCGACGCCCTTGCTGACCATCGCGAGCAGGCTGCGCATCAGAGCCTTCGCTTTGAAATGCGCCCTGTCGGCGGAGGTGAGGCCCGGTGCCAGCGACGCCGGTGCCGCGATGTTGTACTCGGTGATCCACTTCTGCACCGGAGGCCCTCCCGCCGGCCCCACTTCCCGACCGTGGGGGAAGCCGTAGACATACGTGGTGAACGGCGCGAGATCCCGGACCAGCGTCTCGGTCGAGGTGACGTTGAGCGTGTACTCGGGGAACAGCGAGTCGTAGGAGGGAATGAAGAGCGGCGTGAACGGCGTCTGTTCTTTCGGTTTGGTGTCCTGCAAGCCGAGCGCGTTGACCGGGCGCAGGGCGAAGTGGGTATAGCTTTCGGGATACGATTTGAAGGACACGTAGGGGTGCTTGCTGAGCGCCGTCATCCCCGGAGGGGCGGCGGCGCCGCTCGGGAAGGGTGTCTGGCTCGCGAAGCCGTCGGTTATGCCGACTTCCGCTGAGGCTCCGCTGCTCGGGCTGCGCACGTAGGCCACCGTCGCGTTGAGCAGCGCTTTGCGGATTTCTTTGGAGACGACGCTTTTCGGTGGAGCTTCGCCCGGCGATTCGGGTTCCACCGGTTCCTCTTCGGGGTTTTCGACTTCGGGGGAGTAATAGTGTTCGGAGTTGAGGAACTGCGAGCCGAACGTCAGCTCGTTCCACACCTCGAGGTCGAAGCCTCCCGGCCCGACGACGCTCGAGGCCATCTTGCAGACCATCCCCACGTAGTTGAGCCAACCTGCGAGCGTGGCTTCGAACGCCGGGTTCGGCTGGCCGTTGGAGAGCTTCGGTCGTGTGAAGGGGGCGTACAGCAACGTCGTGCCGGGATGCGCTCCGGCGGGCAGTTCAGCCCCCAGCGGCTGGGACAGGCTGGCCACGCCCGACGCGCTCACGGCGGTGATCAGGAGGTCGGGTGAGCCGCCGAAGGTGAGCCCGTTGAAGCCCGTCTTGCCCGGCACCACCTGGGCGGCGCTCGCCGGCGTGAGGCTCACGTTGAGCGCACCGGCGGGTGCGGGAGCCACGGTTTCCAGGGTGACCGCCTTGAATGGGGTCGGCGCTTCGCTGTAGGCGTCGAGCACGATCAGCGGACGCAGCCCGTGGTTGTGCAGGGCGGTCAGGCGAGCGCGTATCCGCGGTTCGGCGACGGGGCTCCATTTGCTGGGATCGGAGTAGGAGAGCCGATTCCAGTTCATCGGGATACGTGCGAGCTTGAAGCCGATTTCGTGCAGCAGCTGCGCCGTCGCTTCCTGGAATTCCGGCTTCACGTTGAAGCCGATCCCGGCTGCGTCCAGCAGGCGCGAGCCGGACCAGGTGTCGAGGTACGCTCGCCAGGGCTGCATCCAGAAGGAGACGCGGCCGAAGGGAACGGTCGTCAGATAGCGGGGGTCGATCGGGTCGGTCAGCGGTTCGCCGGCGCTCGGTTTGCCGCCGGCGGATGTGGGGGTGGACGCCGGAGATTCGCTGCCTTCGACGGGCGCTTCGAGCGTGAGCGGCGTCGCTTCGATCGGCGCCTGATGCGGGCGCCCCGCGGGGCGCGAGCGCGAGGGGGCAGGACAGCGGCGCGCGCGATGCCTGGCCCGCGACCGCCTCGCGGGGTGCCTCGAAGAGCACGCGACGGACCTGGCGGCGTGGCGCCCGCTCGAGACAGCGCGCTTGGCAGAAGCGTCCGTCGCGAGGCCGGCGCAGAGAACGCACACGATCAGCACCAGCGCCGTCAGGACCCCCGCCGGGCGCGGTCGCCTACGAGCCAATAGGGGGGTGTTCGGCTGAGCGGTGTGTGTGGGCATCGGAGCTCGCGGGCGGCCCTGGCGGGTGAGCCGGGGGGGCACGTCCGTGTGGGCTGATCGTCGGCGCGCCCGATGCGCTTGACGCTTCCAAGGGGCGCTGGACGCTTGTAGGTTTCCGCCAGGGGCGTCCAGGCCGGGACGGCGCCGATGCTCGGATGAGGTCATCTATGTTTCGTCGGGTGAGCCAGCTCGAGTCGAGCACGGAGGGGACGGCGGCCGGCGGGCGCGCGGCCGCGGCGCCGGAAGACGTGCCCCGCCGGCGTCTGCTGCTGCTGAGTCCCGACTTCCCGCCTCGGCACGGCGGCATCCAGTTGCTGAGCCATCGCCTCGCGGCCGGCCTCACCGCGTTCGAGACGACCGTCGTCACGATGGACGTGCCCGGTGCGGAGCAATTCGATCAGAGCTCGGGAGTTGCGACACGACGGGTACGGGGCGGCCGAGCGCCGCGCACGGCGCTGATCGCCGCGCTCAACGCCGTGGCGCTGCGCGAGGCGATGCGCCGCCGCCCGGCGCTCACGCTCAGCGCGCACATAGTCGCCAGTCCGGCTGCGGCGGCGATCGAGCGCGCGCTCGGCGCGCCGGCAGTCCAGTACTTCTACGCCAAGGAGATTCCCGACAAACCGCGGCTCGCGGCGTTCGCCGCCCGGCACGCGCGCGCTTCGATCTCGATCAGCGGATACACATCTCAGCTGCTCGCCGCCACTGGGGCATCGCTCGCCGACGTACACGTGATCCCTCCCGGTGTGGACCTGCCGGCGGACACCGCTCCGCTGCCCTGGCAGCGGCCCGCCTTCGTCACGGTTGCGCGCCTGCGGGACCGCTACAAGGGCCATGACGTGCTGATGCGCGCGCTGGCGATCGTCCGCGAGCACGTACCCGACGTCGAGTGGGTGGTCGTGGGCGATGGGCCGCTGCGCGGGGAGCTCGAGGAGCTCGCACGCGCCGAGGGTGTCGCCGAGGCTGTGCGGTTCGTGGGAGAGGTCTCCGATCGCGAGCGCGACCTGTGGCTTCGTCGCTGCGACCTGCTCGCGATGCCAAGCCGCCTTCCTGGCGGGGGACGGGCCGGAGACGGGTTCGGGATCGCATACCTCGAAGCCGCGGTCTACGGCAAGCCGGTGGTGGCGGGCAACGTCGGCGGCCCGCTCGACGCGGTCGCCGACGAGGAGAGCGGGCTGCTGGTCGATCCGAGCGATCCGTCGGCGGTCGCCGCTGCGATCACGAGGCTGCTGAAGGACAGAGACCTCGCGCGCCGCCTGGGCGGTGCTGCGGCAATACGCGCCCGCAGCTTTTCCTGGGCGCTCGTCGCGGCGCGGGTCCAGGAGCTGCTCCTGGAGCAGCTGGGCACTCGGCGATCGATGGCGTCGGACGGGGCGGCCGGCGCCGTCGACAGCTGAAAGCCGCGCCTCGGTGAGAGTCCTCTACGTCAACCACACCGACGTCGTGAGCGGCGGCGAGCGCTCGCTCCTGATCCTGCTGCAGGCGCTGCGCGATCGGGTCGACCCGCTGCTCGCGACGCCCCCCGGCGCGCTCGCGCTTCGCGCGCAGGAGCTCGGTGTGCCGACGACGCGCATCACCGGGACCGCCGGCAGCCTGAGGCTTCATCTGCTGCACACCCCCCGGGCGCTGGCACAGATGAGCCTCGCGGCCGGCCAGGTCCGCCGCGCCGCTCGCCGGCACGGTGCCGAGCTGGTGCACGCGAACTCGATTCGCGCCGGCTTGATCCTCGCGCTCGCACACCCGGCCTCCCCTACGGTGGTCCACATCCGCGACTGCCTCCCAGCCGGGGCGCTCAGCCGGGCCACCATGCGCGTGATTGCGGCGAGCGCCACTGCGATCGTTGCCAACTCGCAGTACACGGCGGACGGCGTCACGCGCCTGGCACCCACCGCGCGGCCTCATGTCGTCCACAACCCCGTGGATCTCGCGCGGTTCGATCCGACGCGAATCGATCGGGCGACCGCGCGCGCCCGGCTCAGCTCCGAGCTCGGCGAGGCGAGCGCACGCAGGCTCACGCTCGGCGTGGTCGCGCAGATCAGTCCGTGGAAGGGCCAGGACCAGGCGATCGAGACGTTGCGGATCCTCGTGGAGCAGGGAGTCGATGCCCAGCTCCTGGTGATCGGATCGGCGAAGTTCGCCTTCAGCGCCACGCGCTACGACAACAACGCGTATCTCGCTGAGCTCCGGGCGAGGGTCGCGTCGGCCAACCTGAACGACCGGGTCTTCTGGCTCGGCGAGCGTGAGGATGTTCCGGAGCTGATGAGCTCGCTCGACATGCTGCTTCTGCCCTCGCACGAGGAGCCGTTCGGCAGGGCGGTGATCGAGGCGATGGCGCTCGGCATCCCGGTGCTCGCGACGAACGTCGGTGGGCCGGTCGAGATCGTGAGGCACTCGCGCGAGGGCTTCCTGCTGTCGCCCCGCGAACCGGCTGCGTGGGCGGCCGCCGCGTGCGAGATCGCCGACCACCCGGATCTGGCGCGGCGCTTGGGGGCTGCGGGCCGGGAGCGCGCGCAGTCATTCACCCCGGAGCGCCACGCCGATGCGATGCTGGCGGTCTACGAGGCGGCGCGGATGCAGGCGCGGCGACGTCGATCGCCGCCGCCCGCCGGCGCCGCAGGCGAAGAGGGCGCACGCGGCGAAGACGGCGCACGCGGCGAAGACGGCGTCGCGTGATCGCTCCGACTGGCGTTCGGAACGCCGGCGCGGCGCGGGCGCCGGACGAGTTGCGCTACCGCCACAGTTCCTCGGCGCGATCGAGGATCTCCAGGAACCGCGCCCGCTCGGTGGGGAGGGCATGTCGAACGCTCTCCTCGCGTGCTCGCTGCAGCATCGGCTGCAGCTCAGCCGGCGAGAGGCGCAGCGCGGTCAGCGCCGCGCGCACGATCGCGCGTTCGCCGCGGCGGGGCACGATGCACGTGTCGCCATCGCGGCAGAAGCCGCGGTTCCCGACGCAGTCGGGGCAGACGACGACGGTGCCGAGCGCCATGCTCTCGAGCGCCGGCATGTAGGCACCCTCGACCGATGCCGGCAGGTGGACGCTGACGCGCGCACGGGCCACGGCGTCCAGCAGGGTCGCCCGAGGCAGCGGACGGTCGAGCAGCTGCACGCGGTGGCCCTTGCTGGTGAGTCGTCTTGCGATCGCTGCGCCGAGAGGCGGGTCCTTGAAGGCCAGGACCACGCAATCGCTCTCGCGCTCCTCGATCGGGGCTGCCGCAGGCAGCTCGGCGAGGTCGACGCCGATCGGGATCGTGAGTAGCGGACCTTGCGGCGGACCGATGTCCCGGAGCGCCTCCGTGAGCTGCTCGCTGACGCAGATGCGGATCGCGCGGCGGGACAGAAATGAGCGCAGCGGCCCGTCCCCACGCACGGCGCGGAAGTCCTGCACGAGGTTGATGATCGGGATCTCCGCGCTCGCGCGCTGAGCGTCCGGCAGCGAGCGCCAGTCCATTCCGGCGAGGAACAGCACATCGGGGTCGAGCTCCTCAGCCGGACCGACGAGCAGCTCCGGCGAATGCCACCAGGGATTCGTCTCATCCCAGAGCGAGTCCTCAGAGAAGCGGATCCGCGCCTGGTGCGCGGGTGAGCTCCGAACGTGCTCGAAGTAGTGAAAGACCTTCAGATGACCGCCCTGGAACCTCTGAAAGCTGCGGTGAAAAAGAACCAGGCTAATCGGCGCGCCGGCTTCCGTGAGGCCCGACGCGAGGGGACCTCGCGTCAGTCCAGCTCGTCATAGCCCCAGAGCGTCACGAGATCGCGTCCGAGGTACTCGCTGAGCGCCCGCACTTCGGGCTGGTAGCGGCGTCGCAGCTCGGCCATCAGGCTCCCGTCGGCAGCCGGAACGTCGCTGTACACGCCTCGCACCCGAGCGGTCCTCAGTGCGTCGTGGCGCAGCGAGCGTGGCATCAGCGCCTTGACGGTCGTCCGGGCAGTCCGCGCCATCGGCGAGCGCCCGAGCTGGACCGAGAAGAGCAGGTCGTCCAGTCGCTGCGAGCGCATCCCCCGTGCGGTGTGTTTAACCTCGATCGGTTCAAAGTCAGGGGTCTCATCGACGCCGAGGAAACGAAGCACGGAGCGGACCGTCGCCGCGTTGTCGGCACGGAAGTCGTCGTAGATCAGCACGAGAACCTGGTCGCGGGGGAAAACAGCGTGATAGCGGCGCAGCTGATCGACGTAGCGGACGTGCTCGGAGTAGTCGAGCAGCTGGGGAAGGTGTGAGCGACGGGGGATGTGCCTGCCCTCGCGACGCGGCTCCTCGAGCGCGATCGCCTTTCGCAGATCCTTCTCGCTCTCGACGTGGCTGCGCAGGAGCTGCAGGTGCAACGAGCGCAGAAAGCTCGCCGGCTCCCGGAGGATGGCGATGCTGCGTGCGCGAGGCTGGACCTCCGCGATACGAGCGGCCGCCGTGTGCGAGTAGAGGTAGGAGGGGGTTGCCTCGCCGAGCCTCTGCTCCGCCGCTGCGCCCGCGAACAGCGAGACGTACTCCTCGAGCGTCTGCGGAAGTGAATGGCCCCACGTCGGCTGAAAGCGGGAACGCATGTCACTCGCAAAGAAGCGTGGCTCCTTGATCTTCGACATGAAAATCTGGGGATGGCGCTTCAACATCTCATACAGCGCAGTGGTCCCGCACTTGTGGTGACCGACCACGAAGAAGTCCGGGAGCCGTCCCGTCAACTGCTCGTGCGACCCTGTCAAAGACTCCGCCGACGCCCTCATCGCGGCCGAGTCTACCAGCGTCATCGAGACGGAATTTTCACCCGCCGGTGGCGTGTGAAGAGCCCGAATGCCCCAGGTCCGGGCACGCGCGTGCACCGTATAATGCGCCGGCTCCACGATGAACCGACAGCGCCTACGCAGACTTGGGAGCGTGCCCCGCGCACTTCGGCGGCGCTCACAGGCGCGGCTCCAGAAGCGTGAGGAGAGCGATTTCAGGACGCTCCTGCGCACCGATTCCGGGGCTCCGGAGCTGGTGCTCTCACCCCACTGGGACGATGCGGCGCTCGACTGCTGGAGCCTGCTGGCGGACGACCGCGAGCTGGCTGTCGTGAACGTCTTCGGGGGCATCCCCCCGTCAGGTCACGCCGGCACATGGGAGGCGATCGCCGGGCTGCAGGACACCGCCGCACGTGCCCGCGGGCGCATGGCCGAGGACGAGCGGGCGCTCGAGCGGCTCGGCCGCACGCCCGTGAACCTGCCACTTCTCGATGCCGAATATCGCCGTCAGATGCAGTCCGGGGTCGGCTTGGAGCAGCTCGATGCGGCGCTCGCCGAAGCCGTGCCGAGCGCCTCTCACGTGTATGTGCCCGCCGGCATCGGAGCGCACATCGATCACGTGCTCGTGCGGCGCTACGGGCGGCTGCTGCTGCGCGCCGGCATGCCGGTCTCGCTGTACGCAGAGCTGCCCTACTGCTTCTTCCACGGCTGGCCGTCGTGGGTCGACGGCGGTGATGCGCAGCCTCCTCGAGACGTCGACGCCTACTGGCGCTCGTTCATGACGGGCGTTCCGGAGATGCCGAAGCTGCGCTCGGCTGTGGTGGAGCGGCTCGACGCGCGCGCGGCTGCGGCAAAGGCCGAGGCGGTCGGCTGCTATGAGCTCAGCCTCAACTACGCTGCACGTCGAATGCTCCTCGATCCAGTCGTGCTCGCCTTCGAGGTTCGCTGGGAGCTACGGCTCGCGGACACCCGCGTACGTGCCGGCAGAGCGATGTGAAGCAGCGCGCAACCCTCTCATCGCGTCGCACGGCGGGCATAACGCGCCGGTACACTTTCGGCATGAGGGCGGCGATCAAACTGCATGGACGCAGCGACGGCGTCGCTCGTAGCGGTAGCGCCAGCGGTCCGACGGTGGCCGGCCTCGACGATCGTCATGGTGGCGGGGCTGCTGGCACATGAGGCGCCTGCGGTTGGCCGGGCGGAGCGGTGCTGATGCGCCGCGATCGACCACACGTGCAGAGCTCGATCTGCTGATCGGCGGCAAGCGCCGCCTGATGGCGGCGCTCGCGCTCACGTCGATCGTCTCGGGGTTCACCGAAGCGGCGGTTCTTGCGATCGTCGCACAGGTCGCCGCATCGCTCGTGAACGGGAAGAGCCTGCATTCGCAGGCCGGGATCCTGCACGTGCACTCCTCGATCGGGACACTTCTGTGGGCCGGTTTCGCGCTGACCATGTTCCGGCTGGTGCTGCAGTGGCCGATCTCGGTGCTCCCCGCACGCATCGCGGCCAATGTCCAGGAGGACGTGCGCAGACGAGTCTTCCGGGCGTTCGTCGACGCGTCGTGGGGCGTGCAGTCACAGGACCGCGAGGGGCAGCTTCAGGAGTTGATGACCAACCAGACCAGCCAGGCCACGTCCGGCGCCCTGCAGGCCACAGCTCTCGTGGGCTCCTCGCTGACGTTCGTGATCCTGATGGGGTGGGCGGTGGCGCTCAACCCGCCGGCGGCAGCCCTTGTGCTCGGAGTGGCGGTGCTGATGTTCGCCGTGCTGCGCCCGCTGCGCTCGCTCGGCGGGAGGTTCAGCCGCGAACTCTCCCGGGCGCAGGTGGGATACGCGGGTGGGGTCGCGGAGTCGAGCAGGCTGGCCGAGGAGGCTCAGGTGTTCGGCACGTCGTCGGCTCAGTACGAGCAGGTGGCGAAGCTCGTGCGCCGGTGCCGAAACCTGTTCTTCCGGACACAGGTGATGGTCAGACTCGTACCGAACCTGTATCAGAGCCTGATCTACGTGCTCCTGATCGTGGGCCTCGCGGTGCTGAACAATGTCGGCACCAGCCACGCGGGTTCGCTCGGCGCGGTCATCCTGCTGCTTCTGCGAGGAGCGCAGAACGGCCAGCAGGTACAGGCTGCCTACCAGCAGCTCCAGCAGTCGCTGCCGTTCATCCAGCGATTGCAGCGGGCGGAGCAGCGCTACGCCGAGAGCACCCCGGTCAACGGCGACCGCCGGCTGCAGTCCGTACGGACGCTCTCCTTCGAGGGTGTCGCGTTCGCCTACACGCGGGCACGCCCTGTGCTGAGCGACATCAGCTTCTCGGTCGACGCCGGGGAAGCGATCGGCATCGTCGGGCCATCGGGCGCGGGCAAGTCGACGCTCGTGCAGATCCTGCTCCAGCTCCGACGCCCGGCCGAAGGACGCTATCTCGTCAACGGCGAGGACGTCGATCAGTTCGCGCGCGGTGACTGGCAGCGGCTGGTCTCCTACGTGCCCCAGGAACCGCGGCTCCTGCACGCCTCGGTGGCGGACAACATCCGCTTCTTCCGCGACATCGGCCAGGAGGAGGTGGAGCGCGCCGCGCGCCTCGCGCGCATCCACGAGGACATCGCCGCGTGGTCGGACGGCTACGGCACGATCGTCGGTCCTCGCGCGGACGCGGTGTCGGGAGGGCAGCAGCAGCGGATCTGCCTTGCCCGCGCGCTCGTCGCGCGACCGCAGGTGCTCGTGCTCGACGAGCCGACGAGCGCGCTCGACCCGCATTCCGAGACGCTGATCCAGGACTCGCTCACGGCGTTGAAGTCCGAGCTGACGCTCTTCACAGTCGCCCACCGCATGTCGACGCTCGACATGTGCGACCGCGTGATGGTCGTGATGGACGGCCGGCTCGTCGCGTTCGACACGAAAGCGGTCCTGCGGGAGGAGAACTCCTACTACCGCTCCGCGTCGATGATCGCCGCCGGATCCCCGGGGGGAATCCTGCCCGAAGAGCTCTGAGCCGATCGTCCAGGGTTGACAACAGGGGGACGCACCGCCAAGCTTCACGGGGGTTGCGGAGAGGTGACCGATGCTTCACAACAGCGCTCTCCAGACAGGTCAACCTCAGCACGGATGCCCGCCACCTACCACCTATCCCACCTTCGCATGCTCGAGGCCGAGGCGGTCCAGCTGTTCCGCGAGGTCGCCGCTGAGTTCGAGCGGCCGGTGCTGCTGTTCAGCGGCGGCAAGGACTCGATCGTGCTTCTGCGCCTCGCCGAGAAGGCCTTCCGGCCGGGCCCGTTCCCGTTCCCGATCATGCACGTCGACACGGGACACAACTTCCCCGAGGCGATCGAGTTCCGCGACCGGCGCGTCGCCGAGCTCGGCGAGCGTCTGATCGTCGCCTCCGTCGAGGACTCGATCCGCGACGGGCGCGTCGTGGAGCAGACGGGGCCGCGCGCCTCGCGCAACGCGCTGCAGACGGTGACGCTGCTCGACGCGATCGCGGAGCATGGCTTCGATGCGGCGTTCGGCGGCGCGCGCCGGGACGAGGAGCGGGCGCGCGCGAAGGAGCGGATCCTGTCCTTCCGCGACGAGTTCGGCCAGTGGGAGCCTCAGCGCCAGCGTCCCGAGCTCTGGAGCCTCTACAATGCCCGCATCCGCAAGGGGGAGCACGCGAGGGTCTTTCCGATCTCAAACTGGACCGAGCTCGACGTGTGGCAGTACATTGCCGAGGAGGACCTGGAGGTGCCGTCGATCTATTTCGCCCACGAGCGCGAGGTGTTCGCGCGTGATGGCATGCTCTACGCGGTGAGCCCGTTCGTCGAGCTGATGGAGGATGAGCAGCCGTTCGCGGCGCGCGTGCGCTACCGCACCGTCGGCGACATGAGCTGCACCGGGGCCGTCGAATCGGAGGCGGCCACCTTGCACGCGGTGGTGGCGGAGATCGCAGCCACCCAGGTCACCGAGCGAGGCCAGACGCGGGCCGACGACAGGGCGACCGAGGCGGCGATGGAGGACCGCAAGCGGCAGGGGTACTTCTGATGGATCCGCAGCAGAGCACATCGGGAACGCTGGCCAACGGAAACGGCAAGCTTGCAGAGGCGGAGAGCCATGCGACGGCGCACCGCGAGGAGGACGCGCAGGCCGTCTTCCAGCGCCTCACCGAGCGCCCCGCCGATCTCCTGCGCTTCGCGACGGCCGGCTCGGTGGACGACGGTAAGAGCACGCTGATCGGCAGGCTGCTCTACGACTCGAAGCAGGTGCTCTCAGACCAGCTCGAGCACGTCGAGAAGACCAGCGAGCGGATGGGACACGACTTCCTCGACCTCTCGTTGCTGACCGACGGGCTGCGCGCCGAGCGCGAGCAGGGGATCACGATCGACGTCGCCTACCGCTACTTCGCCACTGCCCAGCGCCGCTTCATCATCGCGGACACGCCGGGACACGAGCAGTACACGCGCAACATGGTCACCGGCGCCTCGACGGCCGATCTCGCGATCGTGCTCGTGGACGCGCGCAAGGGCGTCGTCGCGCAGTCCAAGCGGCACGCCTTCATCAGCTCGCTGCTGGGCATCCCGCACGTCGTCGTCTGCGTCAACAAGATGGACCTCGTCGACTTCGACGAGGGCGTGTTCGACGCGATCGTCGAGGACTTCGACCGGTTTGCGGCTCGCCTGGAGATGCCCGACGTGACCTTCATCCCGATCTCGGCGCTGCACGGGGACAACGTCGTCGAGCGCTCGCAAGCCATGCCCTGGTATCAGGGGCCGCCGCTCCTCTACCACCTGGAGCACGTGCACATCGCATCCGACCGCAACCTGATCGACGTGCGCTTCCCGGTGCAATGGGTGATCCGGCCGCCCGCGAGCAGCATCGCCGACTACAGGGCCTACGCCGGGCAGATCGCGGGCGGCGTGATGCGGCAGGGCGACGACGTCCTCGTCCTGCCCGGCGGGCAGCGAAGCACGATCGCCGCGATCGACACGTTCGACGGGCCGGTCGCAGAGGCGTTTCCCCCGATGTCGGTGGCGATCAGGCTCGCCGATGACATCGACGTCGGCCGTGGGAGCACGATCGTGCGCCCTCACAACCAGCCGACGACGGCGAACAGCTTCGAGTGCCTGATGTGTTGGATGTCCGAGCAGCCGCTGAGCCCGGGGCGCCGCTACCTGGTCAAGCACACCACCCGTACCACGATGCTCGGCGCGGCTGATGTCCGCTACCGGATCGACGTCGAGACGTTGCACCGAGACGAGAGCGCGACGACGCTCGAGCTCAACGACCTGGGGCGAGTCCACATCGAAGTCAGCTCGCCGCTCGTGTTCGACTCCTACCGCCGCAACCGCGTCACCGGCAGCCTCATCCTGATCGACGAGGCGAGCAACGAAACCGTCGCCGCAGGCGTGATCCTCGACACCGAGGTGGAAGAGACCGGCAGCTCGGAGGAGAAGCGGGAGCGGAGCCCCAACGTCCGCTGGCAGGGGACGAAGATGACGCGCGAGCGGCGCTGGGAGACGCTCGGTCAGAGCGGTGCGACGGTGTGGTTCACAGGGCTCCCCGGCGCCGGCAAGTCGACGGTCGCGGCAGCCGTCGAGGAGCGCCTGATCGCCGCTGGCTGCCCGGCGTTCCTGCTCGACGGCGACAACCTTCGCCACGGGCTAAACGGTGACCTCGGCTTCGACGAAGTCGCCCGCAGCGAGAACGTCCGCCGCACCGCGCACGTCGCGAAGCTGCTCGCGGAGTCGGGCACGATCGCGCTCGTCAGCCTCGTGAGTCCCTATGCCGCCGATCGCGTCGCCGCTGCGGCGCTGCACGTTGCCGACGAGCTCCAATTCGTCGAAGTGCACGTCAACGCGCCGCTCGCACTCTGCGAGGAGCGCGATCCGAAGGGTCTCTACGCGCGCGCCCGTGCAGGCGAGCTGGCTGGCCTGACCGGGGTCGGCGCGCCGTATGAGCCGCCCGCCGATCCCGACCTCGTCCTCGGCGCCGGTGAGGAAACGGTCGACCGCGAGGTCGAGCGCGTGCTCGAGCTGCTGGCCGCGCGCGGGCTGCTGCCCGCGCTCTCCTGAGCCGCGTCGCCCGCGCGGGGCTGCTGCCCGCGCTCCTGAGGTCGACCGCCCTATTTCTTGCGGTGCTTGGCCGGCGCAGCGTGCAGCACGATCGTGTGCGCGCTGGGTCCCGATCCGAACCGACCGCGAGGAAGCTGCACGAAGGCGCGGTAGCGTCCGCCGTGCTTGATCTTGACGACCGTGCTGAAACGGGAGAACGTGCGGCCTCCCTTTTTCACCACCGTCGCGAACTGGCCGACGTAGCGCGTCGATTCTTCCTTCTTCCCGGGCCGGACGGGCTTCAGCAGCTGGAACACTACCCGCGCGCCGGGGACTGCCGGCGTCACGGTGCCGAACAGCCGCACGAGCCCGCTCCGCGGGTTGGATCGGACGCTGAGGCTGACACGCGGGGTGACTTCCACGGTCACCGGCGGGCTGTAGACCGGCAGCGTATCGAGCGTGACGACGCGAAACTGGGTGTTGCTCGCGAGGTTCGCGACCCTGAAGGCGAATCGCCCGAACCGGTCGGTGACCGCCGGAAGCCCGATCACAGTGAAGCTTTCGAGATAAGGGTAGGGGCTGGCCTGAAGCGCGACGCGATGGTTCGGCCCCGCGGTTCCGGTGAGCGTGCCGGTGAAGATCATCGGGCTGCCGAACAGGTCGCTCTGCTGCTTGGGGATCACGAACTTGAGCTTCCTCCCGGAGGTCGCGAAGGTGTGGTCGCGGCCTTCGCGTTTGCCGGCGCTACTGATCGCGACGACGCGGTAGTGGTACACGGCTCCGAACTGCAACCCTGAGACCGCCTGCCCGACTTTGACCTTCGGGCTTGCCGCGGGGGCTATGAGCGGAGGAGTCTGCAGGCCGTACGCCGTCGTCAATCCGTAGCGGAAGTAATAGGTGGTGTCGAGGCCGTTGGGGTGGATCGTCGCCGTCAGCAGCGCGGAGGTCGGCAGCACGTGCGTGGCACCGTCCGTGCTGGCCCCGGGAAGCGGGCTTTTGGTGACGGCCGGGGCGCTTGCCGCTGTCGAGAGCGCGGCCACGGCGAGCACGCACATCACGAGCGAGATCTGTCGTGGGCGGCTGAAGGCTTGCATCTTCTCGAGTCCTTCCGTGTTGTCGTCGCGTGCTCGCTTCATGCCGCGCTCGTCATGGCGCGGCTGGGCCACCCCCGTGGCCCCGCACACTGTAACCCGGCGCTGATCGCTTCGATGCGGTCCACGAGAGCCGCCTTTCACCATATGTTCACGCCCGTGAGGGGCGGTGCGTCGACCATTCGCAAAGGCGCGCGCACCGCCGGCCGGCCCGTGCGCCGGCACACAGCCGTGGCCAGGCCCAAAACGACACGCAGGTGATGCACGCTGTCAACCGAGTCGATCGTCAACCCATCGCATTCCTTCGGCGTCAGTGAGCCGTGCCGGAACTGCAGCGCGCCGCTGGCCGGCGACCAGCGCTACTGCCTGGAGTGCGGCGCGCGCCGCGCCGAGATGAGCAGCGTGATGCTCGCAGGCCCCCCGCGCGCGCAGGACGCCACGCCCACGCCGCCGGCGCCGGCGGCGCCCGGCGCAGAGCGCCAGGCCAGCTGGCAGCGCAACAACACGCTGACGGTCATCGCCGGGGTCGGTGTGCTGCTGCTGGCGATGGGTGTCGGCGTGCTGATCGGCCGCGCCGGTGGCTCGAAGCCCGCGCAGGGAGCCGCGCAGGTGGTGACGGTCGGCGCGCCGGCGGCCGGCACGACGACGCCCGCCGCCGCGAGCGAAGCCTTCACGAGCGACTGGCCCTCCGGCACGACCGGCTACACGGTGCAGTTGCAGACGCTGCCGCAGGCCGGCACCCAGCCGAGCGCCGTCGTGGCCGCGAAGGCCGCGGCGAGCGCGAAGGGCGCAAAGGCCGTCGGCGCGCTCAAGTCAGAAGAATTCAGCAGCCTGCCATCGGGCAAGTACGTGATCTACTCGGGCGTCTACCACAAGAAGAGCGAAGCCGAGAAGGCGCTCGGCGGCCTGCGCAGGAGCTTCCCGGGAGCGTCGGTGGTGTCCGTGTCGAACGGCGCCGCGTCAGGCTCCTCGCCCGCCGCCGGTGGTGGTGGTGCCTCCTCCTCGGGCGCCGGCAACAGCCTGAGCAACCCCGCGCCGCCGACCGTGCTCGAAAGCAAACCGAAAAAAGGCCAGAGCTACGAGCAGAAATCGAAGAACCTCCCGAACGTCATCTCGACGGGTTAGTCCGATGAGCCTGATCGGTGACGCGCTCAAAAGGCCCGGACGCCAGCCGGCGGCCCCGCCCCCGCCCGCGGCGGGTGGAGACGCCCCGCCCCCGCCCGCGGCGGGTGCGAACCCGCGACCGCCCTCAGCGGAGGCCCGTGGCCGCTCGGAGCTGAGGCGCAGGCGCGACGCGCTCGCCGCCGAGGTCACGGAGCTGCACTGGGACCTCGGCGGGCTCGCGTACGAGATGGCGATCCGCGACCACTTCCGCCTCGACGTGCTGGTGCGCCGCGCCGCGGTCCTCCAGGAACGCGACGCGGAGCTCGCCGAGCTCGAGCGCCTGCTGCGCCTCGAGGACAGCGCGACGGCCGGCAGCTGTCCGGCGTGTGCTGCGCCTCACAGCCGGGGCGCGCTCTTCTGCTGGCAGTGCGGCGCGACCCTGATGGAACGCTCCCCCAGCAAAGCCGTCGTCGACCACGAGGGCTCGACGGCCGTGATCGAGGCGCTGCTCGGACCAGAGGCCGACGGCCCGCGCGGCGCCGAGGAATAGGACGCCGCCGTGAGCGCCGACGCGGCCGAGCGGTGCGTGGACTGCGGCGCGCCGCTCGAACCCGGCCAGCGCTACTGCCTGGAGTGCGGTGCGCGTGCGGGCGGGCGCGCGCCCCTGCTCGTGGGCCTGCTGGACGGCCTCGACGACGGCACGCCCCAGGAGCAGCCGGCGCCGGTCGCGCGCCAGGCCGCGGCGCCGGCCGGTCCCGATGACGGCGGCCTGCGGCTGCCCGCGCCGAAGGTCTCCGCGCTGCTCGTGCTGCTGTTCCTCGGCTTCGGCGTGCTGCTCGGCGGGGCCGCCCGCTCGTCGGTCAACGCCCGGCTCGCGGCCTCCTCCGGCCCGCGTCTGAGGGTCGTGGTGCCTGCTGCGAGCCCGCCCGCCGCTGCCCCGGCTGCTCCCGCGCCGAGCTCGCCCGCGTCCTCGAGCGAACTGCCCGCCGCGGAAGAAACCCCCACGCCACCCGAAGCGACGCCCGCGAAACCGCCCGCCGCGGCCACCCCCGCCGCCGCGGCCACCCCCGCCGCCGGCGAAGGTGAAACATCGGGCTCGGGCTCGAGCTCGAGCTCGGCAGAAGGCGGCTCGAGCTCCAAATTCTCGGCGATCAAGCACGTGTTCGTGGTCATGCTCTCCGACGAGCCCTACGCGGCGGCCTTCGGACCCTCCTCGACCGCGCCCTACCTCGCCCAGACGCTCGAGCGTCGCGGCACGCTGCTGACACGCTACGACGCCGTCGCACACGAGCAGCTTGCGAACGGCATCGCGCTGCTCAGCGGCCAGGGGCCGACGGTCGAAACGGCCGCGAACTGTCCCACCTATGCCGATCTGACACCTGCGAGTCCGGGCGCCGAAAGGCAGTTGATCGGCAACGGCTGCGTCTACCCGGCATCGACGGGCACGCTGGTCGGGCAGCTGACCGCCAAGCATCTCGGCTGGAGGGCGTACGTTCAGGGACTCGACACGGGGGGCGCGGCCGCGATCCCCGCGTGCAGTCATCCCGCGCTCGGCGCTGCCGACCCGACAGATGCCACGCCGCCTCCGGCTGGCCCCTACGCGACCTATCGCAACCCGCTCGTCTACTTCCACTCGGTGATCGACGCGGCCGACTGCAAGCTGCGCGACGTGGGTCTCGGGAAGCTCGCGGGCGACCTGTCGGGCAGAAGCGCTCCCGCCTTCTCCTACGTCGTCCCCGACCGATGCCATGACGGCAGCCCGACTCCGTGCGAGCCCGGCGCACCGGCCGGCATGCCCGCGGCCGACAGCTTCCTCAAGAGCGTCGTGCCGCAGATCATGCGCTCGAGCGCGTACAAGCGCGGCGGCCTGATCGTGATCACGGTCGACGAGGCGCCATCCGGGGGCGAATTCGGAGACTCGAGCTCCTGTTGCGGGCAGCCGCACTTTCCCAACCTGCCGGCGCAGGCGTCGGGACCCTCGCGACACGGCGGAGGAGCGGTCGGCGCGCTGCTGCTCTCGCCCTTCGTAAAGGGCGCCGCGACGAGCCAGGAACCGTACAACCACTTCTCGCTACTGCGCACGGTCGAGGACGTGTTCGGCCTCAGCCACCTCGGGTATGCCGCGGCTCCCGGCGTCAGCTCCTTCGAACCGTCGCTGTTCTCCGGCTGAGCGCCAGCGGCTGCGGGACCGGTTCGACGCCCGCCAGCTCGAGGTAGGTGACGGCGGCCCGCCTCGGAGCGACACGCTCGAGCACCCACTCGAGCGCCATCATGTGGCGGGCGCAGCGCAGGTCCGCCGGATGCAGGTCGAGCCGCAGCGTCCTCGTCGGCAGCAGCGCGCCGGCGCGCACGAGCGCAGGAGTCATCGCGCGGCTGACCGGGCCGGTCCCGGCCAGCGTCCAGGCCGGGGCGAGCGGCGTCCGGCTCGCCGCGCCCGAGCAGGCCGCGTCTTTGTGGACGCGCAGCAGGTCGGCCCACCAGCTGAACCTGCCGCCGAGCGCGCGCCGGAGCGCCGTCGTGTAGGCGTAGGCGGGTGCGACGAAGCCGTCGGGCTCGATGCCTGCGAGCTTCAACAGTCGCCAGCCGGCGTGCAGCGCGCGGCGCGTCTCCTCGTCGTCGAGACCCACGAACTCCCCGCGGCGCAGCCGGTTGGGATGCGCGAGCGCGCCCCGTGCCGACGCGCGCGAGCCGCGCACGTGCTGGAAGCCGTGCTGCGCGATCGAGTCTCCGAGCCGCCGCCTCTCGCTCAGCCAGCGGACCATCTCCGGCGAGCGCTCTCCGACCGGATGCAGATCCCTCGCGGGGATCACAAGCAGCGTCACGCGGTCGACGCCGTGATCTGAGAGCCAGTCGCGGATCAGCGCACAGCGCTCGAAGGTCGCGGGCTCGAGCCCGTGGATCGCAACCGCCAACGTCCGGCGGCCCCGCGACGAGGGCGGACCCGACACGCTCAGGCCGCCCGGTCGCTTGCCCCGACGCCGGGCTCGGCCTCGGGCTCGCGGCCCGCAAGGGCCCCCCGATATCCGTCGGCGAGCAGCTCGAGCGTGCGCTCCCAGGTTCGGGCGCGCGCCGAGCGTAGGCCGCCGAGCGCGAGATGCTCGCGCAGCAGCGGCGAGCGGGCCAGTTCGAGCACGGCATCGGCGAGCGCCTGCGGGTTGCCCTCGCGAAGCAATCCGCTCGCCCGCTCCTCGATCAGCGAAAGCGGTCCCCCCGTTGCGACCGCGACCACCGGCAGACCGCTCGCCTGAGCCTCGAGGATCACCTGGCCGAACGTGTCGGTCGAGCTCGGGAAGAGGAAGATGTCGGCGCTCGCGTACGCTCGCGCCAGCTCGGCGCCCTCCAGCCAGCCGAGGAACGTGGCGCTGGGGGCGAGCCGCTCGCGCAGCCGCTGCTCCTCGGGGCCGCCTCCCGCGACGGCGAGGTGCAGGCCGGGCTCGCGCTCGCGGGCGAGCTCGAACGCATCGGCGAGCAGGTCCGCCCCCTTCTCGCGCGTCACGCGGCCGCAGTAGAGGACGGTGACCGCGCCCGGCAGCAGGCCCGGCTCGCGCAGGGCGGGGTCGAAGCGCGCGGTGTCGACGCCGCGGTCCCAGCGCTGCACCCGCTCGCAGGGCACCCCGGTCGCGGCGAGCGCCGCGTCGGCGGCCGGGCTCGGCGAGAGCACGAGGTCGCACGACCCATAGAGGGCGCTGACGGCCATCGCCATCGCATCGGCGATCCGCTGCTGCCCCGACCGCAGGCCCGCGTAGGCGGTCAGCTCGGTGTGGTAGCTGCCGACGAGCGGCAGGCCGAGCGCCCGCCCCACGAGCGCGCCCGCGACGCCGGCAGGGCCCGGCGAGCAGACGTGGACCGCGTCGAAGCTGCCCTCGGCGAGCACGTCGACTGCGACGGGCAGGCTCGGGATCCCGATCCGCAGGCCGGGATAGAAGGGAACCTCGATCTCGGCGACGGCGGGCATGCGGCGGTCGACCTGCGGGTCGGTGCCGAGGATCTCGATCTCGAAGCCGGGGACGCCGCGCTGGCGGATCTCCTCGATCGTCCTGGTGACGCCGTGCGTCGAGCCGATGCCGTCCGCGAGGATCGCCACGCGTGGGCGCTCACCGTCATCCCGGCGACGCGCGCCCGGCGCCGGACGGCCCGCCAGCAGCGGACCGCTCGCCGGGATCGCCGCGAGCTTCGCCTGCTCGCTCGCGAGGAAGGCTCGCGCCGGGGCATAGGGGACCGCCGCGATGCACGCCTCGAACAGGGCCTCGGCGGCGGAGGCGATCTCGGCCCGGCCCGTGGCCGCGCCGACCGCGACCTCGACGGCGGCCCGGAGCTTGCGCTCGTGCGCGCGGCATGCCCGCCGGTACAGATCCGAGTGGCTGAAGCCGTCCTGCTGCATGTACGCGATCAGCTCGCGCTCCTCGCCGTCCCCGAGCTCGACGGCGCTCAGCCACCCTCGCAGCAGGCAACGCGCGTCCTCCGGGGCGAGGTCGCTGCCGACGGCTCCCTGGCGCGCATCGCCCTCGCGCAGCAGGCGGCGAACCATCGTGAGCACGCGCGCCGGGTCCGGCCTCGCCGAGTGCGACGCGGCGCCGGGGCCCAGCGCGCGGGCGGCGAGCGCGATCGCGGCGTGCGCCCACTTCGCCGCGCTGCCCTGCTCGCCCCTCGCGACGACCTCGCCGCGGCGCAGGTGGGCGAGGAACTCCTCGGGCGTGCTGGCGTGCGGAGCTTCGGTGTAGGTGCGTCCGATGTCGACCCCGGCGTGGTCGTCGCTACCGCCGATGCCGATGCCGTCGCGCGTGGCGACGTATGTGGCGGCCGGCCGGTTCAGCTCGCGCGCCCGCGCGCCGTTGCGGACCTCCCAGACCGAGAACAGCTCCGCCAGCCGCCGGCGGTGTCGCGGACTGAGCGGGGCGTCGACCGTGTAATAGGGGTGGGCCAGGGCGCATGCGATCTCCCGCTCGTAGAGGTATGCGGCGCACAGCTCGACGTCGCCGCAATGGGCCTGCAGCCACTCGTGGTCCTGCGCGGTGATGCCGTAGCAGATCACGTGCACCGCCTGGCGCTCGCCGCGGAAGTACGTCGTGAGCTCCTCGGAGACGAACACGTCCGGGCGGTCGGCGATCTCGAGGACGCCCGCGATCGTGTCGTGGTCAGTGACCGTCACGAAGTCCATACCGCGGCGCTTGGCCAGCTCGTAGACCTCCTCCGGGGGCGTAGCGCACTCGGGAAGCCCGAGCGCGCGCTGGACGCCGAGACGTGAGTGCTGCGAGGCCGTCGAGTGGCAGTGCATGTCGACTCGCGTCGCCTGCCGTCCCCCAGCGTCTTCGCGTGTCGTTCCTCGACCGTTCATACACGTACACGATTCTCCGCAAATAGCGGGCTTTTGTGACGAACCGGGAACGATCGTGTGAAGGCCGTGTGACCTGTGGGCGAGGTTCTGCCGCGCGGATCCGCCTGCGCGCCTGGTCCGGCGCAGTCCCTAAGCTGTCGCGGTCGTGCACCCCATCTCCTACTTCCAAGCGATCATCCTCGGCCTCACGCAGGGGATCGCCGAGCCGTTCCCGATCTCGAGCCTCGGCCACGGCGTGATCCTCCCCCGCCTCGCCGGCTGGGAAATCCACCAGAACGACAAGTTCTTTCTCACGTTCCTGATCGCGACGCACCTCGCGACGGCGATCGTGCTGCTGCTCTTCTTCCTCAAGGACTGGGTGCTGATCGTCAAGGGCCTGTGGCGCTCGCTACTGATGCGCGAGATCCGTGCGGACGACAAGTACGCCCGCCTCGGCTGGCTGCTCGTCGCAGGCACGGTTCCCGTGGGTGTGATCGGCGTCGTCCTGCAGGATCCGCTGCGCAAACTCTTCGCCTCGCCGCAGCTCGCGGCGGCGTTCTTGATCGTCAACGGGATCCTGCTGCTCCTGTTCGAGCGCCTGCGCAGGCGGCCGCCGCGGCCGGGCGACTACCTGGGCGACGTCGACGGGCGCCTGGCGAAACTCAGCTGGCGCCAGGCGATCTCGATCGGCACCTCACAGGCGGCGGCGCTCGTGCCGGGCATCTCGCGATCGGGTGTGACGATGGGAGGCGGCTTGGTCGTGGGGCTCTCGAACGACGATGCCGCCCGCTTCGGATTCCTGCTCGCGACGCCCGTGATCTTCGGCGCGGCGGCGCTGAAGCTTCCCGAACTGTTCGGCTCGACCGGGAACGGCGTGCGCGGCCCCGCGCTCGTCGCCGGGCTGTGCGCGGCCGGCACGACCTTCTTCGCGGTCAAGTTCCTGCTGCGCTTCTTCCAGACCAACCGCCTCACGCCGTTCGCGATCTACTGCCTCGCACTCGGCATCACCTCGACGCTGATCTTCGCGCTAGGGGGCTAGAGGGGAGCTCCGGCCCGCTGGTGGGGGATCCGGCCGGACCCGGCCCGGGCCCGGGCCCGGCGCGGGGAGGTGCTCAGGCGCTGGCGGAGCTCGTTTTCGGGCCCGTCTGGAACCAGGCGAACGCGAAGCAGGCGAGCGCGGCGACGAGC
>DATAYP010000059.1:0-125899 GCA_036272475.1 Solirubrobacteraceae bacterium | reverse complement strand
TGACGGGAGCACGCGGGATGCTGGGCCACGACGTGATGCGGGCCGGCGAGCGGGCGGGCCACGAGCTCGTGCCCGTCGACCTGCCCGAGCTCGACATCACCGACCCCGCGGCCGTAGCCGCACTCGTCGGGCGCCTGCAGGAAGGATCCGGCCCGCTGCAGGGGATCGTCAACTGCGCGGCCTGGACCGACGTGGACGGCGCCGAGTCCAAGCGCGAGCAGGCCCACGCCGTCAACGTCGGGGGGGCCTCGGTGCTGGCGAGCGTTGCCGTCCGCGGAGCGATCCCGCTCGTGCACGTCTCCACCGACTACGTCTTCGACGGGGCCGCTCCGCTCGACGCCGGCGGCTGGCCGCGTCCCTATCGGGAGTCGGACCCCACCGGCCCGCGCTCGGTGTACGGCGCGACCAAGCTCGAGGGCGAGGGCGCAGTCCTGGGTGCGTCGACCGCGAACACCGTCGTCCGGACGGCATGGCTCTACGGGCTCGACGGGAACAACTTCGTCGCGACGATGCTGCGCCTCGGCGGCGAGCGTGACGCCGTGCAGGTCGTGACCGACCAGGTCGGCTCGCCCACCTGGTCGGGTCACCTCGCCCCCGCCCTGATCGGGCTGCTCGAGCGCAAGGTCACGGGGCTCGTGCACCTGACCGGGGGTGGTCATGTCTCCTGGAACGGCTTCGCCCGCGAGATCTTCCGGCAGGCCGAGATCGACTGCCGCGTGGAGCCCACGACCAGCGATCAGTTCGTGCGCCCGGCGCCGCGTCCCGCCTGGTCGGCGCTCGAGAGCGAGCGCGACGACGTCCTGCCGCTGCCTCCCTGGCAGGACGGACTCGCCGGCTATCTGGCGGCTCGCGCTGGGATGATGCGCGCATGAGACTGCTCGTCTGCGGCGGCGCCGGATTCATCGGTTCGACGTTCGCGCGCCTGCGCCTGCGCGAGCACGGCGACGACGTGACGGTGCTCGACAAGCTCACCTACGCCGGCCGCGAGGAGAACTTCCACGATCTCGCCGCCTCGGAGCGATTCCGGTTCCTGCGAGGCGCGATCGAGGACAGCGAGGCCGTCGCCGCGGCGATCGAGGGGGGCTCCCCCGAGGCGATCGTCAACTTCGCCGCCGAGACCCACGTCGACCGCTCGATCGCCGAGCCCGACGCGTTCGTCAGCACCCACGCGCTCGGCACATACGTGCTGCTGGAGGCCGCGCGCGAGCACGCGATCCCCTACCTCCAGGTCTCGACCGACGAGGTCTACGGCTCGATCGAGGTCGGGACCTTCACCGAGGAGAGCCCGCTGCGGCCCTCCTCGCCCTACTCGGCCACGAAGACCGGCGCCGATCTGCTCGTGCAGAGCTACTTCCACACCTACGAGCTGCCCACGCTCATCTGCCGCGGCTCCAACAACTACGGTCCCTATCAGTACCCCGAGAAGCTGATCCCGCTGATGATCCTCAACGCGCTGCACGGGGATCCGCTGCCCGTCTACGGCGACGGCATGCAGGTGCGCAACTGGATCCACTCGACCGACTTCGCCCGCGCGATCGGGCACGTGCTCGAGCATGGCCGGCCCGGCGAGGTCTACAACGCGGGCGGCCCCGACGAGGAGGCGAACATCTACGTCGTCAGGCGCATCATCGAGCTGACCGCCGCGTCGCAGTCACAGATCGAGCACGTCACCGACCGGCCCGGCCACGACCGGCGCTACTCGCTCTCGTCGGAGAAGGTCCGCGCCCTCGGCTGGGAGCAGCGGGTGCGCTTCGACGAGGGCCTCGCAGAGACGGTCGCCTGGTATCGGGACAACAGATGGTGGTGGGAGCCCGTGCGCTCGGGAGACTACCGCCGCTACTACGAACGCCAGTACGGGCGTTCGCTGGGCTGAGCGGGCCTCCCCGGGGCGCCCGGTGCCGCGCCGCTCGACCGCGCGCGGGCGGCGAGCCTCAGGCCACGCTCGCGATCCTCCACTTGCCGCCTTCGTAGACGAGCGAGATGGTGGTCACGCGTTTCTTGCCGTTGTAGACGCTCTTGACCTGGGCGGTCGCCGTGCGCTTGCCGCCCGCCTTGGAGACCTGCACCGATTCGACCGTCGCGTCGCTGTTGTCGATCTCCGTCAGCTGCCCTTTGAGCGCTTCCTTGCAGCCTCCGGGCGTCGCGTTCAGGCGCGCCACGACGGGGGTCGCGAGGTCGTTCGCGCAGACCTTCTGCTGGTCGCCGGCGCGCACGTCGGACTGGAGGTTGGAGATCGCCTGGGCGACTTCGCGCTGTTCGCCTTTGAAGCTGCCCGTGGAGACGGTGGTGCCGCAGGCGGTCGCTCCCACGGCGAGGACCGCGGCGCAGAGCGCCCGGATCGCGGGCTTCAGCAGAGGGGTCATACGGGCGGCAAGAGTACGGGACGCCGGGCCGGCGCGTCGCTCACGCCTGCCGCCGGCGTCGCTCGCGCCTCCTGTCCACGTCGCTGCCGCGACGCTCGCGCGGCGTTCAGGGCTGCTCGTCGGCGCGCCTGTAGCCGAGGCGCGCTGAGATGCGGTCGGCCGTCGAGAGCAGGTGCGGGCTGAGCGCGTCGACGAGCTCCTCGAGCGAGATCATCGAGCTGGGCGCCGCGATGTTGATCGCCGCGACGACCTCGCGCGCCTCGTTGCGCACGGGGGCCGCGATCGCGTAGAGATCGGCCGCGAGCTCTTCGTCGTTGACCGCGAAGCCCTCCTCGCGGACCTCGTCGAGCTCCTCGCGCAGTGCTTTCTTGCTCGTGATCGTGTTGGGACCCTGTTTGGTCAGCTTGATCGACCCGAGCAGCTCGCGCTGCTCCTGCTCGGGAAGGTGCGCGAGCAGCATCTTGCCGAGCGCCGTGCTGTAGGCAGGCAGGCGCGAGCCCGGATGCAGGTCCAGGTCGGCGCTTCCCTGCCCGCGGCGAAAGCTGCGAGCGCGGTCGACGTAGACGATCTCCGAGCCGTCGAGCACGGCGAGGCTCGTCGAGTAGGAGGTCCGCTGACGGAGCTCCGCGAGGTACTGATGCGCGTGCTCGCGCAGACCGGTCGAGTTCAGCGCCGACATACCGAGGTTCGTGACGCGCAGGCCGAGGCGGTACTTGCGCGAGGCGCCCTGCTCGAGGTAGCCGAGCGCGACGAGCGTGATCACGTAGCGGTGCGTGGTCGAGCGGCTCATCCCCAGCTCGTCGGCGATGTCGGCGATCCCGAGAACCGGACGGCGCGGCGTGAAGCAGCTGAGGATCGCGAGTCCGCGCTCGAGCGACTGCGAGTAACGAGGTTCGCGCAGGCTCGGGATCGACCACGCGGGCTCGGGAGCCGCGGCCGATCGTTTGGAAGCTTTTGAGGCGCGCTTGGGCATGTCGCTCGATCCCCCTCTCCGTCGTCGAGACTTGCCCGCGGAGAGACTCGCCCCTCGGAGAGGCTCTCCGTCCGCAGCTGCCGTCTGCGGACCCCGATCATACAGAGGCTGACACATTGTAAACAGCAGCGTTCCCGAACGACATGGCCCGCGCGGACACTGCTGCGGCGCCCGCGCCGACGGCCTCGACGCCCGCTCAGCCGTCGGCGGGCGGGGTGCCGGCGTGCTCGCCGCCGTCCGCGTCGGCCCCCAGGAAGTGCTTGCTGAGCATCGTCTGTTGGCCCTGGTAGCTGGAGCCGACCTCGGCGCCATAGAGGACGTCCGGCTCCTCGACCATCCGCTCGAACGCGAGCTTGCTGACCGGCTGCCCGTGCTCGACCATGAACGAGACATCGCGGGCCCTCACCTCGAGCGCGGCGCGGCTGCCGTGGGCATCGCGGGCGCGCGAGTAGCCGAAGCCCGGATCGAAGAAGCCCGCATAGTGGGTGCGCAGCTCGCCGGCCGTCGGGTCGTAGGCCAGCATCTCGGCCGCGTAGCAGGGCGGGATGCTCACCCCCTCGGCCGACAGCAGCAGGTAGAAGACCTCCGGCTCGAGCACGATGCGCGCGCGACGCTCGGGATGCACGGGCTCCCAGAACTCGCGCCAATCGAGCGTCCCCGGGCGCGTCAGGTCGATCGGCAGGCTGTTCTTCTTCGCGCGGTAGCCGACGATCCGCTCGCTCGGACCCGATACGTCGAGGCTGAGGAACAGCCCGTCGCCGAGCGACAGCGAGGAGTCGGGGACGGGCAGCGATTCGGCGTACAGCAGCGGGATCTCGCGATGCAGGGCGACGAGCTCCTCGTCCGACAGGCGCCCGTCGCCCGAGATCAGCCTGACCTGGTTCAGCGCGAGACCGGTTTTGACGCGGATCGCGAAGGTCCGCGGCACGACCTCGAGGTACAGCCTGCCGGCGTAGCCCGCGGCGATCTCGTCGAAGCGGTGGTTGCGATCGGTCAGCACCCGCGTGAACACGTCGAGCCTCCCCGTCGAGCTCTTCGGGTTGGCCTTCGCGCGGATCTCGTCGGGCAGCCGCAGCTCCTCGATCAGCGGCACTAGGTAGGGGCGGTCGCGCTCGAGCGTCGCGCCGTCGCGCAGGTCGATCCGTTCGAACGCGAGATCCTCGATCTTCTGCTCGACCGTGGAGTCGCTGTCCGGAAGGAAGCTGCAGCGCAGCGCCCATGCATGCTCGCCGAGGCGCAGGTCGACGCTCGCGGGCTGCAGCGAGGCCGGCGGGATCCGCCAGTCCCCCGCCACGATCCAGTCCTCGGCGACGGCCTCGCGCAGGCGCTGCGAGGGGAGCACCCCGGTCGGACGCGGGCCCCCCCCGTGGGCGTCGGTGCGGTGGGTGCCCGAGACGGGAGCCGTCGTCACATCCGCTCGCTCACCCATCCGTTCCAAGTGTATTTGGCTGGTGCCACCACCCCGCTGCGCCATCCGCCGCCGGAGCGTCCGGTGTGCTCCTGGAGGTGCGGCGTGCGGACCGCTACCCTCGCATGCGTGCCTCTGTCCAGCTTCACTCCTCGGACAAGGCGGTGGTTCGAGCAGGCCTTCGCCTCGCCCACGCCTGCCCAGGTCCAGGCATGGCCGGCGATCGCGCGTGGGGAGCACGTGCTGCTGTCGGCTCCGACGGGCTCCGGCAAGACGCTCGCGGCGTTCCTGTGGGCGCTCGACCGCCTCAGCGCCGAAGCCGGCGCGGCCTCGGGCGACGGGCCGCGGGTCGTCTACGTCAGCCCCCTGAAGGCGCTCGCCTACGACATCGAGCGCAACCTTCGAGCGCCGCTGCGCGGGATCGGGGCCGACGAGGTCCGCGTCGGGATCCGTACCGGCGACACCCCGCAGCGAGAGCGCGCCGCGATGCTTCGCAACCCTCCCGACATCCTCGTGACCACGCCCGAGTCCCTGTACCTGATGATCACATCGCGCGCGAGGGAGATCTTGGCCGGCGTCGAGGCGGTGATCGTCGACGAGATTCACGCGGTGGCGCACTCCAAGCGCGGCGCGCATCTGGCTCTCACGCTCGAGCGCCTGCAGGAGCTCGCAGCGAGCGACGGCGGGCGGGACATCCAGCGGATCGGCCTGAGTGCGACGCAGAACCCGCTCGAGGAGATCGGCCGCTACCTCGTCGGCCCACAGCGCGAGGTCACGATCGTCGATGCCGGCGCGCGAAAGCAGCTCGACCTGCGGATCGAGGTGCCGGTCGAGTCGATGTCCGAACCGAGCGCGCAGCTCGACGGCGGGCAGGACCCGCTCGAGCCGCATCCGGGAGGCGAGGCCACGCGCGGCTCGATCTGGCCGGCGATCTACCCGGAGCTGCTCGAGCTCGTGCGCGCGCACAACTCGACGATCGTGTTCGTCAACAACCGCCGCGCGGCCGAGCGCGTGGCGCTGCGCCTGAACGAGCTCGCCTCGGCGCGGGAGCAGGGTGCCGAGGACGGCTCGCCGGGCCGCGAGATCGCTCGCGCGCACCACGGCTCGCTCGCGCGCGAGGAGCGCACGAAGGTCGAGGAGCTGCTGAAGGCCGGCGAGCTGCCCTGCCTGGTGGCCACGAGCTCGCTCGAGCTCGGGATCGACATGGGCGCCGTCGACCTCGTCCTCCAGATCGAGTCCCCCAAGTCGGTCGCCCGCGGGCTGCAGCGCATCGGCCGCGCCGGCCACGGGGTGGGCGATGTCAGCGTCGGGCGCATCTTCCCGAAGTTCCGGGGCGACCTGCTCGAGTGCGCGGTCGTCGCGCGCCGCATGCACGAAGGGCTGATCGAGCCGACGGTCGTGCCCCGCAACGCGCTCGATGTGCTCGCGCAGCAGATCGTCGCGATCGCGGTCGCCTCCGAGACGGCCGGTGCCGACGGCGTCCCGGTCGAGCAGCTGCACGCGCTGATCACGCGCACCTACTCCTACTCCGAGCTCTCGCGCGAGCTGCTGGAGAACGTCCTCGACATGCTCGACGGGCGCTATCCGTCGAAGGAGTTCGGCGAGCTGCGCGCGAGGATCGTGTGGGATCGCGGCGCGGGCACGATCAGGCCGCGAAAGGGTTCCCGCCAGCTCGCGATCGCGAACGCGGGAACGATCCCCGACCGCGGCCTCTTCACGGTCACGCTGCCAGACGGCCGGCGCGTCGGCGAGCTCGACGAGGAGATGGTCTACGAGGCGCGCCCCGGGCAGGCGTTTCTGCTCGGGGCCTCGACCTGGCGGATCGAGGAGATCGGCCGCGACCGGGTGATCGTCACGCCGGCACCGGGCGCTCCCGGCGCGGTGCCGTTCTGGAAGGGCGACTCGATCGGACGCCCGAAGGAGCTCGGCGAGGCGATCGGCGCATTCTCGCGCTGGGCAGTCGAGCAGGACGCGGAGACCCTCGTGCGCGACTACGACCTCGACGCCCGCGCCGCCCGCAACCTGCTCTCCTACCTCCGCGAGCAGCTCGAGGCCACCCGCGTGCTGCCGAGCGAGCGGACGATCGTCGTCGAGCGCTTTCGCGACGAGATCGGCGACTGGCGCCTGTGCGTGCTCTCGCCCTACGGCGGTCGCGTGCACGCCGCGTGGGGTCTGGCGCTGAGCGGGCGCATCCGCGAGCGCTTCGATCTCGAGTCCGACGCGATCTGGACCGACGACGGGATCATCCTGCACCTCCCCGACCTCGACGCCGAGGAAGCCGAGTCGCTTCCCTCCGCCGCCGAGCTCGTGCTCCTCGAGCCCGAGGAGATCGAGCAGGCCGTGATCGCCGAGCTCGCCGGCTCGGCGCTGTTCGGCGCTCGCTTTCGCGAGAACGCCTCCCGCGCGCTGCTGATCCCGCGCGCGATGCCAGGCCGCCGCACGCCCTTGTGGCAGCAGCGTCTGAAGGCTCAGAACCTGCTCGAGGTCGCACGCCGCTACGCCGACTTCCCGATCATCCTCGAGACCTACCGCGAGTGCCTGCGCGACGTGCTCGACCTGCCCGGCCTGGAAGCGCTGATGCGCGCCCTGCACACGCGCGAGATCTCGCTCGTCGACGTGGAGACCCGGACGGCCTCGCCGTTCGCCTCCTCGCTGCTGTTCGACTACGTCGCGACCTACATGTACGAGGGCGACACGCCCAACGCCGAGCGGCGCGCCGCGGCGCTGTCGCTCGACCGCGACCTGCTGCGCGAGCTGCTCGGGCAAGAGGAGCTGAGGGAGCTGATCGACCCCGGCGCGCTGGCCCGCGTCGAGGACGACCTCCAGCACCGCTCGGAGATCACCCGAGCGACCTCGCGAGACTCGCTGCACGATGTCCTGCGACGCGTCGGCGATTTGACGAGCGCGGAGATCGCCGAGCGCGTGCTCGAGGGCATCGACGCCGCATCGCTGCTCGCGGAGCTCGAGCGCGAACGCCGCGCCGTCCGCCTGCGCGTCGGCTCGGAGGAGCGCCACGTGGCGGCCGACGAGGCCGGCCTCTACCGCGACGCGCTCGGAGCGATGCCTCCGGGAGGCCTCCCCGAGGCCTTCCTCGAGGACGTGCCCGACGCGCTGCGCGAGCTCGTCGCACGCTATGCACGCACGCATGGTCCCTTCACCACCGAGCAGCTGCGCGCGCGCTACGGCGTCGACGCGGGCGCGGTGCTGCGTGAGCTCGAGCGCTCCGGCGATCTGGTTCGCGGAGAGATACGGCCGGGTGGCGTCGAGCGCGACTGGTGCGACGTCGAGGTGCTGCGGCGACTGAGGCGCGCCTCGCTCGCGGTTCTGCGCAAGGAGATCGAGCCCGCCGAGCAGCGACGCCTGGCTGCGTTCCTGCCTTCCTGGCAGGGCGTCGACCGCCACTCTGGCGCCGGCGCGGGCGTCGATCGCCTGCGCGAGGTGCTCGTCCCGCTCCAGGGTCTGGCGCTTCCGGCGGAGATCTGGGAGCGCGACGTGCTGCCACGACGCACGGGCGCCTACTCGCAGAGCTGGCTCGACAGCCTCTGCGCGAGCGGCGAGGTCATCTGGGTCGGTGCCGGGTCGCTGGGCCGCTCGGGCCGGGTCGCCCTGTACTTCCGCGAGGACGCGCCTCTGATCGGGCCGCCCGCGAGCGGCTCGCGCGCGGCCGCCGCGCCGCCGGCGAGCCCCGAGCACGAGCTTCTCAGGTCTCGACTCCGCGAGGGCCCGTGCTTCTTCACCGACCTGCTCGCCGGGCTCGACGCTCCGGCCGAGGCGCTGCGCGAGGCGCTCTGGGACCTCGTGTGGGCCGGTGAGGCGACCAACGACGCATGGGCGCCGCTGCGCGCGCCCCACCTGACCCTTGCGCGCGGCGGACGCGACGCGAGCGGCGCCCCTCGACCCCTGCGAGCCCCGGCGCGGGGCCGGTCGCGGTTCGCCGGGCGGCGCCCGGGCACGCAGTCGCAGGTCCAGGGCCGCTGGTCGCTCACGGGATCGATCTTCGCGGGCGGCGCGCAGGGTGCACCCGGCGCGGCCGGCCGATCGCAGATCGAGCAGCGGCGCGCGCTGGCGGAGCTCTTGCTCGAGCGCTACGGCATCGTCACGCGCGAGCAGGTGCTCGCCGAGGGCATCAGGGGCGGCTTCGCGATGCTCTACGACACGTTCGCCAACCTCGAGACGCTCGGCGTGTGCCGCCGGGGATACTTCGTCGAGGGGATGGGCGGCGCGCAGTTCGCGCTTCCAGGCGCCGTCGAGCGGCTGCGCGCCGCGGGCGAGCGCCGCGGGCCCGTCGTCCTGGCCGCCGCCGACCCGGCGCAGCCCTACGGCGGCGCGCTGCCGTGGCCGCGCCGCGAGGCCGGCGATCGGCGCCCGGCGCGCGTCGCGGGCGCCTACGTGGTGCTGATCGCCGATCAGCCCGTCCTCTACGTCGAGCGCGGCGGCCGCGGACTCGTCACGCTCGCCGACGCCCCCGCGGCGGGCGAGGACGATCCGCTGAGCGACGCGCTGGGGGCGCTCGCCGAAGCGGTGCGTGCGGGACGGATCCCGAAGCTCGCGCTCGAGCGCATCGACGGCGAGCCCGCGATCGCCTCGCCGCGCGCGGCGGAGCTGATCGAGCTGGGCTTCCACTCGGGCCCGCGCCGGCTGACCCTCACCGCCTGAGCGGCCCGCCGTAACCCCTCACTGTGGCATCGTGGATTGCGAGATGAGCGAACCATCGCCCAAGCGCGTACGCCGCGTCGGCCACAAGGGGGCCGCGCACATCGAGCACGGCAACACGCTCGCGAGCTTCGACGCCGCGCTGCGCCACAGCGTCGACATGATCGAGCTCGACGTGCTCAGCGAGCATCCCGACGGGAGCGGGCGGCTGCTCGTCGCCCACGACTACGAGGACATGCGAGGGCGTGTGCCCCTGACCTTCGAGCAGGCGCTCGAGCATCTCAGCGGCGAGCCCTTTGTCGAGATAGAGCTCGACGTCGACGTCAAGCTTCCCGGCTACGAGCTGCGGGTCCTCGAGCGGCTGCGCGACTTCGAGCTGATCCCGCGCACGCTCGTGAGCGGCATGTTCCAGAGCGCGCTGGACCACATCCGGGCCGCGGAGCCGACGCTGCGCCTCGGCTGGTCGGTGCCGCGCGTGCGGCGCGATTACACGACGGACATGCTCACGGCGATCCCGGCGCTCGCCTTCCTCACCGGCTACCGCGCCGCGCTGCCGCGCCGCGCGCTGGCGGCGCTCCGCGAGGGACGCTACGACGCGATCATGGCGCACTGGAGGGTGGTCACGCCGGCGCTCGTGCGCGCGGTCGCGGCCGGCGGGGGCGAGCTCTACGTGTGGACGGTCGACGACGTCCGCATGATCGAGAAGCTGACGCGCATGGGCGTCGACGGGATCATCACCAACGACCCGCGCCTGTTCGACAGCGCTGCGCCGCCGCTCAGCCGATCCGGCAGGTAGCGGCGCTGAAGCCGCGAGGATCCGCGCCCGCGAGGCTCACGTGCCCGGCGCTCGTCGGCCGCCGCGTCGACTGCAGCACGGCCCTGCCGCGCCGCCACTGGAATTCGACCAGCCCGCGCAGCGTGAAGGCGGGCCTGCCGGCTGCCGGCATCAGCTGAAAGCTCTGCCCTCCCTGCCGCGCCGTGCCGCTGCCGACCGAGATGAACACGGGCGTCGCGCCCGCGAGGTCCGCCCAGTGGTTCGTCGCGGTGCTCAGGTACTGGAGGCGGAAGCTCATGTACATCCTGTCCCGCGCATGGCCGTCGCTCGGCATCGAGCCGCGAACCCCCACGATCTCCGGTTGGTCCGTCGGGTTGCAGACGTTGATCGTCGCCCACAGCTGGCGCGAGCTGAGGACCGAGCCGGCCGCCCGCGCGGTCGCCGCCTGTCCCGCCGCCGCGGCCGTCGCGTAGGGAGCGAGCAGCGCCGCGAGCGCGGATGCGGCGACGAGTGGGCGCTTGGCTGATCGCCTCCCGGACACACGCGTCAAGATAGCGCCGCCGGGCCGCCGCGGTGACGGTTCGGCGCAGTGTGGTATTCCGTGTCCATGGCTGCGACGCGCGCATCGCAGGTGGTCGACCTGCTCGGACGCGTTCCGGTGTTCTCGACCCTCGAGCAGGCCGATCTGGAGCGGATCGTGCAGCTGGCCGTGCCCCGCCATTTCGCCCCCGGTCAGGCCGTCTTCCGCGAGGGCGATCAGAGCGACACCTGCTACATCGTCCGCGAGGGCCACGCTCGGGCGATCCGCACGCACGGCGACGGCCGCACGATAACGCTGGCCACGTTCGGCCCGGGCGACATCTTCGGCGAGCTCGCGATGTTCGAGGACGAGCGCCGCTCGGCGACCGTCGAGGCGATCGAGCCGATCAGCGTCGTCGCCGTCCTCGGCCCCGACATGCGCCGGCTGATGATCGAGCATCCGGAGATCTCCACGCGGCTGGTGATCGCGCTCGGCAGGCGACTGCGCGAGACGAACGAGCGCCTCTCGCGCCAGTCCTTCCAGACGGTCCAGAGCCGCGTCGCCGTCGTCCTCGGTGAGCTGGTCGCCCAGGAGCTCGCCGACGGCGCCGGCGAGAAGGACGTGCTCGTGAAGACCACGCAGGCCGACCTCGCACAGCTGGCCGGCTCCTCGCGCGAGTCCGCGAGCCGCTTCCTCGCGGTGCTCGAGCGCGCGGGCGTGATCTCCCAGGGACGCGGACGGCTCGTCGTCCACGAGCCCGAAGCTCTCGGCAAGTATGTCTTCTAGGCGAGGCGCGGGGTCCGGCCGCAGCAAGGGCAAGAAGGCTGAGCCGGCCGCGGCCGGCAAGGGCTCGCAGCCGAAGCGCGCACGTGCCTCCAATCGCGGCGCGCGCGAGGTGTCGGCCGGCGGCGTCGTCGTACGCGACAGCGACGTCGCCGTGATCGTCCCGACGCGCCGGGCCGCCGACGGCTCCCGCGTGCTGTCGCTGCCGAAGGGTCACGTCGACCCTGGCGAGACGCCGGTCCAGGCGGCCGAGCGAGAGGTGCGCGAGGAGGCCGGCGTCGAGGCAGAGCCGCTCAGCGAGCTCGGCGAGTCGCGCTACTGGTACCGGCGCGACGGCCGCACGATCGGCAAGTCCGTCCACTTCTACCTGTTCCGCTACAGGCGCGGCAGGACCGAGGACCACGACGACGAGGTCGAGGAGGCCCGCTGGATGCCACTGGGCGAAGCCGAGCAGAAGCTGACCTACCCGGCGGAGCGGGAAATGGTCACCCGGGCGCGCGAGCGCCTGGAGGAAGCCGGGCGCAAAGACCGATAGCCTGCCCGTCGGTGCAGGTTCTCAACTTCTACTCGACGATCTTCGCCGATGAGCTCAAGCGGGGTCGCAAGACGGCGACGATCCGCCTCGGCGACAAGTCGGGCAAGTACCGCAAGAACCAATCGGTGCTGGTCACGATCGGCTACCAGTACTCCCCGCGCGAACGGATCTTCGAAGCGGTCATCGACCAGGTCGAGGTGATGCGCGTCTCCGACCTCTCGCCGCGCGACATCAAGCACGACAACCCCGAGTTCCGCCGCCACGAGGAACTCATCAACTTCCTCGAACAAATCTACGGACGCAAGGTCTCGATGGAGGACACCGTGACCGTCGTGCGCTTCTCGCAGATCCTCGACACGCCCAGCGGGATGACCGAGGCGATGAAGGGGTTCGGCGGAGCGCAGAACTAGCCCTGCGCCTGCCGAGGGCGCCGCGCCGGCTCGGGCCCCCGGGTCGCGGCCGGCCGGCCCGTAGATTGGCACTCGAACCGGTCGACTGCCAATCGGGCCCGCGTCGCTCGCGCGATGTCCTATATTGTATGGGATCACTGGCACTCTCTCCCCGAGAGTGCCAAGTTCGTGGCTCAAAGCCCCAAAAAAGGGCGGCGAGCCGCGGTCGCGTCTCTCTAGATGGAGGTTTTTTCCGAGATGAAACTAAAGCCACTGGGCGATCGGCTGATCGTCCGGGCGGTCGAACAGGAGGAGACCACTGCGAGTGGAATCGTCCTCCCCGACACCGCCAAGGAGAAGCCGCAGAAGGGCAAGGTCCTCGCCGCCGGCGATGGCAGGCTCGACGACGACGGTAAGCGCATCCCGCTGGACGTGAAAAAGGGCGACGAGGTCCTCTACAGCAAATACGGCGGGACCGAGATAGTTGACCCGGACAACGGAGAGGACCTGCTCGTGTTGCGCGAGTCCGACGTCCTCGCCCTGGTCGAGTCATAAGGAGATTGAGAAATGGCTCATAAGGAGATCAAGTACAACGCGGATGCGCGACAGGCGCTCGAGGCCGGCGTCGACGCCGTCGCCAACGCCGTCAAGGTCACGCTCGGCCCCAAGGGCCGCTATGTCGTGCTCGACAAGAAGTTCGGCGCGCCGACGATCACCAACGACGGCGTGACGATCGCCCGTGAGATCGAAGTCGAGGACGTCTTCGAGAACCAGGGCGCGCAGCTCGTGCGCGAGGTCGCAACGGCGACCAACGACGTGGCGGGCGACGGCACCACGACGGCGACCGTGCTGGCCCAGGCGACCGTCCGCCAGGGGCTGAAGAACGTGGCCGCCGGCGCCAACCCGCTCGCGCTGAGGCGCGGTATCGAGAAGGCCGTCGACGAGGTGGTGGCGAACATCGCCTCGCAGTCGAAGGAGGTCTCGGGCAAGGACCAGATCGCTCGCGTGGCGACGATCTCGGCCGGCGACGACGCGATCGGCGACGTGATCGCCGATGCGATCGAGAAGGTCGGCAAGGACGGCGTGGTCAACGTCGAGGAGGGCCAGACGTTCGGCATGGAACTCGAATTCACCGAGGGCATGCAGTTCGACAAGGGCTACATCTCGCCGTACATGGTCACCGACCAGGACCGCATGGAGGCCGTTCTCGAGGACCCCTACATCCTCATCGCCAACCAGAAAATCGGCTCGGTCCGTGACCTGCTGCCGGTGCTCGAGCAGGTGATCCAGAGCGGCAAGCCGCTGCTGATCATCGCCGAGGACGTCGAGGGCGAGGCGCTCGCGACGCTGGTCGTCAACAAGCTCCGCGGGACGTTCTCCGCGGTGGCCGTCAAGGCCCCCGGGTTCGGGGACCGTCGCAAGCGGATGCTCGAGGACATCGCGATCCTCACGGGCGCCGAGGTGATCACCGAGGAGCTCGGCCTGAAGCTCGAGAACACCAAAATCGAGCAGCTCGGGCGCGCGCGCCGCGTGGTCGTCAGCAAAGACACGTCAACGGTCATCGATGGCGCCGGCGACAGCGAGGCCATCAAAGGCCGGATCAACCAGATCAAAGCCGAAATCGAGAACACCGACTCGGACTTCGATCGCGAGAAGCTCCAGGAACGGCTCGCCAAGCTCTCCGGCGGCGTTGCCGTCGTGAAGGTCGGCGCGGCGACCGAGACGGAGATGAAGGAGAAGAAGCACCGCGTCGAGGACGCGCTCCAGGCGACGCGGGCGGCCCTCGAGGAGGGCATCGTGCCCGGCGGTGGCGTGGCGCTGCTGCAGGCCGGTCAGTCGGTCACCGTCGACGGGCGTCCCGACGACGATGAGGCGACAGGCGCGCGTATCGTCCTGCGCGCCCTCGAGGAGCCGCTGCGCCAGCTCGCGGAGAACGCGGGCCTGGAGGGCTCCGTCGTGGTCAACGAAGTCCGCAACGCGAAACCGGGCTACGGCCTCAACGCCGCGACCAACCAGATCGAAGACCTGGTCGCCGCCGGCGTGATCGACCCGGCGATGGTGACGCGCTCGGCGCTGCAGAACGCCGCGTCGATCGCGAAGAACATCCTCACGACCGAGGCGATCGTCGCGGAGATGCCCGAGAAGGAAGGCGCCGGAGCCGGTGGTGGCATGCCGGACATGAGCGGCATGATGTAAGGCTGAAGCTGTCTCGTACAGCTGCCGATAAGCAGGTCTGGAGGGCCCGGCATGACGCCGGGTCCTCCATCTTTTGAGGGCTTGCGCGCGGCCCGGCGCCCTACACCGCGTCGACCCCGCGGGGACCCTCCCCGATGTACTTCGCGGTCGGCCGGATCAGCTTTGCCTCGCGCTTCTGCTCGAGGATGTGGGCCGACCATCCTGCGACGCGCGCGCACGTGAAGAGCGGCGTGAAGAGGTCGGGCGGAACTTCCGCGAGATCGAGCACGACCGCCGACCAGAACTCGACGTTGGTGGCGAGCACCCTGTCGGGCCTGCGCGCGTGAAGCTCGGCCAGCGCCGCCTTCTCGAGCGCCTCCGCCGCCTCGAAGCGAGGCGAGCCGAGTTCGCGGCACGTGCGGCGGAGCACCTTCGCCCGCGGGTCTTCGGCGCGGTAGATGCGGTGGCCGAAGCCCATCAGCCGGTCGCCCCGGTCGAGCGCATCGTTCACCCAGCGCTCGGCATCGCCGGTCTCTTCGACCTCGTCGAGCATCTTCAGCACGCGCGAGGGCGCGCCCCCGTGAAGCGGCCCGGAGAGCGCGCCGACGGCACCCGAGAGCGCCGCGGCGACATCGGCGCCGGTGGACGCGATCACCCGCGCGGTGAAGGTCGAGGCGTTCATCCCGTGCTCCGCAGCCGAGATCCAGTAGGCGTCGATCGCCTTGACGTGGTCGGGGTTCGCCTCACCGCGCCAGCGGATCAGGAATCGCTCGGGAATGCTCCGTCCCTGGTCTACCTCGGACTGCGGCACGGGCGGCTGCCCGGCCCCGCGCGCGGACTGTGCGACGAACGAGAGCGCCATCACCGAGGCACGGGCGAGGTTGTCGCGCGCCTCCTCGTCGGAGATGTCGATCAGCTGGCCGAAGCCCCACTCCGGCGCGAGCATCGCGAGGGCGGACTCCACGTCGACGCGGTGGTCGCCGGAGCGCACGGTCAGCGCGTGCGGTTCTGCGGGCGGCAGGCCGGGCTTGAAGCGACCGTCGACGAGCAGGCCCCAGACCTGCTCGTAGGGGACGGCCCCCACGAGATTCTCGATGTCGACGCCGCGGTAGCGCAGCGCGCCGCCCTCTTTGTCGGGCTCGGCGATCTCGGTCGCGAAGGCGACGACGCCCTCCAGGCCCGACTGGACCTCGGGTGCTTCTTGAACCGCGCTCATGGCACTCGCTTTCTGAGCTTGATGCTTGACGGGGGAGCTGCCTTGTGGGCAGAGCCATATCGTCGCAGGAATGTGCCGGCGGACGGGTAGGGCGGGTAGGCTCTCCGCGAGACCCAAGCCCGGTCGACCCGCTGGCGAGTCGGCCATCGACAGGAGGAGGACAGATGTCCGACAGCGATCTCATGTTCCGACCGGCGATCGAGCTTGCCGGCATGGTCCGCTCCGGGGAGGTCTCGGCCCGCGAGCTCGTCGACTGCTCGCTCGAGCGGATCGAAGAGCTGAACCCGATGCTCAACGCGTTCGTGGACGTCGACGCCGAGCGCGCCGTGGCGAGCGCCGAGAAGATCGGCCCGGGCGATCCACGCCCCTTCGCGGGCGTGCCGGTCGCGATCAAGAACAACCGTCCCGTCGAGGGTCTGCGGCTCACCTATGGCTGCTCGCTGATGGCGGGGAACCTGTGCGACTACGACCACAACATCACCCGCCGCCTGAAGCAGGCGGGCTTCGTGATCGTCGGCACCACGACGCTCCCCGAGTACGGCATCCTGCCGACGACCGAGGCACGGATCTTCGGGCCGACGCGCAACCCATGGGACCTCGAACGCACCCCCGGAGGGTCCTCCGGCGGAGCGGCCGCGGCGGTCGCAGCGGGCATCGTTCCCGTCGCGCATGGCAACGACGGGGGTGGGTCGGTCCGCATTCCGGCTGCCTGCTGCGGGCTCGTCGGGTTGAAGCCGAGCCGCGGCCGGATCTCGGCGGCCCCCGAACTCGGCGACTCCTCGCTCGGGATCGACGGGATGCTCACGCGGACGGTCGCCGATACCGCTGCGATCCTCGACATACTCGCGGGCTATGAGCCCGGCGACGCCACCTGGGCACCGCCGCCGCGCGAGCCGTTTGCCGACGCGGCCGCGGCCGAGCCCCGCGCGCTGCGGATCGCCGCGACGACGCTCGCTCCGATCCCCGACGCCGTCGTGGACCCGGTCTGTGCCAGCGCCGTCGCCGACGCCGCGGAGCTGCTGCGCTCGCTCGGGCACGAGGTCGAGGAGGTCACGCCGCCTTGGCAGATCGAGGGGCTCTCCGAGCTGTTCGGCGCGGTCTTCTCCACCCACATATCGCTGTCGATCGCCTACTCCGGCATGGTCGCGGGCCGCGAGCCGACTGCCGAGGACATGGAGCCGATGAGCTGGGCGATCTACTCGATGGTCAAAAAACTCGGCGCCGTCGAGAGCATGGCGGCGGTGGTGCAGCTCCAGTCGCACACACGCAGGCTCGTCTCCTTCCTCGAGCCCTACGATGCGCTGCTGACGCCGGCGCTGGCCGAGCGCCCGCTGCCGCTCGGGACGCTCAACACCGACGCTCCCGAACCGATGTCGACATTCACGCGCTCGGGCCTGTTCACGCCGTTCACACCCGTGTTCAACGCGAGCGGCCAGCCGGGGATCTCGCTGCCGCTGTACGAGGGCGAGGACGGCCTGCCGCTCGGTGTGCAGCTGGTGGGCCGCCCGGCGGGCGAGGGAGCCCTTCTTGCGCTCGCCTCACAGCTCGAACAGGCCAGGCCCTGGGCGCAGCGGCGAGCGCCGGTCGGCACCGGCGTGCTCGACTGACGCGCTAGCCACCGGCCCCGAGCACCGCTGCCATCCGCTGCGGCGTGACACCCAGCCGCACGGCGTCGGCGGCGCCGCGCGCGGAGATCATCGGCGACTCCATCAGCTCGGCCTCGTCCCAGGTTGCGAACGCGCGCGAGCCGACGGCCGCCTCCAGCAGGCGAAGGCTGCGCGAGACGACCGCCGTCGGGACGTGCATCAGCGGGCGCTTGCGACTCAGCGAGCGCAGGACCGTGCGCACGATCTCGCTGTGGCTGAGCGTCTCGGGTCCCGCAAGCTCGTATCGCTCCCGCTGTCGGGCGCCGCCGTCGCGCAGCGCCGTGCTGATGCACGACGCCGCGTCCTCGGCCCACATCGGCTGGAAGAGCGCCCGACCGCGCCCGGAGAGCGGCATCACGGGCAGCCATGCGAGGCGCTCGAGAAGCGACAGCCACGGATCCCCGGGTGCGTAGATGATCGAGGGGGCGAACACGGTCGAGTGCAGGTCCGCCTCGCCGACGGCCTGCTCGGCCAGCGCCTTTGCGCGGAAGAAGCGCGAACGATGGTGCGTCGAGGCGCCGAGCACGGAGAAGAACAGGAAGCGCTCCACGCCCGAGCGCTCGGCGGCCTCGACCATTCGCCAGGTGGCGATCCCGTTCAGCTCCTCGATCGAGCCTCGCGGCTGGTCGCGGATCGATGCGGCGAGATGCACGACGGTCTCGACGCCGCGCAGGGCGTTGCGGAACGACGGGGGATCGGTCAGGTCTCCGAGCGCGATCTGCACCCGCACACGCTGGGCGCCGAGGCGGCGTGGGTCTCGCACGAGGCAGCGAACCTGCGCTCCTTCGGTGACCAGGCGCCGCAACAGGGCCGAGCCGACGAGCCCCGTGGCGCCGGTGAGCAGCAGCATCAGCCCAACCTAGCGGAGTGCGCAGCCCCGAAGATCGTTGACCCGGCAATCATCTAGGATGGGGCTTCGGCCCGAGGGCTGTCATCCGTAAAATGCTCTCTCCCGTGTAGACCCCCTCAAACCAACCAGGAAAGAAGCGAATGGCCTACGTGATCGCCGAGCCGTGCATTGGCACCAAGGACAACTCCTGTGTCGAGGTGTGCCCCGTGGACTGCATCCACCCGACGCCCGACGAGCCCGGATACGACGCGGCCGAGATGCTCTACATCGACCCGGAGGAGTGCATCGACTGCGACGCCTGTGTCGAGGCCTGCCCCGTGGACGCGTGCTTCGCCGAGGATCAGCTTCCGGACGAGTGGCAGAAGTACGGGCAGATCAACGCCGAGTACTTCGCCAACCTGCGCTAGCCGAGGCGTCCAGTCGAGGCGCCTACAGCGGGGCCGTCGTCGCGCGCGTCGCCGAGATGTAGTCGGGATCGAGGACGTCGAAAATCGGCACCTCACCGATCCGCTCTGCCAGCGCGGCGCGCAGGGGCTCGGACTCGAAGCGGTGTGACTGCGGCGCGATCGGGTTGACGGTTATCGCCGCCAACGAGATCGCCGTGAGCGTGCGGATCTCGAGGCCCTGGCGCGCATACCACTCGGGGCTTCGCTCGGACAGGAACACGTGGGTGCTGTCGGCGACGACGAGCACGAGCTCGCCGTCACGGCCGCGGCGCGCGCGAAGCAGCCGCTGCATGAAGGGCTCGGGCAGCGCGCCGGCGACGATCAGCCAATGGGCCGAGGGACTGGAGCCGAGGGCCTCGGCGATATCCGCCTCCTCGCTGCTGAGCGCGAAGCGCGCGGCCAGCTCGAGCGTGTCGTAGTCCTCGCCCACCAGCGTGCTGGACCCGCGGCGGCCGCGCTCCTCGCCGAGCGCGAGCGCGCGCACGGCGGGGTCCTCGAGCAACGGCAGCCGTACGAGCTCGACGGCGCCGGCCGTCAGCGAGACGACCTGCTCGAGCTCCGGTGCGAGGACCGCGCCCGTCGACATCACGAGGCCGTCGGTGACCGCCGGCGAGGAGGCCGCCCTGCGGTCGATCGCGCCGTCGATCAGCACCTGCTCGGCACCGTGGTCGAGCATCGCGTCGCTGACGGCCCTGACGTCCTCTGCGGCGCTCGGCCCGGCGACCTCGATCGTGCCGCGCTCGCGCAGGCGGGCGATCAGGACGACGCCGAGCGGAGTCCGCAGCCCCGTGTTCTCGAGCACCGTGTGAGCGATGCCGCTGACGCTCAGCAGCGCGTCGGTCGTGGCCACGAGGCCGCCGGCGCCGAGGCGCACGCGCGGCTTCTCGATGCGCGAATCGATCACGTCGCGCTCCTCGCCGTCTCGTCCCACGGAGGTCACGCCGATCAGCCTGCCCTCTGCGTCGAGCTCCCGCAGCAGCGCCGCGAGCGTCTCCGTCTTGCCGGTGTTCTTGGCGAGGCCCACCAGCGCGAGGCGCCGCACCGAGGTGGTCAGCTCCGAGAGCAGCACGCCTCAGCCGACGCTCGCAACGCGAGCGGCGAGCTCGCGGACGATGAACGTCGCGAGGTGATGCGGGTAGGTGCCCTTCGAGAAGCCCGCGTCGTAGCCGAGCTCCTTCGCGAGCTCGCCCGAGACGCGCGGGCCCCCGCACGCGAGGATCATCTCGCGGCGCCTGCCCTCGGCCTCGACCATCTCGACGAGCTCTGTGAGGTTCTGCACGTGGAGGTTCTGCTGGGTCACCGTCTGGGAGACGAGAATCGCGTCCGCGCCGACCTCGATCGCCTTCGCGAGCAGCACGCTGTTCGGCACCTGGCTGCCGAGGTTGTAGGTCTCGAACGAGCGATATCCCTCGAGGCCGTGGTGTCCGTGGTAGCCCTTGAGGTTCAGCATCGCGTCGATCCCCACGCTGTGCGTGTCAGAGCCCGTGCTGGCGCCGACGACGACGATCGTGCGCCCCACGTGCTCCGCGGCGAAGCGCTCGATCTCGTCCTCGGTCATGTACTCGATGTTGAAGCCCTCGCCCTCGAGCGCGGTGAAGTCGACGGTGTGGGCGCAGGCGCCGTACATGACGAAGTAGGTGAAGCCCTCGGTGAGCTGCTCGTAGTGCACGACCTCGGGCTCGTCGAAGCCCATCTTGGCGGCGAGCTCGAGCGCCGCCTTGCGCGCGGCGAGCGAGTAGGGGACGGGCAGCGTGAAGCTCAGCTGCACGAGGCCGTCGCCGCGGTGGTCGGCGTACGGCTTGACCGCGGCGAGATCGATCTCGCTAGGCATAGCTGGCCTCGTCCGCGAGCGGCGCCGGCCCGGTCGCGGACGTGTCGCGCATCAGCTCGACGGGAGGATTGAAGTAGCCCTCGTCGGTCGCGACGATGCCCTCGATCCCGCGCCCGTCGCCGACGCTGCGGCTGACGTCGCCGAAGCTCGCGCCCTCGATCGCCTCGAGCAGCCCCGTCCGCGCGATCCGCTCGAGCAGCTCCCGGGCCCCGGCGAGCACGCGCTGGGCGTGCGTCTGGATGATGCCTCCGGGCTTGAACTCGATCTCCTCGCCGAGGTCGCGCGCGGCGTTGAAGACATAGTCGACGTTCTGCAGGCCGAGCACGCGGTCGTGGATGTGGGGCGTGAAGATGCCCTCGGTCGGCACCCCGATCGTCTGGATGCCCTGCCCGCTGGCGACCGTCACGAGGTTGAAGAGCGTGTCGGCGGCGTGCGTGCGGAAGAGGTTGCCGTCCATGTGCCTCGTCGGCGGCATGTACTTCACGGGGCAGTCCGGGAACAGCTCGCGCGTGAGCTGCGCCTGTGCCCACTCGTACAGCAGCCCGTTGGTGACAGGCACGTCGATCTCGAACGCATCGCCGAGGGCGATCTGCGCGTCAGGCACTCCCGAGGCGCGGGCGAGCTGGTGGTTGATGAACTGCGACGCCGTCACCGATGGCGCGGCCTCGAGTGCGTCGGCCGTTCGCAGGTAGTTGTCCTCTCCCGTGTTGATGACGACGCCGAAGTAGCCGTTGATCATCCGCGAGATCCGTTGGTCGATCAGTCCCCGCACGACGTTGATGTCGCGGTAGAGGATCCCGTAGAGGGCGTCGTTGACCATGTTGTCGAAGCCCTCCCACGCGCCCATCACGGCGATCTCCGACATGCACAGCCCGGAGCAGAAGCTCGAGAGGCGCACGTAGCGGCCGTGCTGCTCGGACCATTCGTCCATCGCCTCGCGCATGATCCGGAAGTTCGCCTGCGTGGCGAAGGTCCCGCCGTAGCCCTCGGTCGTCGGGCCGTAGGGGACGTAGTCGAGCAGGCTCTGCGCGGTCGAGCGGATCACGGCGACGATGTCACCGCCCGCCTCCGCGACGGCCTTCGCATGGATCACATCCTCGTAGACGTCGCCGGTGGCCGTCAGCACGTAGCGCAGCGGCGCCGCAGCGTCGCCGAGCCGCTCGCGCATCGCGCGGCGCGCCTCGAAGCGTCCTGAGATCTCAGCGAGCCGCAGGCCGCACTCCTCGGTCACGCGCTCGCGGATCGCCTCCTCCGCGGCGATCTCGAGCGCGCACACGTCGAGCTCACCGGCGCTGACGGCCTCCGCGATCTGCTGGGGTGAGCGGCCCGTCTGGATCATCGCGTTGCCGATCCACCATGCGATTCCGCGCCCCAGGCCGCCGCGATCGTGCACGTGGTCGACGAGCACGTTCGGGAGCGGCGCTTCGACCGCGTCGGCGCCGTCGACGCCGAGCAGCCGCACCACGCTGCGCTCGACCGAGACCGTCGTGTGGCCTGCGATCCGCCCGAGCACCTGATCGGCGATCTGCTTGGCGGCCTGCCGGCAGGCGGCGATCACACCGGGGTCGAGGTCCAGCTTTCCGCGCGCGCCGTCGGTTGGGGCGCTCATCTGAGCTCCCTGACGATCGGGAAGGGAATCACCTCGCGCAGCGTGTCGCGTTCGGTGAGGATCATCACCAGCCGGTCGACGCCCATGCCACCTCCGGCCGTCGGCGAGTAGCCGTACTCGATGGCACGCGCGTACTCCTCGTCGTTCGGGTGCGGAACGTCGGCGTCGTCGATCATGCGCCGCTGGCGCTGCTCGACGAAGCGCTGCCACTGGTCGACCGGGTCGTTCAGCTCTGTGTCGCCGCTGACGAGCTCGATGCCGCCGATCACGGCATCGAAGTGCTCGCCGAGCTCCGGATGGACGGCGTGGCGCTTGGTGATCGGGAACGGCTCGAGCGGGAAGTCGAAGACGTGCGTCGGCTGGTTGATCGTGCTCTCGATTTTCTCGGAGTAGATGTCGGCGACGACCTCGGCCCACGTGGCGGCAGGATCCATCGGCTCGTCGAGCAGCTCGGCGAGCTGCTCGCGCGTGGACTCCATGAAGTCGACGCCGAAGCGTTCCTGGATCAGCTCGCGCATAGTGGTCCGCCGCCACGGCTTCGCGAGGTCGATCTGCTCGCCGTTTCGCATGATCACGGTGCGTCCCAGGGCCTTCTGGGCGACGTCGCGGAACATCTCTTCGGTCACGGTCGCGACGTCGTTGTAGTCCGAGTAGGCGCACATGAACTCGATGATCGTGAACTCCGGCGAGTGCTTGGGCGAGATGCCCTCGTTCCGGAACACCTTGCCCATGTCGTAGACGTTCTCCATCCCGCCGACGATGCATCGGTTGAGGAACAGCTCGACCGAGATGCGCAGGTAGAGGTCGCGGTCGAGCGCGTTGTGGTGGGTCGTGAACGGCCTCGATCCGGCGCCGCCGGCGAGCGACTGCAGGGCCGGCGTTTCGATCTCCACGAAGTTGCGCTCGGCCAGCCATTCGCGGATCGCGAGGATGATCCTGTTGCGCGTGACGAACAGCTCGCGCGTCTCCTCGTTCGCCAGGAGGTCGAGCTCGCGGTAGCGATAGCGGGTGCCGGTGTCGCCGAGGCCGTGGTGCTTGTCCGGCGGCGGGCGCAGCGTCTTGGTGAGCAGCGTGCACTCGAGCACCGCGAGCGCCAGCTGACCGCGCTGCGTGACGTACACGCAACCCTCGATCGCGACGATGTCGCCGATGTCGAGGTTCAGGACGCGGTTGTAGGTCTCCTCGCCCAGCGCGGCCACCCGCAGCACGGCCTGGATCTGGCCCGAGAGGTCGCGCACGTCGAGGAACGCCGTCTTGCCGTGGGCTCGCCTGGAGATGATGCGCCCGGCTATCTGGTAGCGCAGCTCGGGATGCTCGCCCGCCTCGAGCTCCTTCGGATCGTGCGCCGCGATCACGTCGGCGATCCGCGTGCGCGTGTCCCACAGGCTGACCGGCGGGTAGGGGTCGATCCCTTCATCGCGCAGCCGCTCCATCTTGGCGCGGCGTTCGTCGAATTCGACGACTCCCTCGCCGGCGTCGCCCGTCTCGGGCCGGTCGTCCTGCTCCTCCTCCTGCTGATCCTGTACTGGCATCTCGGTGACGATCCTCTCAGTTGGCACGTACTTGTCAAGCCACCTGCGGGCCGTTCGCGCCCATGGGGCCGCGGCCCAGGCCTGCGGCGGCCGGCGGCTGTGAGACGGGCATGTCGGCGTGCGCGGAGGCCGGTCAGGCCATCGGCAGCGACATGCCCACGGGTTTGGCGCTCGCGTCGTCGGCGGGCGCCTCCTCGAGGACGGGCAGCACGGGCAGCTCGAGCGGCGCCATCGCGATCAGACCGCGGGCGAGGTGTCCGATCGCCTGCGAGGCAGGGTCGTCCGGATCGGCGATCACCAGCGGCGTGCCGCTGTCGGCCTGCTCACGCAGGGGCATCGTCAGCGGCACCCGGCCGAGCAGCGGGACGTCGAGCTCGTCGGCCAGCTCCTGGCCGCCGCCCTCGCCGAAGATCGTGAAGCGCTCGCCCGAGGGAGTCGTGAAGCTCGACATGTTCTCGATCACGCCGCCGATCTCGAGCGAGACCTTGTGGGCCATGTGCGCGGCCCGGCGTGCGACCTTCTGCGCGGTCGGCTGAGGGGTCGTGACGATCACGAACTGTGCCTGGGGCAGGAGCTGCGCAAGCGTCATCGAGACGTCGCCTGTTCCGGGCGGGAGGTCGATCAGCAGATAGTCGAGCGCGCCCCAATCGACGTCCTTGAGGAACTGGCTGAGCGCCTTGTGCAGCATCGGTCCGCGCCACACGACCGCTGCATCCTCCTCGACGAAGAACCCGATCGACATGACCTTCACGCCATGCGCTTCGAGCGGAATGATCTTGCGCTCCGCCGAGACGGGCGGCCGTGTCGCCCCGAGCCCGTACATCCGCGGGATCGAGTAGCCCCACACGTCGGCGTCGAGGACACCGACGGTCTTGCCCTCGGCGAGCAGCGCAGCGGCGAGGTTCGCGGTGAGCGTCGACTTCCCGACGCCGCCCTTGCCCGAACCGATGCACAGCACGTTCGAAACCTGGGCGAGCGAGCCGTCGGGCAGCCCCGCCCGGCCGAGCTTCTGCTGGAGCGCCGCCTTCTGCGTGTCGCTCAGCACGTCGAAGTACACGTTCACGTGGCTGACACCCTCGAGCGCCGAGACGGCCTGCGCGACGGCGGTCTGGAAGTGGCCCTTGATCGGGCAGCCCGGCGTCGTCAGCGACACCATCACGTCGACCACGCCGTTGGGGCTGACGTCGATCGAGCGCACCATGTCCAGCTCGACGATCGAGCGGTGCAGCTCGGGGTCGATCACGACCTCGAGCGCCTTGCGTATCTCCTCTGTGCTGCTCATCGGCCCATTGTGGCAAACCTGCGCTCGGCCGCCCGGAAGGGCGAGCTGCGATGAGCCGCGGGAGGCGAGCCGGGTCGAGCCGGCCGAGGCGGCGAGCCGGGCTGAGCCGGCCGAGGCGGCGAGCTGCGATGAGCCGCGGGAGGCGAGCCGGGTCCAGCCGGCTCAAAAAGCGACCCGCGGGCGGTGGGGGCCGCCCGCGGGTCGAGGGAGGAGAGGGTGCTACTACTGCCGGCGGGATATGAGGCCGACAGACTTTCCCGCTTCCGGCCTCTCCGGCCCGGGCGGGGGAAGCTCATGGCTCAGACGAGGCTCAGGATGCGCTCCTGGACCCGGTTGGCCAGCTCGGGCACGCGGTTGGCGATGTCCGGGACCTGCTTGGTCACGTTCTCGCGCCGCGAATCGAGGTCGTTGACGGATCTCTCCAGCTCGCGACGGCGAAGGCGCAGTTCCCGCTCGAAGCGCACACGCGCTTTGCGGACCTCACGCTCGAGCCGGTTGCGAGCGGTCGCGCCGCGGCGCTCGAAGCGGCGCAGCTGCGCCTGTGTCCTCGAGGGCGACGAGTAGGTGGAGATCGTGTCGCTCACCGTCGAGACGACTTTGTCGCGGGCGACGAGTGCCGCTCCGACGGGGATCAGGACGGCGCGCTCGGCGTAGTCGCCGAACACGTCGGCCGTCTCGCGGGTCGCCGTCTGCGTCTGACGCACGGCGGACTCGGCCTGATGGGCGGCACGCGTACGAGCGGCTTTGGCGCGGGACGCCTTCGCTTTCGCTTTCGTGCGAGCTTTCGGCGCTTTCGTGCGCGTCACTTTCGAGCGCGTCGTGGCTCTCGCGGAAGCGCTTTTGCGGGCCGCTTTGGCGCGCGGTTTCGCTTTGGCTTTGCCTGAAGAAGCTTTGCTGACGGGTGGCATCTAGGAAGATCTCCTCTTGTTTCCCGCTCTAGGACCTTGCGGGGATTGTCGGGTCGTCTGCTACGAACACCTGTTTGTAACCCGTGTGCAAGAGATTGTTACACAGGCATCCTAGCAGTCCGTGAATACCCTGTAATCAAGGCATAATAAACCGCGGACTTTGTAACACGCGGAACATGCGTTCGATCGCGACGAACGGCACAAGCCGACGTGGCGGCGGTGCGAGGGCCGGTGTCCTGGCGATGCGGGAGGGCGCGCGCCCTAGTGATGCGCCAGGCTCATGCGAGCCAGCCACTGCGCGGGCACGCGCAGCTCCTCGGTGCTCGGAAGCGCCTCGGGCCCACTCCACGCGCGGGCGAGCCCCGCCGGCCCGGCCTCGCGCACGACGGCGTCGCAGAAGCGTCTGCCGACCTCGTACTGGCGGAGCTTGAGCTCGAGCCCGAGGAGCCGCTCGAGCACCCGCCACGGCAGGCCCCGGGACTCGCGCCGGCGGGTCATCGCGGCCCGCAGTCGTGGCAGCGAGGGCAGCACCTCGGCGCCGACGGCGTCCATCGTGTGCTCGGCGTGACCCTCGATCAGCGACATTGCCGCCTGCATGCGCTCGACGAGCTGCCAGCGCTCCTCTCCCAGGGTCAGCCGCAGCAGCTCGCCGCGCCGTGCGCGCTCGAGCATCTCGAGCAGCTCGGAAGGGTTCACGCGCGGCATGCGCGGGCGGCCGGGGCCGGCCCCCTTCCCATCGGAAGCTGAGCTCCCATTGGATGCTCGGGGCGCGGCTGTGACGTGCAGCCCCTCGATCAGCTCGCCGAGCATCCCGCCGATGTGCCCCCGGAGCCAGGGCGCTCCGGAGAACTGCACCGCATGGGTGATCTCGTGGATCGTCACCCACAGGACGAGCTCGTCGCGGTCGACGCCGAGGTTGCGGGCCGCCTGGGCGAGGTTCGGCGCGAGCAGCAGCAGCCGCGGCGCCACCGAGGAGTCGAGCAGCGCAAGGTCATACTGGCCGAGCACTCGCTGGGAGAGCATGCCCGTGAGCGCGCCGACCTGCGCTCCCAGCACGAAGCCCGAGGCGGTCCGCAGCGGTCCCGACAGCATGCCCGCGTCCTCGCCGAGCCGGTCGGTGAGGCGCCCGAGGAGCGGGCGCATGGTCTTCAGGTTGGCGGCGATCCACGCGGAGCGATCGACGAACTCGAGCGGAGGCAGCTGCTCGGGCAGCTCCAGCGAGCTGTACTCGCCGACGCGCCTGGCGAAGTCATGAGCGAGCGGCTCGACCGACGTGGCGCGCAGGCCACCCGAGGAGGGTGAGCCTGCGATCAGCTCGCCGATCCGCTGCGCAGCACGCCAATCGATCGGGTCCATCACAAGAGCGTAGCCCGGCGGAGGCCACTCCCCGGGGAGGTGGGCCGGCCACGCCTCGGTTCGCCGCCGCTCCGCGCCACGCGTTGCCCGGGACGCTCGTATCCTTGGACGGTGTCCGTCTCCCGAAGCGCGTCTGCGCCCGACGCCGGCCCGTCGGAGGGCCTGCGCGGGGATGGCGCCTTTCTGGAGCGCGCCGAGGTTCGCGACGTGCTCGCATGGATGCGACTGCTCGTCGACCCGCGCGATGCCGCGGCGGTCGTGCGGGCGCTCGCCCGTCCGCCGATCGAGCTGCGCCAGGTCGAGCTGGCGCGCGTCATCCAGGTCGCTCGCCGTCGCAAGCTCGATCTCGTCTCCGGCCTCGGTGCGGCGACCGAGTCGCCGCAGGTCCCCCCCGAGGCGCGCGAACGGATCCAGCGCTTCGTCACGCTCCACCGCAGCACGGCGGCGGGGCTCGACGAGCTCGCTCCCGAGGTGTTCATCGCCGAGCTGATCGAGCGGCTCGGCGTTCGAGGCCGCCCGCTGCTGACGCCGGAGGATGCGGCCGGCCAGCGGGCGAGCCTCGAGCAGCTGCGCGAGCTGGCCTGCGCCTTCGTGCGCCGCACCCCGGGGTCCACCGCGCGAGAGCTCGCGCTGCATCTCGCCGCTCTCGCGCCACATTCGCGCCAGGAGGACCGCGCAGTCGAGCGGCTACAGGTCGCGACGAGCGCCGCCGAGGAGGACCCGGGCGCGCTCCCGCCGCCCGCGGTGGGGGCGGATGCGCCAGTGGAGCCGCTCGAGCACACGCTCGGGCTGCTCCGCGAAGAGGTGCTCGACGGCGTCGGTCGCATCGGCGGGCGGCTCGGCGAGCTACGGCTCGACACGGACCTCGACATCTCCCACGGCGTCGTCCGCTACCTCGAGCTGCTGAAGCTCGCGGCGCTCGTCCAGCGCCCGCCCGGGCAGCCGATCGAGGAGGCGCTCGCCGACGTCAACGCCCGCCTGCTCGCCGCCGTGACGCCGCTCCAGCGCGAGATCCTCCAGACCTCGACGCTCGACGAGACGCTCACCTCGGCCGCCGGCGGCGCGCGCAGCGAGGAGCACGATCGGGCGCGCGCTGAGGCGCTCGCCCCGCGCGGCGAGCCGTCGCTCGGCCCGTTCCTGCCGCGCAAGGGGATCGGCCTTGCGCTGTCGGCGTCCGACATCGAGACCTACAGGAGCTGCCCGCTGAGGTACAAGTTCGCGCGCGTCCTGCGAATCCCGACCGAGCAGACGCTTCACCAGCGCTTCGGGATCGCGGTGCACCAGGTGCTCGAGCGCTACCACTCAGAGGGCGGCTCGACGCTCGAGCAGATGCTCGTGCTGCTCGACGCCGGGTGGCGCCGCGGCGGCTTCGGCGAGAGCGAGCGCGAGCTCTGGCTGCGCGAAAAGGCGCGCGAGGCGCTGACGCGCTACCACGCCCGCCTCGAGAGCCAGGACTCCGAACCGGTGTGGTTCGAGCGGGCGTTCGCATTCAGGCTCGGCCCCCACCACCTGCGGGGCCGCGTCGACCGAGTCGATCGCCTCACCGGCGACGGCGACGAGCAGTACGAGCTGATCGACTACAAGACCTCACGCGCGAAGACGCCGGACGAGCTCAACGACGACATCCAGCTGTCTCTGTACGCGCTGGCTGCGCGCGAAGCGTGGCAGCTTCCCTCCTCCAGACAGGCCTACTACTACGTGCTCGACGACCGCAAGGTCCCCGTTCCCCGAGCGGAGCGCGACACGAACTCGGTGACGGAGATCGTGATGGAGGTGGGCGAGGGGATACTCGCCCAGCGCTTCGAGCCCACGCCTTCGCCGGCGGCGTGCTCGATCTGCGACTACCGGATCGTGTGCCCGGCCGCCGAGGGCTGAGCCTGCCGAGCGCTATTTCGCGTCGGGACCGCGCTGCCGTAGGAAGCGCTGGAATTCGCGCGCGAGGATGTCGCCCGAGGGCACCTCCTGTGGCGGGCTCTCCTCGCTCTCCGCCGCCTGCTCCAGTCGTTCGACGAACGCCTGGATGTCCGGGTCGCTCTGGACCGCAAGCTCGACCTGGCGCTCGTAGTCGGTGGCGGCCGACTCGAGCTCGCTCACGTCGACGGAGACGCCGATCAGGCCTTCGACCCTGCGCACGAGCGCGAGTGCGGCCTTCGGGTTGGCCGCCGCGGCCACGTAGTGGGGGACGCCGGCCCACAGGCTCGCCGACGGGAGGCCCGCGTCGGTGCACGCCGAGTGGAGGATGCCGACGATCCCCGTGGGACCCTCGTACGTCGACGCCTGCATGCCGAGCCGCTCGACCAGGGCGGGATCGGAGGCGTGCCCCGTAACCGTCACCGGACGCGTATGCGGGACGTCGCCGAGCAGCGCCCCGAGCGAGACGACCACCTGCACGCCGAGGGCCTCGGCGAGGTCGACGAGGTTCGCGCTGAACGCTCGCCAGCGCATCGACGGCTCGACGCCCTGCACGAGCACCAGGTCGCGCGGCGCCCGCGGAGCCGGCGCTTCGAACACCTCGACGCTCGGCCACACGATCTCACGCTTGCCGCCATCGCTGAAGCGGACGCAGGGCCTGTTCGACTGGAAGTCGTAGAACTCCTCGGAGTCGATCCGCGCGAAGCGGCGCGCGCTCAACGCAGACGCGAGGAACGAGACGGCGCTCGAGGCGGCGTCTCCGGCGTCGTTCCAACCCTGGAAGGCGCAGACCATCGCGGGGGCCCTGAGGCCGTCCGGACGTCGGTCCCAGATGAGCGGCTGCATCCGAACCACCGTACATCATGAGCGGATGGCCTCCGCCGTCTCCGACCCCGCAGAACGCGAGCAAACCGTCGCGACGCTACGCGCCGGAGATGAGGTGCATTGCGTGCTCGCGTGCACGCGCAAGGAGCGTCAGATCTCGCGCGCGGGCTCGCCCTACCTGACCGTGGAGCTGCGCGACGCGACGGGTACGATCCTCGCGCGCGCGTTCCGCGACGCCGACTCGCTCGCCGGCGGCTTCGAGCGCGGGGAGCTCGTGCGGGTTCGAGGACGCGTCGAGCGCTTCCGCGACCAGCTCCAGATCGATCTCGGTGAGATCGCGCGCGCCGAGGGCGCGGCGGCCGACCCGACCAGCTTCCTCCCCGTCGCCTATCGCGACCTCGACGAGCTCGACGGCTTCCTCGAGCATCTCGCGCGCGAGGTCTACGACGCCGAGCTCAAGGCCCTGCTCGAGGCGATCCTCGGTGACGCGCAGCTGCGCGCGGACATCCGCCTTGCTCCCTGCTCGGCGCCCGCGGACGGCTCGGGCCGTCGCGGGTCGTCGGTTCACCACGCCTACCTCGGCGGGCTCCTCGAGCACACCGTCGCCGTCGCGACGCTCGCGCTCGAGCTCTGCGCTCTGCATCCGCGCCTCGATCGCGACCTGCTGCTGAGCGCCGCGATCGTCCATGACCTCGGCAAGACACGCGAGTTCAGCTACGGAGCGGAGATCCGTCAGAGCCGCGAGGGCAGGCTGCTCGGGCACGTCGAGCTCGGCCTGCGACTGATCGCGGCCCGCGTCCCTCCGGCGATGCGCGAGGAGCGCAGGCTGGCGCTCGAGCACTGCGTGATCGCACACCACGGCCCCGATCCGGGCTCCACCACCCCGCGCTTCGCATCAGCCGAGGCGCTCGCGCTGTATCGCGTGAACGCGCTCGACGCCCATCTGAAGGGCGCATTCGAGCTCGGCTTCGCCTAAGCCTGCGCCCGATCGACTGAAGCCGCCCCGCTTGCGGTCAAGAGCCGTTCTCCCGCTGCCGATAACAGGGTGATGGCTGACAGCGCCACCAGAGAACCACCGCTGGCTTCCTCCCGCACGTCCACTGATGGGGGCGAGGCACCCGACAGCCAGGTCAACGGTCTCTACCCGCCGCACCGGACCGGGCGCTCGGTGCGCATGATCGGTGAGGTCGTCGTCGACCTCGGCTTCGCCGACCGCCACGCGGTCGAGGAGGCGGTCGCCGCCGCACGCGCGCAGGGACGTCCCACCGGGCTCGTGCTGGTCGAGCGCGGCGTGCTTCGCCACGACCAGCTTGCGCGCGTTGTCGCGGAGCGCTTCGGATTGGACTTCGTCGACCTGTCCGTCTACGACCTCGACATGGGCGCCGTCAACCTGATCAGCGCCGAGACGGCAAAGCGCTACCAGGCGGTTCCCGTCGGCTTCTGCCAGGACGGCTCGCTGCTGCTTGCGATGGCCAATCCCACCAACGTCCTGACGATCGACGACGTCGCGATGATGACCGGCCGCCGGGTGCGAGCCGCCGCGGCGTCGGTCGAGGACCTCAACCTGCTGATGACCCGCCTGGCGCAGCTCGACGAGTCGATCGAGGACTTCGCCGACGAGGAGAGCGACGACGAGGACAGCGCCCTGCAGCTCGACGAGGCCGACAGCGACGCCCCGATCATCAAGCTCGTGCACTCGATCGTCGCGCAGGCGATCCAGCTGGGCGCGTCGGACATCCACGTCAATCCGGAGGAGGGCGACACGCGCGTGCTGTACCGCGTCGATGGCGTGCTGGCGCCCGCTGCGACCGTGAAGCGGCGCATGGCGGTCGGCGTCGTCTCCCGGATCAAGATCATGGCCGAGCTCGACATCTCCGAGAAACGCGTACCCCAGGACGGCCGCTTCGGGCTGACCGTCGAGGGACGGCGAGTCGACATCCGCGTCGTGACCTTGCCGCTCGTCAACGGCGAGGGTGTGGTGCTGCGGATCCTCGACAAGGGCGTCAAGGTCGAAGGCCTCGAGTCGCTCGGCATGCAGCCGGCTGAGCTGGATCGCTTCACGCGCGCGGTCAAGAGGCCGAACGGCGCGGTGCTCGTGACCGGTCCGACCGGCTCCGGCAAGTCGACGACGCTCTACGCGGCGCTGCACGTGATCAACGACGGCGACCGCAGCATCATCACGATCGAGGACCCGGTCGAGCAGCGCATCGCCGGCATCAAGCAGATGCAGATCGCGCCGAAGGCCGGCGTCACCTTCGACATCGGTCTGCGTTCGATGCTCCGCGCGGACCCCGATGTGATCATGGTCGGCGAGATCCGCGACCGTCCGACCGCCCACATCGCGGTCGAGGCCGCGCTGACCGGCCACCTGGTCCTCTCGACGCTGCACACACGCGACGCGCCCAGCGCGCTGGGACGGCTGATCGACATGGGCATCGAGCCGTTCCTCGTCTCCTCGGCTGTCGACTGCATCGTCGCCCAGCGTCTCCTGCGCATGCTCTGCACCCACTGCAAGCAGACCCAGAGCGTCTCGGACGAGGTGCTCGCCGCGCACGGCCTGCGCGGCGCTCAGCCGTTCGAGGCCGCGGGTTGCTCGCGCTGCGGAAACACCGGCTACCGGGGCCGCGTCGGCGTGTACGAGGTGATGAACGTGACCGAGCGCATCCGCGCGCTGATCCTCGAGCGCGCGCCGGTCGAGGAGATGCTGGCGGTGGCCGTCGAAGAAGGCATGGCACGCCTGCGCGACGACGGCCTGCAGAAGGTCCGCGACGGCCTCACCTCGATCGCCGAGGTCGAACGCATGACCACGAGCGTTCTGTAGAGCGATCTAGAGCGGCCGGCAGCCGCTGCCCGCAGCGACCCTCGGCGGCGCGCCCCGCTCAGCTCGGCTCGGCTCGGCCGGCCGGGTCTCCGCCGATCTCCCTCGAGGACCACCACACGTGGACCTCGGCGCGTTTTCCGAGCTCGGACGCCTGCACCCGTTCTCCGGCACGATCCTCAAAGGCGTCTTCGCGCACAAATAGCCGCCGCGCCGGGCACACGGGCGCTTCGTCCAGGGCTGGCTCCGGACGCCGTGCCGTCGCCTAGGGTTTCGCGCGTGAGACGCCTGCGCACGCGGCTGCCGCCAACGATCGGGCTACTTGCGCTGGCCTGCGCGATCGCGCTCGGCGCGATCCCGTCAGGGGCCAGCGTGGGCGCGCGAGGGGGCGTCGCGGCAGCTCCTCCTCCGACCGAATACGGCTGTCCGATCCTCCCCGCGGACAACTCACTGAACCGTGACATCTCGCGAGCGCCCGTCGATCCGCGTTCGGCCAGCTACATCGCGAGCATCGGGCCGGGCGGCTACCTGCGTGCGGACTTCTCGACGAGCCCGAGCTACGGCATCCCGTTCGCCGTGGTAGGAGCAGCGCAGCCTAGGGTGCCGATCACCTTCACCGAGTACGGCCGCGAATCCGAGCCCGGCCCCTATCCGATTCCGGCCAGCGCCCCCGTCGAGGGGGCGGGCGAGCCGGGTGATCGTCATGTGCTCGTGCTGCAGCGCGGCTCGTGCAAGCTGTATGAGCTGTTCGCCGCGGAACGCCGGGGCAGGGGATGGGCGGCTGGATCGGGCGCCGTCTTCAACCTGCGCAGCAACTCCCTTCGCCCGCAGGGCTGGACCTCCGCCGACGCGGCGGGGCTGCCGATCTTCCCGCTGCTCGCGCGCTACCCCGAGGTGCGCGCCGGGCGCATCGACCATGCGCTGCGCATGACGGTCCCACGCACGCAGCGCGGGTTCATAGCCCCCGCTACCCACTTCGCCTCCGAGAGCTCGGACCCGAGCCTGCCGCCGATGGGGCTGCGGCTGCGCCTGAAGGCGTCGTTCGGTCTCGCGGGCTTCCGCGGAGAGACGCTCGTCGTGCTCCGTGCCCTGAAGCGCTACGGGCTGATCGTCGCGGACAACGGCTCTCCCTGGCACATCACCGGAGCCCCCGACCCGCGGTGGAGCAACGAGGACCTGGAACAGATCAAGCGCGTGCCCGGCTCAGCGTTCGAGGTCGTCCAGAGCGGCCGCATCAAACACGCCGGCTGACGCCGGCGAGGGCCACGGCGCGCGCCGCGAGCCTAGGCCTGACGCGTCGGCTCGACCGGGGGCTGGGCTGGAGGGGCCTGCGCCGCTGCGGGCGGAGCGGGCGTGACCTCCGGCTGGGTCGACTGCGTCAGCGTCGGCTGTTTCGCCTCGCCCGTGATCGAGTCCTTGAACTCGCGCATGCCGCCTCCCAGCGAGCGCCCGATCTCAGGCAGTCGCTTGGCGCCGAACACGAGCAGCAGGATCACGACGAGAAAGGCGATGTGGAGTGGGTTGTCAAGTCCCATACGCGCTCTCAGTCTACGCGATCCGCGCGCCCATCCCGCACCCCGGCGGGCGGGCCCTGACCCAGCACGGCGCGCGGCCCCCCGGGTCCGGGGTCGGAGCTGGAGTCAGGAGCCAGCGCCCTGCGTACGAATTGCGCGGCGACGATCACGAGCAGCACCGCGAAGGCATCTCGCAGCACTGTTCCGGAGAGCGCGTTCGCCAGCGCTACCCCCCCTGCCGCGCCTGCCACCGAGAGCAGCCCGAGCAGCAGCGCGTCGCCGCGGCGGACGTTGCCGTAGCGGTCCTGCACGTAGGTGCCGACGATCGCTACCGGGATGATCGCCAGCAGCGAGGTCGCCTCGGCCTCGTGCTGGTTCAAGCCAAGGAAGATCACGAGCCCCGGCACGAAGAGGACGCCGCCGCCGACCCCGAGCAGGCCGGCGATGACGCCGCCCGCGAGGCCGATCGCAATCGCCCCCGTCATCGCAGGATCAGCTCGACGGCGCTCAGCACGAGCACGCCGGCGAACAGCAGCGAGACGGTGCGCGCAGGCAGGCGCTGCTGAAGCCGCGTCCCGATCAGCACGCCGGCCACGGCCGGCACACCGATCAGCACGGCATCGAGCACGTGCACGTTGCCGTAGAGCCCCTGTGTCAGCGCCGCGAAGGCGGCGATGAAGATGATCGCTGCAAGCGAGGTTGCAGTCGCGGCGTGCTCCTCGTAGCCGAGCCAGAGGACCAGCAGCGGCACGATCACGCTCCCTCCACCGACGCCGAACAGGCCGCTGAAGAGCCCTGCCAGGGTGCCGATCACGGCGAGCCGCAGCGACCTCTGGCGCAAGGCCTCAGCCGGCGCCGGCATGAGCGGGCGGGTTGGCCACGATGCGCGCCATACTAGACGCGTGTCCCCCGCTGCAACGCTCGTGGAGGCGCTCGAGCCGATCCGCGCAGAGCCCGCGCATGCCGCCGTGCTGCTCGACATCGACGGCACGCTCGCGCCGATCGTGCGCCATGCCGCCGACGCGCATGTCCCCGAGGCCACGCGCTCGCTCCTGATCGAGATATCCAAGCGCTACCGCATAGTCGGCTGCGTCAGCGGCCGCCGCGCCGTGACCGCACGCCAGATCGTCGCGATCGGAACGATCGCGTACGTGGGAAACCACGGCGGCGAGCTGCTGCGCCCACGCGCGACCACGCCCGAGGTCGACCCGGAGCTGTCGGCCTGGACCGCCCGCGTCAACGACTTCGCGCGCCGCGCGTACACGAGCCGGATGCAGAAGATCCGAGTGCGCAGCGAGGACAAGGACACGATCGCCGCGTTCCACTGGCGCGGGGCGCCCGACGAGGAGGCGGCGGCCGCGGCGGTGCACGAGATAGCCGAGATGGCCGAGCGGGAGGGCTTCGCCGTCCACTGGGGACGCAAGGTCCTCGAGGTGCGCCCTCCGGTGGAGCTCGACAAGGGACTCGGCATCACCGCGCTGCTGCGCGGCTCGAACGTCGCCGCTGCGATGTACGCGGGCGACGACACGACGGACCTCGACGCCTTTCGCGGCCTGCGTCGGCTCGTGCAGGCGGGCGAGCTCGAGAGCGCGGTGTGCATCGCGGTCAGCTCCGACGAAGCGCCACCGGAGCTCGCGCTCGAGGCCGACCTCACGGTCGATGGAACCGGCGCCGTGAGGGGTCTGCTCGAGGCGCTGCTGTAGGCGCACGGCACCGTGCGTTTCGTCGACTTCCTGAGGACGACCGTGCTGCTCACCGCGGCGGCCGCCACCGCGCTGGCGACGGTGACGGTGCTGGCGGCCGGGGCGAAATCAGGCGACCCGCTGCTGCCGATCGCCGTCGGCTGGTGGGTGATCGCGGCGGTGATCGGCCTGCGCCTGGGCCGCCGCGCCCAGACGAACCCGCCGATCGCGCGCCTGCTCGCCGGAGCGAAAACCAGCACGTCGCTGCCGGAGCACCATCCGAGCGCGATCCTTCTGAACCGGCTCTGGCCGCTCCTGCTGTTCACGCTGCTCGCCGGAGGGCTCGCGTTCCTCGCGCCGCAGATCCCGGGAATCGCGGCCGGCTTCGCGATCATCTTCGCGCTCGCGTGGCGCCGTCAGGACGCTGCCGTGAGCGCCATCGAGGAGCGCGACGGTGCGTCGTTCTACGTCGTGCGCACCTCGCCGGTGCGACCGATCGCGCTCGTCCGCACCCCCGGCTTCAAGGCGCTGCGCCCGGAGCGCGTCAACGGCGCCGTGACCTGAGATGGACCGCCGGCGCGCGGTTGACGTGCTGATCGTCTCGCTCGGCTCGACCGCCGGGCTGCGCCGGGCCGACGAGGATCTCGGGCGGTCGCTCGAGCGCGCCGGCGCGAGCATGATCCTCGCCACCGCCGAGCGGCCCGCAAGCATGCGAACTCTGATGCTCACCGACCTCGCCTGGGCTCGCGCGGCGCGCGCCGCAGCCAGGGCGGCCCTCGCCGGGCTCGAACGGCCCCCGCGGGCGATCGTCTACTCGAGCACGACGGCAGCGCTGCTGTGGCCGCAGCCCGGCGCGATTCGCTTCGATGCGCCCTCGGCCGCCAACCGGCGCGGACGGCACGGCCTGTGGCAGCGCCCGCTCGAGCGCCTGCGCCTGCGCCGCGCGCCGTTGCTGCTGCCGTGGAGCGAGGGCGGCCGCGACGAGCTGCCGCCGGGCGTCGGCGCACGTGGGCGCACGCTCGTGCTCCCGGTTTGCATCGAGCCGTCGTCCCCGGTCGAGGCGCTTGCGCCGCGGGCGGCGTCGGAGGAGCTCGGCGCGCGCGACATCACCGCCATCACCTACGCGGCGAACCCGAGCAAGAAGGGACTCGACAGGGTGCTCGCGGCGTGGCGCGAGGTCCGCGCCGGTCGGCCGCCCGGTGAGGAGCTGCTCGTCGTGGGCACGCCGCCCGGTGAGCTCGCGGCCTCGGGTCTCGTCCCCGAGGGCGAGCCCGGGATACGCGTGCTCGGGGCGCTCGCGCCGCGCGACTACCGCGCGCTCGTGCGGCGTGCACGCGTGTTCGTGTGCGCGCCGCGCCGCGAGGACTACGGGCTCGCCCAGCTCGAGGCGCTCGCCGACGGGTGCCGGCTCGTGACCACGCCGGCGCCCGGGCCCTACGCGGCCCTGCCGATCGCCCGCGCGCTCGACCCGCGGCTGGTGGATGACGATCTGGCGCTCGCCCTGCGCACCGCCCTCGAGGACCCGCTCCCCGGATACGCCGCCGCCGCGCGCGAGGCGCTTGCCCCGTTCGGCCGCGAGCCGCTCGACCGGCTCGTCGCCGAGCGGCTACTTCCTCGCCTGCTTGGCTAGCGCGGCGAGCTCGCGCCAGGGCCGAGCGTTCGCGACGTCCTTCGCCGTGAGCCAAGCGCGCCGGGCTGTGGCGAGGCCCCAGCGCATGTTCTCGAGCGTGGCCACGCGATGCGCGTCGGAGTCGATCACGATCTGCACGCCCGCGCGGGCGGCAGCACGCGCGTGGACGTCGTCGAGGTCACGCCGGTCGGGGTTCCCGTTGATCTCGAGCATCGTGCCCGTCCGGGCGGCTGCGGCAAACACCGCGTGGCGGTCGAGCGCGTACGGTTCGCGGCGGCTGATGAGCCTGCCGGTGGGGTGTCCGATCGCGTTGACCAGCGGATGCTCGATCGCGGTGATCATGCGCTCGGTCATCGCCTGCTCGCTCATCCGAAACGACGTGTGCATGCTCGCGATCACCCAGTCGAGCTCGCCGAGCAGCTCGTCGTCGTAGTCGAGCGAGCCGTCGGGCAGGACGTTCACCTCGCTGCCCGCGAGCACCTCAATGCCGTCGACCGAGTCGTTGACCTCCCGGACCCGCTCGATCTGCCGGCGCAGCTCCTCCGGCGAGACATCGTTGCCGAAGCCATGCGAGGCGGAGTGGTCGGTGATCGCGAGGTACTCGTAGCCGCGCTCGCGCGCCGCGCGCGCCATCTCACCGATCGTGTTGTGCCCGTCGGAGGCAATCGTGTGGCTGTGGAGGTCCCCGCGGATGTCCTCGAGCGTGATCAGCTCCGGCAGGCCGGCGCCGCCGTCGAGCCGCGCCGCCTCGAGCTCGCCGCGGTTCTCGCGGAGCTCCGGCTCGATGTACGCGAGCCCCAGGAGCGCGTAGACCTGCTCCTCGGTCGAGCACGTGTGCGTCTGGCCCGTCGCGTCGTCGAGGATGCCGTACTCGGACACGTGCAGGCCGCGGCGCACGGCCGCCTCGCGCAGCGCAGCATTGTGCTCGCCCGAGCCGGTGAAGTGCTGCAGCAGATTGCCGAGCTGCCCGGGCGCCGCGATCCTCAGGTCGACGGCGATGCCTGAGTGCGTTCGCGCACGCGCGCCCGCCTTCCCGGCCGAGGTCACCGTCGCGATCTGCTCGAGCTCGGCCAGGCTCTCCGCGAGCTTCTCCGGACGCGTCGTGGCGGCGATGAGATCGAGGTCCTTGACGCTGTCGGCCCGGCGCCTGACCGATCCGGCAAGTTGCACGTGCGTTCCGCCGCCACCCAGCTGCTCGAGGCCGTCGACCAGTGCTTGGCCGAGCTCGAGCGCCTGCGGCAGCAGGAGCCGTGAGGCCGGCCTGCTCTCGGCTCCCTGCGGTATCTCGTCGAGCGCCTCGAGCACGCGCTCCTCGAGCTTCGCTCCGAGTCCGCGGACCGTGCGCAGCCGATGCTGCTCGGCCGCCTCGCGCAGCGACTGCAGCGAATCGACGCCGATCTCGGTGTAGAGCAGGCGAGCGCGCTTGGGCCCGAGGCCCGGCAGTCGCGTGATCGCGATCAGCCCCGCCGGGAACTTCGCCCGCAGCTTCTCGGCCGCCGGGATCTGCCCGTCGCTCACGAGCGCCAGGATCTTCTCCTGGAGCGTCGCGCCGATGCCCGGCAGCTCGCTCGCGCGGCCCTCGCGTGCAAGCGCGGCGACCGACACCGGCGCATCGCGGACGCTCTTGGCCGCCGTTCTGTACGCAAGCACGCGGTGGACGATCGCGCCGTCGAGCTCGTAGAGGTCGCCCAGTTCCTCGAGCGCGTCGGCGATCGCTGCGTTCGAGAGCTCGGGCGTGGGCACGGACCCAGGGTATGACGCGAACGCTCGCCGCGGCAGGCCGCGACGCGTCCGAGAACCGGCGGCACGGTCTAGGGTACGCCGACCCATGACCGGCAAGCCGTGGCTGATACTGCCGACCTACAACGAGTCGGAGAACATCCAAGCGATCGTCTCGGCATCCGCCGAGGTGCTCGCCGGCGCCGCCCCGGAGGGTTTCCGCGTGCTCGTCGTCGACGATGGGTCGCCCGACGGCACGGGGGAGATCGCCGACGCGATGGCGGCGGAGCACGAGTGGCTGGAAGTGGTCCATCGCAGCGAGAAGAACGGAATCGGACCGGCCTATCTCGCCGGCTTTCGACACGCGCTCGACCGAGGCGCGGGGTACGTGATGGAGATGGACTCGGATTTCTCCCACGACCCGGCCGACCTCGCGCGGCTGCTCGCCGCGGTGCGCGAGGGTGCCGATCTGGCGCTCGGCTCGCGCTACGTCCCGGGTGGCGGAGTCAGCGACTGGGGCCTGCTGCGGCGGTTCGTCAGCGAGGGCGGCTCGACGTACGCTCGCTGGGTGCTCGGCCTGAAGGTCCGAGACCTGACGGGCGGCTTCAAGTGCTTCCGCCGCGAGGTGCTCGAAGCGATCCACTTCGACGGCGTGCGCTCGCGCGGCTACGCGTTCCAAGTCGAGCTCACATACCGAGCCGTGCGAGAGGGCTTTCGCGTCGTCGAGGTCCCGATCGTGTTCCGTGACCGCCAGCAGGGACAGAGCAAGATGTCCTGGCGGATCGCCGCGGAGGCGATGTGGCTGGTTCCGGGGCTGCGCTTCAGATAGAGCCTCGCGCCTGCCGATGCTGAGGCGTGGACGTCTCGAGCTACGCGTTCGCGCACGGGGTTCGTCATACGCGTGCGACGCTGCACGCCTGGCAGAGGACCCCCGGCGCGGTGGTGGGGAGGTGGGTTGCCGGGTCGGCGCTGGCCGCCGCCGGGCTGCTCGCCGCGGTCTGGCTGATCGCGTCACTGGACTCGAGCTACACGCAGATCATCAGGCTCCGGCCCCCGTTCGCCGTGGGCGGGCTGTCGAACGTGCTCGGCGTGCTCCGCAGCAACATGCTCGTCCTCGCGCTGCACGCGATGGCGTGCGTCGCGGGGTTCATCGCCGGCAGCTCGCTACCGCTCCAGGCCGCCCACCATCAGGGCATCTCGCGCTGGATCCACGCGCACGGCGGTCGCATCGCGATCGTCTTCGTGATCGGCGCGACGACGTTCTCGCTCACCGCCCAGGCATACGTGCTCGGGCACGCGCTCGCCGGCATCGCCGGCTTCCTGCATGTCTCCCCGGGTCTGCTCCTGCTGTCGGTGCTGCCGCACGCCGTCCCGGAGCTCATCGCGCTGTTCCTCCCGCTCGCCGCGTGGATCATCGCCAGCAGGAAGGGCGAGTGGGAGCAGCTGCTGGCAGCCACCTTCGTGACCCTCGCGATCGCCGTCCCGGTGCTCGTCGTGGCGGCGCTCATCGAGGTCTACGTCTCGCCCCATCTCTTCGTCGCGCTCACGCACATCCACCCCCCGATCGTGCGCAGCTCCGAAGGGTGGCTGGTGACGGTGCACTGATCGCGCTACTGAACCGGGGTAAAGCCATGACGCGCGGGTGCGACCTTCGCGGTGCCGTTGTAGACGATCGACGTGCCCTGGTTCCCCAAGGTGACGACCGCACGAACCTTCGTTCCGTCGGCTCGGGTTGCCCTACACGACCATTCCTTCGGCGAGGAGGCTTCGCCGCACGTACCAACGCGGACGTGATGCCCCTGTTGGGCTTCGTAGTGGATGAGTGCCGCCAGGGCGCCTTGCCGCTGGTCGCTCCCACATCCTCCCGCGAGCAGCACCCCCGCGACGACCACTGCGCCGACCGTTCGCCTCACGCGGAGAGCGTACTCGGGAGGTGGACGACCGCGGCCATCGGCTCCAACTGTTCCGCGCGAACCGCCGCTCGGCCGCAGCCCGAACCAAACCGATGCACCACCGCCGGGACCCCCTCCTTCATTTTGTATAGTGGGTGGTAAGCGATCAAGGAGAAACCATGGCAGGCAACCTGATGCAGGTCACCGACACAAACTTCGACGCGGAGGTCATCGAGGCCGAGGGCCCCGTGCTGGTCGACTTCTGGGCGCCGTGGTGCGGTCCCTGCCGCGTGGTCGCCCCCGTGCTCGAGGAGATCGACGCCGAGCGCGAGGATCTTCGGATAGTCAAGCTCGACATCGACGAGAACCCGCAGACCGCGGCCCGCTTCCAGGTCCTTTCGATCCCGACGATGATCCTCTTCAAGGGCGGCGAGCCGGTGAACACCGTGATCGGCGCCTACCCGAAGAAGAAGCTCCAGCAGGAGCTCGAGCCGCACCTCGGCGCCGCTCCGGAGCCCGCTTCCGCACCCGAGCCGGCAGCCGCGCCTGAGCCGGCAGCCGCTCCGGAGCCGGCGGCAGCCGCTTCCGAGACGGCCGCCTGAGCTCCGCGCAAGTTGATCGCGGCCGCGCCCGCGTCGGGCGGCCGCGGTGCCGACGGGTCCTAGGGTGCCGCGACGCGCTGGAGGGCGACGCTCAGCGCGAGGCCGTCGATCTCGGTCTGCTCTGAGTACTCGTCGCCCGACGCAGCGATGATGCCGGCGGTGCCGAGCGCGAGCTCTACGGCGAGCGTCTCGCGCGCGATGTAGTCGCGGTGCGCGGCGGCCGCTTCGAGTAGCGCGGCGTCGCCGTCGAGCGCGAGCTCGATGCGGTCCTCGACCTGAAGGCCCGCGGTCTTGCGGGAGTTCTGGATCGCGTGGACCATCTCTCGAGCGCGCCCCTCGGCACGGAGGTCCGCGTCGATCGTCAGGTCGAGTGCCACCGCATGCGCTCCCTCGCGCTCGACGCTGTAGCCGTCGGGCGGGCGCATCGTCAGGTTCACGTCCGCGGCGGTGAGCGTGTGCTCGCGGCCACCCACGGCGATCCCCAGCGCACCGCCGTCGCGCACGGCGGCGGCGACGCGCTCGGGGTCGAGCGCCGCGACGGCCTCGGCCGCGAGCGGCATCTCGCTGCCGAACACGGGGCCGAGCGTTCGGTAGTTGGGCTTGACCTCGTAGCTTCCGAGCTCCTCGGCAGCCGCCACGAAGCGCACGCGCCTGACGTTGAGCTCCTCGCGTACGACGTCCGCGAGCCGTTCGATGCCGGCGCGCTCGAGTCCGTCCGCCACGACGACGGCCTCGCCCAGCGGCTGGCGCACCTTGATCTTGGCCTGCCCGCGGGCGCCGAGCCCGAGGCGAACGGTCTCGCGCGCCAACTCCATCGCCTGCTCGAGCTGCTCGTCGCGCTCGGTCAGCTCGGCAGCGCTCGGAAAGTCGCAGAGATGCACGCTCGCGAGCGAGCCGTCGAGGTTGTCATAGATCTCGTCCGAGACGAACGGGCAGAAGGGCGCCAGCAGCTTTGCGACCGTCAACAGGCACGTGCGCAGCGTCCAGAACGCGGCCACGTCCCCGTCCCAGAAGCGCCGTCGCGAGCGGCGCACATACCAGTTGGAGAGCTCGTCGACGAGGGCCGCGATCGCCCGGCCGGCGCTCGTCGCGTCATACGCCTCCAGGCGCTCGGCGACGAGCTCGGCGGTCGCGGCCGTGCGCGAGAGCGCCCATCGGTCCAGGTCCAGAAGCTCCGCGGGCTGGTCGCGCTCGGCTCCGCCGAGCTCCTCCGAGGATGCGTTCGCGTAGAGAACGTAGAAGTAGTACGTCGACCACAGCTGCTTGAGGAACAGCCGCACGCCTTCGCCGATCGCATCGGCCGAGAAGCGGTAGCCGTCCCAGGGCTGTTTGGAGGTGAAGAAGTACCAGCGCAGCGCGTCGGCGCCGTAGCTGTCGAGGATCGGCCAGGGTTCCACCGCATTGCCCCGCGACTTCGACATCTTCTGCCCCTGCTCGTCGAGGATCAGGCCGAGGCATACGACGTTCCTGTAGGGGGCCGGCCACGACATCAGCGTCGCGGCCGCCAGCAGCGAGTAGAACCAGCCGCGCGTCTGATCCTGCGCCTCGCATATGAAGTCCGCGGGGTAGCGATCCTCGAAGGTGTCGCCGTGCTCGAACGGGAAGTGATGCTGGGCGAACGGCATCGAGCCCGAGTCGAACCACACGTCGATCACCTCGGGCACGCGTCGGGCCGGCGCGTTGCACGGCTGCGAGCCGTCGGAGTCGGTGTGGGGACATGCGAAGGAGACCTCGTCGACGTACGGACGATGATGGTCGGCGAGCGTCGTCCCCGAGCGCTCCTCGAGCTCCCCGAACGATGAGACGACGTGGACGTGGCCCGCCTCGCAGCGCCACACAGGCAGCGGCGTGCCCCAGTAGCGCTCGCGCGAGAGCGCCCAGTCGACGTTGTTCTTCAGCCAGTCGCCGAAGCGCCCGTGCTTGACGTGCGGCGGGTGCCAGCTCACCGTCTCGTTGGCGGCGAGCATCTCCTCGCGCAGCCGCGAGGTCGCGATGTACCAGGACGGTTTGGCGTAGTAGAGCAGCGGCGTCCCGCAGCGCCAGCAGTGCGGGTAGGAGTGCTCGTAGGACTCGACCTTCAGCAGCAGGCCGCGCTCGCGAAGATCCGCGATCAGCTCCTCGGTCAGCTCGGGGTCCTTGACGAAGCGCCCCTCATAGGAGCGGCCGTCGCTCGCGCGCGTGCGTGCGTCGTAGGTTCCGTCGGGGCGCACCGGCTTGTAGAGCGTCGCGGCGTCGGTCGGATCGAACGGCACGCTGACCGCGGCCCCGGCCACGCGGTAGTCGTCCTCTCCGAAGGCCGGCGCCAGATGCACGATCCCGGTCCCGTCCTGTGTCGTGACGAAGCTGTCCGCGAGGATCGGAAGGTCTCCGCCGTCGCGGTCCTCGGCGGCGAAGATCGGCCCGCGGTAGGAACGGTAGCGGTCGACCAGCTCCGTTCCCGAGAGGCGCTCGATGACCTCCGCCCGCTCGCCGAGGACGGCGGCGACGCGATCTTCGGCAAGGACGAAGACGTCCCCACCAAAGCGCACCCTCGCGTAGGTCGCGGTGGGGGAGACCGCGACGGCGACGTTGCCGGGAAGCGTCCATGGTGTCGTCGTCCACACGAGCAGCCGATCGCCGCCGCCGGTCACCTCGAGCTGGAGATAGATGCTCGGATCGACGACGTCCTCGTAGCCGAGCGCGACCTCGTGCGAGGAAAGCGTCGTCTCGCACCTGGGGCAGTAGGGGACGACCTTGTTGCCCTCGTACAGCAGCCCGCGCTCCGCGATCCGCCCCAGCGCCCACCACACCGACTCGATGTACGTCTCGTCGAGCGTCCTGTACGCATGCTCGAGGTCGAGCCAGAATCCGATCCGCTCCGTCAGCCGGTTCCACTCCTCGACGTAGGCGAACACCGACTCACGGCAGGCCTCGTTGAAGGCCTCGATCCCGATCCTCTCCTCGATCTCCGCCTTCGAGGAGATGCCGAGCTTCTGTTCGACGGCGATCTCCACCGGCAGGCCGTGGCAGTCCCAGCCGCCCTTGCGCTCGACCCGGTAGCCGCGCATCGTCTGGAACCGCGGGTAGATGTCCTTGAACACGCGCGAGAGCACGTGATGGATCCCCGGCGGACCGTTGGCGGTCGGCGGCCCCTCGTAGAACACCCACTGCTCGGCGGACTCCCGGCGCCGCAACGACTCGGCGAAGACCTCGCGCTCGCGCCAGCGCTCGAGAATCGCGAGCTCGAGCGCCGGCAGCTCCTGGCGAGGGTCGACCTCGCGGCGGGGCAGGAGTGGGTGTGCTGATGAGTCGCTCACGGGGCGGCCCATTGTAGGTGCGTGAGGTCCCTCGCCAGCGGCGCCGTCGAGGCGGTCCGCGCGGCGTGTGACCTCGTCATCGGGCGAGCCGCTAGGCGTATCGTGTTCGCGGTGGCCGGATCTCGTGATCGCAACGCTCGCGGCTCTCCTACCGTGACGCGAGCGCGCTGGTGCGGGTCCATCGCCGGGGCGATCCTGATGCCGATGCTCGCGGCCTGCGGCGCCGCCGCACAACCCACGAAGCCGACCGCAGCCGCCACCACCGCGGCAGCGGTGGCACCCGCCGCCTCCAAGGGCTTCGCGGTGTCGAAGACACCCGCGTCGGCGGCGCCCGCGGCATCGACGGCTCCGTGCGCGGGCCTCGCTCCGACGACGCGGGCGCAGGCGGCGGGCTTCGTCGCTCGGCGCATCTACGCGCGCGAGGTATCGAGCCCCGAGGTCAGCCGCGACCAGCGGCAGGTCGAGGGCTACGCGCCCCTGCTCCGCGCGCTCGCCGGTGGCAACCGGGGCGCGATCGCCGCCGCCGTCACGAGCCTCGTCTTCTCGCACACCCACGTCGTGCGCCTGCGGATCAGCACGAGCAGCGGCTCGCTGCTCGCGGACCTGGGCGGCCCCTACATCCTCGCCCCCGTCGGTGGCACGCTTCGCTTCGAAGGGCGCATCGTCGGTCGCTACCTGCTCTCCGTGCAGGACGACTCCGGCTACGCGAAGCTCGAGAGCCGCTACATCGGCTATCCGCTGCTGATGCGCCAGGGCGCACGGCGACTGCCCGTCGAAGGAACCATCTCGCCCGGCTCGGCCGCGATCCCCGATCAAGGCCCGGCGAGCTTGCACGGAGCGCGCTACGAGGTGTTCTCCTTCGGTGCCCAAGCATACCCGAGCGGACCGCTGAGCATCTCGATGCTCGTGCCGCCGCCGGGCTCCGCCGCTGTGAGCTGCACCGCTGTCAGGATCGCCGAGCTCGACCGAATCGCTCAGCGCGTCTGGCGCCGCTTCCAGCTCGTCGGCGCTCCCGTCTCGGGCTTCGTCTCGACGATGGGGAGCCTGCTCGGCGCGCTCAGCTATGTGCGCGCGGGCTCCCATCAGCTGTCCGGCAGCACCGCGCCCGGACCCGCGCGGCTGCCGGCGCAGGGGACGGTCAGCTACCACGGCGTCAGCTATGACGTGTTCTCGTTTCCCGCGAGCACTCCCAGCGGCCCGGTTCGCGCCTACGAGCTCGTTCGCGCGGGGTAGGGGCGCGGCGCACGGCGCAGCAGTAGAGCTGCGTCTGTGGCCGCGAGCGCGACTTACGATGCATCCATGAGGCTGCGCCTCTACCACCATCCCGACGGCGCGCGCGTGGCCTACAGGGAGCTCGGCGCTGGACCGCCGCTCGCGCTGCTGCACTCGGCGCTGCTCTCGCACAAGGAGTGGGAGCCGGCGGTCGAGCAGCTCGCCGACCGCTTCCGCGTGGTGCTGCCCGACCTGCCGCTCCACGGCGACTCCGAGAACAACCCGCGCCACCCCTACACGATCGACTGGTATGCGGAGGTGATCGGCGGCTTCGTCTCCGAGGTCCTCGGCCCCCGGCCGCTGCTCGCCGGGCACGACGCCGGCGCTGAGATCCTGATGCACGGAGTCCTCACCGGGCAGATCCGCCCGGAGCGGCTCGTGCTGATGCCGAACCGCATGCACGCGCCGCCCGCGCACCCGCGGCTGCGCGGCGCCTGGCGGTGGACGGCCCGCGCCGCCGCCGTGCCGGGTCTCGACCGCCTGCTCTCGCACGGCACCCGCGCGCTGTTCACCCCGCAGCGCGCGCTGCGCCTGTCGGCGCGCGGCAACCCCGCTGCGGCGAACCTCGTGCGCCATGCGTTCGCCGACGTACCCGGCAACTCGAGCCTCGCGCGCTCGTGGGCGAAGTTCGCACGCAGCTGGCCGCGGGGGGCGCAGGCACACCTGCTCGACCTCTATCCGCGGCTGGAGATGCCCGTGCTGCTGCTGTGGGCCGATCGAGATCCCCTGCACCCGCTCGCCGTCGCCGAGGCGGCGCTCGCGCTGCTGCCCGACGGTCAGCTGCGGGTCCTGCAGAGCACGGGCTTCCTGATGGCATACGACGACCCCGTCGGCCTCGCGCGGGAGCTCGTGGCGTTCTGCGGATAGGGTTCGCCACGCGTACGATCAAGGAGCGTCAATGCCGGAGAAACAGCTGTGGGGTGCTGAGACAACGAAGGCCGTCGAGAACTTCCCGATCTCGGGCGAGACCGTCCCGCTGTCGGTGATCCGCTGGCTCGCGCGCGTGAAGGGCGCCGCGGCGACGGTGAACGGCGAACTCGGCCTGCTCTCGCGTCGCAACGCCACGCGCATCGCCAGAGCCGCGGCCGAGATCGCAGACGCCAAACACGACGGGCAGTTCCCGATCGACGTCTTCCAGACCGGCTCGGGCACCTCGACGAACATGAACGCGAACGAGGTGATCGCTCGGCTCGCGGGCGAGCCGATCCACGCCAACGACCACGTCAACATGGGCCAGTCCTCGAACGACGTGTTCCCCTCGGCCGTGCACCTCGCGGCGCTCGACGTCGCACAGAACGAGCTGCTGCCCGCTCTCAGGGAGCTCGAACGCTCCTTCGCCCGGAAGGCGCGCAGCTTCCAGAACGTCGTCAAGGCCGGCCGCACGCACCTGATGGACGCCGTTCCCGTGACGCTCGGGCAGGAGTTCGCCGGCTACGCGGCGCAGATCGCGCTCGCCGGCGAGCGCGTGCAGTCGGCGCTCGTGCACGTCGGCCAGATCCCGCTCGGCGGCACCGCCACCGGGACCGGGCTGAACACGCACCCGAAGTTCGCCGAGAAGGTCAGGGCGCGGTTGCGGCGGGAGTCGGGGCTGAAGCAGATCGCGGCGCCGCTCGACCCGTTCGAGGCCCAGGCCAACCGCGACGCGCTCGTCGAGCTCTCCGGCGCGCTCAAGGTGCTCGCCGTCTCGCTCACGAAGATCGCGGGCGACATCGCGCTGATGGGCTCCGGCCCGCGCGCCGGTATCGGCGAGATCCTGCTGCCGGAGCTCCAGAAGGGCTCCTCGATCATGCCCGGAAAGGTGAATCCGGTGATCCCCGAGGTCGTGCTCCAGGTCTCCGCGCAGGTCATCGGCAACGACACCGCGATCACGGTCGGAGGCATGCAGGGGCAGTTCGAGCTCAACGTCCGCATCCCGCTGATCGCCCGCAACCTGCTCCAGTCGCTGCAGCTGCTCGCCGCGGCGGCGCGCGTCTTCGCCGAGAAGTGCGTCGACGGGATCGAAGCCAACCGAGCCGGCACCGAGGCGTCGGCCGGCGCCACGCTGGCGGTCGCGACCGCGCTCAACGGAGCGATCGGCTACGACAAGGCGACGGAGATCGTCAAAAAGGCGACCGCCACGGGACGACCGCTGCGCGAGGTCGCGCTCGAGCAGGGCGTCAGCGCGAAGCTCTACGACGAGACGATCGACCTGCGCAGGGTCGCGCGGGGGAACCGGGGCTAGGGAGCCGCCACGGCGTGCTCGCCCGCGCCGTGTAGGAGCAGCATCCGCTCGAGCAGCTGTGCGGCGCCCGCCTTCGACAGCGGCTCGTTGAGGTTGCCGCACTTCGGCGACTGCACGCACGAGGGGCATCCACCGGTGCAGGTGCATCCGGTTATCAGCCGCCCGGCGTCCTCGCAGAGCTCCTCGAAGCGGCCGAAGGCGGTGCGTGCGATGCCGATGCCGCCGGGGTGGCCGTCGTAGATGAAGATCGTGGGCGCCCCCGTCTGCGGGTGGTAGTTCGTCGAGAGTCCCCCGATGTCCCAGCGGTCGCACATCGCAATCAGCGGCAGCACGGCGATCTGGGCGTGCTCCGTCGCGTGCAGCGAGGCGAGCAGCGCGTCGAGCGGCAGCCACTGCTCGAGCTCATCGTGGTCGAGCTCGAACCAGAGCGCCTGCGTGAAGAAGCTCGTGGGGGGCAGGTCGAGCGGTATCAGCTCCACGTGGGCGTGGTCCGCGTTGCGCCGCCGCTGATAGGCGAGCACCGTGTCGGTGACGCTCACCTCGCCGAAGGACAGCGTCACGCCGAGCGTCTCGCGCCGGTCGAGCAACCCCACGATCTCGGTGTCGGTCTCGCGCTTGGGCTGGGTGTACCAGTCGCCGTCGAACGGCGCGACCAGCGCGCGGCGGCGGTCGAGGTCCAGTTCGCGGACCTCGTAGGAGCGGCCGAGGTGCAGGTAGACGGCGCCCTCGTGCACGGTCGAGTGGGCCCGCGCGGCCTCGGTCGCGCCGAGCAGCTCGCCCGAGGACACGTCGACGATCTCGAAGCTCTCGGGCGAGGCGGAGCGCAGCGAGACCTCGGCCGCCGGGTAGCCGCCGGGGTTCCGAGGGACGTACGCGCCCGACAGCGAGGGCCCGCGGCCCGACTCGCCCGCGCCCGCGGGCCTTCGCCGCAGCTCGCCCGCGCTCACGAGCAGCTCGGCGTGGGCCTCCCACCGCGGCCCGAAGAACGCTCCATCCTCGCGCGAGATCGGGCCCTCGTGAGCCGCGCAGAGCAGGTGCCGGCGAAAGATCAGCGGGCTCTCGTGATCGAGGATCGCCGCCTCGACGGGCCGCTCGAGGAACTCCTCGGGATGCCGGCAGAAAAACTGGTCGAGAGCGTCCTCGCCGGCCACGTACATCGCCAGTCCGCGCCCGCGCCGTCCCGCCCGGCCCCACATCTGGCGGAGCGAGGCGACGGTGCCCGGAAAGGTGACGACGATGGCGGCATCGAGCTCGCCGATGTCGATCCCGAGCTCCAACGCGTCGGTGGTGATGACCGCGCGCAGCTCTCCGCGGGTCAGTCGGCCCTCCAGCTCCCTGCGCTGCTGCGCGGTGTAGCCGGCCCGGTACGGCGCGACCCGCTCGGCGAGCTCGGGCTCGGAGTCCTCGAGGTGCTGCTTGACGAGCCTGCTGAGCACCTCGACGCCCTTGCGCGACTTCATGAAGCAGATCGTCCTCGCACCCTCGCGCACGAGCGCCGCGAGCACCTCCGCCGCCTCGGCCAGGGCCGAGCGCCTCGCCCCGAGCGCCTCGTCGGTCAGCGGCGGGTTCCACACCGACATGCGCCGCGCGGGCGCCGGCGAGCCGTCCTCGTCGATCAGCGCCACGTCATCGAGACCCGTCAGGCGCTCTGCCAGTTCGAGCGGATTGGCGATCGTTGCCGAGGTCAGCACGAAGCGCGGCTCGGTGCCATACGCCGCGGCGATCCGCCGCAGCCTCCGCAACACGTTCGCGACGTGCGGGCCGAAGACGCCGCGGTAGACATGCGCCTCGTCGATCACGACGACCGCGAGGTTTGCGAACAGATCGGCCCAGGCGGCGTGGTTGGGGAGGATGCCCATGTGCAGCATGTCGGGGTTCGTGAGCACCACGTTGGCGTTCCTGCGGATCTGCGCGCGCGCCTCGCGCGGCGTGTCGCCGTCGTAGATCGCCGGCCGCACGCGCTTGCTGAGCCCGAACCCGGCGAGCGCACGGGCCTGGTCCTGCGCGAGCGCCTTCGTCGGGTAGACGTACAGCGCCCGTGCGCGCGCGTCGCGGCAGAGCACGTCGAGCGTCGGCAGGTTGAAGCACATCGACTTGCCCGACGCGGTCCCTGTCGTCACGATCGTCGGCCCGCGCCACGCCGAGTGGAGCGCGTCGGCCTGATGGGAGTAGAGCTGCTCGATCTGCTGGCGGGCGAGCGCGGCGAGCACTTCCGGGTGAAGCTCCGCGGGCGGAGCCACGAGCCGTGGCCGTCCCGGTCCTTCGCGGGCCTCGCGCACCAGCCGACCGTCCTCCCGTCCCGCATCCAGCACGGCGCTCCAGGGCTCGAGTCTGCGGTCTTGGGCCACGGGCTTGAGATAGTAGAGGCGATGTCCTCGCCGGCCGCCGAGCGCTGGGCGAAAGCCCGCTCCTTCCACCATTCGCTCTATTCCCCCGCGCGGATCGCCGCCGAGCGCGACTGCGGCGTGTCGGTCTGCCTGCCCGCGCGCGAGTGCGCCGCGACCGTCGGGGAGATCGTCCGCGCGCTCGACGAGCTGCGTGCCGCGGACGCGATCGACGAGATCATCGTGGTGGACGCGGCCTCGCGAGACGGGACCGCCGAGCTCGCGCGCGCCGCCGGCGCGACCGTCTGGCAAGAGGCCGAGCTGATGCCCGGCTACGGGCCGGTGCTCGGCAAGGGCGATGCGATGTGGAGGGCGCTCTCGGTGCTGAGCGGCGAGCTCGTCTGCTTCCTCGACGCCGACAGCGAGGGCTTCTCGGCGCATTTCGCCACCGGCCTGCTCGGGCCGCTCGTCTGCGAGCGTGGGGTCTCGTTCGTCAAGGGCTTCTATCGCCGTCCGCTCGGGCCGGGTCCCGGAGACGCGGACGGAGGCGGCCGCGTCAACCACCTGACGGCGCGTCCCGCTTTGAAGGTGCTCTACCCCGAGCTCGGCGAGGTGCGCCAGCCGCTCGCGGGTGAGGTCGGTGCGCGGCGGGAGCTGCTCGAGAGCCTGCCGTTCACCACCGGCTACGGCGTCGAGATCGCGATGCTGATCGACGTCTGGCGGGAGCACGGTCTCGAGGCGATCGCGCAGGTCGATCTCGAGCTGCACCACAACCGCCACCAGCCGCTCTCGGCGCTGAAGCCGATGGCGGAGACCGTGCTCGCGACGATCGCCGGCCGCCTCGAGCGCGAAGGGCGCCTGGCCGCGGTCGCGGCCCCAGGCGCGCCGCCGGAGCGACCGCCGTTCGCCGACGTGAGGGTCGCGTGAGCGTGCGCTGCGCATACGTCGACCTCGACGGCACGCTGCTCGGGCGCGGCGCATCGCTGCTCCACGACGGCGAGGGCTCGGTCTCGATCGAGGGGGTGCGTGCCGTGCAGGCGTGCCTGCGAGCGGGCGTCGAGGTCGTGCTGATGTCCGGACGCCGCCGCGCCCAGGTCGCCGAGCCGTCGCGGCTGCTGGGGCAGAGCTCCTACATCTTCGAGGCGGGAGCCTGCGTGGTGCTCGAGGGTGAGGAGCACTGGCTCACCGGAGACCTGCTCCCGGGCGAGCTCACGATCGCCGAGCAGATCGACCGCAGCGGCGCCCCCGAGCTGCTGCTCGCGCGCTACGAGGGACGGCTCGAGTACCACGAGCCGTGGCATCTGGACCGCGAAGTCTCACACCTGTTCCGCGGACTCGTCGACGCCTTCGAGGTCGACAGCGTGCTCGCCTCCGAGGGCCACGCGGGGCTGCGACTGATCGACAACGGCGTCGTCAACCGCCGCTCGCCCGCGCTCGCCGAGCTTCCCTACGTGCGCTGCTACCACCTCGTGCCGGTCAGCGCCTCGAAGGCCGGCGGCGTGGCCTTCCACAGCCGCGCGCGAGGCTATGCCCGCGAGGAGACGATCGCGATCGGCGACTCCCGGGAGGACCTCGCGAGCGCGTCCGATGTCGGCGTGTTCTGGCTCGTGGCAAACGCGATCGAGGGCGACCCGACGATGCGCGAGGCGATCTCGGCACATGCCAACGTGCGCGTCACCGACGCGGGGCACGGCGCAGGCGTGTACGAGGCCGTGATCGAGACGCTGATGGCCGCCGGCGACTGAGCCGGCGCTACGCGCCGCCCAAGCTCCGCAGCCGGAACCGCCGCCACGAGCCGGCCCTACGCGCCGCCCGAGATCCGGCGCCAGAGCCGCCGCCAGAAGCCGGGCCGGGGACGTCCGCGCCAGCGTGCCGGAGGGGGGACGGTCGCTCGCACGAGCGCAACCCAGTCGTCGAGGGGCAGCTCGCCCGAGATCAGGCGCGCGAGCGCGCCCGTCACCGGGGCGCCCACCTGGGCGTCCTCGAGCGCACGCGCGAGCAGCGGCACCGACTCGAGCGACTCGACCGCCTGGCCGACGCGCCCCGGGATCTCGCCCGCGGGGACCCCCGCCGCGAGCAGCTCGCCCGCCCTCCTGTTGCGGCTCTCCCTGGCGAGGGCCGTCGCGACGAGATCCCCCGCGCCGGCGAGGCCGATCATCGACTCCGGCCGGGCTCCGAGGCTCTCGGCGTAGCGCCAGACCTCGGCGAAGATGTGCCCGGCGGCCGCGCCTGCGGCGTTCAGGCCCTGTGCCTCGGTCGCGCCTGCGGCGAGCGCGGCGGCGTTCTTGGCGGCTCCGGCGAGCTCGACTCCGAGCGGGTCGTTGGACTGCTCGCAGACGACGCCCGCGCGGATGAAGACCTGCGCGAGCGATCGTGCGAGCTCCTCGTCGGTCGACGCGGCGACGAGCGCGGCGCCCGCGTGCACCATCTCCTGCGCGTGGGCAGGCCCGCCGACGCAAGCCACCCGCTCGGCGCCGAAGCTGCCGCTGAGGACGATCGTCGGCGGAAGCCCATCTGGAGGCACGAGCCCCTTGGCGACGGACACGATCGCCGTCCGCCGCCCGAGGCCCGCCCCGCCGAGCGTCGAGATCACCTCGCCGAGGCCGTGGGAGGGGACGGCCAGGAACACGTAGTCGGCGCGCGCCACGCCCTCGGAGGCCGGGTCGATGCGCAGCTGCGCAGGCAGGTTCACGCCGGGCAGATACGCGACGTTCTCGCGGCTCTCCGCCAGCAGGGCGCTCTGCTCGGGCGTGCGCGCCTGGAGCGTCGTGCGCAGTCCTCCGCGCGCGAGCAGCACGGCGAGCGCGGTGCCGAACGAGCCGGCACCGATCACGGTGGCGCGCCGGGCACCGGGCGTGGGGAGCGAGCGAGCGCGGGAGGCGCGAGCTGCCGGGCTCCCAGTAGGCTCGAGCTCGGGCATGTGATGAGCGAGCCTAGCGATCCACACGAGAGCGGCGCGACGTGGCGCAACTGGGCCGGCGACGAGCTCTGCCGGCCCTCGGCGCTCGAGCGTCCGGCATCGCTCGAGGAGCTCTCCGGCGCGGTCGCGCGCGCTACGCAGGCGGGTCTGCGGGTGCGCGCCGTGGGCTCGGGACACTCGTTCAGCGACATCGCCTGCGGTGAGGGGCTGGTGCTGTCGCTCGAGCTCCTCGCGGGCCTTCTCGACATCGATCGCTCATCCGGCCTCGTACGCGTCGAGGCGGGAATCACGATCCGCGAGCTGAGCCGGCGGCTGATCCCGCATGGCCTCGCGCTCGAGAACCTCGGCGACATCGACGTGCAGACCGTCGCCGGCGCGATCTCGACCGCAACGCATGGCACCGGCGCGCGGCTCGGCAACATCTCCTCGCAGGTGCGGGAGCTGAAGCTGGTCCTCGCGGACGGCTCGACCGTCGAATGCTCGTCGCAGCAGGACCCCGAGGCCCTGCTCGCAGCGCGCGTCGGCCTCGGCGCGTGCGGCGTGATCGCCGAGGCGACGCTTCGCTGCGTGCCCGCGTTCACCCTGCATGCAGTCGATGCCCCGGCGCCGCTCGAGCAGGTCCTCGAGAACTTCGACGAGCTCGCGCTCGCGAACGACCACTTCGAGTTCTTCGTGTTCCCGCATGCGGACACCGCGCTGACGCGCACGAACAACCGGACGGAGGAGGCTCCACGCCCCCGCAGCCGCGCGGCCGCCTACGCGAACGAAGTCCTGCTGACCAACCACGCCTTCGGGCTGATCTGCCGCGCCGGTCGCCGCTACCCGAGCCGCATCCCGCAGCTCAACCGGCTCGTGACGCGCCTCGCGGGCCGCTCCGAGCTCATCGATCGCTCCGCGGCGATCTTCGCGAGCCCGCGGCTCGTGCGCTTCACCGAGATGGAGTACGCGCTGCCGCGTGGGCGGACCGTCGAGGCCGTACGCGCGGTCCTGGAGCTGATCGAGCGCGAGCGCTTCGCCGTGCCGTTCCCGATCGAGGTCCGCACGGTCGCGGCCGACGACGCCTACCTCAGCACCGCGCAGGGACGCGACAGCGGGTTCGTGGCTGTCCACATGTTCCGCGGCATGGAGTGGGAGCCCTACTTCCGCGCTGTCGAGCGCGTGATGGGCCGGCTCGAAGGACGTCCGCACTGGGGCAAGCGCCACTTCCAGACGGCCGCGACGCTCGCACCGCGCTATCCGGACTGGGAGCGCTTCCAGGCCGTCCGTGCGCGGCTCGATCCGGACGGCCGCTTCGCCAACGCGTGGACCGATCGCGTGCTCGGCCATGGGGAGCCCTCGGCGCAGCCACCGAGACCGTGCGCGGGACGCTCGGTGGCTGAAGACACCCACGCGCTGCTCGAGCGCGCGACTGCCGGGCTCGAGGCGCCGTTCGCGCTCGTCGACCTCGACGCGCTCCGGGCGAACGCCGGGGACCTCGAACGCCGCGCCGCCCCCAAGCCGGTCCGGCTCGCCAGCAAGTCGCTGCGCTGCCGCGCGCTGCAGGAAAGCATGCTCTCGCGCGACGGCTTCGCGGGCACGCTCGCGTTCACGCTGCCGGAGGCTCTGTGGCTCGCCGGGCATGGCGCCGAGGATCTCCTGGTCGCCTACCCGACGGCCGACGCGCACGCGCTTCGAGAGCTGGCCGCGCTTCGGAGTGAGCACCGCATCACGCTGATGGTGGACGGTGTCGAGCAGCTCGACCTGATCGACGCCGCCGTTCCCGGAGATGTGCCGCTGCGCGTCTGCATCGACGTCGACGCCGGCTGGCGAGCCCTCGCCGGCCGCGTTCGCATCGGCGTGAAGCGCTCGCCGCAGCACACTCCGGGACAGGCCGCGGAGCTCGCGCGCGCGATCCTCGCCCGCGGGCGGTTGCGGCTCGTCGGCATCATGCTCTACGAGGCTCAGATCGCCGGCGTCGGCGACGCGCCGCCGGGCAGGCCGCTGCGGGCGCGGGCGATCGGCGCCATGCAGTCCCGCTCCGCCCGCGAGCTCGCGCCGCGCCGCGCCGCGATCGCCGAGGCGGTGGCGCAGGTGCTGTCCTCGAGCGGGGAGCCCGCCCTCGAGTTCCTCAACGGCGGCGGCACCGGCAGCCTCGAGCGCACCGCCGCCGAGCCCGACGTCACGGAGGTGTCGGCCGGCTCCGGGCTCTACGGTCCTGCGCTGTTCGACACCTACCGCGCCTTCACCCCGCGTCCGGCCGCGTTGTTCGCACTGCCGGTCGTGCGGCGTCCGGGCCGCGGCGTCGTCACCGCGCTCGGCGGCGGCTATCTCGCCTCCGGTGCCGGCGACGTGACGCGGCTGCCGAGGCCGCACCTTCCCGCCGGGCTGCGGCTCGACCGCGAGGAGGGCGCCGGCGAGGTGCAGACGCCGCTGCTCGGGGCCGCCGCCGACACCCTGCGGGTGGGCGATCGCGTCTACTTCCGCCACACGAAGGCGGGCGAGCTGTGCGAGCACTTCACGAGCCTTTACCTGCTCGAAGGCGGGCGCATCGTCGATGAGGCGCCCACATATCGCGGCGAGGGACAATGCTTCCTGTGAGCAGCGAGGAAACCCGCCGCGATGGCGCCGGCTTGGACGGCGTGCTCCGCGAGGTCGTCGAGACGCTCGCGCCGATCGACCGCACGCCCTGCTCTCCCGGCGAGCGCCGAGCCGCCGACTGGCTGGCGTCACGTCTGCGGGCCGTCTCCGGCGTCGAGGCGGCGCTCGAGGACGAGCCCTCCTGGGGCATCTTTCCTCCGAACCTCGCGGCACTCGGGCTGCTGGGTTGCGCGGGCGCCACGCTCGTCCTCGTAGGGCGCCGCTCCGCGGGGGCGCTCGTCGTCGCCGCGGCCCTCGCGGGAATCGTCGATGAGGCGCACAACGGGCCTCGCCTGGTGCGCCGCCTGATCCGCAGGCGAAGGCGGACGGTCAACGTCGTCGCCCGCTGCGGCGAGGACGCGGGCGACGCTCGCCGGACGCTCGTCGTGCTCGCGCATCACGACGCTCCGCAGACGGGGATCATCTTCGACCAGTCTGTGCAGCGGCGCGTGCACGAGCTCGCGCCGCGCGTGCTCGAGCGGGCGAAGACGGGCCTCCCGTTCTGGTGGGTGGGCATCGCCGGCCCGCTCTGTACGCTCGCCGCCGCGGCGCGAGGCCGCCCCGGCCCCGCCCGCGCGGGCCTGCTGCTGGGCCTGATCGGCGTCGCGCTGATCGTCGACGTGTGGCGCAACGACACCGTCGAGGGAGCAAACGACAACCTCTCGGGAGTCGCCTCGCTCGTGGCGCTGGCCGAGCTGCTGCGCGAGCGCCCGCTTCCGGGGCTGCGCGTGCTGCTCGTCTCCTGCGGCGCGGAGGAGACGCTCCAGGACGGCGTGCGAGCCTTCCTTGCGCGCCACCGGCACGAGCTGGCGCCCGGCAGCACGTGCTTCGTCAACCTCGACACGGTCGGCTCGACGCACCCCGTGATGCTCGAGGCCGAGGGGCCGATCTGGATGGAGCACTACGCCGGGCCATGGCTGCGAGACGAGCTCGCCGCCTCCGCCGAGCGTCTCGAGGTCCCGCTCCAGCGCGGATTCCGCGCGCGCGCCTCGACGGATAGCGTCATACCGAGCCGCGCGGGCTATCCGACGGCGACGCTCGTCTCGATGAACGAGTGGCGCGCGCCCGCCAACTACCACCTCGCGAGCGACATCCCCGAGAACCTCGACTACGACGCTGTCGCGGACGTGACGCGAGTCGTGTACGAGCTCGCCCGGACGCTCGCGCTGCCGCCCGGCGCTAGAGAACCGACGCCAGCCGGCGTCCCGCCGCGCTGAGCGCCCGCGGCGTGCGGGCCGCGAGGATCAGCTGCAGGTCGAGCATCCGCGCGTCGAACGAGCCGAGGCGGTTCTCGGCCGCGACGGCGTAGGCGGGCACACCCGACTGGCGGGCGCGCGTGGCGAGCTCGAACGTCGCGGTCGCGGCGAGGGTGCCCTCCTCGAGCAGCTCCTCGCAGAGGATCACGGCGCGCGCTGATCGCAGCCACAGGTCGGGTACGAGCTCCTGGAGCCGCGCGCGCATCGAGGGATCGAACTCGAGCGCCTCGGGCAGCAGGCACACCTCCGGCTCCGGACGCCCCTCCGCGCGCAGGCCCCGCGCGAGCGCAGCCGCCACCCGCGCTGCGGGGAGTCCTGGGCCGAAGCGACCCGTGACGATCAGCGGCTGCGTCGGGATCAACATGCTCGTCGGGTGTGCCCGCCTGCGCCCTGCTGGAGGCGAGGCCTGCCGGCGGGCGCGATCGGTCATCCTTTCAGGCCGTGGCCAAGGAGCATGTCATCGTCGAGGCCGGCGGGCACGAGCTGCGCGTGAGCAGCCCCGGCAAGGTCTTCTTCCCGGAGCCCGGGCTCACGAAGCTCGATCTCGTCAACTACTACGTCGAGACCGAGGAGGCCGTCGTGCGCCACCTGCGCGACCGCCCGACCGTGATGAAGCGCTGGGTCGACGGTGTCGACGGCGAGCCCTTCTTCCAGAAGCGCGTGCCGGCGACGGCGCCCGACTGGCTGCAGACCGCTACGGTCTCCTTCCCGAGTGGTCGCCACGCGCGTGAGCTCGTTCCCAACGACGCCGCGCACTTGGTCTGGGGTGTGAACCTGGGCGTGATCGACTGGAATCCCTGGCCCGTGCGCCGCTCGGACCTCGACCATCCCGACGAGCTGCGCGTCGATCTCGATCCGGGCCCGGGCGTGCCCTTCGCCGAGGTGAGGGAGGTGGCGCTCGAGGTGCGCGCGGTGCTCGACGCCCATGGAATGCGCGGCTTTCCGAAGACGTCGGGCTCGCGCGGCATGCACATCTACGTCCGCATCGAGCCGCGCCACAGCTTCGAAGAGGTGCGCAGGGCGGCGCTCGCGCTCGCTCGCGAGGTCGAGCGGCGGATGCCCGGCAGGGCGACGAGCCGCTGGTGGAAGGAGGAACGCGAAGGCGTCTTCATCGACTACAACCAGAACGCGCGCGACCGCACGATCGCCTCCGCCTACTCCGTTCGCGCGGTCGCCGACGCCCGTGTCTCGTGTCCGCTGGAGTGGGACGAGGTCCCGGAGGTCGACCCCGCCGAGCTGACCATGCAGACGGTTCCGGCGCGGCTTCGCAAGCTCGGCGACCCCTCCTCGACGATCGACGATCGCCATCACGGCCTCGAGCCGCTGCTCGAGCTGGCCGCCCGCGATGAGCGCGAGGGGCTCGGCGACGCGCCGTGGCCACCTCACTTCCGAAAGCAGAAGGGCGAGCCGTCCCGGGTCCAGCCCAGTCGCGCGCGCCGTGCCGGGAAGGGATCCCGGTGAGCCTGCCGCTCGAGCCTCCGCTCGCTCCGCAGCTCGCGCTGTCGCGCAAGCAGCTGCCCGTCGGCGAGGACTACTGCTATGAGGTGAAGCTCGACGGCTTCCGCTGCCTGGCCTTTGTCGACGGCGAGCAGACGTTCCTGCAGTCGCGCAACGGGCGCCCACTGGGACGCTACTTCCCCGAGCTCGTGTTCCCGGCGGGACAGTACGTGCTCGACGGCGAGATCGTCGTACGTGACGCGGCCGGGCGGGAGGATTTCGACGCGATCGGCCAGCGCGTGCATCCCGCCGAGTCACGCGTGCGGCGGCTGGCGGTGGAGACGCCCGCTGTGTACGTCGCGTTCGACCTCCTCGCCGAGGGCGACGAGTCGCTGCTCGAGCGCTCGTTCCTCGAGCGCCGGGCCGCGCTCGAGGAGCTGCTCGCGGGCGCGCAGTTCGCCGGGGCGCCGGTCGAGCTGATGCAGACGGTCGGGACCCCGCAGGAGGCCGAGCGCTGGCTGGCCGACGCGGAGGGAGCGATCGCCAAGGAGCGCGCGGCGCCGTATCGCCCGGGCGAGCGCAAGGGGATGGTGAAGGTCAAGCGGGTCCGCACGATCGACGCCGTCGTCGTCGGCTGGCGCCCCGGGAAGGAGCCAGACACCGTCGGCGCGTTGATCCTCGGGCTCTACGACGGCCCTGAGCTGCGCGTCGTCGGCCACTGCTCGGGGCTGACGGCCAAGGAGAAGCGCCGCCTCGTCGGCTTCCTGGCGCCGTATGAGTCCGGAGAGCGGGGCTCCGCGGATCCGAGCCGCTGGAGTGCCGGCAAGGAGCTCGAGTGGGTCGCGCTGCGACCGGAGCTGGTCGTCGAGATCGACTTCGACCACGTCTCCGCCGGGCGCATCCGCCACGGCGCGAAGCTTCGACGCTGGCGCGAGGACAAGCCGCCGCTCGAGTGCACGTTCGATCAGCTCTCGAGCTGACGTCGTCTAGCATCAACGTCAGTGAGGGACGAGAACGGGACGACGGCTACCGTCGCGGAGGAGGAGTACCTGCAGATCCTCTTCTGGCTGCAGGAGGCGGGCCTGCCGATGACCGGGGCCAACCTCGCGCGTGCGATGCAGCTGTCGGCACCCACGGTTCACGAGATGGTCGGACGCCTCGAGCGCGACGGCTATATCAGCCGCGACGCGGGCCGCACGATCGCGTTCACGCCCAGCGGCGCAGAGCATGCCGAGGGGATCGTCCGCAGGCACCGCCTGATCGAGCGCTTCCTCACCGACGTCCTCGGCGTGCCCTGGGACGAGGTGCACGAGGAGGCGGAGCGGCTCGAGCACGCGATGTCGCCGGTGCTCGAGGAACGCATGCGCGCCGCGATCGGCGACGCCAAGACCTGCCCGCACGGCCACCCGATCGTCGCCGGAGCGCGCCTGGCCGGCGTGCCGCTGGCCGACGTCGAGATCGGCGCCTCCGTGCGGGTGCTGCGCTTCGAGAACGAGGCCGAGGACCTGCTCCGCTACCTCAAGTCGTCGGGCATCGAGCCGGGGCTCGAGGGCGTGCTCGCCGAGAGCGACGAGCACAAGGTCGTGGTGCAGGGCGCCGATGGCGCGCGCCGGGCTGTGACCCCGAGCGTCGCCGAGACGGTCTCGGTGATCGCCGATCCTTCGCCGCCGCCGCGCACGGCACTGCCGGAGCAGCTCGTGCTCGGACAGCGCTACGGGCGCTAGTCACGGCGCAGAGATCCCGGTCGGAGGAGCGCGAATGTCCCGGGAGAACGTCGAGCTGGTGCGCTCGATCTACCGTCTGTGGGCCGAAAGCAAGTCGGCGCGCCACCTGATCGACCCGCAGCTCGAGTACGTGAACCCGGACTACGCCGTCGAGTCGGGGACGCGGCGCGACCGCCGGACGCTGGCCTCGGTGCGCGAGGTCTATCCCGACTTCCGGGTGCACCCGGAGCGATTCGTGGACGCCGGCGATGAGGTGGTCGTGATCGGCACGGCCCGCGGCACCTCGGCGAGCGGCGTCGAGGCGCAGTGGCGACAGGGCTACGTATGGACCGTCCGCGAGGGCCGCGCGGTCCGCTTCTGCTGGTTCAACCGCCCGGGCGAAGCGCTCGAGGCGGTCGGCCTCGGCGAGGACCTCGGCTAGAGCGAGCGGAACGCTTCGGCGAGCCGCGCGACGCCCGTCTCGATCTGCTCGGGTGTCACGCCCGAGTAGGCGAGCCGCAGGGTGTTCTCGCCGCCCTCTAGCAGGAAATCGGTGCCGTTCACGAAGGACACGCCGCGTTCGGCGGCGGCGTGGTGCAGGGCATGGACGTCCGTTCCTGGCGGCAGCGTCACCCACATGAAGTAGCCACCCTCAGGGACGACGAATTCGGCCTCGGGCAGTTCGCGTCGCAGGGCGTTGGCGAGCGTCTCGGCGCGTTCGGACAGCGCCAGCTTGACCGTCTCGATCGAGCGGTCGATGGCCCCGGATGCGCAGAACTCGTACACGATCGACTGGGCGACCATGTTCGGTGAGATGTAGGTGTTCGTCGCGAGCTGCGCCACGGCGCCGATCAGGTCGGGCGGCCCGACGAGATACCCGACGCGGATACCCGGACAGACGGTCTTCGAGAAGGACGACGCGTAGACGACGCGGTCGCGGTCCATCGAGAGCATCGTCGGCAGCGGCTCGCCGCTGAAGCGCAGCTCGACGTAGGGGTCGTCCTCGAAGACGATGAATCCGTGCTCCCCGGCGAGCTCGATCAGCGCGCGGCGCTTCTCGAGCGACAGCGTGTATCCCGCAGGGTTCTGGAAGTTGGGGATGATGTGGGCGAGCCGCGGTCGCGCGCCCCCGCCGCCGGCGAGCAGCCGCTCGAGCGCGTGGATGTCGATGCCGTCGGGCTGCAGCTCGATGTCGTGCAGCCGCGCGCCGCGCTGACGCAGGGACAGCAGCGTGCGGTCGTAGGAGGGCCGCTCGACGATCACCTCGTCGCCGGGTCGCACGAGGTGCTCGAACAGGAAGGCGTCGGCCTGCATCGACCCGTTGGTGACGAGCACGCGCTCGGGCTCGACGCCGTGGCGGTCGGCGATCCAGCTGCGAAGCCGCGGGTAGCCGACCGCGGTGCCGTACGCGGTGGCGCCGGCCGGATCGCTCTCGAACGCGCGCACCGCCGCATCGCGCAGGCCCGCGACGTCGACGATGTCGAGCGACGGTGCGCCACGGGCGAATGAGATCGTCGGCGCCCCGGGGGTGGGGCCGGCAGCGGAGCTCGGCATGGGCGGGTAGCTTAGGCGCCCGAGCAACTCGTCGTACTCGTGGGTCAGCCCGCGCGCGGCCTGCTCGAGCCGCTCACGGAAGCGCAGCAGTTCCGCGGCGGTCGCCACCTGCTCGGGCGGAGTGCCCGCCGGAGCGCTGGCGGCGCGGGGCGGAGATGCTTGAGCGCCGCCGGCCCGATGCCCGCCACCCGCCGGGCGCTGCGCCTGCGAGCCGGCGGCGGCGGCGCGCTGTTCGAGCGCCTCGTCGACCAGGCGGCTAGAGGGTTGGGCAGCGGCGATCGCGGGCTCGGCGGGGCGAGGCCCCGCGAAGCCCGGCTCGGCGGAGCGCGGGGGTGCCGGGCCGGGCGCAGCAGAGAGCGGGTTCGACGCGGTCGTCGCGGGTGGCTCCTCGCCGCGCCCGATCGCGCTCAGCGTCTGCTCGAGCTCGAGGAGCTTGCGCTCGAGCTCGCCCAGCGTCCTGGCGACGTCGGCGTCCACGCTGGCAAGCGTAGCGGCACGGCGTTGGGGCGGCGGCTCGCCGCAGGTGCCCGCGTTGCGGCGCTCAGCTGGCCGTGACCGGCTCGCCGCCGAGGACCTCGACGGCGATGCGGGCGACCTCGGTGGGGGTGCGCCCGACGCGGACGCCCTTCGCTTCGAGCGCCTGCGCCTTCGCCGCGGCGGTGCCCGCGGAGCCGGAGACGATCGCTCCGGCGTGGCCCATCTGCTTGCCCGCGGGGGCGGTGAAGCCGGCGATGTACGCGACCACCGGCTTGGTCACGGAGGTCGCGATGTAGTCGGCCGCCTCCTCCTCGGCGGAGCCGCCGATCTCACCCGAGAGGACGATCAGCTCGGTCTGCTCGTCCGCCTGGAAGAGCTCGAGCACGTCGACGAAGGACGAGCCCGGGACGGGGTCTCCGCCGATACCGACGATCGTGCTGCAGCCGAAGCCGGCCTGGGCGATCTCGTTGCCGATCTGGTAGGTGAGCGTCCCCGAGCGCGACACGACGCCGACGTTGCCCTCCTTGAAGAACGACGCGGGGATGATCCCCACGTTGGCCTTGCCGGGCGAGAGGATGCCGGGGCAGTTGGGGCCGATCAGCCGCGTGCCCGGGTGATCACGCTGGAGGACGTTGTAGACGCGGAGCTCGTCGTGTGCGGGGATGCCCTCGGTGATCGCGACGATCAGCTCGACGCCCGCCGCGGCGGCCTCGAGGATCGAGTCGGCCGCGAAGCGCGGCGGCACGAAGATCATCGCCGTGTTGGGCTGCGCCTCCTCGACGGCCTGCGCCCAGCTGTCGAAGACGGGGACGCCCTCGACGTCCTGCCCGCCCTTGCCGGGCGTGACGCCGCCTACGACGGTCGTCCCGTAGCGGCGGTTGTTGAGCGTGTGAAAGGAGCCCTCGCGGCCGGTGATCCCTGCGACGGCGAGCCGCGTGTCGCAGTCGACGAGGATCGCCATCAGGCGGCCGCTCCCACGGGCTCGCCGGCTGCGAGCGCCACGACCTTCTCGGCGGCCTCGTCCATCGTGCGCGCCGGGTAGACGTTCGGCAGGTGCGCCTCGTCGAGCAGGCGGCGGCCCTCGACGTCGTTGGTCCCGTCGAGCCGCACGACGAAGGGGACCGAGGGTTTGATCTCCTCGAACGCCGCGATCAGGCCGCGCGCGACCTCGTCGCCGCGGGTGATCCCGCCGAAGATGTTGAACAGCACGGCCTTGACCGCGTCGTTGGCGAGGATCAGCTGCACCGCCTGCTTGATCTTCTCGGCGTCCGAGCCGCCGCCCGCGTCGAGGAAGTTCGCCGGTAAGCCGCCCGCCTGGGCCACCACGTCGAGCGTCGACATCACCAGGCCCGCGCCGTTGCCGAGGATGCCGATGTCGCCGTCGAGCTTGACGTACTGGACCCCCTCTTCCTTCGCGCGCCGCTCGATCGGATCTTCGTTCTCGGTGTCCGAGAGAGACTGGTTCTCGGGGTGGCGGTAGAGCGCGTTGCCGTCGAGCGAGACCTTCGCGTCGAGCGCCCTCACCTCCCGCTCCGGTGTGACGATCAGCGGGTTGATCTCCGCCAGCGTCGCATCCTCGGCCGTCCACACCTCATACAGCGCCACGAGTGCGTCGGCGACGCCCTCGACCACATCCTCCTCGACGCCGCCTTCGGTCGCGATCTGGACCGCCTCCGCGCGTGAGAGGCCCTCGAGCGGATCGACGTGGTGGCGGATCAGCTTCTCGGGCGTCTCCTCGGCGACCTGTTCGATGTCGACGCCGCCCTCGACGCTGAACATCACGAGCGGCTTCTTGGCGGAGCGGTCGAGCAGCACCGAGGCGTAGTACTCGGCGGCGATATCCGAGGCGTGCTCGATCCAGAGCGTCCGTACGACGTGTCCCTTGATGTCCATCCCGAGGATCGCCTCGGCGTGCTCGCGGGCCTCGCGTTCGTTCTCTGCGAGCTTCACGCCGCCCGCCTTGCCGCGGCCTCCGATCAGCACCTGCGCCTTGACGACGACCGGGTAGCCGACCTCCTTGGCGGCGCTGACTGCGTCGTCCACGGTCTTGGCGGCCCTTCCCGAGGAGACTCTCAGGCCGTGGCGCGCGAACAGCTGCTTTCCCTCGAATTCCAGCAGGTCCATTGCGGACGCGGGACTCTAACGAAAGAAGCGCCGAGCGGGCGGGGTCAGCGCGCCGAGAGGCGCCGGCAGGGCATAATGCCCGCGCGATGCCGATCCCGAAAAACGTCACGTTTGTCACTTTCGACGTGTACGGCACCCTGATCGACTGGGAGACGGGGATCTACGAAGCCTTCGCCGCCGAGGCTGCGCGCGACGACTTCCAGATCGATCGCAACGTCGTGATCCCGCTGTTCCACGAGATCTCGCGCGAAATCGAGGGAGGCTCCTACGAGCTCTACGCCGAGGTCCTGCGGCGCACCGCGATCGAGATCGCAAAACGCATCGACTGGCCGCTCGAGCCGTCCCGCTCCGGCTTCCTTCCGGATTCGGTCCAGCGCTGGAAACCGTTCAAAGAGACGAACCCGCAGCTTCAGAAGCTCGCCAAGAAGTACAAGCTCGGCCTGCTCTCGAACATCGACGACAAGCTGCTCGGGCAGACGCGCCGTCACATCCCGATCGACTTCGACCTCGTCGTGACCGCCCAGCAGGTCCGCTCCTACAAGCCCGAGCCGGCGCACTTCACCGAGTGCGCCCGGCGGATCGGCGGCAAGCGCGGCTGGGTCCACGTCGCGGCGAGCCACTACCACGACGTCGTGCCCTGCGTGAAGCAGCGGGTTCCCGTGATCTGGGTCAACCGCAACAAGGAGACGCTGGACTCCAACCAGAAGAAGCCGACGGCCGAAGTGCCCAACCTCAAAGAGGCCGCGAAGCTGCTCGGCGCCTCCTAGCCCGGCGGCCGGGGTGCGAGCGATCTCGCTGCACCCGGACGTGATCGTCCTCACGAGTCGGCTGCTGCAGACGAACAGCACGATCGTGCGGGGGCCCGTCTCGAGCAACGGCAAGGAGCGCGAGGATGCGCCGCCGGCGGGGGAGACGTTCCTCGTCGACTCGCCGATCCTGCCCGATGAGCTCGCGTTGCTGCCGTCGCTGGTGGAGCAGGCCCGCTTCGCGCCGCCCCGCGGCCTGCTCGCCACGCACGCCGACTGGGATCACCTGCTGGCGCGGATCGCGTTTCCCGACGCGACCCTGGGGTGCGCCGAGACGAGCGCGGCGCGCCTGCAGTCCGAGCCCGGCGCCGCGCAGCGCGAGCTGCGAGCGTTCGACGAGGAGCTCTACATCGTCCGTGAACGGCCGCTTCAGCTGGGCGCCGTCCAGGCGCTCCCGGTCCCGGGGACCTGCGAGATCGGCGACTTCGAGCTCGAGCTGCATCCGGCCGAGGGGCACACGGCCGACGGCATGGCGCTCGTGGCTCCGTGGGCGGGCCTCGTGATCGCCGGCGACTACCTCTCGAACGTCGAGATCCCGACAGTCGGCGCAGCGGGCGGCGTCGAGCGCTACCTCGCGACGCTCGAGCGCCTGCGTCCACTCGTCGCGGGAGCCGAGCACATCGTGCCGGGCCACGGCTCGGTGCTCGACGCGCCCCGCGCGCTCGAGGTGCTCGAGCAGGATGCCCTCTACGTCCAGCAGCTGCGCGACCGCGGTGCCGAGGCCTCGCTGCCACGCGGACGGCGCTCGGCGGCGCAGCGCGAGCTGCACGCCGCGAATGTCGCGGTTCTCTAGCCCTCGCTCTTGATCGTCGCGATCGGGGCGCCCGCCTGGATCGGCGCACCCTCTGAGATCGGCAGCTCGACGATCGTGCCGGCCTTGTGCGCGGTGATCTCGTTCTCCATCTTCATCGCCTCGATGATGCAGAGCAGCTGGCCCTCCTCGACCATGTCGCCCTGCTTGACGAGCACCTTCCACATGTTTCCCTGAAGCGGCGAGGGGAGCGTGTCCGGACCGCCGGCACCCGCGGCCGAGGCTCGCTCGCTGCGCCGCGGCGCCTTGCGCGCCGGCGCGGGCCCCGAGCCGTTGAGGGCCGCGGCCCCACCCGCTGCGAGTGCCGGGCCGACCACGCGAACGTCGAAGCGCCTGCCCGACACCTCGACGGCGTAGCTCTGCTCCAGCTTCTCATCCTCCTGAGAGGCGCTCTCGACGGCGGCCGGCGGAGCGAACGCGAGCGACTTCAGCCACTGCTTGTCCTCGAGCAGGTCCCTGCAGGTCTCGCCGCGCGCCCACTGCTCGGTCGCGAGCAGCGCCTGGTGGAAGGGGATCAGCGTCTTCAGCCCCTCGATCTCGAATTCGCCCAGCGCGCGCAGCATGCGCCGCGTCGCCTGCTCGCGATCGGCGTCCCAGACGATCAGCTTGGCGACCATCGGGTCGTACATCGGTGAGACCTCGCCGCCTGCCTCGACGCCCGAGTCGACGCGCACGCCGGGCCCGGCGGGCTCGCGGTAGGCGCCGATCCTGCCGGGCGCAGGCGCGAAGTTCTTGGAGGCGTCCTCGGCGTTGATGCGGCACTCGATCGCGTGGCCGCGGAGCACGACGTCCTCCTGGCCATATGCGAGCTCCTCGCCGGCGGCGGCGCGGATGCCCTCCTTGACGATGTCGATGCCGGTCGTCATCTCGGTGACGCAGTGCTCGACCTGCACGCGCGTGTTCATCTCGAGGAAGAAATACTCAGGCTCGGCGCCCTCGCGGGCGCTGAACAGGCCCTCGATCGTGCCTGCTCCGACGTAGTCGACCGCCTTCGCCGCCTCGACGCCGATCTGGCCGATGCGCTTGCGCATCTCGGGGTCGACCACCCACTCGGGCGCGGGCGACTCCTCGATCACCTTCTGGTGGCGCCTCTGGATCGAGCAGTCGCGCTCGCCGAGGTGGATCACATTGCCGTGGCGGTCGGCGAGCACCTGCACCTCGACGTGGCGCGGGTCGTGCAGGTAGCGCTCGAGGTAGACGGTCGGGTCTGAGAAGAACTTCTCGCCTTCGCGGCTCGAGCCCTCGAAGGCCGTCTCGAGCTCCTCGGGGCCGAGCGCCACGCGGAAACCCTTGCCGCCGCCGCCGCCCGCGGCCTTGACCGCGACCGGGAAGCCGATCTCCTGCTCGGCGATCTCGAGCGCCTCGGCGGCGGTCGCGACCGGCTCGGTCGTGCCGGGGACGATCGGCACGCCCGCCTTCTGCATCAGGTCTCTCGCGCGGGTCTTCGAGCCCATCGCCTCGATCGCGCTGGCGGGCGGACCGATGAAGACGATCCCGGCGTCCTCGCACGCCTGCGCGAAGGGTGCGTTCTCGGCGAGGAAGCCGTAGCCGGGGTGGATCGCCTCGGCACCCGAGCGCCTGGCGACGTCGAGGATCTTCTCGATGCTCAGGTAGTTCTCGGCGGCCGGGCCCTCGCCGAGGTTGTACGCCTCGCCGGCGCGGCGCACGTGCGGCGCGTCGCGATCGAGCTCGGAGTAGACGGCGACGCTCGCGATGCCCAGCTCGTCGAGCGCACGAACAATGCGGACGGCGATCTCGCCGCGATTTGCCACCAGGACCTTGCTGAACATCGGCCGCGGAAGCTTAGCGGCCGCGGGACGCCGTGCCCGCCGCCGCCGCGTCGATTCGAGGCTGAGAGCGGAAGCCCAGGTAGCTGATCGCGCTCAGGCGGCCTCGGCGATCATCCCGGCGCCGACGGTCCCGTTGCTGGACTCGTCGATCAGGATGAAGCTGCCGGTGCGGCGGTTGCTCGTGTAGGGGTCGAGCACGAGCGGCGCGCTCGTCCGCAGGCGCACGCGAGCGATGTCGTTGAGCCTCAGCTCGGCGGGCGGCGCGTCGCGTTCGAGGGTGTGGACGTCGACGACCTCGCCGAGCCGATCGACGATCGCGGTGGCGTTGCGAGAGGTGTGCTTGATCCCGTAGCGCGCGCCGGGGCGCATCGGCTCATCGGCCATCCAGCAGATGTCGGCATCGAGCTCGCGCGTCACCGTCGGGGCCTCGTCCGGGTGGCAGATCAGCTCGCCCCGGGAGACGTCGAGCTCGTCCTCGAGGCGCAGCGCGAAGGACATCGGCGCCATCGCCTCGTCGAGCTCGCCGTCGTAGGTGTCGATCGCCGCGACGCGCGTGCGACCGCCGCTCGGCAGCACCGCGACCTCGTCGCCGCGACGCAGGGCGCCGCTCGCGAGCTGGCCGGCGTATGCGCGGTAGTCGCCGGCGAGCGTTCCGCTCGCGGGGCGGATCACCCATTGCACCGGGAAGCGCGCGGGCTTGTCGTAGGGGTGGTCGTACGCCACCTCGACCTGCTCGAGGTGCTCGAGCAGCACGGGCCCGTCATACCAGTCCATCCGCTCGGAGCGCTCGACGACGTTGTCCCCGTCGAGGGCCGACATCGGGATGTAGGTGACCGCGCGGCGGTGCCCACCGAGCTTCGCTGCGAATCCCTCGAACTCCTCGACGAGCTCCTCGAAGCGCGCCTGCGAGTGGTCCACGAGGTCCATCTTGTTGATCGCGACGACCATCTCGGGGATCCCGAGCAGGGCGCTGATGAAGGCGTGGCGCTTGGACTGCTCGAGCACGCCGCGGCGCGCGTCGATCAGCACGACCGCGACGTCGGCGGTCGAGGCGCCGGTCACCATGTTGCGCGTGTACTGCTGATGTCCGGGGCAGTCGGCGATGATGAACCGCCGCCGCGCCGTCGCGAAGTAGCGGTAGGCGACGTCGATCGTGATGCCCTGCTCGCGCTCGGCGCGCAGGCCGTCGGTCAGCAGCGCGAGGTCGAGCGTGCCCTCACCGCCACGGCGCCGGCTGGCGAGCGCAACGTGCTCGAGCTGGTCCTCGAACACCTGCTTGGCGTCGTAGAGCAGGCGCCCGATCAGCGTGCTCTTGCCGTCGTCCACGGAGCCCGCCGTCGTGAAGCGCAGCAGGTCGAGCGTCATCGCGCGCCCGGGCGGCGCATCAGAAGTAACCGGCCTTCTTGCGGTCCTCCATCGCGGCCTCGGTCACTTTGTCGTCGGCGCGTGTCTCGCCCCGCTCCGTCACGCGCGTCGCGGCGATCTCGAGCACGACCTCGGCGAGCGTCGCGGCGTCCGAGCGCACGCCGCCGGTGCAGCTCATGTCGCCGACCGTGCGGTAGCGGACGGTGTCCGTGAAGACCTCCTCGCCGTCGATCAGCTCGGTGCCCTCGCGCCAGGCGTAGAGCATGCCGTCGCGGTTGAAGACGCTGCGCTCGTGAGCGAAGTAGATCGAGGGGACCTCGAGCTGCTCCTGGTCGATGTACTCCCATACGTCGAGCTCGGTCCAGTTGGAGAGCGGGAACACGCGCACGTGCTCGCCCTTGCGGATGCGCCCGTTGTAGAGGTTCCAGAGCTCCGGTCGCTGGTTCTTGGGATCCCATTGGCCGAAGTCATCGCGGAAGGAGAAGACGCGCTCCTTGGCGCGGGCGCGCTCCTCGTCGCGGCGCGCGCCTCCGAAGGCGGCGTCGAAGCCGTGCTCGGCGATCGCGTCGAGCAGCGTCACCGTCTGGAGGCGGTTGCGCGACGCGCGCGGACCTGTCTCCTCGACGACCCTGCCGCTGTCGATCGAGTCCTGGACGCTCGCGACCACGAGGCGCTCGCCGAGCTCGGCGATGCGGCGGTCGCGGAACTCGATCACCTCGGGGAAGTTGTGCTCGGTGTCGACGTGCATCAGGGGGAATGGGAACGGTCCGGGCCGGAAGGCCTTCTCCGCGAGCCGCAGCAGCACGATCGAGTCCTTGCCGCCGCTGAACAGCAGCACCGGCCGCTCGAATTCCGCGGCGACCTCGCGCATCACATGTATCGCCTCGGACTCGAGCGCCCGCAGGTGGCTGAGCTGTGGTCGCACGGCGACGCTCATCGCTACTCGATGATCTCGATGTGGAGCCCGCACTCGGTCTTGTCGGTGCCGGCCCAGCGCCCCTCGCGTCCACTCCCGGGCTGCGTGCAGGGCGCGCAGCCGATCGACTCGTAGCCGCGATCGTGGAGCGGGTGGTAGGGGAGGTCGCGCTCGTGGATCCTGCGCCAGAGGTCGGCGTCGGTCCAGTGCGCGAGCGGGTTGTACTTCCACAGAGCGCGCTTGGCGTCTCGTTCGATCAGTTCCGTGTCGGCGCGCGTGGGGCCCTGCTCGCGGCGGATGCCGGTGATCCAGCCCTCGGCGCCGGAGAGGGTGCTCTCGAGCGCGGCGACCTTCGCGGCCGAGCAGCAGTGCTCGGGGCCGCTCCAGGGGACATCCGGGCTGCTCGCATCAGCGACCTCGATCTTCACGCCGAAGCGCTCCTCGAACGCGCGCCAGGTCTGCAACGTCTCCTCGAACAGCACGCCGGTGTCGATCGTCACGATCCGCACGGCGTTGCCGGTGCCCTGGTCCAGGCGCAGCAGCTCGTCGAGCAGCACCGACTCCTCCTTCTGGAAGGAGCAGAGGAGCACGGCCTGCGGGCCGTGGCGGGCGGCCTCGCGCAGCGTGTGCGTGAGGCTGAGCGCCGGGTCGTGCGCCGGGGGGGCGTCCACTATGTCGCTGTCGCGTAGATGCATCGTTTGTCGTCTCGTTTCGTCATTGACGTTAGATGGCGTACCTAAACGGCGCACTCGCCCTCGCCGCGGATCACTTCGAACGGGACCTTTCGTTCCCAGTCGATGAACTCGTTCATCGTCTCCAGGCCGAAGTCGACCGGCAGCGAGAGCTCCTTGACTAGTCCCTCCAGCTCTCCCGTGCCGACGCGCTCGACGAAGTCGTTGAACTCCTCGCCGTCCTCGCGGTTGCGCTCGTAGTGGCCGATCCAGCGCTCGATTGCCTCGGGGACCCGCTTGGAGGGGAGCCGCAGCTTCAGACGCGTGCCGAACTTCACCTCGCCGCCTTCCCAGACGCCACCGACGTGCGGGATGTACGCGGGAATCGTGTGCTCGCCCACCTTGATCGACGCGCCGGTGAAGCCGATGTTCCCTACGTGGTGCTGGCCGCACCCGTTCGGGCAGCCGCTGATCTTGATGTTGACCTTGCGCGCCAGCTCGTCGGTGATGTCCATCTCCTCGAGGCGCTCCCGCACCGCCTGGTTGAGGCCCATCGAGCTGGTGATCCCGAGCTTGCAGGAGTCCGTGCCCGGGCACGAGACGACATCGGTGATCTCGCGCGCGCCCGCCTCGCCCAGGCCGAGCTCCGAAAGCGCCCGCCAGAGGTCGTGGACGCACTCCTCGCGCACCCAGCGCAGCACGAAGTTCTGCTGCACGGTCGTCCGCGCGTAGCCGCCCGCGTAGGTGCGCATGACCGCCGCCAGACCCCTGAGCTGCTCGGGGGTCAGATCGCCGCGGCTGATCTTCACCTCGACCGCAACGAAGCCGTCCTGCTTCTGCTCGGCCACGTTCGCGGCGCGGAAGCGCTCGAACTCCAAGAGGTCACCGTTGGGCGTTCCGTAGCTCTCCGGCGGAGCGGGCGCGGACTCGCGCTCGTCGTCGAGGAACAACCGCTGCTCGATCGAGAAGTCGCGTTCCTTGACCCACTCGCCCTCGAGCTCCTCCTCGACCTGCCTGCGCAGCTCGTCGATCCCGTACTTGTCGACGAACACCTTGATGCGGGCGCGCGCACGGTTGGCGCGCAGCCACTCCTGGCGGTCGAAGATCCGCATCACGGCCTCGGTGACCTTCAGGTACTCGCCGTTGTCGAGCTCGAGGAAGTCGTAGAGGACCTGTGCGACGCGCGGCATGATCGAGGTCCCGCCGCCGACGAGCATCTCGACGCCGCGCACCTGTCCGGGACGGGCAGGGTCATCGGACTCCCGCACGCGGGCACGGAAGGCGACGTCGTGGATGCCGCTGATCGCGCGGTCGCGCGGGCCGCCGTCGAAGGCCGTCTTGACCTTGCGGGGCATCGCCTGGGTCGTGGGATGGCGCACGAAGTAGCGCACGTAGGCGCCGGCATAGGGCGTGAGGTCGAAAAGCTCGTCCTTGGCCACGCCCGCCCACGGGTCGCCGGTGACGTTCCGCATCGTGTTGCCGCATCCCTCGCGGCTGGAGAGCCCCGAGTCGCCCAGCTCGCGGATCAGCTTCTCCGCCTCGGGCAACGGAACGTGGTGCATCTGGATGTTCTGGCGGGTCGTGATGTGCCCCTTGCGCAGCGGGACGTACTTGTCGATGACCTCGGCGAAGGCCTCCATCTGCTCGGGCGTGATCCCGCCGAAGGGCAGCTTGACGCGGATCATCTGCACGTCGGCCTGCCGCTGGCCGTAGACGCCCTGCTTGAGTCGGAACTTGATGAACTCGTCCTCCGGCGTCTCACCGGCCAGGAACTTCGTCGCTTCGGTCTTGAAGTCGTCGTACTCGCGCTGGAGTATCGGGATCACATGCCCGGGCACGTTCTGGAGGACCTCTGGATCCTCGAGAGTGCCGCGGTGCGTCGGAATCGAGACTGGCTCCATCTACGGACCTCCTGATCCCGGCTGAGCGCCGGGGGTGTCGACGTTCATCGCCGGCGGCGAGATATTGCCGTAAAGCCTAGCGGCTTTCAGGTGTTTATCCAGGGGTCCGCCAGATCGGGCGGATCCTCCCGCGCGACGCCCTCGAGGATCGCCGCTCGCGCCCAGGGATCAGGGGCGGGCTCGGCGGCGCTGACGGCCGCGGTGTCGCTGACGAAGCGCTCGAGCGCGGCCACGATCGCGGCTGCCTCCTCGGGGGAGGCGCCGGGCGCGATCAGCTTGAGCTCGGGCCGTTCGGTCACTCGCTGATTGTGACGGGTCTCGACGCCGCGGGCTCAACGCGTCGGCGTCTGGCTTCTAGACTTCGTCGATGCCCAGGACTGCGCTCGTCTCTGCCGAGATCTCTCTGCCGGGGCGTCCAGAAGCACTGAGAGTGCGTGAGCGGATTGCTGCGCTTGCTGATGTCGTGGACGTGGTCGGGCTGACCGACAATCACGCGGGACAGGCACGAATGTCCCCGCTGGCCGCGGTAGCGCTCGCCCGGGAGCAGGGCGTGTCGACGATCGTCCACGTGTCGTGCCGCGATCGCAACCGGCTGGCGCTGCGGTCGCAGGTCGTCGGCGCGGCGGCCCTGGGGTCGGAGGGCGTTCTTTGCCTGTATGGGGATCCCGTCGCTGAGACACCGCGCGTGAAGGACATGACCGCCACGGAACTCATCAGCGCGGCGAGGCAGTGGGCCGAGCCGCACGACCTGGCAGTAGGAGCCGTCGTGAATCCATTTGCGCTCGACCAAGATCGTGAGCTCGCACTACTCGAGCGGAAGGTCCTCGCGGGCGCCGAGTACGTCCAGTCGCAGATGGTCTTCGACGTCGATGTGCTCGCCGCCTTTCTGGAGCGGGCGGCAGACCTGCTCGAGGGGGTTCGCTTCTACGCCGGGATAGCACTGCTCCGCGACGAGCAGATGGCAAACCGAGCGCGGAGGCTTCCTGGGACGCTCATATCGGACGCTGCAGTTCGCCGCATCGCCGCCGGCGGCGGTATCGAGTTCGCTCACGAGCTCGCTCTCCAACTTGCCGAGATGGCGGCTGTCGATGCACTGCATATCTTCCCGCTCGGAGCAGAGGCTGCGACTCGACCCATTGCTGCGGCCTTTCGGACCGCTCGCGGAGCAGGCGCGCGCACCCGCTGAGCAGGCCCTCCTCGACCATCGATCTTCCTACAACGGGATGTTCCCGTGCTTGCGCCTGGGGCCGGGTTCGCGCTTGCTCTGAAGCGTGTGCAGGGAGGTGATCAGCTTCGGGCGAGTCTCGTGGGGGATGATCACGTCGTCTATGTAGCCCCGCTCGGCCGCCGTGTAGGGGTTGGCGAAGCGCGCCTTGTAGTCCTCCATCAGCTTCTTGCGGCGCTCCTCGGGGGTGGGGCTGCCGGCGATGTCGCGCCGGTAGATGATGTTCACCGCGCCCTCGGGGCCCATCACGGCGACCTCGGAGGTGGGCCAGGCGAAGTTGAAGTCGGCGAGCATGTGCTTGGAGGCCATCACGTCGTAGGCGCCCCCGTAGGCCTTGCGCGTGATCACGGTTAGCTTCGGGACGGTCGCCTCGGTGAAGGCGTAGAGGAGCTTCGCGCCGTGGCGGATGATGCCGCCCCACTCCTGGCTCGTGCCGGGGAGGAAGCCGGGTACGTCGACGAACGTCAGCAGCGGGATGTTGAAGGCGTCGCAGGTGCGCACGAAGCGCGCGGCCTTCGCGGAGGCGTCAATGTCGAGCACGCCGGCCAGCTGGGCTGGCTGGTTGCCGACGATCCCGATCGAGAAGCCGTCGAGGCGGGCGAAGCCGCAGATGATGTTCTTCGCGTAGTGCTCGTGGACCTCGAAGAACTCGCCGTCGTCGACGATCAGCTTGACGACGTTGCGCATGTCGTAGGGCTTGTTGGGGTTCTCGGGGACGACGTGGTCGAGCTCGGGATCCATCCGCTGAGGGTCGTCGGTGGGCTGCACGCGCGGAGCCGTCTGGAGGTTGTTCTGCGGGAGGAAGGAGATCAGGTAGCGGCAGTCCTCCAGGCACGCTTCCTCGTCCTCGGATGCGAAGTGCGCGACGCCGGACTTGGTGTTGTGGGACATCGCCCCGCCGAGCTCCTCGAAGCCGACCTCCTCGCCGGTGACCGTCTTGATCACGTCGGGGCCGGTGATGAACATGTGCGAGGTCTCCTTCACCATGAAGATGAAGTCCGTGATCGCCGGCGAGTAGACGGCGCCTCCCGCGCACGGACCCATGATCAGGCTGATCTGGGGGATCACGCCCGAGCACCTCACGTTGCGCACGAACACGTCGCCGTAGGCGCCGAGCGAGACGACGCCCTCCTGGATCCGCGCACCGCCCGAGTCGTTGATGCCGATCACGGGGCAGCCGATCTTGGCCGCGAGGTCCATGATCTTCACCATCTTCTCGCCCATCACCTCGCCGAGCGAGCCGCCGAAGACGGTGAAGTCCTGGCTGAAGACGCACACCGTGCGGCCGTCGATCGTCCCGTGACCCGTCACGACGGCGTCCCCCCACGGGCGGTTTTTCTGCATGTCGAAGTCGTAGGTGCGGTGGCGCACGAACGTGTCGAGCTCCTGGAAGGAGCCGGGGTCCAGCAGCTTCTCGACGCGCTCGCGCGCGGTGAGCTTGCCTCGCGCGTGCTGCTTCTCCTCCGCCTCGGGCGCCGAGTGCGCGGCCGCCTCGCGCAGGTCGTTCAGCTGTGCGAGCTTCTCCTCGTAGCTCTCGGGCGCCTTCTGGCGCGGAGCGCGCCTGTGTCCGCTGCGCGAGGCCGCGAGCAGGGCTGCGTCCGACTGTCTGTCGTGGGGGCTGCTCGCCATCGGACCGGGGATCCTACCCCGGTCGGCGTCCTCTCCGCCCGCCTAGGAACGCGAGAACGGGCGATGGTGCGCGGCACCGAGGCGGTCGAGCACCGATGTGAGAACGGCCGTCACCTCGGCGTCCTCGGTCTCCTCGGCGGCTTTCAGCTCGGCGGCGATGTCCCCGACCTGCTCGAGCGGAGCCGCTCCCAGCGAGCCGGCCTCGCTTTCTGACGCGGCGGCGTCCGCGACCGGCGCGGCCGCCTCCCGCACCGGTTCGAGCTCGTCGGCCGAGGCCGCCTCGGATGGCGTCATCTCGATGGGAGCCTCCGGGGTCGCGGGGGCAGCGTCCGGGTCGGGCAGCTCGCCCTCGGGCACGATCTCGTCGGCGGAAGCCTGCACCGCGTCCGCGCCGGACGCCGCCGTCCCGTCCACGGGGTCCGCGTCTGATGCGTCCATCCCCGCCACCGCGGCCGCGTGGGGAGCCGGCGCTCCTGGATCCTCCGCGACGTCGGCCTCAACTGCCTGCGGCCTGCGCCAGCGGCCGAAGAGCCGCGCGAGGAAACCGCGCCGCGGTTCGGGCTCGTCGTAAGGGAGCCACTCGTGATCCTCCCCGTCCTCCTCGTCCGCGGCCTGCTCGGGCGCCGGCACCTCAGCGTCCTCGGCGATCCAGCCGCTATCAAGCTCATCGGCCTCTATCGCCTCGGAGTCTGCGCGCCAGCTCGACGCTGCAGCGGCGGTCACCGGGGCGCCCAGCCGGCTCGGGACGCTCTCTTCGGGGGCCTCCACGCTCTCCTCAGGCGCCCCCGCCCCCTCCTCGGCGGCCGAGGCGGGCTCGGTCACGGCAGCCGCTGCCGGCTCGTCCTCGGCCGGCGCGGCGGGCCCGGTCACGGCGAGCGGAGCGGGCTCGTCTGCCTCGTCTGCGGGGCTCGCGTCGGGGACCTCGGTGGCGACGGTGAGTGTGACCTTCGTGCCCCAGCCGGAGGGCCTTATCTGGACGGTCCCGTTGCGGTTCTCGGCCTCCCATTCGACCAGCTGCTCAGGCTCGACGCGCGTGATGCGGATCTCGCCGAGTTCGCCGAGGTGGCGCGCCAGGGCGGCCGGATCGCTGAGCTCGGCCCACAGCTCGGGCGGGGACTTGACCAGCGTGCGCTGCACCTCCGAGGAGATCATCGCACCCCATTTCGAGCGATCTCTGCCTACTCCTCCCCAATCGGGTCAGGCGGGCGAAGCCGTGCGCTGCGTGCCCAGCAGCCGGCGTTCGTGGAGCAGCTCGGCAAGTTGGACGGCGTTCGTGGCGGCGCCCTTGCGAAGGTTGTCGGCGACGATCCACATGTCGAGCGCGCGCTCGTGGCCGGGATCGCGGCGGATGCGCCCGACGAACACGCTGTCCTTGCCGGCGGCGTCGATCGCGAGCGGGTAGCCGGCGCCTGCGGGGTCGTCGAGGACCGTGACGCCCGGCGCCTCGTTCAGCAGCTCGCGGGCGCGCTCGGGCGAGAGCTGCTCGCGCGTCTGCACGTTCACCGCCTCGGAGTGCCCCGTGACGACGGGGACGCGTACGCAGGTGGCGCTGACGCGGATCGACGGGTCGCCGAGGATCTTGCGCGTCTCGTTCATCAGCTTGCGCTCCTCGTCGGTGTGATCCTCGCCGTCGGCGAAGCTTCCGGCGTGGGGGAGCACGTTGAAGGCGATCTGGTGGGCGTACTCCGAGGGGGGTGCGATGTTCCGCTCGTGCAGGAGCGCGTGCGACTGATCCAGTAGCTCGTCGACGGCTCGCCTGCCGGTGCCCGAGACGGCCTGGTAGGTGCTGATCACGAGCCGCTCGATCCCGGCCGCGTCGGCGAGCGGCTTGAGCGCGACGACCATCTGCATCGTCGAGCAGTTCGGGTTGGCGATGATCCCGCGATGGCTCTCGAGCGCCTCGGGGTTGACCTCGGCGACGACGAGCGGTACGTCCTCCTGCATCCGCCAGCGCGAGGAGTTGTCGACGACGACCGCGGCGGCGGCGGCGAAGCGCGGCGCCCACTCGCCCGAGGTGGAGCCACCGGCGGAGAAGATCGCGAGGTCGAACCCCTGGATCTCCTCGTCGCTGAGCCCGCGCACGACGAGGCCTCCCTCGAGCTCACGCCCGACGGAGCGCTCGGAGGCGAACGGCACGATCTCGCGCACCGGGAACCCGCGCTCGTGCAGCAGCTCGAGCATCAGCGTCCCGACCTGCCCCGTCGCGCCGACGACGGCGACCCGATAGCCCTCGGAGCTCATGACCGGAGGGTACCGGCTGTACCTCCCCGATCAGGGAACCGGCGCCGCGCGCCCCGCCGCCCCACAGCTACGGCTTGACAGCCATGATCACGATCGTGGCCAGCACGAGCAGCGACGCGGCCGAGCCGACGATGTTCAGGCGGCGCGTCGCGGCGAGGTACTCGGGACCGGGCTCGAAGTCGCCGCTGCTCCAGCCCTCGAGGTCGCGGCGCACCGCCTCCTCGGCCCGTTTCGCCCCAGGGATCAGGATCGCCCCCGCGAGCGCGCCGATCACGACGACGGTCGCGAGCCCCCACTGCACGAAGAACTCCTTCCAGTGGTGCCCGTCGCTCGCGAGGAAGATGCCCGCGGCGAGCAGCACGAGCAGCGCGGGATTGAGGATCAGCCTCGTGATCGTGTATTCGATGCGGTGCAGCACCGGGAGGCTGCGCGGGTCCGCTTTCGCGCCCACCGCGTAGACGACCGGAAGTGTGAACGTCCAGCCGAAGGCGACCACGACGGCGATGATGTGCAGCCCGAGGATCCAGTCGTAGGCCGCGGCGATCGGCGTGAGCATCACTGGGATCGTAGGGATCCCCCCGGCGCATGCGCCGGGGGGCGGAGCCGCACATGTGCGGCTCCGTGGGCAAGGTCGCATGCGACCTTGCCGTTCACGCCGCATGCGGCGTGAACCCCAGGGATGTGGAGGAGGGAGTCCTAGAACCTCGGCGCGTAGGCGCCGAAGACGTCCTGCATCGCGCCGCAGACCTCGCCGAGCGAAGCGCGGTCCTTGAGCGCCTGGCGGATCGCGGGCAAGAGGTTCTCGCTGCCGCGCGCGACGCCGCGGAGCTCCTCGAGGCGCCGCTCTACGAGCCCCTGGTCGCGGTCGGCCTTGAAGTCCTTCAGGCGCTGCACCTGTTCGCGCTCCGACTCGGGGTCGACGCGCAGCAGGTCGGGCACCTCGACCTCGTCTTCCTGGTAGGCGTTGACGCCGACGACGATGTCCTGGCCGATGCGGTAGCGCTCCTGATAGCCCCACGCCGACTCGTCGATCTCGCCGGTGATGAACTCGATCGCGTTGACCGAGCCGCCGAGCGCGTCGACCTTGCCGATCAGCTCCTTGGCCCGCATTTCGATCTGGTCGGTGAGCGACTCGACGAAGTAGGAGCCGGCGAACGGGTCGACGGTGTCGGCCGCGCCGGACTCGTCGGCGAGGATCTGCTGGGTGCGCACGGCGATTTTCGCGGCGCGCTCGGTGGGGAGCGCGAGGGCCTCGTCGAAGCCGTTCGTGTGCAGCGACTGCGTGCCGCCGCAGACCGCCGCGAACCCCTGGAGCGCGACACGCACGATGTTGTTCTCGGGCTGCTGCGCGGTGAGCGTCACGCCGCCCGTCTGCGTGTGGAAGCGCAGCATCGTCGCCTTCGGGTTCGCCGCTCCGAAGCGCTCGCGCATGATGTGCGCCCACATGCGCCGCGCCGCGCGGAACTTCGCGACCTCCTGGAAGACGTTGTTGTGGCCGTTGAAGAAGAACGCGAGCCGCGGCGCGAACTCGTTCACGTCGAGGCCCTTGTCGATCGCCGCCTGCACGTAGGCGATGCCCGAGGACAGCGTGAAGGCGACCTCCTGGACGGCCGAGCAGCCCTTCTCGCGGAAGTGGTAGCCCGAGATCGAGATCGTGTTCCAGCGCGGGATCTTCTCGTGGCAGTACTCGAACAGGTCGGTCGTGAGCCGCATCGTCGGGGCCGGCGGGTAGATGTAGTTGCCGCGCGCGATGTACTCCTTGAGCACGTCGTTCTGAGTCGTCCCCCGCAGCTTCTCGCTGGAAACGCCCTGCTCCTCGCCGACGAGCTCATACAGCAGCATCAGGCAGGCCGCGGGCGCGTTGATCGTCATCGACGTCGAGACCTCATCGAGCGGGATCCCGTCGAAGGCCGTGCGCATGTCGTCGATCGTGTCTATCGCCACCCCAGTGCGCCCCACCTCGCCCAGGCAGCGTGGGTTGTCGGAGTCGAGGCCGAGCTGCGTCGGCAGGTCGAAGGCCATCGACAGGCCCGTCGTGCCCTTCGAGAGCAGGTAGCGGTAGCGCTCGTTGGACTCCTTCGCCGACGCGTACCCCGCGTACTGGCGCATCGTCCACGTCTGCTTGCGGTACATCTCGCGGTGGACGCCGCGCGTGTAGGGGAACGCGCCCGGCTCGCCCAGGTCGAGGCTCTCGGGGAGGTCGCCCTCGGTGTAGAGCTCGTCGATCTCGATGCCCGAGTCGGTGAAGCGGCGCGGGTCGTCGGGGCCGACGATCGGGGCTACCGTCAGGTGCTCCTCGGAATCCTGGTCGCGGTCGGGCTTCAGCATCGCTGTGATGATATGCCGCCCGCCTGGAAGCGAATGGGTGGGCGGGGTATGCTGCGCCGGCCATGGCCACATGTCTCGTCACCGGCGGCGCCGGCTTCCTCGGCTCGCATCTCTGTGACGAGCTGCTCGCGCGCGGCAACCGCGTGATCTGCGTGGACAACCTCGAGACCGGCTCGCTGCACAACATCGAGCACATCCGTGACCCCGAGCGCTTCCTCCACGTCGGCGTCGACATCATCGATCCCTACTTCGTCGAGGAGCCCGTCGACTTCGTCTATCACCTCGCCTCGCCCGCCTCGCCGATCGACTACCTGCGGCTGCCGCTGCACACGCTGAAGGTCGGCTCCTACGGCACGCACCACACGCTCGGGCTCGCGAAGGCCAAGCGCGCGCGCTTTCTGATCGCCTCCACGAGCGAGGTCTACGGCGACCCGCTCGAGCATCCGCAGTCGGAGAGCTACTGGGGCCACGTCAACCCGATCGGACCGCGCGGCGTGTACGACGAGGCCAAGCGCTACGCCGAGGCCCTGACGATGGCCTATCACCGCCAGCAGGGCGTCGACACCGCGATCGTGAGGATCTTCAACACCTACGGCAGCCGCATGCGGCCGCACGACGGGCGCGCGATCCCGACGTTCCTGCGCCAGGCGCTCGCCAACAGGCCGATCACCGTCTTCGGCGACGGCAGCCAGACCCGCTCGTTCTGCTACGTCACCGACCTGATACGGGGAATCATCGCGCTCGCCGAGTCCGGATATCACGATCCGGTGAACATCGGCAACCCGGACGAGTTCACCCTCCTGGAACTCGCGGAGACGGTCCAGGAGCTCACCGGCGCGAGCTCGGAGATCGTCTACGAGGCGCTTCCCGTCGACGACCCCAAGCAGCGCAAGCCCGACATAACGCTTGCGCGCGAGCTGCTCGGCTGGTCGCCCGAGGTGTCGCTGCGGGACGGATTGCAGCGCACGATCGAGCAATCGGGCGTCGAGCTGCTCGTCGGCCGCGGATAGCCTCGAGCCTTGCCGCCGCGGCCGACGCCGTCCAGCTGGCCACCTAGGTGCCGCTCCATCTGCCAATCTGACGTGTTGTGAGCGTCGAGATGGGACCTCGTTCGTCGGGCACGCCTACTCGACCCGCTCCTCGCGCGCGTCCGGGTTCGCCCATCCATCCGCGGCCCGCCCCCGGCCGCGAGAAATCGGAGGCGGCCACCGAACGACTCGAGCCGGTGGCCCGCGACATCCGCCGCAAGCGCCCCCCGGTGCTCTCGTTCATCCTGCGCATCTCGACTGCGCGGCGGGTGACGCGCGTGCTGTCGCTGCTGCTGCTCGACTTCGCCGGCGTCGCGCTCGCGATCTTCACGGCGCTCGCGCTCAAGGAAGCGGCGCGTGGCCACGTGACGCCGGACCGGGCCTACGAAGGCACGAGGCAGTTCGTCGCGTTCGCCTACCTGCTGACCGCGCTCCTGTTCGCGCGCTCGGGCCTCTACGCCGCCCGCGCCCTGCGCCCCGGCCTCTCGCGGATCGTCGGCTCGCTGTTCCAGGTCGCCTTCGTCGCGCTGATCTTCGCCGTCGTCAGCGGCGAACACTTCTCGAGCTACTACCTCTTCTACGGCTCGCTGATCTTCGCGCTGATCTACATCTCCTCGATGCGCGCCGGCTATGAGTGGCTCACCGGCGCGATCCTGCGGGCGGCCGGCTACCGGCGCCGCGCCGTGCTCGTCGGCACCGGCAAGCACATCCGCGACGTCGCCCACGCGCTCGGCGACGATCACCGCTCGCCGATCGAGGTCGTCGGCTATCTCGCCCTCTCCGAGCTGCCAGCCAACGGCCTGCGCCCGCTCGGCTCGCTCGGCGACCTCGAGCGCGTCCTCGGCAGCGAACGCATCGACGAGATCATCATCGCCGACCCCGACTTCCCTCAGGTCGAGGCCGTCGACCTCGTCGACCGCTGCCACCAGCGCGGCGTGCGCGTCCGCCTGGCGCCCTCGACGATGGAGATCCTGATCCACCGCGCGGAGTTCGTTCCCGGACAGTCGGTGCCGCTGTTCGAGCTCGGTCCGCCCGTCTTCGAGGGCGTCGACTTCGCCCTGAAGCGCACCTTCGACATCGTCGGGGCCACCTTCCTGCTGATCCTCTTCAGCCCGCTGCTGCTCACGATCACCCTCGCCGTGCGCCTCTCCTCGCGCGGGCCCACGCTGTTCCGCTCGGCGCGCCGCGGCATCGGCCAGCGGCCGTTCGCGTGCCTGAAGTTCCGCACCATGCACACGAACGCCGAGGAGGTACAGGCCGATCTGGAAGAGCTCAACGAGGCCTCGGGCGCGCTCTTCAAGATCCGTGACGACCCGCGCCTCACGCGCGTCGGCCGTGTCCTGCGGCGCTTCTCACTCGACGAGCTCCCGCAGCTGGTCAACGTGCTCCGCGGCGAGATGTCGCTCGTCGGCCCCCGTCCGCTGCCTGAGCGCGACTACGAGATGCTCGAGGACTGGCACCGCAAGCGCTATCTCGTGCTGCCGGGCATCACAGGTCTGTGGCAGGTCTCAGGCCGCTCCGAGCTCGACTTCGACGACCTCGTCCACCTCGACTTCATCTACCTCGAGCGCTGGTCGCTCGCGCTCGACCTCACGATCCTCCTGAAGACGATCCCGGCCGTGCTCACGCGCCGCGGCGCCTACTGAGCGGCGCCTCCCCGCGGCGCCGATCGAGCGGCGCCCACCGACCCGCGCCTACCGGGGTTCGAGGCCGGCCGGGCCGCCGGGCTGCCGGCAGACTCCCCGTCCGCGCGGCCGCGGCCGCGCGCTCGGCGCGGGGGCGATCGCACGCGCATAGACCTCCCAGGTGGCCCGCGCCGCATCCTCCCACGACCACCGGAGCGGGGGCGGAGCGGGCCGCGTCGCTCGTTCGGCGGCGACGATCAGGGCGCTCATGTCTCCGGGCGGGACGAATGTCGCGCGCTCACCGAGCACCTCCCGTAGAGCCGGGACCTCGCAGGCCACGACCGGGGTGCCGCACGCCAGAGCCTCCACTGCTGGGAGGCCGAAGCCCTCGTGGTCGGAGGGCAGCACGAGCGCGTGTGCCCCGCTGTAGAGCGCCGCGAGGTCGTCGTCGGCGACCTGGCCGGTGAGCTTGACGTCGGGCAGCTCGCGCGCCCAGGGCCCTGTCGGGCCGGCCAGCACGAGCGGCAGCTCGCGAGGCGTGGCGGCGAACTTGGCGAGCTGTCTCGCGGCTTGCGGGTCCTGGAGTCCGCCGACCCACAGCAGGTAGCGCTCGGGCACGCCGAGGCGATCTCGCACATTCGCGATCTCCTTTGGCGTGCGCGGGTACATCGCCGTGTCGGCCGCCTCTGCGATCACGAGCGTCCGCTCACGCTCGATCCGCAGGTGCGTCACCGCGTCCTGGGCCACGGCCTCCGTCGGCGCGATCACGCAGGCCGCGCGCTGGACCGCGAGATGGCGCAGCCGAAGGCGCAGGCCGGTCCGCAGGTGCTCGCTCGGGCGCTTGAGCGTCGCGAGGTCGTGGATCGTGACGACGAGCGGGCAGGGCGGGTGGAGCATCGCGCCCGCGATCCAGGGCGAGTGGACGAGGTCCGGATCCCCCGCGCGGAGCGTCGAGGTGGGATGGTGCGTCTCGATCACCTCGTCGCCGGCCGCAGCCGTCTCGCGCAGCGCCTTCAGCAGGCAGCGGGTGTAGCGACCGACGCCGTTCGGATCAGAGACCGGCCGGCCGTCGAAGGCGACCTTCAATGCGCGCTGCCTCCTTCCCTTCCTCGCCGTGGCTTGACGTGTTCAACATATTCGCTCGCCGGACGGCTGGGTAGAGCTGACAGCATCTCTGCACGCTGACAGCGGGATTGCAGCGGTCGCCGCGCCGCGCTTCGGGCCCGGCCGGCGGCTCTAGCCTTCGGAGGCACGATGCCCACGCGCGCCTACTACGAAGAGCGATGGCAGGGGCTCGCGCGCGGTCTCGAGCCCTCCGACCTCGAGCTCCGCGCCGGCTTCCTGCGCGAGCACGTCGCAGCGGGCGAGCGCGTGCTCGACCTCGGCTGCGGCGAGGGCCGCTTCGCAGCCGAACTCGAGCGCATCGGCGTGAGCGTCCTCGCGGCCGACGTCGCCGAGGAGCCGTTGCGGCGCGCACGCGAGCTCCATCCGCAGCTCGAGCTGTGCTTGCTCGGCGCCGACGGCGGGTGGGAGCTTCCGGACGCGGTCTTCGATGCCGTGTGGGCGGGTGAGGTGATCGAGCACGTCGCCGACACCGCGGCGTGGCTCTCGGAGGTCCGCCGCGTGCTGCGCCCCGGCGGGCGCCTGCTGCTCAGCACGCCCGCTCACGGGCGCCTCGAGATGCTGCGCCTGGCGCTCTCGCCCCGGGCGCTGTCCGAGCACTTCGACCCGCGCGGCGAGCACCTGCGCTTCTACACGCGCGCGACGCTCAGGGAGTTGCTCGAGGACTTTCGCTTCGAAGCGGTGGACGTACGCGCCTGCGGGCCGCCCTGGGCGCGGCGCCTCCTGCTCGCCCGAGCGGTGCGCTCCCGCTTCTGATCGGCGCCGGGAGCGCCGAGGCGCGCAGCGCCTGGATGTAGGCGTTCTGGAGTTCGATCGAGGAGGTCGACGCGCGCGGCCCGCTGATCAGTTCAGGCGCGATCGACTGGGGGTCGAGGTAGATCGCCGCTGCGAGGTCGCTGAGCGCCATCCGCGGGTTGGCGTGGATTTCATACAGCCCGAGGTGCAGCCACGTTTCGGGGTTCGAGGGCTGGAGCTTCACCCCCCGCTGGAGCGTCGCCCGCGCCGGCGCGGTCTCGCCCGCGGCCTGCTGCACCGCCGACAGCGCGAACAGCGCCTGCACCGAGAGCGGGTCCCTGGCGACCGCGGTCTGGGCGCTCGCGAGCGCCGCCCGCGGGTCTGAGGCGACCAGCGCGATCGCCCGCAGGCGGGCGTCTTCCGCGCGCTGGGGCTGCCACTGCGACCACGCGGCGAGCAGCGCCGCCGCGAGCACCGCGACCGCGACCGCGATCCGCGTGCGCCCGGGCTCGGCCAGCCGCTCGCGCCACAGCGGCGGCGCCCACGAGGGCCTGCGCGGAGCCGGGGCGGCGGCTTCGGCGCCCGCCACCCGCGGCGCGGGCTGCTCGGCGAGCGGCCCGCGCCCGGCGAGCCAGCCGGCGAGCAGCAGCGCGACGGCGGCGTCGCCCGGGACGTACCAGGTCCAGTCGACGAACGAGTGAACGCCGAAGACGACGACGACGCACAGCATCGTCAGCAGGCCGATGCGCTCCGCCGAGTAGGGCGCCGGGACGCGCCGCCAGCGCGGCAGGCGCCGCGAGCGCAGCTCGCGCCAGCCCGTCCATCGCCGGTTCAGCGGGTGCGTCGCGCGCCCCGCGGCGGCCATCCAGCAGGCGAGCAGCGCGAGCGCCGTCGCGAGCCCCACGATCCCGAGGTCGGCGAGCGTCTGCACGACGAAGCCGTGGGCGTGCTGAACGTCGATCGTGACGTTCCTGTATCGCTTGCGCGCCGTGTGATAGCCGAGCGCGCCGGCGCCGAGCGCCTTGTGCGCGTTGAACACCTGGAGCGCCTCCTTCCAGTAGCGCGCGCGCACGCTCGCCACGGCCGTCAGGCGCCCCGCCGTGTTCGAAGGAGGTTTCGCGTTGGGGTTCGTCAGCGAGTCGACCGCGTGGGAGATGCTGCCCGTGAACCCGCGGTGGCTGTGTGCGAGCACGCCCGCGAAGCCGAGCAGTGCGAGCGCGAGCAGCGCGAGCAGCGTCGCGCCGGCCCGGCGGCGGGTCACGATCGACGGAGCGCGGCGGCCGCTCAAGAAGCCGACCGCGACGCCCACGAGCGCCAGCAGCAGGAGCATCGCCACGACGAGCGCGCCGAGGCGATGGCCGGCACTCGTGCGTTCGGCCAGCGCGACGCCTTCGCTGCTCAACGCGTGCCTCGAGAAGTCCCACGCGGCGACCGCTCCGGCGCCGAGCCCGCCGGCGATCAGCACCGCGGCGCCGCGCAGGCGCAGGGGGACGATGCACAGCCACAGCACGACGCCGACCGCGAGTGCGGCAAGCGCGCCACGCGAGTAGGCGAGCAGCAGCGTCAGCAGCATCAGGCCCATCGCCGGATACGCGAGCGCGCTGAGCAACGCGTGGCCGCTGCGCCTGGCTCCCAGCCACAGGCAGCAGATCGCGCCGAGCGCGGCCGTCAGGCCGATCGCGTTCCAGTACCCGTACGGCTCATCGAGCCGCGCGAAGCTGCTCGTCGCGCCGATCTCGCCGGGAAAGATCCTGCTCAGCAGCGCGTAGGCGCAGACGATCGCCGCGGCCAGCGTCACGCCGCCGATGACCGCGGCCCAGCGCCGCGGGTCAGCCCGCACGAGCGCCACCGCGCCGGCGAACACGCCACAGTAGGCGAACATCCGGGCCGCGTCCTGCCAGCTTTCGTCGGGCTGGACCGACCACACGACCGAGACCGCCGTGAGCACGGCGAACGCGAGCAGCAGGCCGACCGACCAAACGCCGTAGAGACCTCCCCGCGCGGGAGCGAGCAGCACGGCGAGCCCGATGCCGAGCCCGGCGGCGCAGGTAAGCGCCATCTCCGTGACCGTCATCGTTTCGAGGCTCAGGCCGCCTTTCGCGTAGAAGGTGATCAGGCAGAGCACGGCGGCGATCGCGATCGCGATGCCCCAATCGGCCGCCGGCCCCTCGCCGATGCGCCCGGCCGGCGCTCGCGCGGGCAACCGCCGCCGGCGCGGCGGCGCCATCGCCGGCATCACGCCGAGGGACGGCGGGGGCTCAGTCGCCGCGCCGGGCACGGATGTGGTTTCGCAGCGCACCGCCGCCGACGAGCAGCAGGCAGGCCAGCAGGAAGATCACCGTGGCGAGCAGCGGCGTGGGCATCGAGCTGAATGCCGAGGCGATGTTGGCGTGCACGACGCCCGGGTGCACGAGCGCGCCGCCGATCCGGACCGGGACCGGCCGGGCGCTCGTCGCGTGTGCGATCGCGCGCTGCTCAGAGGCGCTGGGGACGATCGGCACGACCGGCGCCGAGCCGGCTCCTCCGCCGACGCCGGTCGCAGCGGCGAGCTGCGCCTGGCGGATCTGCGAGGCGCATTCGGTGTACTCGCGCGCGTCGGCGGTCAGGTCTTTGAGCGCTTCGTTGTACGCGTGCTGGCTGAAGCCGTTCAGCGATTGCCCGTGCGTGCAGCGGAGGATGATCGTTTCGCCGACGCTGGTCGCGCGCGCGGGCGAAGCGATCCCCGCCGCCAGCACCAGGGAGAGTGCCAGGAGGCGTGGAAGAAGGGCCGAGATCCGTTCCAAGCTCTGCAACGCTACCAATCGTTCTCGCTGGACCGACGCCTATGCCCTGCTCGACGCGCCGACGCTCGCGAGCGCGCCAGAGAAGCCCTCTGCCCATGCCTCGTGGCTGTAGGCGCGCACGTCCAGCGCCCCCGCGGCTCCGAGCCGCTCGCGCATCCGCGCGTCGCCTGCCAGCTCGCGGATCGCCGCCCCGAGCGCTCCCGCGTCGCCCGCCGGCACGACGAGACCGTTCTGTCTTTCCCGCACGAGTCCTCCTGCGGCCGCCCCGACGGCATCGGAGGCGACCACGGGCAGCCCACGGTTCATCGCCTCGTTGATCACCAACCCCCACGGCTCCCGGAAGGTGCGCGTCGCAAGCGACGGAAGAACCAGCATCTCGCAGCCCTCATAGACGTCCCGCAGGGCCTCCGGCGCGAGCGCGTCGGTGCACAGCACCCCCTCAGCCGCGGCGGAGGCGGCGATCCAGCCGGGAGGTCTGGCCCCCACTCCGGCGAGCACGAGCGCGCCCCCCGGAGCGATCCTCGTGCGCTCGCGCCACGCCTCGAGCAGCACCTCGAGCCCCTTCTCGCGGGCCGGCCGGCCGACGAACAGGACCCTCACGGACGCCTCCCGCGGCCACCACTCTCCCGCCGGCGCGCGGGCCTGCGGCGAGCTCCAGAACTCGTTGTCGACCGACTGCGGCGCGACGTGCACGTTGCGCGCGCCGCGCGCCCCTACGTAGGCGCTGACGTGAGGCCCGTAGGTGACGATCGCGTCGGCCGAGCGGTACAGGCGTCGCAGCGGCAGATAGCTGAAGGCGTGGGCGATCGTCTGCGGATGCGCCCACAGCGACCCCCACAGGATCAGCGGCACGTGCGCTCGCCGCGCGCCCGCCCAGCTCCCCAGCGGCGCCAGGCGTCCCGCCGTCGAGCACACGACTGCACGGTGCGCGCCTGCGCCGGCAAGCGCCCCGAGCTCGCGCTCGGAGACGCGGCGGTGGGGGAACGGCAGATCGCCCTCCGGCAGTTCGCCGCCGTGCTTGGAGCGGCCGCCGAACAGCGCGAACTCGACGTTCTCGAGCTCGTGAAGGCGGGCGAACGCTCCCAGGCGGTACGCCGGCGCGTGGCCGGTCACGAACAGGACGGGCTTCGCATGCATCGCTTCGGCCGAGCGCGGGGCCATGCCTCAGTCGAGCACGTGCTCGTAGGCGGCCAGCGTCTGCTCGCCGCAGCGCTCCCACGTGAAATTGGCTGCGACCGTCGCGCGCGCCCGCTGTCCCGCCTCGCGCAGCCGGTGGGGGTCGCCGAGCAGCTCGTCGATGCGCTGCGTCAGCCGCTCGACGTCCCCGGGGGGGACGAGCACGAGGCCGTCGCCGGCGGCGGCGATCTCCTCCGGCCCGGGCTCGCCGCGACAGCCGATCGCGGGCACCGAGCCCGCCATCGCCTCGACGTAGGCGACGCCGAATGCCTCCTCCGTCGAGGGCATCACGAACAGCGTCGAGCGCTGCGCGAGCGACTCGGCGCGGTCGTGCGCGAGCTGGCCGTGGAAGTCCACGCGCGCCGCCACCCCGAGGCGCCTGGCGAGTCCTTCGAGCGCGACTCGCTCGGGGCCTTCGCCGACGATCGCGTAGCGGAGCGTGGGGTGCTTCTGCGAGAGCACGGCAAGCGCTCGCACAACGTCGGCGTGGCGCTTGCGGGCGACCAGGTGCGCGACCGTGACAAGCGTCTGGGGGTCCTCGCCGCGCGCGCGCAGGCCCTCGCCGCGCGGCGCGCGCGAGCCGGCTGGCAGGTCGGCGCCGAGATGCACGACGCGGGTCTCGCCGGCTCCGTGCGCGCGCGCGAGCTCCGCCGTCCCATGGCTGTTCGCGAGCACCAGGCGAGCCGCCCCGAGGCCGCGAGCGACCGCCGCGGCGCCGGCGTCGCTGCGCCGCGCCGTCCAGAGGACGTCGCCGCCGTGGACGGAGACGACGAGCGGCACGCGCGGGCGGGCGAGGCGGACCGCCTCGCCGGCCGGCACGGCGTTGTGGGCATGGACGAGCTCGAACTCGAACGAGCGGCGCAGACGGCGCAGCGCGTATGCGAGCGCCGGCGCCGCCCACGCGCCCCAGCTCGCATAGGAGCGCTCGCGCGGAGGCGAGACGTAGGGGACGTAGTCGATCTGCAACCCATCGCGCACCTGGTGGCGCTGTTCGCGCAGCCGTCTCGCGAGCGCGCGGGCGGCGCCGGCCGCGCCGCTCGCGAGCGTCGCCCGTGGCGGGAGCAGCCGGTGCAGCGCGAGCACGCGCACCTCGGCACCCGCGTCGCGTGCCGCGAGCGCCTGCCGATGGGCCCAGATCCCCAGCACGGGGTCGCGCCGGCTGGGGTAGAACTCGGCCACGACGACGACCCTTGGAGCGCGGCGGCTCACCAGCGGCGATGCGTCGTCAGGGTGCGCTGGACCTCGCTGGCCGGAAGGTACGGGCGCTCGGCGAGGAAGGCCCGTGCCTCCGCGACCGCGTCCTCGCGCGAGTACCCGTCGGCGGCGGGAGCGGCGCGGTGGTTGATCGGGACGGCGTCGACGACGCCGCAGCGCCAGCCGTGCTCGGCCGCGAGCGCCGCCCAGTGCGCATCCAGACCCCAGCCCATGCGCAGCTCGGGGAAGGGCAGCAGCACTCCGAAGGTGGGGCGCGCGAAAGCCGTCACCGGCCCGATCTCGACGAAGCGCGTCTCGCGCACGACGCTGTGCGGCCGCCGTCGCGTGAGCGGCCACGCGGCGTGGGAGGCGAGCCAGTGCGCAGGCTGGGCCAGTTGCAGCGAGAAGCGCTCGCACAGGAACAGGAAGCGGTCGACGAACCCGCGCGGCAGCTCGACGTCGTCGTCGACGACGAGCAGCCAGTCGTGATCCCCGGCCGGATGCTCCGCGAGCAGCAGGTTGAGATTCTCGAACTTGCCGAGTCCCCCCGGTGCGCGCGTGTGGATCTCGACGTCGTGGCGCGAGCTCAGCAGCTCCGCCCGGATGCGCTCCGAGAGCTCTCGCCGCTCCGCGCGCTCGACTCCGAGCACGAGCACCCGGCGCCGCGGCGGCTCGCGGCGAGCTGCGCGGCCGAGGCGCAGGCGGCGGCCGCTGCCGAGCTGCCAGGCGCCGGCCGCCCGGTCGTGCAGGCCGCGGCGCACACCATCGAGCCCGCCGACCGTACCGCTGGTGCCCGACAGGAAGTCCTCGCCAGGCCCCGCCGGCGGAGCGGTCCCGTCGCGCGTCCGGGAGCGACGCTCGCCGAGCGCCTCGCGCACGCGCCCCGCGCTGTGGGCGACCATCGTCAGCCCCTGCGGGCAGCGGCGGCGCACCACGTGCCCGGCGCAGCCCGCGAGCGTGAGCAGCTCGCGTCGCAGCGACGGCGCCGCCCCGCGCCGCGCGTCGAAGCGCCGGGCGGCGCGCCCACGGGTGTGCGCGACCCGCGCCAGCGAGCGCAGCCGCGCGTCTGGGCCGGCGCGGCGGTGATCGACCGCGGCGCCCGCGACGTACAGCACCCGGGCGCCCGGGGCGCTCGCACGAAGCCGGTCCTGCCACTCCTGCTCGTCGCCGCCGTGCTCGAGCGTCACGTCGAACGGGCCGACGCGCTCGAGCGCGCTGCGGCGGACGGCCATGTTCGCGCCCCACGCATAGCGAGTCTCGGTGTCCGCGTCGCCCAGCTCGAGCGAGGTGATCGGCGGCGCCTCGCGCCCGCAGGACCGTACGCCCCCGCCCTCGAGGCGAGCGTGGATGCGCCCCGCGAAGACCTCGACCTCGGGGTTCGCTGCGGCCGCCGCGAGGAGCGCCTGGAGCCATCCGTCGCCTGCGCGGATGTCGTCGTCGACGAACACGACGAGCTCGCCGCTCGAGCGTTCGACGCCCGTGTTGCGGGCGACGTTCAGGCCGCGCGGGCGTTCGTGCGGCTCGTAGCGGCCGCCGAAGCGCGCGACGAGCTCCTCCGCCGCGAAGGAGGCGCCCGCGTCGTCGACCACGAGCAGATCCGCCCCGGCGGCCTGCGCTTGGGGCGCGATCGAGCTCAGCGCGACCTCGAGGTAGCGCAGCCGCGCGCGTGTGGGGATCACGATCGATGCCGGTGGCGTGGCCATTGACGGGACAGTCTAGGTTTGCGGCGGTTGGCGCCCGCCGGAGGACGCGCGGACCGCAATAGTCTGCGGCGGCGATGGTCCTGTTCCTCCACAACCGCTACCGCACGACGGGCGGCGAGGAGCGCGCCGTCGAGGACCTCATGTGGCTCGTGCGCGAGCAGCTCGGCGAGCCCGCGGAGCTGCTCACGCGTGACTCGGCGGCGATCGGCAACGCCGGCGCCGCGCTCGGCCTGTTGCGGGGAGGCGTGCGCCCGGAGGAGGTCGCCAAGGCGGTTCGCCTGAGCGGCGCGCGCGTCGTGCACGCGCACAACCTGCACCCCGCGTTCGGCTGGCGGGCGCTCGCCGCCGCGCGCTCCGCGGGCGCGCGCGTGGTGCTTCACCTGCACCAGTACCGCCTCGTGTGCGCGATCGGCGTGTGCTTCACGCGCGGTGAGGAATGCACGCGCTGCCACGGGCGCGACACGCTCCCCGGGGTGCGCCTGAACTGCCGCGGCAGCCGCGGTGAGGCGGTCGCGTATGCGACCGCGCTGGCGCTCTGGCAGCGCCGTCTCGTCGAGCAGGCCGAGGAGATCCTCGTCCCGAGCGTGTTCGCGCGGGAGCGCCTGCGGGCGCTGGGGGCGCCGCTGCCGTGGGAGCGCGTGCGGGTGCTCGCGCCTCCGCTGCCCGAGCTCTCGAGCGCCGGAGCCGCGGCGCGGGGCTCGACGGTGCAGCCGTTCGCGGCGGCGCAGGGCGCGGCGCCCTACGCGCTCGTCGTCTCGCGTCTCGCGGTCGAGAAGGGTGTCGATGTCGCCGTCGAGGCGTGCCGCATCGCCGGGATGCCGCTCGTCGTGGCCGGCGACGGACCCGAGCTCGAGTCGCTGCGCCGGCGGGCCGCGGGAGCGGACGTGAGGCTTCTCGGGCGCGTCGACGATGCCACGCTCGCGCAGCTGCGCGCCGGGGCCGCCGTCGCGCTCGCGCCGTCGCGCTCTGCGGAGACTTTTGGGCTGGCGGTCGCGGAGGCGATGGCGGCCGGCCTGCCGGTCGCCGCGAGCCGCACCGGCGCGATCGCGGAGCTGCTCGGCGAGGATCAGGATGCGCTCGTGCCGCCGGGGGACGCGCCTGCGCTGGCCGGGGCGATCGCGCGCCTGGCGGGCGACACGCAGGCCGGGAGGCGCAATCTCGAGCGCGTGCGCGCCGTCTGCGCCCCCGAGATCGTCGCCGCCGGGCTCGGTGCGGCCTACGGCGGCGGCGGCAGGCAGGCCCAGCCGAGGACATAAGCTCCCGGCGTGGTCACGCCGCGCACCGCGCTCGTCACGGGCATCACCGGGCAGGACGGATCGTTTCTGGCCGAACTGCTGCTCGAGAGGGGCTATCGCGTCACCGGCCTCGCGCGCGAGCCCCGCGAGCGCTCGCTCGGAAGCTCCGAGCACCTGCGGGGACGGATCGATGTCCTCGGCGGCGATCTGCTCGACCCCGTCGGCCTGCGCGCCGCGATCGAGCAGGTCGGGCCGGCCGAGATCTACCACCTGGCCGGTCCGTCCTTCGTTCCGGACTCGTGGCGCGACCCGCGTCAGACGTTCGCCGCGATCGCGGGCTCGGCCGCGGCGATCCTGCAGGCGGTCCGCGATCTGGACCCCTCGCCGCGCGTGTTCCTCGCGGCTTCGGGCGCGATCTTCGGCGACTCGCCCGAGAGCCCGCAGCGCGAGAGCACGCCGCCGCGCCCGGCGACGCCGTATGCGGCCGCCAAGCTCGCCGCGCATCAGCTCGCGGGGCTGATGCGCGAGCACGAGGGGCTGCACGCCAGCTCCGGGATCCTCTACAACCACGAGTCCGAGCGGCGACCCGAGCGGTTCGTCACGCGGCGCATCTCGCGCGCCGCGGCGGCGGTCGCCCTCGGCCTTCAGGACCGCGTCACGCTCGGGTCGCTCGACGCCGTGCGCGACTGGTCGTTCGCCGGCGACATCATGCACGGCGCGTGGCTGATGCTCCAGCAGGAGCGGGCCGAGGACTACGTGCTCGCCAGCGGCGTCGCGCGCACGGTCGCCGATCTGGGCCGCACTGCGTTCGCGTGCGTCGACCTCGACTTCGAGCGCTACGTCGAGGTCGACCCGGAGCTCGTCCGCCCGAGCGAGCCGACGCCGAGCGTCGGCGATCCCGCCAGGGCGCGCGAGCGGCTCGGCTGGACGCCGCAGCTGAGCTTCGAGCAGCTCGTCGAGCGGATGGTCGCGGCTGACATGCGCTCGCTGCAGGACGCCGCCCGGCCCGTCCAAGGGAGCCCCTAGACTGGCCCTCTGAATGGCCACCGTCGGCGTGATCGGGCTGGGCTACGTCGGGCTGCCGCTCGCGGTGGCGTTCGCGCGCGAGGGCTGCGACGTCGTGGCCGTCGACCTCGACACGCGCAAGATCGACGCGATCGCCGCGGGCGAGTCCTACGTCGAGGACGTCTCCTCCGATGCGTTGCGCGAGGTCGCCGACCGGCTGCGCGCGAGCACCCGCTACGCGGCACTCGCCGAGGCCGACGCGGTGCTGATCTGCGTGCCCACGCCGCTGACGCGCAACCGCGAGCCCGACCTCGCACAGCTGATCGGTGCGACGCGCGCCCTTGCCGGGGTGCTGCGAGCCGAGCAGCTCGTTGTGCTCGAGTCGACCACCTATCCCGGCACGACGCGCGAGCTGGTGGCGCCGCTGCTCGAGGAGTCGGGGCTCGCCGCCGGGCGCGACTTCCACCTCGCCTTCTCCCCCGAGCGCGTCGACCCGGGCAGGACGGATTACACGCTGCGCAACACGCCGAAGGTGCTCGGCGGGCTGACCGACGCGTGCGCCGAGCGCGCCGAAGCGCTGTACGGCGTCATCTGCGACGAGCTCGTCCGCGTCACGAGCCCCGAGGCCGCGGAGCTCACGAAGCTGCTCGAGAACATCTTCCGCTCGGTGAACATCGCGCTCGTGAACGAGCTCGCGATCCTCACCGACCGCATGGGCATCGACATCTGGGAGGTGGTCGACGCGGCCGCCACCAAGCCCTACGGCTTCATGCGCTTCGAGCCCGGGCCGGGGATGGGCGGGCACTGCATGCCCGTCGACCCCTTCTATCTGAGCTGGCGTGCGCGCGAGTTCGACATGGCGACCGAGTTCATCGAGCTCGCCGGCAAGGTCAACCAGCAGATGCCCTACCACTGCGCCGCCAAGGTCCAGCGCGCGCTCAACGATGCCGGGCTCCCTGTCAAAGGGGCGCGGATCGCGGTGCTCGGCGTGAGCTACAAGCCGGGCGTCGGCGACGTGCGCGAGTCGCCGGCGCTGAAGATCATCTCGCTGCTGCGGGAGCTCGGTGCCGAGATCCGCTACCACGACAGCCACGTTCCGCAGCTCCCCGACTACGGGCTCGCGAGCGTGGCGCTCGAGCAGGCGCTCGCGGACGCCGACCTGGCGCTGATCGTGACGGCCCATCCCGACGTCGACTACGAGCAGGTGGCACGCCGCGCCCGCCTCGTCGTGGACCTGCGCGGGGTCACGCGCCGCTCGGGCGTCGGCAACGTCGTCCGGCTGTGAGCGACCTCGAGACGGGCTCCGTCGCCTTCCCGGACGGACGGCGCCCGCTGCTGGGCGCAGGCGTCGTGGTCGGCGCGGATGTGCAGTTCGGGGCCTACGTCGTCGTCCACGACGCGACGACGATCGGCGCGCGATGCGCGATCGGAGACCACGCGGTGCTCGGCCGTCGGCCGAGGCTCGCGGCACACTCGGCCGCCGCGGGTGACGTCGGGCCGCTCGAGCTTGGGGACCGTGTGGTGGTCGGCGCGGGAGCCGTCGTGTTCGCCGGTGCGCGCATCGCCGCCGAGGCGATACTCGGCGAGCAGAGCTTCGTGCGCGAGCGCGCCGCGCTCGGCACGGGCACGGTGCTCGGCCGCGGCAGCGTCGTCGACAACGACGTGGCGGTCGGCAGCCGCGCGCGGATCCAGACGAACGTGTATCTCACCGCCTTCTCGCTGGTGGAGGACGACGTCTTCATCGGCCCCTGCGTGGTCACGACGAACGACAACACGATGGGCCGTCACGGGCCGGAGATGCCGCTGTCGGGCCCGGTCCTCCGCCGCGGCTGCCGCATCGGCGGCGGCGCGGTGCTGGCTCCCGGGATCGAGATCGGCGCCGAGGCCTATGTTGCGGCGGGCGCCGTGGTGGTGAGCGATGTCGCGCCGCGCGCCGTGGTGATGGGCGTCCCCGCGCACGTCGTGCGCGAGGTCTCCCACGAGGATCTGATCGAGCGCTGGCGCTAGCGCCCCGCGCCCCGCGCTGATCGGGCGCGTGCGCTAGCGGCTGCCCGCGCTTCGCGCAGCCACGACGACCTCCTCGGCCTGCCCCGCGCTCAGCACGGGGCTCATCGGCACGGCGAGGTGGGTGCGCGCCGCGTGCTCGGTTCCCGGCAGCTCGAGGCCGCCTCCCCACTCGCGCATCGGCGCCTGGCGGTGCACCGGCGTGCGGTAGTAGGCCTTGCATCCGATCTGTGCCGCTCGGAGCGCCGCCTCGAGGCGGTCGACGTCCGGATGGCCGACGACGTAGAGATGCCACGCCGGGTCCGCTCCGCCGAGGGCGCGGGGGAGCGTGGCGATCTCGCCGAGCCCGGCCCGCTCGTAATGCTCTGCAGCCTGCATCCGCCCCGCGGCCCACTCGTCGAGCGACGGGAGCTGCGCGCGCAGCACCGCCGCCTGGAGCTCGTCGAGACGCGAGTTGTAGCCGACCTGCTCGTAGTCGACCTTGTCGCGGGAGCCGTGGAAACGCAGGATGCGCGCCTGCTCGGCGATCCTCTCGTCGTTCGTCACGATCGCTCCGCCGTCGCCGAAGCAGGCGAGGTTCTTCGACGGGTAGAAGGAGAACGTGGCCGCCGCGCCGAGTGCGCCGGGTCGGCCTACGGCCGTGCGCGAGCCGAGCGCCTGGGCGGCGTCCTCGAGCACCGGCACCCCGAGCGCCTCGATCTCGGCGACGGGCGCGACGTTGCCGAACAGGTGAACCGCGACGACCGCCTTCGTGCTCGGCGTGAGCGCCGCCCGCACCGTGCCGGGCGTGATGCAGTAGGTCTCGGGGTCTATGTCGCAGAACACCGGCCGCGCGCCCGTGTGGACGATCGCCTCGACGGAGGCGTAGAAGGTGAACGAGGGAACCACGACCTCGTCGCCCACCCCGACGCCCATCGCGCGCAGCGCGATCGTGATCGCATCGGTGCCGTTGGCGACGCCCACGGCGTGGCCCGCCCCGCAGTAGGAGGCGAGCTCGCGCTCGAACGCGGCGACCTCGGGCCCGAGGATGAACTGTTCGGCCTCGAGGACGCGGTCGATCGCCGCCCTCAGCTGCTCCCGCAGCGGCGCCCGCGGCGTGGCGGTGTCGAAGAGAGGTACGCCCATCGCCGCGCTCAGCGGGATGCGAGCGAGTCGAGGTCGGCCCGGGTCATCAGCCGGATCAGCTCCTCGAAGCTCGTGCGGGGCTGCCAGCCGAGGTCCCTTCCCGCCTTCGCGGGATCCCCGATCAGGTGATCGACCTCGGCCGGACGCACGAAGGCCGGGTCGATCGTGACGTACTGCTGGAAGTCACCGAGGCCCGCCTCGTCGAAGGCGACCTCGCAACATTCGCGGACCGAGTGCGCTTTGCCCGTCGCGATCACGTAGTCCTCCGGCGTGTCGCGCTGAAGCATCAGCCACATCGCTTCGACGTAGTCCTTCGCGAAGCCCCAGTCGCGTTCGGCGTCGAGGTTGCCGAGCCGCAGCTCCTTGGTCAACCCCTGCTTGATCGCCGCCGCGTGCCACGTGATCTTGCGGGTGACGAACTCGAGGCCGCGGCGAGGAGACTCGTGGTTGAAAAGGATCCCCGACGTGGCGTGCAGGTCATACGACTCTCTGTAGTTGACGGTGATGAAGTGCCCGTAAGCCTTCGCGACGCCGTAAGGCGAGCGGGGGTAGAAGGGTGTCTTCTCGGTCTGCGGGACCTCGAGGACCTTCCCGAACATCTCGCTCGAGGACGCCTGGTAGAAGCGCGCGTCGCGGCAGACTTCGCGCATCGCCTCGAGCATCCGCGTGACGCCCACGCCGGAGAACTCAGCGGTGAGCGTCGGCTGGATCCAGGAAACGGCGACGAACGACATCGCCGCGAGGTTGTAGATCTCCTGCGGCCGTGAGGCACGCAGCGCGTCCACGAGCGAGCGCTGGTCCAGTAGGTCTCCCTGATGCAGCGTGATGCGGTCGCGGATGTGCTCGATGCGATCGAACTTCTCGGTCGAGGCGCGGCGCACCATGCCGTGGACCTCGTAACCCTTCTCGAGCAGGAGCTCGGCCAGGTAGGAGCCGTCCTGGCCCGTTATCCCGGTGATCAGTGCTGAGCGGCGGTCGTTCACGGCGGCGAACCCTATAGAGCGACGGCGATGGGGCGGCGCGACGGCGGGCGGGCGGACGCGCGCGCGCGGCGCCGGCTCAGGCGGCGGCCTCCTGGCGCGTGCGCAGCCAGTCGACCGTCGAGGCGATTCCCTGCTCGACGCCGATCCGCGCCTCCCAGCCGAGCAGCCGGCGGGCCTTCTCGACCGACGGCCAGCGGCGCTGGACGTCGACGGCGAAGCTCGGCAGGTGCTCGAGCTCGAACTTCTCGGGGTCGGCGCCGCAGGCCTCCCAGACGATGCGTGCGATCTCGGCGACGGTCAGCTCGCGCGAGGCGGAGATGTTGAAGTCCTCGTTGAGCGCCTTCGGCGAGCTCATCGCCGTCACGAGGCCGTCGGCGATGTCCTCCACGTGGGTCAGCGTCCGGGTCTGCTCGCCGGAGCCGAAGATCTCGAGTGGCCGCTGGCCGGCGAGCACCTTGCGGATCAGGTCGGGCACGGCGTGCGCGATCCCCGGCTCGTCGTCGGGCACCTCGCCCGGTCCGTACGCGTTGAACGGACGGCAGATCGTGTACGGCAGGCCGTGCTCGTCGTGTGCGGCGCGGCAGTAGACCTCGCCCGTGAGCTTCGAGAAGCCGTACGCGGAGACGGGCACCGGGCACTGGGGGAGGTAGTCCTCCGGCGTCGGATACAGCTCGGCGCGCTCGAAGACCATCGAGGAGGAGACGTACACGAAGCGCTCCACCTCGGCATCGAGCGCGGCTCGGATCACGGCGTTGTAGAGCGCGTTGTTGACCTCCGTGAGGGTGTGTGGCAGGCGGTGGAAGTTCGCGATCCCGCCGACGATCGCCGCGAGGTGGATCACGTGCGTGCAGCCCGCCGTCGCCGTGCGCGCCTCCTCGGGCGTCCGCAGATCGCCCGTGTGCACCTCGCAGCTCTCGCGCATCCACTGCGGCGCCATCCGCTGATCGGAGACGCGCACCTCGTAGGCGGGGTCCCCGAGCAGGCGCCTGACGACGGCGGCGCCGATCGTGCCGGCGCCTCCGGTCACCAGCACCCGGCTCATGCGCTCGCGCGCAGCGCCGAGAGCTCCGAGCAGTAGGCGAACACCTGCGCAGCGCCCCAGCAGTTCCAAGGGTCGACGACGAGGCAGTCGGCGCCGGCCCGCTCCGCGATTGCCGCAAGCGTGCGCGGGTTGCGGAACTCGGAGTGGTTCGTGGCCACGACGACCGCCTCGGCGCCGTCGAGCGCGTCCTCGAGCGCGACCGTCGGCGTGGCCACGAGCGGATCGTGGACCACCACGTCCGCGAGCTCGCGCTCGAGCAGCCTGATCAGCTTGTGCGCGAGCGAGTCGCGCTCGTCGTCGGTGTCCGCCTTGAAGGCGAGGCCGAGCACCGCGACCTTGCGGTTCGCCAGCGTGCCGAGCCGGCGCTTGACGCCTTCGAGCAGGAACAGCGGCACCGACTCGTTCACGCGGGAGACGGCGAGCAGCATGCCCGGGGCCGCGGAGCGCTCCTCCGAGAAGGTGAAGTCCTTGCGCAGGCACGTCCCGGCTGTGAGCCCCGGCTGCGCGATCCCGCCGCGCGGGTAGTCGCGGTTGATCAGCTCGATCACCTCGAACACGTTCGCACCCGCTCGCTCGCAATCCATCATCAGCAGGTTCGGCAGCGCGAAATGCGTGTAGCGCAGGATGTTCGTCCAGATCTTCGCGAGCTCGGCCTGCACCGGCGTCGTCTGGACGACGGGGGCCCGGAACACGCCGAACAGCTCGCCGACGACCTCCCCGGAGCGGGCGCCGGCGCCGCCGATGATGCAGGGCAGCGTGTCGATCTCCTCGAGGAAGCGCCCAGCCGCGATCCGCTCGGGCGCGTGCGCCACGAACAGCTCCTCGCCGATCTCGAAGCCGCGATGCTTGGCGAGGTATCCGGCCACGAAGTCGGTCGTCCCCGGCGCGACGGTCGAGCGCAGGATCACCGAGTGACCGGGCGAGAGCACGCCGAGCAGGTCGTCGAGCGCCGAGCGGATGTCGCGCATGTCGATCTCGATGTGCGAGAACGACGGCGTTCCGAGCGTGATCACGATGTGCCGCGCTCGCGCCGCGTCGGCGACCCTGTCCGACAGCGAGAAGGTGTCGCTTCCGTGCAGGCCGTCGAGCAGCTCCTGGGCGCCGGTCTCCTCGAACGGCATCCGCCCTTCGCGCACGGCTCCGAGGCGCGCCGGATCGTTGTCGATGCCGACGACGCTCAACCCGCGCTCGGCGAACGACAGCGCGAGCGGCAGGCCGACGCGGCCAAGGCCGACTACCGATACGTCGGCGGTGGTCTGCTGGGGGGTCATCGAAGCCAAGAGGTTACCGTCGGCTGTGGGCGCTCCGGCGGCGTCGCGCGGGCCGCGCCCGGCACACGCTGCGGATGCTCAACCGCGGAGCTCGCGCCGGTGGCGAAGGTACTGACGTAGGAACCCAGCGACGAAGCGCGGGTTGCGCCGCGCGTAGCGACGCCACAGGCGCCGCGGCTCGCGCGAGAGCCGGTAGGTCCACTCGAGCCCGTTGCGTTGCATCCACGGCGGCGCCTGCGAGATCAGCCCCGCGTGGAAGTCGAACGCTGCGCCGACGCCGACCAGCAGAGGCGCCGACAGGCGCGGGCGCATGCGCAGCATCCACTTCTCCTGCTTGGGCTGACCTGTCCCGACCCACACCACCTCCGCGCCCGAGGCATCGATCGCCCCGGCGACGCGCTCCTCCTCCTCGAGCGTCAGCTCGCGGAACGGCGGCGAGAAGCCGCCGACGAGCACGATGCCGGGGAAACGCTCGCGCAGGCGTCGTTCGAGCTGGCCGAGCGCCTCCGGCGAGCGGCCTCCGTAGAGGTACATGGGCGTGCCCGCCGCGGCCGCGCGCGCGCAGAAATGCGACATCAGGTCCGGCCCGTAGACGCGCGTCGCCCGCGCGTGACCGAGCGCGTGCAGCGCCCACACGAGCGGTTGCCCGTCGGGCACCGCTAGCGTCGCGCCGAGCACCGCCGCGCGTGCATCCGGGTCCTCCTGCGCGCACATCACCACGTTGACCGCCGCCGCGGTCACGTACCCGCGAGCGCCGGCGGCGATCATCGCCTGCATCCAGTCGAGCACGCCCTCGTAGTCGGATACCGCGAGCGGCACGCCGAGGATCTCGGCGGTGGGCGGCGCTGCGGGTGGGGTGGTTGCCTGCGGGCTCGAGATTGCGTGAAGATACCTTCCGGCCGTGGCGATCGATCCCGACTTCTGGTTGCGACGGCGGGTGCTCATCACGGGGCACACCGGCTTCAAGGGTGCGTGGCTTTCGCTGTGGCTCCAATCGCTCGGCGCCGAGCTCACCGGCCTCGCGCCGGGCCCTCCTACGCAGCCGTCGCTGTATGACCTGGCGGACGTCGCGGGCGGCATGCGCGAGCGCGCGCTCGACATCCGCGACGCCGAGGCCGTCTGCGCGGCCGTGCGCGAGTGCTCCCCCGAGGTGGTGCTGCACCTCGCCGCCCAGCCGATGGTCAGGCGCTCGCTGCGCGACCCCTCGATGACCTATGCGGTGAACGTGATGGGCACCGTCAACGTGCTCGAGGCGGTGCGCCTCCACGGCTCGGATGTCCGGTCGGTCGTCGTCGTGACATCGGACAAGTGCTACGAGAACGACGGCCTCACGGCGAAGGCCTTCGTCGAGGGAGACCCGCTCGGCGGCGAGGACCCCTACTCGAGCTCGAAGGCCTGCGCCGAGCTCGTCACCGCGGCCTATCGACGCTCGTACTTCGCCGCGGACGGCGAGCCGCAGCTCGCCACGGCGCGTGCCGGCAACGTGATCGGCGGCGGCGACTGGGGGGAGGACAGGTTGATCGGAGACGTCGTGCGCGCGGTCGAGTCGGGCCGGCCGCTGCGGCTTCGCAACCCCGACTCGGTGCGTCCCTGGCAGCACGTCCTCAACCCGTTGAGCGGCTACCTGCGCCTCGCTGAGCGACTCTGGCACGGCGAGGGCGCCCGCGCGTGGAACTTCGGGCCGCCCGAGCGCGAGGCCCGGCCCGCCTCCTGGATCGTCGAGCAGCTCGCCGCGCTCTGGGGAGGCACGCTGCGCTGGGAACTCGACCCGAGCCCGAACCCGCCCGAGGCCCGGCGCCTGAGGCTCGACTCCTCCGATGCCGAGGCCCTGCTCGGGTGGCGCCCGGCCTGGACCCTCGAGCGTGCGCTGGAGCTGCTCGTCGACTGGCACCGAGCGCAGCTCCGCGGCGAGCCGATGCGCGCCGCGAGCCTCGCGCAGATCGAGCGCTTTGTGGCCGCCTGAGCTAGCTCGTCGGTGCGCAGGCGACCAGCCCGTACGGGTGTGCCACCCGCGCAAAACCGCCGAACACGTCCGTCGTGACCAGCGCAGGATTCCGCTTCAGCTTCGCCAGGTCCGCTTCGGCGAGCTTCAGCATCCGCGCCACGATCGCCGCTTCGCCGGCCGGTACGCCGAGCGCTCTGATCGACGTGATCTGCGACTGGATCGACGGGACGTAGACACGCTGGACGGCGGAGACGATCTGTGCGCGGCTCGGATGGCTCGCGAGCTGCGCGCCGGCCGCGAGGATCGGGCCGTTGCCGGTCGTGCAGATCGCGTTCGCCTTCGCCACGAGCTGCGCCTTCGTGATCGCCGCCGCCGTAGCCGTCGATTTCGTGCTGCTACTGCCACCGCCGCCGCAGCCCGCGAGCGTCACGCCTGCGATCAGCAGAGCTCCGATCGCGACCCGGCCAATCCGTCCGATCATCGACTCCTCCAGTGCTCGGTTCGGTGCGCCCTCCCACGGAAGGCCGCCGCAGCGTAGGTGGGCCGCCGGACGGCCTTCGGCCGACGCCCGGCTCTCTCAGGAAACCCCAAGCAGCGACACAGGCCCGGGCCAGGCGCGGCGGCGATGCTGCTCCCAGCTGCAAACCAGACAAGGAGATACCGATGACCCTCGTAATCGCAGTCGCCTTCAACGCAGTCCTCGTCCTGGCACTCCTCGGAGCGCTCGTCGCAGTGATGTCACGCGCGGCGCGCCTGAAGCCGCACGTGTCGGCGACCGCGCCGGCGAGCCCCGAGCCCGTGGTGCTCCCCCGCGCCGCGAGCCGGCGGACCGCGCCGCGTCCCGGGATCGCGCTCGCCGACGTCCGCGCGTGATCGCCACGACCCCGATCCCTCCCGCCGGGTCCGCGGCCCGCATCCGCGGGCGCGGGCCCGGAGCGGGCGTGACGCAAGCGCCCGCGGACATCTGTCCAGTTACCGCATAGCCGAATTCGTCCAGCTCACAGGATTCGATAACTTTGCCCGGTGAGCCCCGCCACCCTCCGCCGCTACCGCGCCGAGCGACTCCTGCGCGATGAGTTCGAGGGACTGCGCGGGCGGGTGATCGCGACGGCGCGGGGCCGTCTGCTCGCGAGCGGCGTGTGCCTCGACCGCAGCGATCTGGACGCCTGCTACGCACAGGCCTGGCAGGGCCTCTACACGGCCGTACTCGATGGCCACGAGATCGCCAATCCGGCGGGCTGGCTCGTGCTCGTCACCTTCAGACGCGCGATCGAGGAGCACCGCTCGCGCCGGCGCACCGGCAGCGCCGACGTGCCCGCCCGCGACCCGGTCGATGACGCCGACGGCGGGTGGCTCGGGCGGCGAGGCGAGCGCGCGCCCGAGCGAGACCTCGCCGACGAGCTCGACGACCGGATGCGGCTCCGCCAGCTGTTCGAGGGCATGCGCGGACGCTTGAGCGCGCGCGAGCTGCAGGCCGCGACGCTCTGCTACCTGCACGGCCTCACGCGCGCCGAGGCCGCCGAGCGGATGGGCGTGAGCGAGGCACGGATGCGAAAGCTGATGGAGGGGGAGGGCGCGGACCGCCCCGGCGTCGCCGGCAAGATCGGCACGCTCGTTGAGACGATCCGACAGGGTCGCTGGTGCGCCGAGCAGGCATCGCTGATGCGCGGGTACGCCTACGGGATCCTCGATCCCGAGGGCGAGCGCTACAGGCTCGCGCGCGCTCACAGAGACGAGTGCCCCGCGTGCCGCGCCTACGTCGTCTCGCTGCGAGGGCTCGCCGCCGTGCTTCCTCCCGTCTTCCCGCCGTGGCCGCTGGCCGCGGCGCTGCTCGCCGGAGCAGGCGCGCAGGCCGGAGGTGCGGCCGGCGGCGCGCTCGGCGCATCGGGCGCCGCGGGCGCCGGGGCAGGGGGCGCGGCCGGGGCGGGCACCGCCGCCGGCGGCCCGATGCTCGCGAGCGGCTCACTCGCCGGCAAGCTCGTCGCCGGCTGCCTTCTCGCGTTCGGCGTCGGCGTCGGCTGCGTCGCGCTCAACCGGCCTCCCGGACACGCCGGGCGCGCGCACGTGACGGCGGTGCCGCCGCGGCGCGGCACTCCGACGCTGCTCGGGCCGGTCGATCGGAGCGCGAGCGCCGCGGCAGCCACTGCGGTTGGAGGCGCCGCACACCCGGTGGCCGGTCCGCAGGCCTCGACCCGGCCGGCGCGCAGCGCGGCGAGCGTCCGCGAGTTCCGTCCCGAGCAGGCGGCAGGCGCCGCTCCGGCAGCGACTCCCACCGGCCGCCCCGCCGCCCGCATCGCGAGCGCGCCGAGCTCCACCGCCCACACCGCCGCGACCGCCGCCGGCGGCGGTGGCGCTGCCTGGACCGCCACGCGCGCGGGCGCCGTGACCGCCGCTCAACGCGAGTTCGGCGCGGGCTGAGGCACCCGCCCTGGAGGTCGCCGACCACATTCCGGCCGCCCGATCGAAGCGATGGAGCGGACCGCGAGTGGCTCGCCCGTCGAGCTGCTATATAGACAGACGGGTCTACCTGCGTCTGGCATCCCCGGCATTGAGCGGGCTGCCGACACCCCCCGCTCACTACGTCTCATCCGAAGCGGGGCGGGCCACCCCCCGGCCCCCGTCGGTAGCCCGCTGAGTGCCGGGCTCCGAGCTTCTCGGAGCTCAGCCGCGCGGAAAGACCTTGCCGAGGCGAGCCAGCGCCAGCGGATTTCCCCGCGGGCGCAGCCGCCCGGTGACGACGGCGCGCATCGGGTCGAGCCGTTCGCCGACGATGTCCACCCAGTCCTGGTAGGACAGGCGCAGCCGCAGGTCGGGCTTGCGAGCCTCGCCCTGCTCGACGAAGCTCGACCCGTTTTCGACGGTCAGGTGCCAGGGGGAGACGTCAGGGTCTGTGAACTCCCACTGGAACGTCGTGGGACGCCGCAGGCCGTGGCGGGGGTTTACCTGGCGGGCGATCGTGTCGAACAGCAGCGCGACGGTCTCGGGGTCCCGCTGCGTCGGGCGTTCGCGCACGCCGATCACGCCGGCTTTCGCGAGCGCGCGACCGCGCTGGGAGATCTCCAGCGGGGAGAGCCCGGGAGGGAGCAGAGGGGGCCCCGGAAGCGTCTCGAGCGCAAGCCCCGCAGAGCGCAGCTTGGTCGTCATCGAGGTGAGGCCTTCGACGCCGACCTCGTCGTAGGTCGCGCCGAAGACGGTGATGTAGCGTTCGTCCCAGCCCGGCGGCATCAGCACCTGCGCGGTGTAGCGCGTCACTTCGCGCAGGATCCGTGCGACCGCCCTCGGCACGCCGACGGGGTCTTCGCGGTTCAGGTCGGCGAGCAGCTTCACGCCGAAGCCGATGTGCCGCTGCTCGTCGGCGGCGATGTTGCGCATGCCTTCGCGGAACGCCGGGAGCTGGTCGCGCTCCTCGAGGTAGCCGCAGATGAAGTGCTGGCCCGGCTGCGCGAGCGACGCCTCGATGACCACGTGGTAGAGCGTCACGGCGGCCGCGAGTTTTGCCGGCGAGCGATCGGCGCGGAGTTCGTCTGCCATCACGTCGAGGCGGTCGAAGATCTTGCGAAAGCCCGACGTCAGCTGGGGTTTGATCGACTCGAGGCCGCTGGCCATCGACCCGCTGCCGATCCCGCAGACCTCCTGCATGAAGCGCTTGAAGAAGACGGCGTGGCGGGCCTCGTCGACCTGCTGGGTGGCGAGGAAGTACTTCTGCTCCTCGAGCGGCGCCGCGTCGATGTAGGGGGAGAGGTTGTCGGCGACGGCGTCCTCGCCCCAGAAGAACAGACAGTAGTTCCAGACGGCGGCCTGCCGCTCGAAGTCGGTGAAGTCCTCACGCCACTGCCGCGCGTCCTCGGTGAAGTCGAGCTCGGTCGCGCTCCAGTTGCCCCGCTCCCAGCGCGCGTAGAGGTCCTCGTAGGAGATCGCGTCGGACGGCAGGCTGCCGATGCCAGGCGAATCCGTCGATGGGAGTGTGCTCGTAGCGCTCACCTGTCGGCCTCCTGTCTGCTGCGCCGGATTGGATAATGAACGTTATCGAAATAGCGTTTGCTCTGTCAAGTACCATCTGCGTGCGATGGAGACGGCCAGGTTGACGCGCGAGCAGAGCAAGGCGAACACGCGAGAGCGGCTGCTCGTCGCCGCGCGCAAGGTCTTCGCCCGCCATGGGTTCCACGGTTCGTCGGTCGAGGAGATCGCCTCGGAGGCGGGCTTCTCGACGGGCGCGCTGTACTCGAACTTCGACGGCAAGGAGGACCTGTTCCTCGTGCTGATGGAGCGCGAGATCGACGAGCATGCGCGCGAGATCGCCGACGCCGTCAGCATGCGCCGCTCGGTCTCCGAGCGCGCGACGGGCGGCGCGCGCCAGTGGATGACGATGATCGAGCGCGAGCCCGAGGTGCTGCTGCTGTTCATGGAGTTCTGGGCCTACGGGGTGCGCGACGCGGGCGTGCGCTCGAAGGTCGCGGCACGCTTCGCCCAGGTGCGCGAGCTGCTCACGCGGCTGATCGCCGACAGCGCCCGCGAGTTCGACCTCGAGCTCGACATCCCGGCGGAGCAGCTCGCTGTCGCGATCGACGCGCTCGCTGACGGGATCGCGCGCCAGAAGCTCGCGGATCCGGACGCCGTGCCGGACGAGCTCATGGGCCGCGTCCTGTCGCTGCTGCTCGCCGGCGCTACGCGTCCCGCACGCAGAGGCACGCGTAGTGAAGCGTGAAGGCGCGCCGCGCGAGCGCGGGCGCCAGGCGGTGCAGCGCGGCGCGTAGCGCCCACTTCGCGCTTGCCGCGCCGCGCGCCGCGCGGCCCGCGGCGAAGAAGCGGTGCACCTGGAGCGGCAGCGGATCCTCGAGCTCGCAGACGATCCTCAGCCCGGCCAGCGAGACGATCGCGCGCGCCGCGTCGCGGTCCAGGCGCTGCAGGTGCCCGACCTCGCCCGCGTGCTCCCGCTTGGCGGAGCGGCGGGCCGACAGATTGGCCTCGAGCGGCACCTCGACGATGACCGTCGCGCACGTCCGTGCGACCTCGGCCAGCAGCAGCGACGGCTCGGGCACGTGCTCGAGGACGTGGGAGAGGATGCCGAGCTCATACGCGCCGTCGTCGGCCGGAACGCGCAAACCGTCGAACAGCTCGACCGCGTCGATCTCGCGACGAGCGCGCGCGATCGAGACGGCCGCGGGCGCGATCTCGAGGCCGCACAACCGTCCGCCGAAGCCGCGGCGGCGAAGCTCGCAGAGCAGGGCGCCGTCCCCGCAGCCCACCTCGAGCGTGCTCGACGGCGTTCGCCCGGCCTCGCGGCACAGCGCGACCACGTGGTCGGCCTTGCCGCGCGCGCCCAGCGCGCGCCAACGGGAATAGAGAGCAGCGTCGGCCGGCGCCCTTGAATAGGCGTCCTCGTAGAAGCTCGCGAGCTCGGCTGCGTCGACCATCGTGCCGATTATTGTGATCGCGATGGCGAGGAAGCTCATGGGGCCGCTGCGCGCGGCTCCGGCGACGGTGCCCGCCCTGGCCGCGATGGGCCTGTTCGTAGCCTGGGCGACCGATCAGGCCGGCTATCCGGTCACCGACTGGGGGCCCGGCAGCCTGCTCCTGCTGGCGCTGCTGGGCATCGCCTTCGCCGCCGTCGGACTGCGACCCCGCGAGCTCCCGACGCCGGTCAAGGTCGCGCTTGCGTGCCTGGCGGGGTACACGGCGCTCAACTTCCTCTCGATCCTCTGGGCAGCCGTGCCCGCAGACGCGTGGGAAGGCGCCAACCGAACGCTGCTCTATCTGGCGGTGTTCGCGCTGTTCTGCGCCTGGCGCCAGCGCGGTGCCAGCGCGGCGCTGCTGCTGGCCGGGTTCACCCTCGCGATGGTCGGCCTGGGGCTGTACGTCGCGCTCCACCTCAAAGCCGCGTCGAGCGCCGAGCTGCAGCGTCTGCTGCCGAGCGGGCGACTGGTGTTTCCGAGCGGCTACGCGAACGCGAACGCGGCGCAATGGCTGATGGCCTTCTGGCCCGCGCTGCTGCTGGCTCGCAGCCGCCACCTCCCGTGGGCGCTTCGCGGGGTGCTCGGTGGCGGCGCGGTGCTGCTCGCCGAGGTCGCGCTTCTCAGCCAGAGCCGTGGCTCGCTGTATGCGACCGTCGTGATGCTCGTGCTCGTGTTCGCGCTGCTGCCGGGGCGTCTGCGGACCTTCGCCGTGCTGCTCCCCGTGAGCCTCGCGACGCTCGCCGCGGCACCGTCGGTGCTTCACGTCGGCGATCGCAGGCGCCCGAACGGCGAAGTGATCGCCGCGACGCTCCATCACGCCCTCACCGTCAGCCTCGTGGTCGCGCTCCTCGCAGGCGTGCTCGTCGCCGCGGGCGCGGCGGCCGAGAGCCGGATGCGTCTCTCGGCGGGCGCGGGCTCCAGGCTGCGCCGGGGGACGGCCGCGATCGCGATCGCGTTGCTGGTTGCGATCGTGGCGGGTGGCGTGGTCGCGGCCGGCGACCCCGTGGCGCGCGTCGAACACGGCTGGAGGAGCTTCAAGGGCGGGTATGGCGCCAGCACGAGCGGCAGTCGCCTCGCGAGCGGCCTGGGGAGCAACCGCTACGACTTCTACCGCGTGGCGCTCGACGAATTCGCGGCTCATCCGCTGCTCGGCATCGGGGCGGACAACTTCCAGCAGCAGTACCTGGCGCACGGCCGCAGCGACGAGACGCCCCACTATCCGCACAGCGTCGAGCTGCGCACCCTCACCGAGACCGGGGTGATCGGCGCGCTGCTGGCGCTTGCCGGGCTGAGCGCCGCGCTGCTCGCCGCGATGCGCGCCTGCCGCGCGACCCTCCACCGCCGCGACGATCCGCTCGCTCCCGACGTGGCGGCTGCGGCGCTCGCCGGGTTCGCCTACTGGGCCGTGCACGGAAGCTTCGACTGGTTCTGGGAGTTCGCAGGGCTCGGCGCGGCGGCGTTCGCGATGCTGGGGATCGCCTGCGCCCTCACCCCGCGTCCCGATCGGGCCGTAGCCGGGTCCCTCGGCGGCGAAGGCGCGTCAGCCGTCGCGCCTTCCTCGCCCTCGCGTGGCGGCCGGCCGTTCGGGGCGCGGCGCGCTTCGCTGCTGCGTCGATGGGCGCCGGCCGCCGCCGGCGTGCTGCTCGCCGTGGCGGCGATGGCGTCTCTCGCGCTGCCGTGGCTCAGCCAGGCGCAGGTCGAACGCGCCGCGCGGATCTGGACGACGACGCCCGCGAGCGCGTACGCGAGCCTCGACGAAGCGGCTCGGCTGAACCCGCTGAGCGACGAGGCGTACGTGGTCGCCGGCAGCATCGCGCTGCGCTACGGCGAATTGGCGCACGCGGACCACGAGTTCGCGCTCGCGCTACGGCGCACGCCGGGGGACGCCTACGCGGCGCTCGAGCGCGGCGCGATCGCTTCGACCGCGGGCCGCCGCGCCGATGCGCAGCGCCTGCTGGAAGCGGCCGTCCGGCTCAACCCGCGAGATCCGCTGGCGCGGCAGGCGCTGGTGGTTGTGAGCCACGGTGGGCGGGTAAGGGTTGGGGAACTGAACCGGTCAATTCTGCTCAAAGCTCGACAGCTCGCTTGAATTCTTGGACCCATCTGACTTTTGCGGGCAATTCGCCTCGACAGCGCCCGCCGGCTTCGATAGTTTGTGCACAAGGTCCTCGTCAATTCGTTGAGTGCGGCATCGCTGGGCTCGCGTGTTGTCATCGGGGGGAGGTCCGGTCGGCGCTGCCACAGGGTCGTGGAGAAGGCGCTGCCCGAGCCGGAGGAAGCCGATCATGAGCAAGGAAGCATGAAAACCCATCGCAAGATCATTCCGATAGTCGCGCTGGCCTTCGTCCTGCCGGCGTTTGCGCCGGCATCGGCGCCCGCCAGCTCGATCCTGAGCGGCTACGGCGGGCCGGGTCAAGGGACGCAGGCGATCCTCGGCTCGACGCTCCTCAACGGCCCGTCCGGTGGCGGCGGCCCGCAGGGTGGCGTCTCGGCGGCTCTGACTGCCGCCGGCCGGCCCGGGGCCGCCGGCACGGTCACCGGCACCGGCCCCGGCGGCAGCGGAACGGCCTCGCCCACGCATGCGGGCAACGGCGCATCACGATCCACGCGGCAATCCTCCGGCTCGCAGCCTCGCGTCAGCGAACGCCCCGTGTCCAGGCTCGCGATATCGCGAGCCTCTACCGGCGGCTCCGGCGTGCTGGGGCTGTCCAACACGGCCTTTCTCGTGCTCCTGCTCGCGCTTGGAGCGCTTGTGTTCACCGGCCTGCTCACCAGAGGCCTGGCCAAGCCGAGTGGGACGCGCTGGCATGCGGGTGGCTAAAGGGTTCGGACCCACGACCCGACTACCTAATGGAATCGCGTCGGCGACCGGCGTTCCGGTCACAGAAAGCGCGACGGCTCGCGTCATGGAGAGCACGCACATATCCCAACAGACCTCGACGACGCTTCCGCTCAGGAGCGAGCTGGTGCACGGCGCGCCGGCGCCCGAGGCGCTGCGCCGGACGAGCTTCAGGGGGCCGCTCCAGTGGGCGCTCGAGGGCCCCGGCTGGGGGATCGTGCGCCCCGCGGTCGATCTGACGCTCCTGTATCTCGCCGTGATCGCCGCGATGGGTGGCCTCTCGGAGGTCCTTCATCCCCGCGCGATTCGCGCGCCGCTGCTGCTGCTGCCGCTGATAGTCACGCTGCTCTTCTACCTGCGCGGCCTGTACCGCAACCGCCTGCGCGCCTTGTTGCTCGACGGCGTCGTGCCGGTCCTCGCGGCCGTGTCGGTGGCGGCGATGAGCGTCTCGATCTTCGGTCTCTATGTGAACGGTCACGCCCCGCCGCAGTGGGAGGGAATCCGCGCGTGGGGCTTCGGGCTGATCGCCGTCTGCCTCGGCCGCGTGCTGCTGGGGCTCGCTCAGCGCGGCGCGAGGGCCAGCCGGCTGATCGGCAAGCCGGTGCTGATCCTCGGCGCCGGGATGGTCGGCGCGCAGGTCGCGCGCCGCCTCGAGAACCACCCGGAGTACGGGCTGAGCCCCGTGGGCTTCCTCGACGAGGATCCCCCGTCGGTCGCCGAGGTCGGGGGCCGGGCGCTGCCTGTGCTCGGGAGCGTCGAGGAGCTCGACGAGACCGTCGCGAGCACCGGCGTCAAAAGCCTGATCGTCGCCTTCTCCTCTGCCACCGACGCCCGCGTGAGCCGCCTGATCCAGCACTGTCAGGAGCTCGGCGTCGAGGTCTCGGTCGTGCCCCGCATGTTCGACACGATCAACGACCGCGTGAGGTACGACACGGTGGGCGGCCTCCCGCTGATGACCTTCTGTGCCGTCGATCCCAAGGGCTTGCAGTTCGCAGCCAAGCATGCGCTCGATCGCGTGCTCGCGGCGCTGCTGCTCGTCGTGATCTCGCCGGTGATCGTGGCGGTCGCGCTGGCGGTGCGGCTCAGCTCGTCGGGGCCGGTGCTCTTCAGGCAGCGTCGCGTCGGGCGCGACGGGACCGTCTTCGACCTCTACAAGTTCCGCTCGATGTACCTCGACCACACGCAGACGCCTCCGAGCGACGAACACGCCACGGCGCTCGACTTCCTGCTCAACGGGGACACCGCTCCCGGCGGCGTGGAGGGCGACGACCGGCGCACGCCGATCGGCCGGCTGCTGCGCCGCGCCTCACTGGACGAGCTGCCGCAGCTGTTCAACGTCCTGCGCGGCGAGATGAGCCTGGTCGGTCCGCGGCCCGAGCGCCCGGAGTTCGTCGAGCTGTTCAGGCAGGACATCGCCCGCTACGGCGACCGCCACCGGGTCAGGTCGGGAATCACCGGCTGGGCGCAGGTGCACGGACTGCGCGGTCAGACCTCCCTCGCCGAACGCGTCGAGTGGGACAACTACTACATCGCGCACTGGTCGATCGGCCTCGACCTCAAGATCCTGGCGCTGACGGTGTTCGCGATGTTCCGCGAGGCCGAGTAGGGCTCGTCGCGCCCAGGCGCCGCGGCGTATCCGTTGCCCGCCGCGACCGTGGGGATGATCAGTTCGAGGCCTGGGCGTCGCGGGCCGCGCCGGCCCACCACTGGAAGACGCGCACCCGCAGCCCGCTGGTGCCGAGCACGGCCGGGAGCGCCAGCGAGTAACGGTTGAAGCGGTCGAGCGTGAACAGCGCCCGGTAGCGCGCCACGCTCCCCTGGAAGACTTCGAGTTGCATGACGTCGCCGACGGGCGCCGACCCGCTCGCGACGGTCCTGCCGCCGGCCGTGCGCAGCGAGAGCGCGACGGCTGGCGGGTTGGCGAGCGGGTTCGCGAGCGCGCCGGCGAGCGCCGCGAACGCGGGCTTGCGACCGCCGCCGGCGGTGAGCATGCCGAACTGTTCGCTGCGGTTGTCCTGGAGGTCGTAGACGACCGTCGCCGCGACATAGGGGGCGCGGGCGAGCGAGTGCAGCGCGCTCGCGAGGTTCCGGGCCTGGATCGCAGGGGTCACGCACGCCTGTTCCTGCTCGAGCCTGTGACGCGGGTAGCAGCTGCTCCAGCCGAACTCGTCGAGCCACAGGGGCGTGGGGTCTCCGTTCTGCAGCTGCACTTCGTGAATTTCGCGGAGGGCGGCGAGCACGAGCGTGTAGTAGTGCACGGCGAGACCGTCGTAGTAGCCCTTGATCCCGGCCGCGTAGAGGGCGCGCAGGAAGACCCCGTTGGAGCCCACGATCGAGCCGGCGAGCACGGTGACCTGAGGGTTGGCCTGCTTGATCGCCCGGTAGGCGGCCTTCAGGATCGTCGCGTAGCGCACCGCCTTGTGCGGTCCCGCGAAGTACAGCTGGTTGATCTGGTCGGGCTCGTTCCAGACTTCGATCGCGGCAAGACGCGTTCCGTAGCGCTGGGCGAGGAACGCCACGAAGCTCGCGTATCCGGCGGCGTGGCGCGGCGGCCAGGCGTTCGCGCGGCCGGCACGGTGGACGTTGCACCTGCGCAGCACCGAGGCGGGGGCCGAGGAGGCCCAGCAGGGCGTGCTGTCGACGATCGCGATGACGCGGATGCCCGCGGCCGTGGCGTCGGCCATCAGGCGGTCGGTGCCGGCGAGCGCCACGGGGTCGATCCGCGCGTCGGTGGGCTCGAAGGTCGACCACGGAACCTCGATGCGGACGACCTTCGCGTGGAGCCTCACCGCCGCCGCGATCTCCGCGTGGGCGCGCGGCCCGTCGGCGACGTTGCTCAGTCCCGCGATGTTCACGCCGCCGAGCGGGGGCGTCGTCGAGGCGTGTCCGCTCGGCCGTCCCTGGGCGTACGCCACGCTCGCCACGCTGCACGCGACCGCCACGATCGCGAGAAGCAGCGCGATCGTTCGGCCAAGGCATCCTGCCGGCCCGGAGAGGCATCCAGCCATGCGCGCAGCATAGAGCCCGGCGCGGGGCGCTGCGCCGGACAGCTTGACGCCGCAAGCGATCGCCCAAGCACCTTTGAGCGGGCGCCGGGCCGGCTGACGCCCAGCGGATATCGCTGCCGATACGCTGTGCTCAGCCATGTCGCCGACCTGGATCTGGATGCAGATCGCGATCGTCGTGTTCGTGCTGATCGGCATGATCGTGGCGATCACGAAGCTCGCCTGAGAAGCGCGGGCGCGCTCGGCGCGGGGATCGCGAGGACATGTCCTAGGAGCCGCGCCACCAGCGGGCCCGCGCCCTGCCGACGCTTTCGGCGACCTCGGGTCGCGGCGGCATCTCCTCCTCGCCCGCGAGGATCGCGCGGGGCACCTCCTCGGTCAGCCAAGCGGCGAGCGGCTCGAGCCCGGCGCGCTCGAGCTCGGCCGCGATCGAAGGCGGGCGTTTCAGCTCGTCGTGCGCGTCGGAGGCGACGTTGTGGGCCATGCCCGCGCGCACGAGTTCGAGCGCGAAGCGGCGCACGTCGCGTCCGAAGGCGCCGACGAGCGACCCGGCGGTGAGTGAGGTCAGCGCGCCCGCATCGACGAGCGTTTCGAGCAGCTCGGGCTCGCGGTGGAAGACGGGGCAGCGCTCGGGGTGCGCGAGCACGATCCGGTGTCCGCGGCGTTGAAGGTCGAGCAGGATCGGACCGAGGCGCGTGAAGGCCCGGGCGAAGGGTGGCTCGAGCAGCAGCCACGGACCGCCGCCGAGGCCGAGCGCGAACAGCATCGAGCGGTCGAGTTCCCCGACATGGGTGACCGCGATCTCGGCCCCTGGGCGGATCTCGACCGGCACGCCCTCGGCTCGCAGCCGCGCGTTCAGCTCGGCGGCGAGCCGCTCGATCGTCGCGGCGTCGTTGCGGTAGTGGAGGCTGACGTGCGAGGTCGCGACCATCACGCGCGTTCCCCCGCGCGCCGCGGCGCGGGCCATCGCCATCGAATCCTCGATGCTCCCAGGCCCGTCGTCGATGCCCGGGAGCACGTGGCAGTGCAGGTCGATCACATCGCCGAACGATAGGCGAGCGCCCGGGCGCGGGCGCAGGCTCCAGGATATGATCCGCGCGGCCTGGCCGCGCAAGCCGGGCCACCCGCAGGCCCCGCAAAGCCGGCAAGGGAGGATCATGTTCAAATCGATTGTGGTGGGCACCGACGGCTCCGATACAGCCGCCCAGGCAGTGCGACAGGCCGTCGACCTGGCACGCGCGGTGGGCGCCAAGGTCGAGCTCGTGAGCGCGTATGAGCCCGTGCCGGCGCAGCGGCTGGCGCAGGAACGGCGCCAGGCTCCCGAGGACCTGCAATGGGCGATCAACCCTCGTGAGGACGTCGACGCGACGTTGGAGCAGGCCGCCGCCGTCGCCGGCGAGGCCGGCGTCGCGGTCGAGACCTACGCGCGCCAGGGCGATCCCGCCGACGCGATCCTCGACGTGGCCGAGGAGCAGGAGGCCGATCTGATCGTCGTGGGCAACAAGGGGATGACCGGCGCCAAGCGCTTCCTGCTCGGGTCGGTCCCGAACAAGGTCTCCCATCACGCTCCCTGCTCGGTGCTCATAATCCGCACTACATGATCGTCGCTGCGCCTCCCGGATGAGGTGCCCCGGATGGGCCTAGCGAGCGCTCGGATCCCCCACCGGATCAAGGTCGCGGCCGATCCGAACACGTGGACGGCGATGGCCGGGAACGCGCGGTGGCGCAGTCAGCCGAGCTGCCCCGTTCCGGGGCGCCCGCGCCCCGCCGAGCCGGTGCTCGTGCGCTGGCCTCTGCGCTACGAGCATCCGATCGCGGCGTTCTTCGTCGCGCCCGTCAAGGCAGGTCTCGAAGCGATCGCCACGGTCTCCGAAGCGGAGATCCCGCAGACCCACAAGGGCATCGTCGTGATCGAGGTCGACCACGGCGACGGGCCACGCCGCGTCGCGCTCGACTACTACGACTTCGTTCACGTCAACGCGCAATGCGCGGGCGAGGTCGACACGTACTTCAAGTTCCAGCACCAGCGGGGCGGCTATCCGGGCTTCGAGAACGTGTGGCCGGGCGGCTACATAACCGACAAACCCTTTCTCTACGCCCACTGGTGCCGCCTTCGCGCCCTGCGCAGGCGCTCGACGCCCACCGCAGAGGTCTTCGGCCGCTACGGGCTGAGGTTCGCTGGGCCGGTTCGCACCGCGGCGATCGAGCAGCTGCGCCGTGACGCTCGGTTCGCCTACGTGGGGGGCACGCGGAGAACCCATCACACTCGCTACCTGCGCGAAATGGCCCGTGCGCGCGTATGCGTCGACCTGCCGGGCCAAGGGCCGCTCTGCTGCCGCCTCGTCGAGGGGCTGGCGATGGGCTGCATGGTCGTGGCCGCGCGGCACGCGGCGGAGATGCCCGTCGAGCTTCGCGACGGCCTCGAGGTCGTCTACTGCCGGGAGGATCTGAGCGACCTCGCCGACGTGTGCGCCGAGTACGTCGGTGACGAGAGCCGGCGAGCCCCGGTCGAAGCGGCCGCGGCCCGCTACTTCGACGAGCATCTCCATCCGGTGCGCATGGCCGAGCGGTATCTGAAGATCGTCCGCGGGGGTGCGATCGCCGGGAGGAGTGAGGGGCTAACGCCGCGCCCGCGCCACCAGCACCCGCAGTCCGGCCACGAGTTCGCGCTTGGCCGCGGGGGCGAGGACCGACAGCAGGCCGAGGTAGAGGACCGCTCCGAGCGCGGACTCCGCCGCCAGCAGCACTAGCCCGAGAACCGTCCCGCGGCTGTCGGCCTGGACGACGAAATGCTCTAGCAGGTAGAGCGCGCCCGCCATCACGACCGAGGCGAGTGCCGCGGGCCAGATCTCGCGCCACAGCCCCCCGAGCGACATGCCGAGCGCCGTGCTCATCCCCCAGACCGCATAGGCGGCGACTCCGATCGCGCTGAGCGACATCCCGATCGTCACGCCGACGAGGCCGAACTGCACGAGCGCTCCGGCGCAGATCCCGGTCAGCACGAGCGAAAGCCCGTGCATGCGCGGGAGCATGTCGGGACGGCCGTACGCCTTCCACGCCTCGCTCGCCAGCGAGTCCAGCGACAGCGCCGCGCAGTAGCCGGCGAGCGCCGCCGCGCCGTAGCCGGCGTCGCGCCAGCGCTCTCCGAACAGGAGCACGACGGCGGGCGTGCCGAGGGGCACGAGCAGCATCCCGACCGGGAAGCTCGAGGCGGATACCCAGCGAAGCGAACGCAGCACGGCCATGTGGAAGCGCTCGCGCTCGGTCGCGATGCGTGAGAACGCGGGCAGCAACACGTAGCCGCCCACGTTCACCAGCGCCCGCAGCGGCTGCGTCGCGACGCGGTAGGAGTAGGTGAACTGGCCGAGCGCTCCCGTACCTGAGAAGCGGCCGAGCAGGACGACCGGGATTTCCATCGTCACGCGGCGGATGAACTCGGCGCCGACGACCGACCGGCCGTAGCGGGCGAGCTCACGCCACATCCCGAACGATGCGCGGCGCGGGTGCGGACGCCAGCCGGCGAGCGCCCAGGCCGAGACGACGTTCACGAGCGCTGCTGCATACGTGCCGATCACGAGCGACCACACGCCGAGCCCGTAGGCCGCAGCGGTGATCGCGCCGGCGGCGAACGCGATCACGCTCAGCGGGTCGATGATCACGCGGCGGAAGAACGAGAAGCGACGCTGGAGGTGCGCGTCGGGAACGAGCGCGATCAGGCGCAGCAGCATCGTCGCGGCCATCACCGCGGCAACGTCCCCGGCGGTGTGGCTGTGGAAGTAGAGGCCGACGAGCGGTGCCGTCGCGAGCCCGAGGATCGTGAGCAGCAGGCCGCCGAGCGCGGTGGCGAGCAGCGCCGAGTTGAACGCCTCGTCGAGCCGGTCGCGGCGGTGGATCAACGCGGCCAGCATCCCCGACTCGCCGACGATCGTGCCGACGCCGGCGATCGTCGAGCCCGCGGCGAAGGTCCCGAATGAGGCCGGCGTGACGAGCTTCGCCAGCGCGAGGTAGGTCGCGAACGTCAAGACCTGGCTGGACCCATAGCCCGCCCCCGCGAAGCTGGCGCCGCGCATCACGACGCCCGCGAGCCCGGGGTGGCGCTCGGGCGGCTCGGCGGGCTCGCTCACCTGCGAGGACCCGCCGGCGGCGACGCTCGGCTCGCCCGCGTCGCGGGCTGCTCCGTCGCTAGTAGGTCGCAAGCCAGTCACGCAGCGCGGCGTCGTCCTCCAACGGAGCCCCCCTTTCGGCGGGGCTGCGTCGCATGCGGAAGTGATGCACCGCCGCCCGCAGGATCTCCGAGCGGTGCGGGTCGCGCAGCAGCAGCCGCGTTATCGCGGCGGCGAGCTCGCGCGGGCTGCGCCTGTGCACCGCGTCGATCGCGACCTCGCAGAGCTGCACGCCACGACGGCCCGGTAGGCACGGGGCGAGCCGCGCATCCTCCTCGGCGAGCACGTCGATCAGGCGCTCGTCGGCCGGTGAGATCGCGGGGGACCAGCGGTTGCCGCCGTGCCGGCGGTGGATGCACACGATCTCGGGCACGTACGCCGGCTCGCCGCGCCGCGCGAGCGAGAGCCAGAAGGCGTGATCCTCGGCGTAGACCATCCGCGTGTCGAAGCCGCCGAGCTCGGCCGCCACCGTGCGATCGACGAGCGCGCCGCCGGAGGGAATCGAGTTGCGCATGAACAGGCTGCAGAGGAAGTCCACGCGCTCCTGCGGACTCGGCCGGATCACGCCCTCCGAGCTCCAGCCCGGGTCCTCCCGCCGGGCGACGAGGGCGTGGCCGAAGGCGAACGGAGCGCCGGGATGCGCGGCGAGCGCGCCGTGTAGGCGCTCGAGCGCGCGGGGAGGCATCAGGTCGTCGGAGTCGATGAACGAGACGAGCTCGCACGAGGCCTGCGCGAGCCCGGCGTTGCGGGCCTCGGACGGGCCCCAGTCGCCCGCGGCGTTGCGGATGTGGCGCGCGCCCGCGGCCCGAACGACCTCCTCGGTGTCGTCGCTCGAGCCGTCGTCGGCGACGATCACCTCGCGCGGAGCGAGCGTCTGTTCGCCGATGCTGCGCAGCGTCTGCTCGAGCAGGCGCGCTCGATCTCTCGTGGGGATCACGACCGAGACGCCCTGGTCGGAGCTTTGGCTGGGAGGTCCCGGCATCTGCGACACATAACGCTCGCAGAAACCCCGGCGGAGTGGGGCTCTGCGCCCGGACGCGCACGCCCGGGCCGCACGGCCGTCCAACGAATCTTGCAGGACTCGCGCGCCGCGGCGCCCCCTCCGATGGAGAGGTGATCGCCGGACGGGTGGAGGCCCGGGCACACAGGCATGGAGGCCAGCAGTGCCGGCGAGTGGAGTCGATCGGGCGTCGCCCGGCACCGAGAGAAAGGCATCGGAGATGCGATCATCGACACGCGCCGCCGGCGCGATGCTGGCCTGCACCGCCGCGCTTGCGTTCCCCGCCACGGCCGCCGCCGAAACGGTCGGGCACTACTTCTCGGCGACGACCACGCCGGCCGCATTCGCGAACCCCGCGCTGTCGGCGGCGCGCAACACCTACATCGACCTGCAGCCCTGGGAAGCCGCGAAGGCAGCCCAGCTGAAGGCGGCGAACCCCAACCTGAAGGTGCTCGTCTACCAGAACCTCGGCGCGATGAGCCAGGGCGTCGGGCCCGGCGGGCTGAGCTCGAGCGGCGTCAACTATGCCGAAGCCAACACTGCGCACCCGAGCTGGTTCCTCACCGGCGCGAGCGGTGAAAGGCTCGCGTTCGAAGACTTCAAATGGCTCTGGGCGGCCGATGTCGGCAACCCCGAATACCAGCGCCTGTGGGCCGTCAACGTGATTCACCTCCTGACGAGCGGGCCGTGGGACGGCGTGATGATGGACGACACGAACACCACCAACCGCTACCACTTCAACCCCGGCTCGAAGGTCTCGCGCTACCCGACCGACGCTGCCTACCAGGGCGCGGTCCGCTCGATGCTCGAATACGTGGGGCCGGCGATCCAGGCGGCCGGCAAGCTCGCGATCCCGAACATGGGCTCCTGGAGCGAATACCCGGCTGTCGTCGGTGGATGGCTTCCGTTCGTGAGCGGCGGCATGGACGAGATGTTCGTCAAGTGGTCGAAGGCCGCCGGGCAGGGCTACCGCGGCAGCCAGGAATGGGAATCCGAGGTCGGCGAGATCGCGACGACGGAGGCGATGGGCAAGCAGTTCATCGCGATCACGCAGGCCGAACCGGGCGACCTTCAGGGCGCGCGCTACGGCTGGGCCTCGACGCTGCTGGCCGGCAACGGACACACGATCTACCAGGCCTCGAACGGGCACCCCGGCGAAGAAACCTGGCTCGGCGACTACGAAACGGCGATCGGCACGCCGACCGGCGCCGCGGCCCCCCTCGGCAACGGCGCCTGGCAGCGCCGGTTCTCGAACGGGCTCGTGCTGGTCAACCCCACGGGCTCCTCGGTCTCGGCGAGCTTCGGAGGCGCCTACTCCGGCGATGGCCTGGCGAACGCGACCGGCGCGACGCTCGCGCCGCATGGCGCGCTCGTCCTCGCCCGCACGGGTGGCCCGGCGGTCTCGCCCGCGCTCGCGCGGGCGGCCTCCGCCGCCTCCGGCCTGCTCGTGACGGCGGCGCGCTTCCAGCCGATCTCGGGCTCGAGTGCGAGGTCCTCACACCACCGTCGCGCGAGGTGGGCGGTGCGCTGCTGGCGCGTGAAGGTGAGCGCAAAGCACCGTCACGGTCGCGGCACGCGCGTGGTCTGCACGGCGCGCCGCCACGCCCACGCCCACGCTCATGCGCGCCGCCGGCTCCGTTCGCCCAGCAGGCGCTCGTAGAGCTCGGACAGCGTGCGTGCGTTGCGCTCGGCGGTGAAGCGCTCCTGCACGCGCCGCGTCGCCGACAGCGCGCGCGAGGCCGTCTGCTGCGGATCCAGACGCGCCCGCTCGATCGCTCCGGCGAGGCTCTCGGGATCCCCCGGGGGGATCATCCTCGCGACCGCGTGGTCCGCGATCTCCGGGATCCCGCCCACCGAGGTCGCCACCACCGGTACCCCCATGGCCATCGCCTCGAGCAGCGCCAGCGGCGCGTTCTCGACGTAGGAGCAGATCACGAACACGCCGAGCGTGGGGAGCGCCTGCTCGGCGGGCACGAAGCCGGGCCATCGCACGCGATCGGCGATGCCCAGATCGGCGGCGAGCGCGCGCAGCGGCTCAGCCTGGGACCCGGTCCCGTAGACGGCGAAGCGCCAGTCGGGATAGCGATCCGCAAGCAGCGCCGCGGCCTGCAGGAACACCTCGAGGCCCTTGACGGGCTCGAGCAGCGAGACCGTCCCAATCAGCTCGCCGGCGGCCGTCGTCTGCGGCGGCGGCTCGATCCCGTTTGGGATCACGACGATCTTGCCCTCGGGGTAGCCGACGCGGTCGATCAGCGCCCGCGCGATCGCGCGCGAGGGCACCACGATCGCCTCGCATCTCGCGCTGAGCGCGGCGTCGAGGCCGCGGTAGAGGAGCGTTGCGCGCAGACCCGGGCGCAGCGGCCCGGCCGGCGGCGGCAGGTAGGGCTCGGGCAGCCCGTGCGTCGTGTAGACGCGCACCCCGAGGCGGCTCGGTCGCGGGCCGATCCGCGTCCACAGGCCCGCACGCCGGTCGTGGGCGTGCACGACGTCGCTGCCCCGCGCGAGGCGCGCCACGCGAGCGGCGCCCCGCGCGTCGGCCTGGTGGCGCAGGGGGGCGACCTCAGCTCGCACTCCGCGCGTGGCAAAGCGCTCGGCGAGCTCGGCGTTGGCACAGGTGACGAGCACCGAGGCGCCGAGGTCGGCGAGACCGCGCGAGAGCAGCGCTACCTGCTCGATCGGGCCGCCCCGCTCGAGCGATGTGATCAGTGCGACCCTCACCCGGGCGTCGCCGGGACCGCGTGTCCGATCCGCAGGCGCCGCCGTGGCGCCTCCGCGACGGAGGCCTGCTCCGCCGAGTTGCGCGCCAGCGCGACGGCGAGGCCGCCGAGCAGCCAGAACGGAGAGGTCAGTTCCTCGCTGAGGAAGAACGCCGAGACGACCGCCAGGATCAACGACGCCTGGAGCGCCGTCGCGAGCCGCTGCAGGTCGCGGTCGACGTCGAGCGACGCGCGCGCCTGGACTTTGCGCAGCAGCAGCCACGTGCCGCCCAGGTAGGCGAGGAACAGCAGCAGCGCCGGGATCCCCTCCTCGGAGAGGATCTCGAGATAGGTGTTGTGCGTCACGGGATGTTCGAGCGCGCTTCCGACGTCCCCGTGCAGCAGCGGCGTCGCCTCGGTCGGGAAGCGCCCCGGGCCGACGCCGGTCACCGGTCGTCGCTCGCCCAGCTTGATCGCTGCCCCCCAGAAGACTTCGCGCGATTCGGTGTTGCTCTTCGCTACGTGGGACTTCTGATGGAGCGCGACGTCGATCAGGGGTTTCCACAGCGTGAAGGCGAGCGCCACCACGATCAGCGCGCTGACGAGGCCGCCCGCGATCACCCAGAGCGGGATCCGGCGCGTCAGGATCCCCCACACGAGCAGCGCGGCGATGCCGACGAGCGCGCCGCGCGAGAGCGTCGCGAGCATCGCACCCGCGATCGCGAGGAAGGCGAGGATCCAGAGCGGCCGCCGGCGGCGGTCGGCGCCGGCCAGGTAGCTGACGATCGGCAGCGTGCACGCCAGCAGGTAGGCGAAGTCGTTCGGATCCTGGAGCGGCCCGGCGGCCCGGAAGTCCTTGCCGTGATGGCCCACGAACAGGACGAGCGCGTAGACGGCCGCGGCGGTCACCGAAGTCGCGAACCAGCGCATCGCGCGGCGGATCTCGACGCGCCCGTCGACGAGCTGGATCACGAGGAAGAAGAACGTCACGAGCAGCACCCAGCGGATCAGCGTCGTCGTGCTTTCGGAGGGGTCCGGCGCCGTCACGAACGAGACGCCGACCCACACGAGCAGCGCCGCGACGATGCCCACCAGTCCCGGGAGCTGGATGTCCGCCCGCCGGTCGCGGATCATGCGCAGCAGGTAGGCGAGCAGCACGAGCGCGCCGATCCCCTTGACAGTCGAGAATTCGGCGCTCGGGTAGTGGAGCTTGTTCTCCCAAGGCAGCGCCGCGATCATCGCCAGCAGCACGAGGTCCGCGCGCGTCGTGACGATCACGATCCCGGCGGCGGCCGCCATCAACCCGACGGCGGCGAGCGGCACCCGCGCCGCGATCGCACCCGTCACGAGGCCGAGCAGGACGGCGCCGGCAAGCGACCGCGTGTTCCGCTGCAGAACCGCAGCGCTCACGGCCTCACCCGTGGAGAATCGAGCCCGGCTGCGGGATGAACGCCTGCCCGTAGCCGTAGCCGCCGAAGGTCTCCTCGTCGCGTTCGGCGAAGTTGAGGATCAGCCCCAGCGGGTTGGCCTGAGCGAAGCGCAGCTTGTCGACGACCGACGAGACGGTCGTCGTCCGCGTACGGTCGACCGCGACGACCACCAGGACCCCGTCGACATAGCGCGCGATCAGCGGAGCGTCGCTGACCGGCAGCACCGGCGGCGAGTCGATCAGGACGATCCCTCCCTCCTCGCGCAGCTCCCGCAGCACGGCGCGGAGCCGGACGTGCAGGATGTCGGGCGCGTTCGCCGGGATCAGCCCGCTGGTGAGCACCGAGACGTTCGTGAACGTCGTCGGCTGGGGCGAGAGCTCGCTGTCGGGCAGGAGCAGCGCGGTCGAGAGCCCGACCTTGTTCTCGAGCGAGAAGATTTCGTGCTGGCGCGGGTTGCGCAGATCGGCGTCGACGATCGTGATCTTGATCCCGATCTGCCCGAGCGCAACGGCGAGGTTGGCGACGACCGTCGACTTGCCATGACCCGCTCCGGCGCTCGTGATCTGGATCGTGCTCGGCTGCTCGTCGGTGAGCAGCTCGACGTTCGCGCGCAGCGCACGAAACGCCTCGCGCACGAATTCGTGCCCCGGGGCGTGCCAGATCAGCTGCGCCTGGCCCTTCGCGAGCGTGCGCTCGCGCGGGAGGCGGCCGATGACGGGCAGGCCCGTGAGCTGGGTGAGCTCGACGGGGTCCTCGACGCTGTTGCGGAAGCGGTCGAGCACCAGCGCGTAGAGCACCCCCGCGATCAGCCCCAGAAGCGCCGCCACCGAGATGATCAGTGGCGGCCGTGGCTGCAGCGGCGTGAACGATTCGACCGGCGGGTTGATCACGTTGGCGACGAGCAGGCCGTTGCTTTCCAGCGAGCGCACGAACGCCTGGGTGATCGACCTGGTGGTCTGCTCGGCTCCGCGCGGAGTCGTGTCGGTGCCGCTTATCTGCAGGATCCCGCCGCTCGCCCCGGTCGAGGTGCTGACGGTCCCGGTCACCTTGTGCCCGAGGATCCCGCCCGCCGCGAGGCGGGTCTGGCGCGACTTCGCGACTTCGGCGTAGGTCGCGAGCAGCGCGGCGAGGTTTTCCGAGGGCAGGAAGTTCTGGCCCTTGCTCGGGTTCGGCGTGAAGGCGATCGTCGCCGTCGACTGGTAGCGCTTGGGCTTCGAGTACGCGTAGGCTGCGGCCGCGACGACACACAGTCCGAAGACGACCGCCACGACCAGGCGGCGCCTCCAGACGATGTCTACGAAGTCGCGAAATTGCATATGTCTATGTCGGCCACGTGACTGTGAAGCCTTAGCGGCTCATCGCTGCGGGGCAGATCTCATGATAGACCCCGATCAGGCGATCGATCATCGCTTCGCGCGTGAACAGACGCTGTACCCGCTGCTGCGCGGCCCCACCCATCGCCGTGCGACGGCGCGGGTCCTCGAGCAGCTCGACGAGCGCACCTGTGAGCGCCGCAACGTCGCCGGGCGCCACGAGCAGCCCGCTCTCGCCGTCCTCGAGTGCCTCCCCGATCCCGCCGACGTCGCTCGCGACGATCGGCGCGCCCGCCGCCATCGCCTCGAGGATCACGTAGGGGAAGGACTCGGCAAGCGACGGGTGCACGAACACCTCCGCGCCGCGCAGCGCGGCGAGCGGGTCGGAGCTGCGGCCGAGGAAGTGCACCGACTCGGCCACGGCGGCGCGGCGCGCGCGAAGCGCGAGCGCCTCGAGCTCGGGGCCCTCGCCCCAGATCGCGACCTGCAGGTCGGGAAGGCGGGCCGTGAGCGCCGGCGTCGCGTCGATCAGCGTCTCGATGCCCTTGCCGGGTCGCAGCTGGGTGAGCACGCAGACGACGGGACCCCTGCGCGCGAGCTCGAGCATCCGTGTGTCTACCGGGCCGGATGCCACCCCGGCGATCCCGTTGTGGACGACCCTCACCCGACCGGCGAGGCCGACCGCGCGCGCCAGCCGCGCCTCGGCCTCGCAGACGCACACGACACGGCTCGACAGCGGCGCGAGCACGCGCTCGATCTCGCGGTATGCGAGCCGTTCGCGCGCGCTCGAGAACCATCCCGCGAACGCGTATCCGTGGGGCGTGTAGAGGACCGGCGTGCGTGGCCGGGCCAGCCGCGCGAGGCGGCCGACCGCTCCCGCCTTCGAGCTGTGGGCGTGGATCAGGTCGGGCTTCAGCCGGCGGATGATCGCCGCGAGCCTGCGCAGCGCCGCCAGGTCGGCGGCGGGGGAGATCGCGCGGCCGAGATCGAGCGCGATGTGGCTCACGCCGTCCGGAAGGCGCGCCAGTCCGTCGGGCGGCGAGGGGCCGACCAGCACGATCTCGTGACCGCGCTCGGGGAGGCATTCGGCGAGATCGCAGATGTGGCGTCCGACGCCGCCGCCCGTCGGCTGGTAGAGCTGGACGACGCGGCTCACGCGCGCTCCCGGGCGCTCACGGCGCCGCACGGGGCGGGAGCCGGGCGGCTCGGATTCTCGCCGGGGACGTGGCCGGGTGCACCTATCATCCCGGCGGAATGCGAGCAGAGACAGATCACGACGATCGAATCGGCGTTCTCAC
>DATAYP010000058.1:0-70344 GCA_036272475.1 Solirubrobacteraceae bacterium | reverse complement strand
GAGGAGCAGGTCAAGGCCACGCTGCGAATCCAACTGCTCCGCCGGTTCCGCCGTGCGGGAGCCGTCCTGGTAGCCCGAGAGCCGGGAGAAGTCTCGTCGTTCGGACATACAGGTCTGTCTTGTTGACTATACAAACCTGTCTCACTACTGTCCACGGATGACTTCCCATGCGGGGGAAGCGGGGGTGGGGCAACTGCGGGTGGGAGCGCGCGAGCGGATCCTCGACACCGCGTACGACCTGTTCTCGCACAATGGCATCGGCTCGGTCGGGATCGACCGGATCATCGCCGAGGCGAGCATCGCGAAGGCCACGCTCTACCGGCACTTCCCCTCCAAGGAAGAGCTCGTTCTCGCGTTCCTCGAGCTGCGCGAACAGCGCTGGACGCACGATTGGCTCGAGACCGAGATCGACAGCGTGGCGCGCACGCCGAAGGGACGGGTGCTCGGGGTGTTCGACGCACTCGACGAGTGGTTTCACAGCGCCGACTTCGAGGGCTGCTCGTTCATCAAGACGCTGCTCGAGATCGACGAGCCCGACAGCCCGATCCATCGCGCGGCGGCCGGTCATCTGGCCGCGGTGCGCCACAAACTGCAGATCTATGCCGAGCAGGCGGGCGCGCGCGACCCCGAGGAGATGGGCTATCAGCTGCAGGTCCTGATGATGGGCGCGATCGTCTCGGCGGGCCGCGGCGACCTCGAGGCCGCCGGCCGCTCGCGCGCGTTCGTCGAGCGCCTGCTCGAGAGCTCGACCTGAGCCGACGGGCTGCTCGAGCGCGCCCGCTGAGCGGCGGGACCTATTCGACGGGTGAGCCCGGCACCGGATAGGGCGCCGGTTTGATCTTGTTCAGCGGGCACCAGCCGTTCCTCGGCACGCCGACGCACGGGTCGGGCATGGTGCGTTGTTCGGGCAGCGGGATCAGTTCGACTTTCGTCTTGCGCGGATAGCTCGCGCCGCTACCCGTCGGGCATTCGGCGATGCTCGCGAAGAACTGCGAGTCGCACGCGACCTGCGCGCCCAGCGAGCTGCTCAGCGGTTCGCCCGCGTCCGGGATGCCGCATTCGCTGTGCGGCGGCGATTGGATCAGTTTCGGTTCACTCGTGGGTTCTTCCAGGGGCTGTTCGGCGTCCTTGCTGCCGTGCCAGCAGTTGCCCGGGTTCTCCGGGTTGGAGATCTCGGCCAGGTCGACGTTGCTGGGGTTGCCGAAGAAGCCGTTGTGTTTGAGCGTATTGTTGATCACTTCGTTGCCGAAGTCGTCGTAGTAGCAGATCGTTTTGCCTTTCACTTCGGCTTTCGTGCCGCCCAGGCAGTTGTCTCCTTTGAGGTCCGGCGGAGGTTCTTCTTCGACCGCCGGATAGGGGACCAGCAGGATGCCCCACGCGCCGTTGTTGTAGATCGTGTTCTGAGTGACGATGTTGTTGCGATCGCCCGACAGCACGACACCGGACCCCACCGGGCCGGCTCCGGCGACACCGGTCGTCGGAACGTTGGCGTTGTTGTTGTCGTGGACCGAGTTTTTGGTGAAGATCCAGCAGTTGTGCGTGCCCGTCGGACCGAGTTCGCCCGCGTTCGGGCACGATCCGTCCTGGGGCGAGGGCGCGTCGTCGTTGTTCTGACTGTTGCTGACGAAGCCAGACTTGTTGTTGTTGAATTCAGAGTTCTGGATCGTGAGATGGCCGCCCGAGTTGGTCCCCGAATACCCGAGTGCGCTCGTTTCTGCGTGAGCGTGATCGAGGATCGTGTTGCAGTCGCGGCAGGCGCCGATGTAGAAGTCCGAGTCGGCCTGGTTGTTCGCATACACCTGCGTGTAGAGGCCGGGCCCTCCCGTGTTGGAGGCGAAGATTCCGTAGGAGCCGAAGTAGGGCGAGCCTTCTTCGAAGAACTGCTCGGTCGCGGAGAGGAATGCGCCCCGCCAGGAGCCCGCTGTCTGTTTTCCGGACCCATCCCCGAAGTTGACCCAGATCTGATTGCCGCCGCCGCCGCCGTAGCCGGCTTGGAAGTTGCACGCGGAGAGGTTCTCGAGGCTCACACCCGCGGCCTTGAACACCTCGAGGCCGGTGCGCCCGGTGTGGTGTCCTTCCGAGTCGGCCGGGCCGAGTTCCTGATCGGCGGGGTTGCTGCTGCAGGCGGGCGTGCCCTTCTTGGTGCCGTCGATCATCACGCCGTTGCGGTTCATGCCGCGGATGTGGATGCCGGGCTTTTCGACCAGCACTCCCGCGCCCGCATCGCCGGGCGAGGACCCCGCGTGGAGGTGATCGCCGGTTTCTTTGTAGTCGCCGGGGGCGACGAGGACCCAGTCGCCCGGCGATGCGGCTTCGACCGCGGCCTGGATGGTTTTGAAGCCGCCGCTTTTACCTTCGAATTTTCCGACGCGGAGCACCCTCGCGGAGGCCGGCCCGGCGCTCGCGAGCGCTGCCATGCCGATGCAGGAGAAGAGCGCGACCGCCCAGACAGCGAGGCGTACGCCGCGCACACCGATTACCGTATTACGACTGTCCCGCATCGTGCCCCCTTGTTCTGTTACGCCCGTATCGGTGTGCCGGCCCGCACGTCTCGCCCGCTCGCCGCTCCGGAAGGCGAAGACGCGACTCCGAAGAAGCACCCGCCGGGCTATACCCGCGCGCGGCGATCGATAAACCTGGCGCAGGGTGCGCGGGACACGGGACCACGAGTCGGACGCCACGTGTTTAGCGCGCCTGCGTAAGGGGTAGCTCGCCGGGCGCCGGCTCGTCGTGGCGCACCGAACGGGGGAGACGTGACTGCAATGAAGGCAGCGACTGGAGTTGGGGCGATCGACGGGCTGCTCTTTCGCAGGGGCCTGCTGGCAGTTCTCGCCACGATCGTGATCTCGGCTCTCGCCGCGAGCGCGCGCGCCGACGCCGCGGTCCAGCCCTACGGCACCAACGACGCAGGCGGGTTTCGCAACGTGCTGCCCGCGGGAGAGAACGGGCTGGACAACGCGGCGCAGCTCGCCGAATTCCACCTCCACGGCACCTACCCGCCCCACTTCAAGGATCAGCTGCCGCTGTACGCAGGGCTCATCTACGCCTCGCCGACGCTGACCAGGGAACAGATCCCGGGCTACTACAAGGACGCGACGTTCGGCGTGAAGGAAGGCGACCTCGCCTCGACCGAAAGCCCGCGCAGCGACGTCACGATCCAGCGCGACAGCTCGTTCGGCGTCCCGCACGTCTACGGCACCACGCGCGGCGGCGTGATGTTCGGCGCCGGCTATGCGGCGGCCGCGGATCGACTCTTCCTGATCGACGTCCTGCGACACGCGGCACGCGCTGAACTCTCCTCGTTCGCGGGCGGCGCCGAAGGCAACCGCGCGATGGACCGCACCCAGTACCTGATCGCGCCGTACACCGAAGCGGACCTGCAGTCGCAGCTCGACAACGCACCGGCTCTGTACGGCGCCGAAGGCGAAAAGATCGTCTCCGACCTCAACGAATTCGTCGCGGGGATCAACGCGTACATCGCCGAAGCACTCGTCGACCCCAACAAGATGCCCGCCGAGTACGCGGGCATCGGCAAGACGCCTGCGATGTGGAAACCCACCGACGTGATCGCCGAGGCGTCGCTGATCGGCGGGATCTTCGGCAAGGGCGGCGGCTCTGAGGTGCGCTCGGCGCTCGCGCTCGAGGCTTTCGAAAAGCAATTCGGGACAAAAGGCGGGCGGGCGCGGTGGAGCGACTTCCGCGAGCACAACGACCCCGAGGCGCCGACCACGGTCTCCAAAGCGTTCCCCTACGAGACCGGCTCGCCGTTTGCGAAGACGGGTCTGGCGATGCCCGAACCGGGGTCCGTGAGCTTCGTCAACGACGGCGAACCCCTCGAAGGCGCCTCCGCCGCGGCGGCGCCGAAGCCGAACACGGGCGAGATGACACACACTCCCTCACCCCAGCCGATACCGAGCGACGGCTCGCTCGGCTCCCAGCTCCTGCGTGCCGCGCTCTCGGGCCCGCCGCACGCCTCCAACTGGGAGCTCGTCAATGCGAAGCACTCGAGCAACGGGCACGCGATCGCGGTGATGGGGCCGCAGGTCGGCTACTACAACCCCGAGATCCTGATGGAGGAGGACCTCCACGGGCCCGGCATCGACGCGCGCGGCGCGGCGTTCCCCGGCGTGAACCTCTACGTCGAGCTCGGACACGGCCGCGACTACGCATGGAGCGCGACGACCGCGACCTCGGACAACGTCGACACCTTCGCGGAGGTCCTCTGCCAGGACGAATTCCACTACCGCTACAAGGGCCAGTGCCTCGCGATGGAAAAGCTCGAACACACCAACGCATGGACGCCGAACGGGTCTGACCAGACGCCGCCCGGAGCCGAAAAGCTGACTGCCTACAGGACCGTGCACGGCATCGTCTATGCCCGCGGCAGCGTCGCCGGCCAGAAGGTCGCCTTCGCGAGCGCCCGCACGACCTACTTCCACGAGGCCGACTCGGCGCTCGGCTTCTCGAAACTCAACGAACCGGGCTTCGTGACCGGTCCGCAGCAGTTCGAGCAGGCGGCGGCGAACATCAACTTCGCTTTCAACTGGGCCTACGTCGACGCCAGCCACATCGCCTACTACCAGTCGGGCGCCTACCCGCAGCGCGCACTCGGCACATCGCCCGACTTCCCGATCCTCGGCACGGGCGAATACGACTGGCAGGGCTATGAACCGAAACTCCACACGCTCACCCTGCTCCCGTTCGAAGCGCATCCGAACGCGATCGACCCCGCGTTCCTCGTCTCGTGGAACAACAAGCAGGCGCCGCGCTGGTCCTCGGCCGACGACCACTACGCCTACGGACCGGTGTACCGGATGCAACTGATCCGCAACTTCATCGAAGCCGATCTCGCGGGCGGCAAGAAGATGGGTATCGAGCAACTCGTGACGGCGATGGACGAAGCCGCCACCCAGGACGTCCGCATGGTGCAGCTTTGGCCCACGGTCAAGCAGGCGCTCGGCACGCCGAGCAACCCGCTCGTGCAGGAAGCGATCGCCAAGCTCGACGCCTGGAGCAGCGACGGCGGGCACCGTCGCGATCTGACCAACAAAGACATCTCGACCCCGGGCAGCTACCAGCACAACGAAGCCGTCACGCTGATGGACGCCTGGTGGCCCAAACTGCTCGAAGCCGAGTTCCGTGGCGGACTCGGCGACGAAGTCTTCGGCGCGGTCCAGACGATGCTGCCCTTCGGCGGCCCCTACCCCGGCTCCGAACCGGCCGCCCCGGACTTCGCCGACGGCTGGTACGGGCAGGTCAGCAAGGACCTGCGCGATCTCCTTGCGGCCAACGGCCAGGGGACCGCGCCGAAAGCGCCGTACTCGCAGATCTACTGTGGCGGCGGCTCGCTGGCCGCCTGCCAGCAGGCGCTTCAGACCTCGTTGCTCGAAGCGACCTCGGTCTCGCCGCAGCAGGTCTACGGCCACGGCGCCTGTGAAGCGAACCCACAGGCGAGCTGCTTCGACATGAATCGCTGGGTCAGCGCGAGCGGGATCTCCGTGCCGCCGTTCCCCTTCCAGAACCGTCCGACCTTCCAGCAGGTCGTCGAACTCACGAAAACGCTTCCGCGCTGAGCCGCTGCCCGGCGCGACGGCGGCCCTGCGCACGTCGCCGGGCGGCTCGCGCCCGCGGAGCGCCCGCGGCGGCTGCCTCAGCCGCCCCCCGCCGGAGCACGCGCGTCGCGCACGATGCGCCGCATGCCCCGGAGCCAGCGCTCCGGTTCTGAGCCCTTGAGCGCCATGAAGCCGGCGACGTTCTCGTGCGGGAGTATCAGCAGGCGCTCCGCGGCGATCCCCGCGATCACGGCATCGGCGACGTCCTCCGGTTCGATCAGGCCGCCGGCACTCAGCGCCGCTGCGCTCGCGGGCTCTGTCATCGCGAGATCGAGCATCGGCGTGCGCACGCCCTGCGGGCAGATGCACGAGACGCGCACTCCGGCGTCGCCGTACTCGATCGCGAGCCACTCCGCGAGCGCGACGGCGGCGTGCTTGGTGACGCTGTAGACGAGCGACGAGACCTGCGTCAGAAGCCCCGCCGCCGAGGCTGTGTTGATGAGGTATCCCTCGCCGCGCTCGGTCATCTCCGCAAGCAGGGCTCGGGACGCCCACACGTGCGCCATCACGTTGACGCGCCACGCCTCGTCCCAGGCGTCGTCGCCGGCCTCGGGGCCACCCATCGCTCCGGGAACGCCGGCGTTCGAGACGAACACGTCGATCGGCCCGTTGGCCGCGCGCGCCTGCTCGACGAGCGCGCGCACGCTGTCCTCGCGGCCGGCGTCGAGCTCGACCGCGAGCCCGCCGACCTCCGCCGCGACGGCGCCGGCCCCCGCGAGGTCCCGGTCGGCGGCGACCACGGCCCTCGCCCCCTCGGCGGCGAAGCGTCTCACGAGCGCCCGTCCGATGCCTCCGGCCGCGCCTGTCACGACGACGTGCCTGTTGGCGAGTTCCATCGCCCGTACTCTATGTCTCGATGGTCGAGAACCGCACCGCCGCGCCGCCCGCGCCTCTCTGGGGAGAGCTTCGCTACAGCCACGAGCTGCTGCGACTGCTCTCCGACGCGCGGCTGCGCTCGCCCCGGCGCCGGACCGATGCCCAGCCCGTCTTCCTGATCCCCGGCCTGATGGCGGGCGACGCGTCGCTGACGGTTCTCAGATCATGGCTCGAGCGGCGCGGTCACCGCGTCTGCAGCAGCGGCATGCGGATCAACGTCGACTGCGCCGAGCGCGTCGTCGGGCGCCTGCGGGAGCAGCTGCGGGCGTTCGCCTCCGAGTGCGGGCAACCCGTCGTGCTGATCGGCCAGAGCCGGGGCGGCGCGCTCGCGCGGGTGCTCGCCGTTCGCGACGGCGATTCGGTCGCGAGCGTGGTGATGCTCGGCTCCCCCGTGCGCGAGCCGCTCGCGGTGGCGCCGTCGGTCCTGCAGACGGTCCGCTGGCTCGCCCGCCTGGGCGATCTCGGCCTCCCGGGGGTCTTCAGCACCAGCTGCAAGGACGGCGCCTGCTGCGCCGACTTCCGCCGGGACCTGCTCGAGGCCTTTCCCGAGGGCGTGCACGGCATCGCCGTGCATTCGCGCAGCGATGCCATCGTCGACTGGCGCGCCTGCCTTGACCCCCACGCGCGGCAGGTCGAGGTCGATTCGAGCCACTGCGGCATGTCGGTGCACCCGGCGGTGTTCCGCGTGCTCGACGGCCTCCTCGATCTGCCGCGCGCGGCCTGAGCGCCCGCTCGCAGGCACGGGCGAGCGGGCAGGGCGGCCGCTCGCGATCAGCTGCGGCTCAGTCCCGATGCTCGAAGTGCCGGTCGATCTCGAACCACATGCAGTCCGAGGGCTCGGTCTCGTCGATCGACCAGCGGTCTGCAACCTGGTCGAGCAGCACGAGGTCGTACTGCGTGGCGTCCTCCTCGGCGGAGACCTCGAGCAGCCCGTGCGGGGCACGCAGTTCGATGCGGACGACGTCCGACGGCATCCACGCACGCAGCTCGAGCGAGTCGCCGGACCCCTCGCGCTTGTGCTGGACCGCGCGCGAGACGAGCTCGCTGGTGAGCAGCGCGATCGCATCGCGCAGGTCGGGCGAGGGATGATCCACGTGTGTCACGTGGTAGCGGGCCGCGCGCGGGGCGAACTCATCGAGATGCAGGGAGACCGCCAGATCGGGGCCGACGAGGTCGATCGGCATCGCTCAGCGGATTCCCGCGTCCCGGCTTTCGTAAACTCCACCGATGCCGGATTGCCTCACACGCATTCCCTACCCATATTCGCTGCCGGCCCGGCGGCAGCGATGAGTGGCCGAGTGTTCGAGTTGCCCGATCGCGCCGCGGCGGCGCGCTGAGGGCCGCCCGGCGGTCGTGGGACGATGGCGCGCATACCTCCCTTGACCGAGGCCGAGTGGGACGAGCAGCTCGCGCCGACCCTCGGGGCGAGGCAGCCCGGCCTGCGTGGACGCCTCGGCGACAACAACATCTTCTCGACGCTCGCGCGGCACCCGCGGCTGATGCGGGCGTGGCTGCCCTTCGGCGGCTTTCTGCTCGGCCGCGGTGTACTGCCTGCGCGCGAGCGCGAGCTCTTGATCCTGCGGACTGCATGCAACTGCTCCTCACCATACGAGTGGGGCCAGCACGTCCGGATCTCGGAAGCCCTCGGGATCGACCGCGAGGAGATCCTGCGCGTTGCACTCGGCCCCGACGCGGAGGGCTGGTCGGCCGCCGAGCGGACGCTGCTTCGCGGGGCCGACGAGCTTCACCGGGACTCGAAGATCTCCGAGGGCACGTGGGCGCAGCTCGCAGAGGACCACGATCAGCGAGCTCTGATCGAGCTCGCGATGCTCGTGGGTCACTACCACATGGTCGCCTACGCGCTGAACTCGCTGGAGGTCGACCTCGACGAGGGACTCGAGCCCCTCCCGCGGGCGTGACGCGGTGGGCGGCGCCGACGAGATGCTCGACTTCGCCCGGGAGCGCGCCGCCGAGCTCGCGACCCCCGACCTCAGCCCGCGGCCGCGGCGCAGGGTCGCGGTGCTCACCTGTATGGACACCCGCATCGACGTACCGCGGATGCTCGGCCTCGAGCGCGGCGACGCGCACATCGTCCGCAACGCCGGCGGTCTGGCGACCGACGACGCGATCCGGTCGCTGAGCGCCTCCCAGCGGCTGCTCGGCACGGAGGAGGTCGTCGTCGTGATGCACGAGGGCTGTGGCATGCAGGGCGCCTCCGAGGACGGCTTCGCCGAGCAGCTCGCGGCCGACGGCGTCCTGCCGAGCTGGCGCCTCGGCGCCTTCGCGGACGTCGAGGACGCGCTTCGGGGAAGCCTCGCGCGCCTGCGTTCGAGCCGCGAGCTGATCGCCCGCGAGCAGATCCGGGGCTTCATATTCGACCCCCGGACGGGGTCGCTGAGGGAGCTCGCCGATCCCGTAGAGTGAGCTTCGTGGCAACCCCGCCCGCCGAGCTCGTACTCACCGAGCCGCTCGGGGTCGGCGCGACGCTCCGCCGCTCTGCGCCGCGGCTCGTGCGCGACGGCTTCGGACCGCTCGCGATGTTCTTCGCGGGCTGGAAGCTGTTCGGGCTGCTCGCGGGGATCGGGGCCGCCGTCGCGTTCGGCCTGGCGGTGTTCGTGCACGAGCGCCGCCAGGGGCGTCCTGCGGCGGTCGTGCGCCTCGCGCTGGTGCTCGTCGCGATCCGCGCGATCGTCGGCCTGACCTCGGGCAGCGCCGGCGCCTACCTCGCCACCGAGATCGGGATCGACACGGTCCTTGGCTGTGCCGTCCTGTCTTCGCTGCGCAGCGAGAGGCCATTCGCGTCGTGGTTCGCCGGAGACATCTACCCGTTCCCGGACGTGATCGCGGAGTCGGCCAGCTACCGGCACGCGATGCGCACGATCACGAAGGTGTGGGGCGCCTACTTCCTCACGCGCGCGCTCATCCGTCTCGCGGCTCTGCTGACGCTGAGCACCGACAGCTACGTGCTCGTCGTCGCGCTCACCGACGCTCCGTTCCTGATCTCGCTGCTCGCCTGGTCGGTCTGGTACACGGTCGGCGTCTTCCGCCGCAGCGAGGAGTGGGGCGCCCGCCTCGCGGCCGCCGAGGCTGCGGGCTCGGGGCGTACCGCCGAGGCCTTGCGCTAGGCCGAATGCTCAGGGCGCCCCGCCCGCTCCGGCGGCCGCGGCGGCGCCCGCGTCAGGCGCCTGCGCACCCGATCGCAGCATCCCCGTGTCGCGCGTCAGGCGCTGCGCGAGCGCCACGGGTATCAGGCTGATGAGGATCACGAACAGCACGACGACGTTCACCTGCGGAAGCTGCTGTCCGTTTCGGATGTGCGCGAAGATCCAGATCGGCAGCGTGTTCTGCGCGCCGGCGGTGAACGTCGTGACGACGATCTCATCGAAGGACAGCGCGAAAGCGAGGAGACCCCCGGCGACGAGCGCGGTCGCGATCATCGGCAGCGTCACGAAGCGGAACGTCTGCCAGCCGTCGGCGCCGAGGTCCATCGAAGCCTCGACGAGCGAGGACTGCGTGCGCCGCAGACGCGCGAGCACGTTGTTGTAGACGGTGACGATGCAGAAGGTCGCATGGCCGATCACGATCGTCAGCAGCGAGAACGTGAGGCTGTTGAAGCTGATGAACGAGTTCAGCGCCATACCCGTGATGATCCCCGGGAGCGCGATCGGGAGCACGAGCACGAGCGACACCGCCTCGCGCCCGAAGAAGCGGAAGCGGTCCACGGCGAACGCCGCCATCGTTCCGAGCACCATCGCGATCGCCGTGGCGAGGAGCCCGGCGCGCACCGAGAGCCACAGCGCCTGGCGCACTTCGGTGTTGTGCCAGGTGGAGGAGAACCAGCGCGTCGAGAAACCCGAGAGCGGCCAGCTCTGCACGTTCGACGGGTTGAACGCGTAGAGCATGATGATCACGATCGGGAAGAACAGGAACAGCATGATCAGCGCCGCCCAGACGGCCAACGCGACGCGGCTCCACCGGCCGGTGCCGATCACAGGGCCTCGAACGCTCCCAGGCGACGCGCCACGAGCAGGTAGATCCCCATCACGACAAGCGGGATCGTCGCGAACGCGGCGGCGAACGGCACGTTGTTCGAGATCCCGACTTCCTGGTAGACGACGTTGCCGATGAACGTCGAGCCGGCGCCACCCACGAGCGTCGGCGTGATGAAGTCCCCGAGCGTCAACGAGAAGGTGAAGATCGATCCGGCGACGATCCCGGGAAGGATCAGCGGGAGCAGCACGAGCCTGAAGCTCCGCCAGCCGCGCGCGCCGAGGTCGGCGGACGCCTCGATCAGCGAGTCGGGGACGCGCTCGATCGAGGCCCACACGGGGAGGATCATGAACGGCAGCCAGACGTAGGTGAACACGATCCACATCGCCCAGTTGGAGTAGCCGATGTTCACCGAGCCCAGCCCGATCTGGCCGAGCGCCCAGTTCAGCACCCCGTCTTTCGCGAGGATCAGCCGCCAGGCGAAGACCCGCACGAGGTAGCTCGACCACAACGGGATCAGCACCGCCACGAACAGGACCGCCTGCAGCCGCTTGGACGCGATCCGCGCCGCGAAGAACGCGAACGGGACCGCGAGCAGGATGTCGGTCACCGTGACCGCCGCCGCGATCCCGATCGTGCGCAGGGCGATCGTGCGGTAGGCCGGGACGTTGAACAGCGTTTCGAAGTTCGAGAACGTCCAGCTGTGAACGATCTTCCCGCTGAAGGAGTCGACGCTCCAGAGCGCCGAGAGGAACAGCAGGAAGAGCGCGCCGAGGTAGATCAGCACGAACCACGCCGTCGGGCCCGACAGCAGCAGCGCGGCCCGCAGCCACGGCCGGCGGAACAGCGCCGCCGACGCGCGGCTGCGGGCCGTCGCGTTCACAGTGATGCGGGCTGCCGAGCCCGTGCGTCGCCGCCTAGGCGGTTACTTCGGTCCACTTTTTCTGCCAGACGCTGTAGTCCATGCAATCGGTTTTTCCGTTACCACAGTTTTTCACCGGCGTCTTCCAGAACTTGATGCTTTCGAAGTAGGCGCTCGGAGCGTTCGCGTGATATTTCGGGCACGAGCCCTTCTTGATCTGTTCCATGAAGGGGCATGCCTTGGTGTTCGCCGGCGTCTCACCGAAGGAGATCGCCTGTTCGGCCTGCACCTTCGGGGTGCTGACCCAGTTCACCCATTTGTACGCGCAGTTGGGGTGTTTCGCGTGGGCGGCGAGCATCCACGTGTCGGCCCAGCCCGTCGCCCCCTGCGCGGGGATCAGTTCGCCCACCGGGACCTTGTCGGCCTGGAGGTTGTTCGTCTGCAGAGGCCACGCCGCGCCGATCACCGCGTCGCCGTTCTTGAACAGTTCCACCTCGTCCGCCGCCGCCGTCCAGTACTTCTTCACCAGCGGGCGCTGCTGTTTGAGGAGCGCCACGGCGGCGTTCAGCTGCGCTTCGGTGAGCTCGTATGGGTCGGTGATCCCAAGACTCGGCTGCGCCTTCGACAGGTACAGAGCCGCGTCGGCGATCTGGATCGGGTTGGCCGGCACGGTGACCGCCCCCCGGTATTTCGGGTTGTAGATGGATTCCCAGCTGGTCGGCGTGGGTTTCACCTTGCTGCTGTTGTAAAGCAGCACGTTCGGACCCCACTGGAGCGAGATGCCGTAGTGAACGCCGTTCACCGTGTTGTGCGAGGGAGACTGCAGCTGCGGGATGAAGTTCTTCCATTCCGGCACGAGGTTCACGTTCATCGCCGCGACATTGCCTCCGCTGATCAGGCGCAGGCTCGCGTCGCCGGAGGCCGAGACCATGTCGTAGGTGCTGCCCCCGCCCTGGCGCATCAGCGTCACCATTTCGTCGGAGGAGCCGGCGTACTTCGCGTGCACCTGACACCCTGTCGCGGCTTCGAACGGCTTCACCCATTCGGGCTGCGCGTAGCCTTCCCATGCCACGAGGTTCAACTGCCCCTCGCCGTTGCCGATCTTCGTCGCCACGCTGCTCGTCGAGGAGCTGCTCGAACCGCACGCGCTCACGCCGATCGCCATCACGCCCAGGATCGCCGCCAAGGCCCAGTCCATCTTCGCCAGCCTCATCTGTCTCTCTCCTCCTGTTGATTGATGTCGAGCTCCGAGGCGTCACCGAGCCGCCAGGCCAGTCGCACCCGGCGGCCTCGCTCGGCGAGCGCCTGCGCCGCCGAGGTGTCGAGGTTCTGCCTGACGACGACGAGTGTCTCGCCGCTGTCGAGCTCGACGACGTAACGGGTGACCGAGCCTAGATACGCCACCTCGCGCACGATGCCTGCCGACGAGCCCTCCTCGCGCTCGTCCTCGCCGAGCATCCGGATCTTCTCCGGGCGCACTGTGTAGGAGCGCCCGCCCCGCTCGATCACGTTCGACGTCCCGACGAACCCGGCGACGAACTCGTTGACAGGTCGCTCGTAGATCTCCCCCGGCGTGCCGATCTGCTCGATCCGGCCCTCGGAGAACACGGCGATGCGGTCGCTCATCGTCAGGGCCTCGTCCTGGTCGTGGGTGACGTAGACGAAGGTGATCTGCTCGCTGAGCTCGCGCTGGATCGACTTCAGCTCGAGTTGCATCGCCTGGCGCAGCTTCAGGTCGAGCGCCCCCAGGGGCTCGTCGAGCAACAGCACGCGCGGGCGGTTGACGATCGCGCGAGCGAGAGCCACGCGCTGACGCTGGCCGCCCGAGAGCTGCACGGGGCGCCGCTCCTCGACGTTCGGCAGGCGCACCATCGCGAGCGCCTCCGCGGCGCGGCGGCGGCGCTCGCCCTTGGAAACGCCCTTGACACGAAGGCCGTACGCGACGTTGTCGAGCACGCTCATGTGCGGGAACAGCGCGTAGTCCTGGAAGACGGTGTTGACGGGGCGCTCATACGGCGCGCTGCGCGTGACATCGACGCCGTGGAGCTCGACGGAGCCGGAGTCGGGCAGCTCGAAGCCGGCGATCACGCGGAGCGTCGTCGTCTTGCCCGAACCGGACGGCCCGAGCAGTGTGAAGAACTCCCCTGCGACGACCTCCAGGGACAGGGTGTCGATGGCGAGGACATCGCCGTAGGACTTACGCACGTCGCGCAGCCGTACTGCGGCCGTCTCGGCGCCCGCCTCGGCAACCGAACCACGCGCGCTCGGCGCAGCGACCGGCGTACCGCTCGAAGAGAACATCCGCCGCGAGTCTAATTGTCGAACCAGACGCGCCATATGGCCGTTCTGGCCAATCTGCCGGAGCCGCCTGCTCCATCGCGTAGCGGCTTTCCTCCGACCGCCGCCGAGCCCTTTGGACGAATCGGCGCCCGACTCTCACGCCGGCCCGTCGCCTCGCCGGCGGCGGCGCTCAGCCGACCACCTCGCGTCGGTGGCGGTCGTAGAGCGCGAGCGCATGACCTCCCGCCGGATGCTCTCGCGCCCGGCGCACGAGCGCGCCCATCGCGGGCGGCAGGACGTCGGGCTGCGGAAGCGGCGTCCCGTAGTCCGCAGGCACGACGACCGCCGCGGCGAGCGCCGCGAATGTCATGTCGGCTGCACCGAAGCGCGCACCCGAGAGATAGGGCCGCCCGTCGGAGAGCCGCTCGGCGACGAAGTCGAACTCGTGCCAGACCGCCGCCTCGTCCTCGACCTCGATACCCGGCCGGATCTCGAGCACCCTGCCGATCAACCGGCCGATCGGCGACCAACCAACGCGTGCGAGGCGGTCCTCCCACGCGGGGACGCCGTCGTTGTTGAACGGCAGCGCGAGGTCGCGCTGGGTGAGCATGTGCACGTACATCAACCTCCGTCCCCGCGGGCCGAGCCGCTCGTCCAACCGGCGGCAGAAGGCGAGCTCCGAGAGGCGATCGGCACGATCGCCTCCGAGCAGCCTGCGGTCGGCGTCGGTGCGCTCGTCCACCCACAGGAGGATCTCTGCCGACTCGCCGACCGCGCCCTCGGGCGTGACGAGCACGGGCACCGTGGCGCCGCCTCCCGCGCGCCGCGCTGCGACGCGATGCAGACCCTGCACGTGGCGCTCCTCGCGATAGGAGATGCCCGCCCGCTCGAGCGCCCAGCGCGCCTTCTCGCAGTAGTGGCTGATCGGGATCGTGACGAGCCGCAGCACCGCAGGCGCAGTATGACCCTTTGCTAGGGTGCCCCGCGAGGTGCCGCGCTGAGATCCAGTACCGGCAGAGGCGACCGCGTCGAGCGGCTACGGGCGCGCAGCCCGACGCCACTGCCGTCCCGCTCCGGCGGCCCCGACGCGTTCGACGAGTGGCAGATCGAGCTGCACGGACGCCGCGTGATCTACAGGATCGCCGGCAGCGGGCCGCCCGTGGTGCTGATCCACGGGATGCTCAACTCCTCGAGCCACTGGCGCGCGGTGGCGCTGAGCCTGGCCGACAGGCACATGGTGATCGCGCCCGACCTGATCGGCCACGGCGATTCGGCGGCTCCGCGCGGCGACTACTCGCTGGGGGCGCACGCGGCGAGCATCCGCGACCTCCTGTCAGCGATCGGCGTCGACCGCGCGACGATCGTCGGGCACTCGCTCGGCGGCGGCGTCGCGATGCAGTTCTTCTACCAGTTCCCGCAGCGCGTCGAGCGGCTGGCGCTCGTCTCGAGCGGAGGTCTCGGCCGCGAGGTGAGCCCGATGCTACGCACGGCCGCGCTGCCCGGGATGGCGGCTCTGCTCGCGCTGACGATCCACCCGCGGCTGGTCGGCGCGCTGTCGCACGCGGGACGCCGCCTTCGCCGGCGCGGCGTCTCGACCGGCGTCTACCTCGAGGCGATCGCCAGGGCGCTGCGCCCGCTCGAGAACTCCGAAGCGCAGGGTGCGTTCCTGCACACGCTCCGCTCGGTGATCGACGTGCACGGCCAGCGCGTCGCCGCCACCGACCGGCTCTACCTGCTCGAGTCGATCCCGACGCTGATCGTCTGGGGCGAGCGCGACAACACGATCCCGATCGAGCACGGCCGCGATGCTCACGAGCGGACGCCCAACAGCATCTTCAGGACGCTTCCCACCGCCGCACACTTCCCTCATCTCGAAGATCCGCAGGGCCTCTCCGGGCTCCTGCGCGAGTTCATCGCGACGACCCGCCCGGGCGAGATCGCGGACGCCGACTGGGGCGCGGTGCTCGCCCACCGCTCGCCTCGCTCGCGGCGACTCGGCGCAGCGTAGGGACAGCGCCCGCCGCGGGAGCCCGTGCCTCGCGTGGGCCTACGCGACCGCGCGCACGGCTCGTGGCGAGGGAGCCGGCGCCGCCAGGTGCGCGAGCAGCGCCTGCACGCACGCCGGGTCGAACTGCGTGCCGGCGTGGCGCATGAGCTCCTCGCAGGCGTGCTCTGCGGAGAGCGCCTCGCGGTATGGACGCGTGCTGGTGATCGCGTCGAACGCGTCAGCGACGAGCATGATGCGCGAGGCCTGCGGGATCGCCTCACCGCGAAGGCCGTCGGGATAGCCCGAGCCGTCCCAGCTCTCATGCGAGTGTCGTATCCAGGCGACGATCGAGTCGAGTCCCTCGATCCGCGAGACGAGTTCGGCTCCGGCGATGCTGTGTCCCTTCATCTGCTCATACTCGTCCGGGGTGAGCCCGCCGCGCTTGCAGAGGATCTCGTCGGGCACGGTCACCTTGCCGATGTCGTGCAGCATCGCGGCCACGCGAAGCATGCCCAGCATGTCCGACTGCCAGCCGAGCTCGGTCGCGATCGAGACCGCGAGATCGGCGACGGCGCGCGAGTGCTCGTGCGCGGCGTTCATCCGCATGTCGACGGCGTGCGCCAGCGTCGCCGCCCAGCTCAACCGCTCGTTCGGGCCGGTCGCGTCGCGGTCGGGCCGCCCGTGACGGGAGGCGTAGAGGCGCACGTCGGCGATGCGCATCAGCTCCTCGAGCTCGACGCCGTCCATCGGGAAGGTCGCCATCCCCAGGGAGCACGGGGCGCGCTCGCCGAGAGCCGACGAGATACGGCTCGCACCCTCGAGCGCGTCGGCGGGCTCGATGTCGGCGAACAGGACGGCGAACTCGTCGCCGCCGATCCGGCCGATCGCGTCGTTCGGCCTGACGGATTGCTTGATCGTCGCGACCACCCACCGCAGCAGCTCATCGCCGGCGGCGTGTCCGAAGCGGTCGTTGACCGGCTTGAAGTGGTCGATGTCGAGCACCACGACCGCTCCCTGCGCGGCGCGCCTGCCGGCAGCGCTGATCTCGGCATTCGCCCGCTCCTCGAAGCCACGGCGGTTCAGGCAGCCGGTCAGCGGATCGGCGCGGGAGACCTCCATCAGGGCTGCGCGCTGGCGATCGTGGTTGCGCGCCTGCCAGGCGCTCATCGCTCCGGTGCAGGCGAGCATCACGGCGAACAGGCCCTGATAGGCCCAGCTGGCGCCGCCGACGGTGACGGCGAGCGTCAGGTAGGCGGCGACGCTCAGGCCGCCCACGCCGAGCACGGACATCAGCGGGTAGGACATCGCCGAGAAGACGACGGGGCTGAAGAAGATCAGCGCCAGCGGGCTCCCGGTGCCGCCGTCGGCCCACGTCGCGACGGCGATCAGCGCCAGGTCCAGCAGGCTCCATCCCAGGAAGAAGACCTCCCTGTAGCGGCTGCGCACGATCCGCTCGCGCGGCAGCAGGGCGGCGATCAGCCCGCCGAGCATGCCGAGGGCGAACGTCGCCAGCAGCAGGGCCCGGTTCGGGCGTTCCCAGCTGAGCGCGACGTAGACGACGCTCGTCAGGCAGACGACGTAGGTGAGCCAGATGCCGGCGGAGAAGGTCGCGACCCGCATGCCCACGGCCGACTGATCGACGATGCCCCGGTCCACCTCGTCCTTCATGCCTTACTTATCGGGCCTTGATGTCAGGACCTGAGCCGCGCGGGATGCCCCTGGACGCGGCCCCACGGCGACGCATGGGCCCTGTGCGAGCCGCCTGCGGGGCGCCCGGCGGCGGGCCCCGTGAGCAGCCGCTCAGCCCGAGGCGGCCAGGCGCCAGGACGGCGGATACGGCAGCGGCGTCAGTGTCTCCTCGAGCTGCGCGCGCAGCGGCTCGAAGTCGGGGGGCAGCGAGAGCCGCTCGCCGAGGTGGCGGGCATCCTCGTCGACCGCAAAGCCGGGGCCGATCGTCGCGATCTCGAACAGCACGCCGCTCGGCTCGCGGAAGTAGACCGAGCGGAAGTAGAAGCGGTCGATCACCGGTGTGGGCCCCGCGCCGGCCGTGGCGACGCGCAGGCGCCACGCCTCGAGGTCGTCCATGTTCGCGGCGAACGCGACGTGGTGCACGGAGCCGGCACCCTGGCTGCGGTTGATCTCCGGGGGCGCGCGGTCATACGCGTAGAAGCTGTGCCGCCGCTCTCCCCGGACCTCCCACAGCTCACCCTCGATCCGCTCGAAGCCGAGCGTTTCTGCGAGCAGCGCCTCGCTCAGCTCGGGTGCGTTGCTGTACGCGCGCACTCCGTCGAATCCCTGGAGCGCCAGCTCGCTCGGGATCTCAGGCGACTCGGCGGACAACGGGGCGCTTTGCGAGGAGACGACGAGCTCGTGCACGAGGCCCTCCGGGTCGGCGAACAGCAGGCTGTCCCCCGTCCGCTCGACCGACACGCCGCGCCCTCCGAGCCGCTCGCGCCAGAAATCCAGCGCCTCGCCCGAGCCCACGCGCCAGACGATCCTGTGCACCATCCCGGCCCCGGCCCGTCCCGGCGGCGCGCCGGGGTACTCGAAGAACGTGAGGTCGGCTCCCGGAGAGCCGTCCTCGTCGCCGTAGAACAGGTGGTAGACGGTCGGGTCGTCCTGGTTGACCGAGCGCTTGACCATCCGCAGCCCGAGCACGCCGGTGTAGAACTCGACGTTCCCCGGCGCGTCGGCGGTGATCGCGGTGATGTGGTGGATGCCCTCGAATCTCATGGCGACCGCACTCTACGCCTACCAACCTACCCTCGCTCGGGGAGCTGTCAACGCCGGCCACGCGCGCACGCGATCTGCGCGCGTCTGCGCGTGCGATCATCGCTCCGTGCAAGACGGGTCGCTGATCCCGCGCTTCGGACGCGCGAGGCGTGATCGCTCGCTGGCGGTGCTCGAAGGCTTCCATCCGCTGAAGCACGCTCTGCGCTTCGGCGCCGACGTCCTCGAGGTCGCGTGCGCCGATCCCGCGCAGCTCGAGCGGCTCGCGGAGACACTCGCGCCCGATCTCGCGACGAGCGTGCGCGCCCTCGCGCGCGAGGTCGAGCCGGCGGTCTTCGAGCAGCTCGCACCGATGGCCCCCGCGACGGGCGTGATCGCGCTCGCGAGGCGACCCTCGGTCGCACCCGGCGAGGTGCTCTCGGACTCACGCGCGCTGCCGGTCATCCTGCTCGAGGATCCGCGTGACCTCGGCAACATGGGTGCCTGCGTGCGAGTCGCCGCGGCGGCAGACGTCGCCGGCGTGCTGACGACAGGCACCCACGACCCATGGCACCCGGACGCGCTTCGCGGCGCGGCGGGGCTTCACTTCGCGCTCCCCGTGACGCGCATCGAGAGCCTCGCGGCCCTCGATCAGGGCGTCCGGCCGCTGCTCGCGGTCGACCCCGACGGCGAGCCGCTCGATCCCCTCGAGCTGCCGCCGCGCGCGGTGCTCGCCTTCGGCACCGAGCGCCACGGACTCAGCCCCGAGCTGAGCGCGCGAGCCGACGGGCACATCAGCCTCCCGATGCGTCCCGGCGTCTCGAGCCTCAACCTCGCGACCTCCGTCGCCGCCGTGCTGTTCGCCTGGCGCCTCTGCGGGCGGCCCGCCCCTGCCCGCTAGCGCTCCAGCTGGTCGGGAGCTCCCGGGCCGCGCTCGCTCTCCGCCCGCCGCGGCCCCCGGCGCGCTCAGCCGGCGTGCGCCTGAACGCCGTCGAGCAGGCGCCAGTTGGCCTCGAGCGCCCGCTCGGCGAGCCGCACCATCGCTCGTTCCTTGGCGTCCGGGTCCGGGACCTCGGCGATCAGCTCGGCGATCAGCTCGCCGGCCTCGCGCGCGTGCTCAACGTCGCGCAGCTGGTGCGTCGCGAAGTACTCGACCGCGGGCCCTTCGTCCGCGAAGCCGTAGTGCGCCGTGAGCCCCTCGAGCTTGGTCTTCGCGACCTCCGGCTGAGAGGCCTCGATTGCGTAGAGAACAGCCAGGCGCTCGAGCAGGTCCTCGCCCTGCGTCCATGCGCGAGCGCAGGCCTCGGTCTCCACCAGCGCCGGAGCGCCGGTCGCCTCGCGCGCGCCCGTCGCGCGTGCGAACTCCTCCCACAGGGCGACGTGCGATGCCTCCTCGGCGGCGTGCGCGCGCAGCGCGGGTGCGTGCGCTGCGGGAGCGTCGGCTGCGGCGCGCTCGGACGCCTCGGCGAGGGCGAGCACTGCGCGCCTGTACTGGCCGGCGTAGCAGCGCAGCTCCTCCGGGGTCAGCTCCCCCGCGCTCCAGCGCTGATAGAAGGGGTGCTCGAGGATGTTGTTCGCGGCACGGGTCTCGTCGAGGCTTGCGAGAACGTTCATTGCTTGTCCTTCTTTCGTTTCGCGGGGACCGGGAAGGACATGTCCCCCCCGAGGAGAATTTGACGGTTACAGCGAGGTGATCTCACCGGCGGGGTGGACTCCCGTCCGCGCGCTGTGCGAGTGTCCGCTGAGGAGCAGGGGTGATCGTCGATTTCGTTGATCCTCATCATCGCGCTGGTGCTCGTGGGGCTTACATTCGCCGCGACACTCTCGGTCGCGCTTGGTCGCGCCGCCGCACGTGGTGACAGGGCGATGGGCGAGCAGTTCGCTGAGGGCCTCACGGAGTCGATCACCGCTCGCCGCCAGAGCTACGCGGGGTTCGTGCGAGCCCAGTCGACGATCTCCCCGGAGCCGTCGATCACGGTCCCGTCGTCGAGCACGAGCGTCGGCACCCAGCGGTTGCCGGTCAGCTCCTGGACCTCCCTGCGTCCGCGCGTCTGGTTGAACACGCCCGGCAACGGCGCAAACCCGTAGGACTTGATCACCTCGGGCCGGTACCCGGCCCGCTTCAGCGCGCTGTGCGCGTTCGCGCAGGGGTGGCCGCCGGGACGCGGAGTCGGGAAGGTGCCCCAGCAGACATACAGCTTCATGTGACCTTCAGCGTGCCCTGCATCCCGGCCTGGCGATGTCCGGGGACGCTGCAGTAGAACGTGTAGGTGCCCGGCTTGAGGTTGAGCGTGATCGTCTTTGATCCGCCCGTGAACGTCGGCGTCGCCCCGACGACGGCGGTGCCCTGAGCGACCGTCACGTTGTGTTCCACCGGGGAGGCATTGGTGAACGCGATCGTGACCGCCCCCGCCTTCGCGCTCAGCTGTTTGGTGTCGAAGCTGAGCAGGCCTCCGGGGTCGGCGGCGAGCTTCAACGAGCTGGCAGCCGAGCTCTTGCTCGAGGCGCCTGCCGCGCCTTCAGCCGGAGCGGCGGGCGCGGCTCCCGTCGAGGCCGGCGGCTGCGTCGAGGATGCGGGTGTCGAGCCAGAGGCTGCAACTGCGGGCACCGACGGGTTCGCGGCCACCGGCAACGGCTGGATCGCGGCCTTGGCCTCCGGCGATGAGCCCGACGTCAGCACCGCCGTGGCGACGGCGGCGAGCACGAGCACGACCGAGATCGTGATCACGGCGTGCTCGCCGGCGAGGTTGTCGGGGAACGCGGGGCGGCGCATGCCGAGCGCGAGCGAGAGGATCAGCGCCCACGCCACCAGCAGGCCGCCCGCGATGTAGAAGGGGACCTTGCTCTTCTCGGCGCCGAGCACGGGTGCGAGCTGCATGGCGAGATGGTGCATTCGGGCGCGAGCCTAGCCGATGGGGCACCGGATATGCTCCGCGCCGGATGACCGCCGCGGTGCGCACACCCGAAGACGCACTGGAGGGGCTCGTCGACTTCCCGTTCGAGTCGCAGTACCGGGACGTCGGTGGCCTGCGCCTCGCGCACCTCGACGAGGGGGAGGGCGCGCCGGTCGTGTTCCTGCACGGCGAGCCGACGTGGTCGTTCCTGTGGCGCAAGGTGATCCCGCCCGTGCGCGATGCCGGATTCCGCTGCGTGGCGCCCGACCTCGCGGGGTTCGGGCGCTCGGACAAGCCGACCGACATCGACTTCTACAGCTACGACCTGCACGTCGAGCAGACCGCGACGCTGCTCGAGGATCTCGACCTTCGCGGGGCGACGGTCGTCGTGCACGACTGGGGCGGACCGATCGGGCTGCGGCTCGCAGTCGAGCACCCGGACCGGATCGAGCGCATGGTGATCATGGACACGGGACTCTTCAGCGGGCGGCAGCGAATGACCGATGCGTGGATGGCCTTCCACGACTTCGTCGAGCGCACCGAGGATCTTCCCGTGGGCTTTCTCGTGCGGGGCGCCTGCAAGACCGACCCCGGTGACGAGGTGATCCACGCCTACGACGCCCCCTACCCCGATCCGGCCTCCAAGGCGGGCGCGCGGGCCTTCCCGCTGATCCTTCCCCAGACGCCGGACGCGCCCGGCGCGGCGGCGGGCCAGCGGGTGGGAGAAGCCCTGCGCGAGGACCGCCGGCCGACGCTGATGCTTTGGGCCGACTCCGACCCGGTCCTGCCCTTCTCCGTCGGCGAGCGCTTCGCCGAGACGATCGGCCGGGAAGCGCCGCGCAAGATCGAGGACGCGAGTCATTTCCTCCAGGAGGACCAGGGACCGCTGATCGGGCGCCTGATCGCCGAGTGGCTCGCTGCCGGCTGATCGCGCCTAGGCGCCCTGCGTGATCTGCGGCTGCTCGGGCGTGCCCTCGAGACCGGGCTCCGAGCGGGAGGCTCGCAGCTCGTAATCGCGCCGCGAGTCGAGGTCGGCCGACGCGAGCACGCGGTCGGCCTTCATCGCCCGGGCCATGCCCTCGGAGAGCTGGCGGGGAAGCAGTACGCCCAGCGCGTTCGTCCGCTTGGCCGACTTCGGCACCCACACGTCGACGATCCCGAACTGCAACGCCTCGACGATCGCGTCCGCCACTTCGCCGGGCTCGAGATTGCTCATGCCACGCGCCTCGCCGAGACCCGAACCGAGCTCGGTGTTGACGACGAACGGCATCACGTAGCTGAGGTCGATGTGGGCGTCCATCATGCGCAGCTCGCCCCGGACGGCCTCGGTCAGGCCGACGACCGCGTGCTTGGTTGCCGAGTAGGTGGCTCCGCCGGGGGCGCCGAACTTGCCGGCCTGCGAGGAGATGTTGACGATGTGACCGCGATCGCGGGGGATCATGCGCTCGAGCGCGAGCTTCATGCCGAGGATCACGCCGTGGATGTTGATGTCGACCATCCGCCGTGCGGTGAGTTCGTCCTCGTCGATGAAGCGCCCCACCTGCATGATCCCCGCGTTGTTGACGAGCACGTCGACGGGCCCGAGCTGCTCCTCGGCGCGGTCGAGAAACGCCGCGAAGGACGCCCTGTCCGTGACGTCGAGCGGCAGCGCCACGGTGCTCGGACCGAGCTCGGATGCGGTCTGCGCGGCGGCCGCCTGGTCGACGTCCCCGATCGCGACCTTCATGCCCTTCCGGAGGAATGCCTCCGCCGTCGCGCGGCCGATGCCGCGCGCTGCGCCCGTGATCGCTGCGGTCTCTCCGGCGAGGATGCGCGGCTCCTTGGCCATGGATCTCCTCCTGGTGTAGCTGGCTGACGAGTGGCCTCAACGCTACCGCGCAGCCGCAGCAGACCGCGCTGCCCTCGGGATCGGGGTAGTAGGGTGCCGGCATGCCGTCCTTCCGATACGAGGGCCAGCGCATCGCCTATCGCGAGTTCGGCGGTGGCCCGGCCGCGGTGACCTCCGGTGGAGGCCGCGGCAGGACGGCGCACAGCACGCCGGCCCAGGACCGTCCCCTGATCCTCCTCCATGGCCTGCTGCTCAGCCAGGAGATGCATCGCCCGCTCGCGGAAGACCTCGCGGCGCGCGGCAACCGCGTGATCACGGTCGACCTGCTCGGTCACGGCTCCTCCGACCGCCCGCGCGACATGTGGCGCTATTCGATGGCCTTCTACGGCGAGCAGATCGTCGCGCTGATGGACCACCTCGAGATCGACGAAGCCGTCGTGATGGGCACCTCGCTGGGCGCGAACGCCGCCCTCGAGGTCGCCGCGAGCCGGCCCGAGAGGCTGCGAGGGCTAGTGATCGAGATGCCGGTGCTCGACAATGGGCTGCTCTCGAGCGCGCTCACGTTCACGCCGCTGCTCGTCGCGCTGACGTTCGGCGAGCCTGTGATGAAGCTGCTCTCACGCGTGACGAGGGCGATCCCGCGGGCGCTGCTTCCGCACTACGGCAACGTGATGCTCGATCTGGTCCGCCAGGAGCCCGGGCCCGGCGGAGCCCTGTTGCAGGGATTGTTCTTCGGGCGCATCGCGCCGCATCGCAGCGAACGGCGCACGTTCGAGGTCCCGGCGCTCGTGCTGGGTCACCGCCGCGATCCCGTTCATCCCTTCAGTGACGCGGGCATGCTCGCCGAGGAGATGGCCAACTCCCGCCTGATCCAGGCGAACTCGCTAATCGAGCTGCGCGTGCGCCCGGAACGGCTCACCAACGAGATAGCCGGCTTCCTCGACGACGTGTGGGGGAAGCGGGTCGCTCCGAAACGCGCCGCCGGGTCCCGCACGAAACGCCCGGCGAAACGCGCGCGGGCACGGTCCTAGAAGCCCCCTACGGGAACAGTTCGAGTTCGTTGACGCTGACGCGGCCCGGCGCCTGCGGCGTCCCGACCGAGGAGGCTGGCGCCCTGCTGATCCACAGCGTCACGAAGCGCACCGCCTTGGCCGATTTCAGTTTGATCCGCATGTGCTTCGATTTGACCGGCAGGCTCGGGCTGAGCTTGACCCACGCCGGGTCGGTGATCGAGGCGGGCAGCGCCTGCGCGGCCGTTCCGTAGACCTGCACCGTCATCCCGGGCGTCGTGGTCACGAGCGCGACCGCCGAGATCTTGCGCGCGCTCTTGAGATCGATCACGAGCCCCTCGGCCATCTTCGGCGCGACCGCCGGGTCCACCTGCGCCGTCCAGCCGGTCGCCGTTTCGCCGTCGATCGCGAGGCTCGGGTCGCCGAAGCCTGCGGCCGGATAGGCGTAGGGGTTGTAGGTCTGCGCCGCGTTCGTGTCGAGCAGGAGCGCCTGCGGCTGGGATTCGCCCGAGCCCGACGATGGCGTCGTCGTCGTCGACGAGGGGTTCGTGGCGGCGGGGGTGCTCGTCGTTCCGATTTTCGGCGTCACAGCCGTCAGCGGGATTTTCGGCGGCGTCGTGGTGGGCAGTGGCGTGCTCGGTTTGATCGTCGTCGGCGTCCCGACTTTCGGGACGGTAGCCGGCGGAACCGTCGTCGTTCCCGGCGCGACCGCGGGCGGGGGCGTGACCTGTGCGACCGTCCTCGTCACCCCGACCGTCCTCGCCTTGCCCTTGCTGAGCGCCGCATATCCCGCCCCAGCCGCGGCGAGCGCGAGCACCGCCGTGGCGATCAGGATGCCGGCCCCGGACCGCCAGGGCGGCCTGCTGGTTCCGAGGCTCCCGGGGGCACCGGTGCCACATTGAAGGCACCAGTCCTGACCGGGGCTCATCGGCGAGCCGCAGTTCGCGCACGTCCGCTGATCGGGCGCCGGCGCCGTGCTCGGCGCGTCCGGACCCGGGGCACCGGGCGTCGCGACGGGGGCGGAGCCGTCGATCGTGGCGGGCGCAGGATCGGCAAGCGAAGTGGCCACTCCGTGGAATTCTAACCGCAGGCGTGGCGCCGCTCGCCGCTCAGTCCCGGCGCGGCTCGGCGGGCCCTCCCGGCACGATCTCGCGCCCGGTCGGCTCGAGCCGCTCGTCGAGCTCGAGCTGCCAGTAGTAGCGCGTGAAGGTCATCCCGGCGCGGAACTCCCCAACGTGCGGCTCGAGCTGCTCGCCGGCCGCCATCCGCACGATCAGCTCGGGGTAGGTGCGTCCCGGGAGCGCGGCGAACACCGGTGCCGGGAAGGCGCCGCCGAAGCGTGTGTTGACATCGGTGATCGCGATGCCGATCTGCGGGTCGCGGAATACCTGGATCGTCGCCGGGCCGCTCACTCGGAGCGCCTCCATCGTGCGGCGCCCGAGCGCGATCAGCTCGTCGTCGTGGATCACCTGGCCCTTGATCGACTCGCCTCCACGCGACTCGAGCATCGTCCGCGGGATCGAGTTGAGGCAGCGGCCCCCGAGATCGCCGAGGCAGTCGATCGACAGCTCGGGTCCGCGCATCGCGCGCTGGACCATCACCGGCTCGTCGACGTAGTCGACGAAGAACCGCGCCTCGGAGGCATCGCGCGCGAGATGGATCGAGCGTGCGCCCGAGCCCCTGCGCGGCTTGACCATCACCGGATAGGCGAGCGACTCGAGATCCTCCTCGGGCAGCACCGTCGGCGGCGATGGCAGTCCCTGCGCCCCGAGCAGCTGGTGCGCGGCGTACTTGTCGAAGGTCGCGCGAGCGATCTCGGAGGACGGCACGAGCGCGGGCAGGCGGCCTTCCTCGCGGGCGGCCGCGAGAACCTCGATGTCGAGGTCGGTGAGCGGCAGCACCGCCCCGACCCCGTGCTCGGCGCAGATGCTCTCCAGGGCCGGCACGTACTGCGGATCGCCGATCAGCGGAACCGCGGCACGCACGTGCGCCGCGTAGCGGGCCGGCGCCAGCGGCGAGGGATCCGCGACGACCGTCCTCGTCAGGCGCGCGAAGCACGAGACGATGTCGTAGCGCTTCCCGGCGCCCGTCAGCAGCACCGCGGGCGTGCTCACAGCTCACCCTCCCATCCGCCCGACTCGCCCTTGTAGAGGCCCGAGCCGCCGAGCACCATCGTCGTGGTCCGCCACAGGATCCGCAGATCGAGCGCTAGCGAGCGATGCTCGATGTAGTAGAGGTCGAGCTCGATCCGCTCGCTCCACGGCAGCGCCGCGCGGCCGTTGACCTGCGCCCAGCCGGTGATCCCGGGGCGGACCGCGAGGCGCCCGCGCTGGCGCTCGGTGTACTGCGCGACCTGCACCGGAAGCGTCGGCCGCGGGCCGATCAGCGACATGTCACCACGCAGCACGTTCACGAGGTTCGGCAGCTCGTCGATGGACGTCCTGCGCAGCACCGCGCCGACGCGCGTGATGCGCGAGTCGTCCACGTTGACTGCCAGGCCCGCGCCCAGGTGCTCGGCGCCCTGCACCATCGTGCGCAGTTTGAGCGCGTCGAACGGGCGGCCGTGCAGGCCGGCGCGCCGCTGGCGGTAGATCACCGGCCCGCGGCTCTCGATCCTGATCGCGATCGCGGCGACGAGGAGCAGCGGAGCGCTCAACAGCAGCGCGAGCGACGCACCAGCGATGTCGATGGCTCGGCGGATCACGCGGCGCACAATAGGCCGCGCGTGCTCAGCGGGTCCCCTCGGCGGCCTCCCAAGAGGCGGGTGTGCCGTGGCGCAGCCAGTCCCACAGGCCGGCGGCGGGCGAAGCTGTCGTCAGCACGTAGTAGCGAGCGATCAGCAACGGGCGGAGGCCGAGCACGCCCGCGAGCGCGGCCGCGAGCAGCAGCGCGAGCTGTAGCACGAGCGTCACGACGTAGAGCGGTCCCGCGCCGAGCGCGACCAGCGCCACGTTCGCCGCGAGCGCGACCGCGTGCAGCACCGGGGTGAGGTAGCGGAGCACGCGGTGGGAGAGGATCATCAGCGCGTACCCCGGCGGATAGCCTCGAGGCGAGAGCATCCCGCCGCGGAGCAGGATCGGCCAGGTGTGGCTCATCATCCGGCGCTTGCGCGCGAACTCGCCGGCGAGCGACGGGACCATCCTCTCGGTGGCGCGCGCGGAGGGCACGTACACGGCGCGCAGGCCCCGCTTGACCATCTTGAAGGGCAGCGACAGGTCGTGGCCCATGATCGGATCGACGACGATGTAGGCATCGCGCCGCGTCGCGTAGATCGCGCCGTTGCCCGCAGTGATCGAGCTCAGGCGCGACTCGCGCGCCCGCAGCGCGAGCTCGTAGCGCCAGTAGACGCCCTCCTGGTTCGCGCCCCCGCGTACCGCGCCGTCGCGTACGAAGCTGACCTGCCCGCACGCGTAGCCGACGCGCGGGTCGGCGAACGCGCTCACGAGCGCTGCGGCTGCGCCGGCGTCCCAGATCGCATTCGCGTCCGAGAACGCGACTATCTCTCCCCGCGCGTGCTCGACCGCCGCGTCCTGGGCGCGGATCTTGCCGCCGCGCGGCAGCTCGATGACGACGTCGGCGCCGGCTGCTCGCGCGAGCTCAGCCGTGCGATCGGAGCACCCATCGCAGGCGACGATCACCTCGAGCCGCTCGCGCGGGTAGTCGAGCGCCAGCGCGTTCTTCACCTTCGCCTCGATCACGCGCTCCTCGTCGTGCGCGGCGACGATCAAAGAGAGGGCGGGAAGCTCACGCGCGTCCCGCTCGCCACGCTCGTCCCGTTCGCCGACCTCGCCGCGGCCGGCTCCCCGCACGCGGTCGAGCACTGCGAGCGCCGCCGCGTAGCCCACCTGGGTCCAGACGATCAGCCCCGCGCTCAGCCAGAACACGATCTCCAGCGCAATCATCGCCGGCGATCCCCGCCCAGCAGCGACTCGTACAGCTCCAGCGTGCGCGCCGCGACGGCTGCCCACGAGTAGGACCCCGAGGCTGCGTCCCGGGCGCCGTCCGCCAGCGCCGACAGCGCCGCACGGTCGGCGAGCAGCTCTTCGAGGGCGGCGCGCAGGGCGGCGGCGTCACCGGCGGGGAAGGTGCGCGCGGCGCCGGCGGCGGCGACCTCGGGGAAGCCCCCGACGTCGCTCAGCAGGAGCGGCTTTCCGAAGGCGAGCGCCGTGAACAGCACGCCCGACTGGTCGATTTCGCGGTAGGGGAGCACGACGAGGTCCGCCGCCCGGAAGAAGCCTGGGATCTCGGCGTCGGTGATGAAGCGGGGGAAGAAGCGCACGTTCGGCGGGGCGGATGCCCGTAACGGTGCGATGTCCATGCGGGGCATGCCCGCGATCCAGAGCTCGGCGTCGTCGATCGCGCGCCAGGCCTCGAGCAGCAGGTCGATGCCCTTGTAGGGGCGCATCAGGCCGAAGCACAACACGATCGGCCGCCGGGACGGTTCCTGCGGCTCGGAGGGTTCGCGCGCGAGGTGCTCGAAGACGCCGTGCGGGATCACGTGGACGCGCGACGGCTCGATCCCGAGCTCGACCGTCAGCCGGCGACGCCCGTGCTCGGAGTGGACGACGACGGCGTCGACGCGGTCATACAGCCGCCGCTGCGCCCCGAGCTGCCCGCGGCGCGGCTCGCGCGGCAGGACGTCGTGGGCCGTGAGCACCAGCGGCGGCCGGCGGCGGCCGCGCGGCAGCAGGTGGCGGTCGAGCTGCTGGACGGTGAGCCATTGCAGATGCACGATGTCGGCGTCGCGCGCGGCGTGGCGGTAGCGCAGCATGTCGGGGACGTGCTCGGCGAGCTTGACCGCGCGGCGCAGCCGCGCGCGGCGCAAGCGCGTCGCCAGGCGGTAGAAGGTCTCGCGCCGGACGTAGCCCTCCTCGGGCGCGACCGGCCCGTAGACGAAGCGGCTCGTGTAGAGCTCGACGTCGGCGCCCGCCGCCGCGAGCGCTCGGCACAGCGCATGGTCATAAGGGGGCGTGTAGGCCGAGGGGTCGACGATCTGGACGCGCACCGTCACGGACAATAGGCGCGGCTGGGGCGACAATGCGCGGATGGCGAGCACCGGGCACGGCGCGCAGGCGCGCGAGATCGAGCTGAGCTACTGCGTCGTGAACACCTCTCAGCGAGCGCTGCTCGTGCGCGGTCTGGACGCGATCGCGCGCGAGCGCGAGAGCCTTCCGTTCGCCAGCGAGGTGCTCGTGCTGGACAACGGCTCGCGGGACGGCTCCGCGCAGGCCGCCCGCGAGCACCCGGCCGTCGACGAGACGATCGCGCTGCCGCTGAGGCAGGGCAAGGGCCTGAACGACTCGGAGCTGCTGCGCCGCGCGCGCGGGCGCTACGCGCTGCTCCTCAACGAGGACTCCGAGCTGCTGCCCGGAGCGACGGTTGCGCTCTGGCGGGCGCTCGAGGAGCGACCCCGCGCGGCCTGCGGCGGCGCGCGCCTGCTGCGTCCGGACGGAACCCCGCAGGCGAGCGCGTGGCGCTTTCCCACGCCGCTGACAGCGCTCGCCGGCGCGCTCTTCCTGCATCGCCTGCTGACGGTCCAGAGCACGGGCTCGCATACGCGCGAGGTCGACTGGTGCCAGTCGGCGGCGCTGCTCGTCAGGCGCGAGGCCGCTGCGGAGGTCGACTTCCTCGACCCCGACTTCTTCGTCTACTCCGACGAGGTCGACTTCGCACGCCGACTGCGCGATGCCGGCTGGCGCAGCGTCTACGTTCCCGCGGCCGTCGCCGTACACCACGAGCAGCTCTCGAGTGGCGCGCTGCCCGAGCGACGGATCGTGGAACTCGCGCGCAACCGGGACCTCTACATGCGCAAGCACCACTCGGCGGCGGTCGCTCGCGCGGTGCGCTGGCTGACCGCCTGGGCGTACCTCGCCCGCGCTCTCGCAGCGCTCGCGCTCCCCGGCCAGGAGCCTCGGCGCTACTGGCGCCACGCGAGCGCGACGCTTCACCCCGACCGCGGCGAGGGTCTGCGCGAGGCCGCGCGGGAGTACAACGAGGCGCCGCGGTGAGCCGAGTGCCGCATCGCCGGCGTTCAGATGTCGCGCAGCGGATCCTCTGCGTAGGCCTCGACGTCGCCGTGGCGCGCGCGGAAGGCCGACACGCGCCGGCGCCCGTCGCGCACGAGCGCGCGCACCTGGCGACGCTCGTGCGGATGGAAGAAGCGGGTGAGCAGCAGCAACGCCGGCACGAGCGCCAGCCAGGCGACGCGCAGGATCAGCCCGGCGAGCCCGTGCTTCGGCAGCAGCAGCTCGCCCGAGATCGCCACGCCGGAGAGGATCAGGACGAGCTGACCCAGGCGGCGCCATTCGAAGCCGACGTCGAACAGGGTGTGCGTCAGCAGGTACATGACCGCCACCATCGCGACATACGCGCCGCAGAGCGCGATGCCCGCCCCGGCGATCCCGAGGTTGGCGCCGCCTCGGGGGACGAGCAGGACGAGCAACACGACGTTGACGGCGAGCCCCGCGGTTGCCGCGGGGAGCGCGCGCGAGGTGACACGCGCACGGCCGGCGATCACGACGAACACGAGATACAGGCCGTAGAGCGCCCAGCCGAGCGCGAGCCACGGAAGCGCGCGGTGGGCGCCGAAGAAGCGATGGGCCGCCAGCAGCATCACCATCCAGCGAGCGAGCAGCGCCACGCCGCAGACGACGACGCCGGTCGCCAGCGCGTAGTAGGTCGTCACGAGCGAGTACAGGCGCGCGGCCTCGGCGTCGCTCTCGATCGAGTAGGCGAGTGGCGGCCATGCGTACTGGAAGCCGCGCACGGCCACAAAGACCACCGTCGCGAGCTTGATCGCGACCGCGTAGAGGCCCGCCGAACCAGGCGAGTAGACGCGGAAGAGGTAGAAGCGGTCGATGACTTGGAGCGCGTAGACGCTCGCGTCGGCGGGCACCGTCGGCAGGCCGAAGCGCAGCATCGCGACCAGGTCCCCTCCCCTCACCCGCAGCGAGAAGCGCCGGCGCAGCAGCCACCACAGGCCCAGCACCACGAGCGCCGAGGCGCCGAAGTTTCCGAGCAGCAGGCCGCGCGCGCCCTGGCCGGCGAAGACCACGAGCGTCACGGTGAAGATCACCGTCAGCGCCACGTTCGCGCCGGACGCGAACACGTAGGCGCGCGCGCGCTCGTCGACGCGCAGCTGCGCGTAGGCCATCTCGAGGTTCGTGAACGCCCACAGCCCGAGCGCGGCGCAGTAGATCAGCTGCGGGTCGTAGAAGTTCAGCAGCAGGCGCGAGATCTCGCCGGCGAACGCCACGACGAGCAGCGCCGCGACGGTTGTCGTCCACGCGACGGTCGCGGTCGCGGTGCGCGCGATCCGCGCTCGCCGCTCGAGATCCGCGTCGTCGAAGTAGAAGCGGATGAACGCCTCGCCGACGCCCACCCTGAGGAGGATGCTCACGAGGATCACCGCCGTCAGCAGCGCTTCGGCGGCGCCGTAGGCTGCGGGGCTCAGGTGATGCGTGTAGAGCGGCAGCGTCAGCAGCGCGATCGCCTTCGCGACGATATCCCCGAACTGGTAGGCCGCGCCCGTGGTCACGAGGCGCTTGAGGTAGCCGAGCACGGCTCAGAAGCTACTTGCGGGCCCGGTCCGCGCGGCGCCGAGCAGCGCGTCGGGATCCCTGCGCGCGGCGGCGGCCAGCGCCACCCCGACGCCGAGCAGCGTCCAGGTCATCGGGTCCTCGAGGAAGTCCGCATACGTCCACGTGTGCAGCACGAGCGCCGCGAAGCAGGCCGCGATCGCGATCCGCGGCGGTGACCGGCCCGCCCCGCGGAAGAGCACGAGCACGGCGCTCGAGACCAGCAGGATGTACAGGGCGAGACCGAGGATCCCCTGCTCGGCCGCGATGGTCACGGGGATCGTGTGCGAGGCGGTGGTCGCGTTCTGGTTGTTCGCGCTCGCGTTGTGCAGCTTGTACTCCTTTTCGAAGGAGCCCGGGCCGAATCCCTGAAGTGGGCGGTCCGCGAACAGTTCCAGGCCGCCGGAGATCAGCTTCGTTCGACCGCTCGTCGCGTTGCTGGTCGAACCGCCCGAGCCCTTCAGGCCGAAGTGCAGGCTCGCGGGCGCGAGCAGCAGCAGCGCGAGGCCGAGCGCGAGCACCGCTCCCGAGACGTACAGCGTTCCGCGCACACTCCAGCGCCAGGCGGCGAGCACCGCGAGGCCCAGCAGCAGCGCGGCGATGCTCGACTGCGAGAAGCTCGTCACGAGGCCGCCCAGGAGCCACGCGAGAACGCCGGCTGCGATCAGCACGTCGCGGCGGCGACGGGTCCACAGCACGACGGTCGCGAGCGCGATCATCACGAGCGCGAGGAAGCGGCCGTAGATGTTGGGATCGAAGAAGACCGAGTTGACGCGGAAGTAGTTGTCGAACTCGTTCGCCGCGACCACCTTCGGGTTCAGGAAGAGCGACTTGCGCGCGTACTCGATGAAGCCGACCCCCGCGAACAGCACCGCCAGGCCGACCGCGATCGCAAGGCAGCGGAGCAGCAGCTCTCGTGTCCACTCGACCTCCCGCAGGAGCAGGAACAGCAGCCCGAAGGGAACGTAGAAGAAGGCGAGGTTCGCGGCCGCCTTCGCGGGATCGCTCGAGTAGGCCGTCTGCAGTGCGTAGAGAGCGACGGTCGCGAGCAGCAGCCAGCTGAGCCCGCGCGTGGTGAACCACGACGCCGGCTCGCGCAGCGAGAGGCGGTCCCCACCACGAGCCTCCTCGCGCCGAGGCCGGGGGCCGCTCGCGCTCAGTCGCTCGATGAGCCGCGGCAGCAGGTGGGCGAGCGTGCCCGCCGCGACGACGAGATAGAGGGGGATCAGGAGGTTGACGGTGCGCCCCTCGGCGGAGATCGGCAGCCGGAATGGCAGCGCGAGGATCGCGAGCAGCGGGAACGCCTCGGGTCGGCGGCGCATCAGAAGCGCGAGCGCCGCGACGACGACCAGCGAGCCGGCGATCGCCGCGGCGAGCACGCCTGCTCCGGGCAGCTTCGCCGCGAGCACCGCCGCCGGCATGCTCAACCCCCCACCAGCGTGAAGCCGCGCGGCAGGATCACGACGCGGCCCTGCTCGCGCAGTCCGATCTGGACGCGATATTCGCCCGGCGGCGCGAGTCTCCCGGCAGGCAGCGGCAGAAGGATCGTGCGGCCCGTTTCGGTGGTGAGGCTCGTGAAGCGGTGGGCCGTACCGCGACGACCGTTCCAGCGCAGCGAGAACTCTTTGTAGCGGGGGATGCGGTGGTTTCGCACGAGCGTCGCGACGACGCTCGCGTTCGCGTCGACGATCGCCACCGTGACCTCGTCGGCCTTCGTCAGCTTGAACGAGATCGCCTCCTGCTTGGTGCGGCCCGCGGGCGAGAAGCGCGGCGTCAGTTGGAAGTGCGGGATCACCGTCGGGGTGTGCTTGAGCCGCTGCGTTACGAAGAACGCAGCGAAGCAGGCGATGACTAGGAGCGCGAAGACGACTCGCGCGAGCGGCTCCGCTCGGGTCAATCCTCGCCGCCCAGGGCGAACCGCTCGACAGTGTCCGAGCGCAGGCCCAAGCGCAGTGTCTCGAGCGACAGGACGTCGTCTGCGGCGATGTTGCCGAGGTTGCACTCCGTGCCGAAGCGCTGCAGCAGCCACACCTGCTGCTCGCGCAGGGGCGCCTCGAAGATCAGTCGATCGGGGTCGACGGCGTGGGCGATCTCGTCGATCAGCCCCGTCCGAACCTCGCCGTCGGCGCGGTAGATCCCGGCGGTCCCCGACTCGCGTGCCTCGGCGATCACCTTCCACGCCCCGGCCGCCAGATCGCCTTCGATCTGCTCGACCCAGACGTAGGGCGCCATGATGAAGTCCGCGTCCTTGCTGCCGACCTCGGCGAGCACCGTGAACTCGCCGGACAGCCGCTCGATCAGCCCGCGCTTGACGGAGGGGTCGAGCGCGATCGTCCCGTCGGAGATCTCGACGTGGCGCAGGCCGAGCTCGCGCAGCCAGGCGATCAGGCCGTCGACCCTCCCCTGGCGGATCGCGAGCTCGGTGAGCGTGCCGCCGAGCACGACGGGGATGCCGTGCGCCGCGTAGCGCTCGAGCTTCGGCTTCAGGTTGGAGCTCACGAGCGCCGTCCCCCAGCCCAGCTTCACGACGTCGACGATCTCGCCTGCGACCTCCAGCATGCTGTCGACCTCGGCCACCGAGAGCCCCCTGTCGATGACGTGCGTGATGCCACGCTCGCGCGGCTTCGCCGAGCGCGCCGGGATGTCGAGAAAGCCGGTTATGGGACCGCTGTCGCCCCGCCGGACGATTCTTCACCGCCGCCCGCGGAGGCCCTGTCGAGGCCCACGATCACCACGACCGAGGCGGCGGGTGCCAGCGCCCCCACCGAGCCTTCCAGTGGCTGCACCTGCGACACCGAGAGCGAGTGGGCCACCGCCTGGGCGTCGGCCTGGTGCCCGCCCGCATACTGAACGACGCTCGCCTGGTTGGACCCCGACGGCCTCCCGGCGAGCGCAGTGGCCTGCGAGTAGCCGCTCTTCTGGAGTTCGCCCGCGATGCGATGCGCCAGCCCTGTGGTGTTCGTCCCGTTGAGCACGTCGACGACCGTTTCCGCCGGCGCGGTCGTCGGCGCGGCCGTGCCCGTGTGCGCTTTCGTCCTGGGTTTGGCGTGGTGAGTCGAGCTCGCGTGCGTGGCGCTCGACGCCGAGGTCGTCGCTGACTTGTTTGTCCCCGACGAGCCACTCACCGATTTGACCACCAGCACGACCGCCGCCACGATCAGCAGCGCTCCGAGGATCAGCGCGAGCGGCCGCAGGCGCGAGCGTTTGCGCGTGGCGCGTCGCGGCTCGGCCCCGCCGTTCCTCGTGCGGCGAGCGGCACTCGTGGCTCCGACGCCTGCGAGCCCCTCCGCGCCCGCGAGCGCATCAGCCGAATCGGCCACAGTCCTCGAGGCCGGCGCGGATGCACGTCGCGGCGCTTCCGGTGCGGGGGGAGCCGGGGGGCGCGGCGGCCTCGGGGAACGCGCGGCTGCCGCCGCAGCGCCGGCCCCCGCGGTTGCAGCCGCCGTAGCTGTGCCCGCGGCCGTCGCCGGTCCCGCGGCGCTCGCCGCGCCCGCGGCGGCGGGCTCGTGCTCACGCGCCGCCGCCTCGGAGGCGCCCGCAGGCAGGGAGACGCCCGGCGGCGAGGAGTTCGCAGGCGCGGAAGTGCCGGGAGGCGAGGCAGGGCCGGCCGGCGAGGCACCGCTCGCGGGCGAGGGTGTGCCGCCGGCCGAGGGTGTGCCGCCGGCCGAGGGCGGGGTCTCCGGCGCCGCTCCGGGTGACGCGGGGGCGACGGTGCGGCTGGCGGGCACCGCTCCGGTCGCAGCCGCTGCGCTTGCCGGACGCGGGGCAGCCGGTGCGGCTGCGGCGCTGCTCGCCGGCGGTGGGATCGGCAAGGATCCGGGTGTGGCGGCGCTCGACTGCGAGCGGCCGGCCGCCGATGCCGCGGCGGCGACGGCCGGCTGACCGGGCGCCGCCGGCGACGGGGAGGGCGCCGCGCCCGGAGCGGCCGGTGACGGCTGGGCAGTCGGCGGGGAGCCGGCCGCGGCTGGTGCGGCGCCCGCCGGTGCGACCGCAGGAGCAGCGGCGCCGACGGGCTGGGCGGCGGTGGGCGGTGCAGCGTTCCCGGTCGCGGCGACGGGCGCCGCGGCCGTCGCCGGGCGGGCGTTGACGGGCGTCGTGCGGGGCACGGGGCGCGCGACCTGGCCGGTCCCTCCGACGCGTGTCGCGGCGGCGGCGCTGACGCGCGCCTCGAGGTCGGCTGCACGCTCGGGCGCGCGGCCCGCCCACTCCCGTAGGCGCTTGAGCTCGCGCGCCTGGGAGAAGACGAGCAGCGAGAGGATCGCGATCGCCAGCAGCGCGGCGAAGGCCGCGATGGCCCCGATCTGCGTGAACGTGTTCGACAGCGAGAGCGCGAGCGGCAGGGAGGTCATGAATCCCGGGAGTGTACGAGGGGAATAGACGCCTCGTGATTGTCCACGTTGGGGTGGATGCCAGCGGCCGCAGGCTCCTCGGCGACGGGCTCCTCGGCCGGCGGGTCGAGCTGGGCGGAGGACAGCTCGGCTACCTTCGCGGCGAGACCGGCTGCGTCGCCCTCGAGCACGAGCAGGCCGATCTCGGCGAACATCGACTCGACGGCGGCGACCGCGAGCGGCTCGCGCTCGGCCAGCAGGATCTTCTCGGCGCTCGTCTTGCGCGGCTGCTCATACGCGTTGAAGAGCTCCTCGTGAAGCTTCTCGCCCGGCCGCCGGCCGACGATCTCCACGTCGATGTCGCGCTCGGGGTCGAGGCCGGAGAGCTCGATCATCGCCCGCGCGAGCTCGACGATGCGAACGGGCTCGCCCATGTCGAGCACGAACACCTTGGCGCCCGCTCGCGCGGAGGCGCCGTCTGCCCGGACGGATGCGTGCGCGACGGCGCCGTCTCCGTCGGCGGCGGCACGCGCGGAGGCGCCGTCTCCGTCGGCGGCGGCGAGGTCCACGACCGAGGCGAGCGAGCCGGAACGGATGATCAGCTGAACGGCCTCGGGGATCGTCATGAAGTAACGAGTCATGCGCTCGTCGGTGACCGTCACGGGGCCGCCTCGCTGGATCTGGCGCTTGAAGATCGGCACGACGCTCCCGGAGGAGCCGAGCACGTTCCCGAAGCGCACCGCGACATAGCGCGTGCCGGGAAACCGTGAGGTCGCCGAGTCGAGCGCGAACTCGGCGAGGGCCTTGGACGCGCCCATCACGGTGGCGGGAGCGACCGCCTTGTCGGTCGACACGAGCACGAAGTGCTTGGCGCCCAGCTCGCCGGCGACGTGCGCGACGACCCGCGTGGCGATCGCGTTGTTCCTGACGGCCTCGACCGGGTTGGCCTCCATCAGCCCGACGTGCTTGTAGGCGGCCGCGTGGAAGACGATCGTGGGACGGTGCTCGGCGAACACCTCGCGCATGCGCTCCTCCTCCTTGCAGTCGGCGAGCACTGCGGCGAGCATCGAAGGCGGCACGTGGCGCTCGTCCTCGAGCTCGCGCTGGATCGAGAAGAGGTTGTCCTCGGCGTGGTCGAGCAGCACGATCCGGTGAGGCTCGACGCGCGCGATCTGGCGGCACAGCTCGGCGCCGATGGAGCCGCCGGCGCCGGTCACGAGCACGGTCTGGCTCGCCAGATACGAGCCGACGCTCTCGAGCTCCATGTACACGGGCTCGCGACCGAGCACGTCCTCGACGCGCACCTCGCGCATCTGCCGCGCGAGGGCGCCACCGGTCTGAAGCAGCTCGAAGACCGTCGGCAGCGTGCGCACCGGTATGCCGCGCGCGCGGCACTCGCGCACGATCCGCCCGCGCGTCGCGCCGGGGGCCGAGGGGATCGCGATGATCACTTCGTCGGGCTCGGCGTCGTCGAGGATCCGCGGCAGCTCGTCCTCGGTGTTGCCGCGCACGCGCACCCCGTCGATCCGCAGGCCGCGCTTCACGGGGTCGTCGTCGACGAAGCCCACCGGCACGAGCCCGAGCTCGCGGTTGCGCATGATCTCGCGCAGCACCAGCCGGCCGCCCTCGCCGGCGCCGGCGATCAGCACGGTGCGCTCGCCCTTGCGGCCGCCGCGGAACGCGGCGAGCGGGCGGCGCTCGTAGAAGCTGCGGGACAGCGCGCGCACACCCACGAGCAGCACGAGCCCGATCACGGCGAACAGGATCACGACGCCGATCGGAACGAGGATCACCGAGGTGCCGTGGTGGGTGACGCGCTGGACCGGGCGCAGCACGGCGACGGCGGCTACCGTCAGCAGCACGATCGCCAGCAGCCCGCGCGCGACCGCCTCGTAGTCGCGCTGCCCGGCGTAGCGCCAGCGGCGCTGGTAGACGCGCGCCACGATCAGCACGAGCGGGCTGAAGGCCAGCACCCACCAGATCGTCCGTTCGCGCAGATGCGCGTAGTAACCCGTCGGCCCGTGCTCGAAGCGCAGCTGAAATGCGAGGTAGTACGCGAACGCGACCAGCGCGCCATCCACCGCCAGCTGGGGCAGAGCGTGTCTGTGGAGGGGCAGGGTCGCCGAGCGGAGCCGTCGGCGCATCGTCAGAGTGTAAGGCGGTTACGCACGGAGCGGCGACAGCAGCAGCTCGACGAGAACCTCGGGATCGCGCCGGGTTCTCGGTTCGGCGGGCGAGCGCTTGCGCGCACCGAGCTCGAGCGCGTCCGCGCTCTCCAGCTTCCGCAGTCGGCCTTCCTCGATCAGCCGCTCGTCGACGGCGCCCATCCGTCCCTCGAACGTCGTGTACACGGGCGTCCCGAGCGCCACCGCCTCGCGGTTCATCGTCCCGCCGGCCGAGATCACGAGATCGGCGAGCGCGACCAGCGATTGGGCGTCGACGGCCCTCTGAGGCACGACGAATCCCGAGTCCGCCCCGAGCTCGCGCCGCTGGGCCTCGACGCGTGGCAGCACGACGACCTGCATGCCGGTTCGAGCGGCGTCGCGCAGCCGTGCCAGCACCGCTGCGAACCGGTCGTTCTCGAAACGGTGGTAGAGGGACACATCCGGGGGCGTGCGCACGATCGCGAGCGGGCGCGCGCGGTCGAGGGAGAGCGCATCGAGGACCGAGGGGTCGGGCTCGAAGTCCGCGAGGTAGTACTCCTCCTTGAGGCCGGCGTAGCGTCGCAGCTTGCGGCGGGCCCCGTAGCGGTAGAGCCGCTCGGGCGGGATCGCCTCCGGGACGACGACGGCGCGCGCGAGGCGGCAGTTGACGGTGTGCTGCACGCTGGCCCACTCGTAGTCGAACATCGTCGCGCTCGGGATCCGCAGGATCGCCGCGGCGACCGACACGTCGTTGGAGCCGTGCCCGAGCGCGAGGTCGAAGCTGCGCCCGCCGGCCGCGCGTGCCTGCGAGCGCGCCCAGCGCACCAGCGCGGCCGAACGCGAGGCGAGGCCGAGCGCCTTGGCGCCGAGGTGCTCGCCGCGGTGGCGCCCGATCGCCGTGTGCGGGATGCCGAGGCGGTCGCAGAGCTCGAGCGTCTGCGCGAAGTCGCGGGCGGTGACGCTGACCTCGTGGCCCCCCGCGCGCAAACGCTCGTAGATGGGACGCATGACCAGTACGTGAGGGCTGTTGGTCAGGTCGATCCAGACGCGCACTGGCGGGGACGGTAGCGGCCGGAGCCGTCCGCGCGGCTCCCAGGTATCGTGCTCGGCGGTGCTCGTCCTCGCGTCGGTCTCAGAATCGCTGTTCAACCTCGCCTCCGAATTCGTGGGCGAAACAGGCCTCGTGGCGGTGTTCCTGCTGATGGTCGCCGAGAGCGCCTGCATCCCGATCCCCTCCGAGGCGACGATGCTGTTCGCCGGCTTCGCCGTCGCGAACCCCACTGCGGCCGGCGCGCACCACCACCTGACGCTCGTCGGGATCGTGGCCGCGGGGGTGCTCGGCAACCTGGTCGGCTCGTGGATCTCATACGGCGTCGGGCGCTTCGGACGCATCGAGCTGATCGAACGTCACGGTCACTGGCTGCACCTGAAGCCGAGCCACATCGAGTGGGCCGACCGCTGGTTCGAGCGCTACGGAGCGCCCGCTGTTTTCTTCAGCCGGATGCTGCCGATCATCCGCACGTTCATCTCGCTTCCCGCGGGCGTCGCGAAGATGCCGTTCGCGAAGTTCACCGCGTACACGCTCGCCGGCTGCATCCCCTGGGTGCTGGGGCTGGCGCTCGCCGGCGAAGCGCTCGGCCACGAATGGGAGAACGCGCGCAAGTACTTCGAGTACGTCGACTATGCGGTGGTGGTCCTCGTCGTCGCTGCGATCGTCTGGGCGGTCATACGTCGCAGGCGCAGCCGAAGCGACTCAGGCGACCCGGCACCGGATGCGGCCGGCTAGGGAATCGCTCCCGCTTCGCCAAGCGATCGCGCTCGGGCTGCTTCAGGGGCCCACCGAGCTGCTACCGGTCTCATCCTCTGCTCACACGTCGCTGATCCCCTGGCTGTGCGGTTGGAGCTACGAGACTCTGCCGGCCGAGCGTCGCAAGAGCTTCGAGATCGCCCTTCACGCCGGCGCCGGCCTCGCGCTCGCCGTGGAGATGCGGCACGAGCTCGCGGACAGCGTGCTGCGGGCCTCGCGCTCCGCTCGCCGAGACAGCCTTGCCCTTTCGCTGGCGCCTCCCGCGCTGGCGGGGCTCCTGCTCCGGCGCCAGATCGAGCGGCGCGTCGGCGGACCGGGCTCGATCGCCGCCGCGCTCCTCGCCGGGGCGGGAGCCATGGCGCTCGCCGACGCGACCGCGCCCCTCGGACGGCGCACCGAGCAGGCCGGCGCGCTCGACGGACTCGCGCTGGGGATCGCGCAGGCGCTCGCGTTGATCCCGGGCGTCTCGCGCAGCGGCGCGACGCTGGCCGCCGCGCGAGCGCGGGGCTATGCGCCCGGGGAGGCGGCGCGCCTCTCCTGGGAGGCTGGCCTCCCGGTGATCGTCGGGGTGGGGCTGCTCGAGGCGCTGCGCAGCATGCAGCGGGGCTCGCCTGCCGAGGGGCGCGCCACGCTCGCGGCGGGCGCGGGAGCGTCGTTCCTCTCCACGCTGCTCGCCGCGAGGCTGACCCGCGGCATGCGCTCGCGCGGGACCTCGCTCGTGCCGTTCGCCGTATACCGCTCGCTGCTTGCGATCGTGGTGGTGAGACGCCTGCGAAGCGCGCACAATAGGGACGGATGACTGTGCTCGGGACGCTGCTCGGCGGGCGCTACCGCCTGGACGCCCAGATCGGGCGCGGCGGTATGTCGACGGTCTACCGCGCGTTCGACGTCGTGCTCGAAAGGCCGGTCGCGATCAAGCTGATGCACCGCGAGATCGCCGCCGACTCCGACCAGCTCGAGCGCTTCCGTCGCGAGGCGCGTTCGGTCGCGCAGCTCAACCATCCGCACATCGTCACCGTGATCGACGCGGGCGAGGACAGCTCGAGCGAGGATGGGCAGCCGCGCTCTCCGTACATCGTGCTCGAGTACGTCGACGGCGAGACGCTCAAGGATCTGATCCGCCGCGAGGGGCCGCTCGAGATCACGCAGGCGATCGCGTACGCGATCGAGCTCGCGCGCGCGCTCGGCGCGGCCCACGAGCGCCAGATCGTGCATCGCGACGTCAAGCCGCAGAACGTGCTGATCAGCGCCGAAGGCGGCGCCAAGATCACCGACTTCGGGATCGCGCGGACGCTGACCGAGGAGGGTCTGACGATGGACGGGCGCGTGCTCGGCACGACCGACTACGTCTCCCCCGAGCAGGCGCTCGGCCAGCCGGTGACCGGCCAGTCCGACCTCTACTCGCTCGGCATCGTGCTCTACGAGATGCTGACCGGGCAGGTGCCGTTCCGCGGCGAGTCGCCGGTCGCCGTCGCGATGAAGCACGTGCGGGAGGACGTGCCGGACGTGCAGACGCTGCGGCCGGAGCTCAGCACGGCGACGGCGGCCGTACTCGACCGCGCCGTCTCGAAGGACGTCTCGCGCCGCTACGCCGACGCGGCCGGCATGGCGGGCGAGCTCGAGGAGGTGCTCGCGATCGAGACCTCGCGCTCGGGGCAGGCGACCGGCGAGGTCACGAGCGTCCTGCGGACGCTGCCGGGTGGCGCCCGCCGGCGAGTGCCCTGGCGGGTCCGCCACCCGGGCCGCTGGCTCATGTCGCTCGCGCTGATCGCAATCACCGTGGCGATCCTCCTGTTCCTGCTGGCCGGCAGCACGCACCGCGGCACGGGCGTCGGCTCCGACGTCGTCTCCCATGGGTTGCAGCCGGTGCAGCTGAGCCAGACGGCCGCGCACGACTACAACCCGTTCGGCACGGGTCCCGAAAACCGCGACCTCGTCCAGAACGTGGTCGACGGTGACCCCAACACGACGTGGAGCACGGAGACCTACTACGAAGGCACGCTCAGGAAGACGGGCGGTGTCGGCGCGGGCATCTACCTCGACGCCGCGCCGGGCGTCGCCGCCAAGGCGCTCGAGATCCGCACTCCGACACCGGGCTTCTCGGTGCAGATCTACGCCGGGCAGAGCGTCAACTTGTCTCTTCCCTTCGGCGACTCGACGCCGCTGACGGCACGCGGCTGGCATGGCCCGGTGGGAGCGAGCACCTACGTGCACAACGTCGAGCGCGTCAGCATCAACGCCGGCGGCCGGCCCTTTCGCTACTACCTGCTGTGGCTCGCGACGCTCCCGCCGGGGATGCAGCGCGCGACGATCTCCGGCGTCACGCTCTTCAGATAGGGACCCGCGGAGAGGGCCTCGGGCAGTTGGCTGCGCGGCGGCTCAGTACGTGTACGCGCGCCGGTCGGCGCTGCGCTCGAGCGCCAGGCGGCAGAGGCGGTCGACGAGCTCGGCATAGGAGATGCCCGAGGCCTCGAGCAGCTTGGCGTAGACGCTCGTGGGCGTGAATCCGGGCATCGTGTTCAGCTCGTTGAGCAGCACACGGTCCCCGTCGATGAAGAAGTCGACACGTGCCAGCCCGTCGCAGCCGGCCTGCGCGAATGCCTCCAGCGCGAGCTCCTTGACGCGTGCCCCCACGGACTCGGGAACCGGCGCGGGAATCCGAAGCTCCATCGCGCCGGGCTCGTACTTGGCCTCGAAGTCGTACCAGTCGGCCGCGAGCACGATCTGCCCCGGCTCGGAGGCGAGCGCCTCGCCCGCGCCGCCGTCGCGCCCGGAGCGAAGCGCCCCGAGCACGGCGCACTCGACCTCGATGCCCGGCGCGGCCGCCTCGACGATCGCGAGGCGATCGTGCGTGAAGGCGCCGTCCAGCGCCTCAGCGAGGCGATCGGCGGAGATGACCTTCACGATGCCCACCGAGGAGCCCTGGTGCGCCGGCTTGACGAACACGGGCAGGCCGAGCTCGGCGAGCTCGCCGAGGACCTTCTCCGGCGATCGCGACCAGCGATCCTCGAGCACGCCGGCGTGCTCAACCTGGGGGATCCCGGCGACCGACATCAGGCGCTTGAAGAGCACCTTGTCGAGGCACACGGCCGATGCCGCGACGCCGGAGCCGACGTACGGGACACCGAGCGACTCGAGCACGCCCTGGAGCGTCCCGTCCTCGCCGAAGGGCCCATGCAGCACCGGAAACGCGACGTCGGCGCCGAGCAGGCCGCCGCCGGGCGTGACGGTCAGGCGCTCGCCGTCGCTGTGCCATGCCCCGTCGCGGGCGATCTCGATTGAGAGGACCTCGTGTCCGGCTGCCAGCAGCCCGGCACGAACGGCCTCGCCGGAGGACAGCGAGACGTCGTGCTCGGAGCTGCGCCCGCCCGCGAGCACCGCGACCCTCAGCGGCCCCTGGGCGGCCTCCGCCTGCGTGCTCATTTGTGTTCGGTGGGGGCGGCGGGCGGCGTCGCCGCCGGCGGCGTGGTGGTCGTCGTCGGTGCGGGCGTGGTCGTCGTCGTGGTGGGCGTCGCGAGCACGCCCACCGTGATCGTGACGGTCGCGCCCTTCTTCGCATGCTTGCCGCCCGCCGGGCTCTGTTTCAGGACGATCCCGACCTTCGCTTCCTCGCTCGTGGGCGTCGTCGCGGTCCTCGGCGTCAGGCCCGCGCCTCCGAGCGCCGCCGCGGCGAGCGCCTCTCCTTTGCCGACCACGTTCGGAACGGTCACGTCGCTCGGCGCCTGGGCGACCGTGAGGTTGACCGCGCCGCCGGAGGGCACCGAGCCGCCGCCCGCGGGCGACTGTGAGATCACGGTTCCAGGCGCCTGCGTCGAGGAGCTGCTCTGCGTGACGGTCCCGACGGTGAGCCCTGCGCCCGTCAGCGCGGCTTCGGCGTCGCTCCGCGACCGGCCGGTCACGTCGGGCACGTGCACGGGCGCGGGGCCGCTCGAGACGAACACGGTGACCGGGCTCCCGACCTGCACGATCGTGCCCGCTGCGGGGTCGGTGTCGATCACGTGGCCGGCGGCGACCGTCGAGCTGGCCTGGGGTCTCGTCACGGGCTTGAAGCCGGCGGCGCGCAGGCGCGCGAGCGCCTGCGAGGAGGTGAGCCCTTCGACGTTGACGAGCGCCGTGCTGGCCGGGCCGCCCGAGATCACGATGTCGACGCGCGCGCCCTTGGCGACGCGCGAGGCGGCGGCCGGGCTCTGGCGCACGACGTGGCCGCTCGGGACGGTCGAGCTGGAGGTCAGCGAGGGTATGGGAGTGAGGCCCGCGCGCCTGAGGATCGCGCCGGCCGCCTGTTCTGTCTGCCCCGTCACTTCCGGGACGGTCACTTTTCCGGCAGGCGAGAGGAGCAGCACCGCGAGCACCGCGCCGAGCACGAGCAGCGCCGCGAGCAGCCCCAGCAGCCAGCGCCGCCGGCGCCCGCGGTCGGCCGGCTCGCCGCCGTCCTCGTCGTAGGCGACCGCCGGTGGCAGCAGCAGCGCGGCTCCGCCGGGCGGGTCCCCGCCCGTGACGAGCGCCGCGTGGTCCGCCGTGTGTGCGCCCGCCGCGACGGGCGCCGCCTCGACGGGCGAGTAGAGCGCGAGCGTCTGGCGCTCGTGCTGGAGCACCGTGATGAACTCCTCAGCGTCGGCGTAGCGATGCGCGCTGTCCTTCGCGAGCGCGCGCAGCACGACGACATCGATCGACGCCGGCAGCCGCGGGTTCAGCTCGCTGGGCGGTCGCGGCTCGGCGGATACCTGCTTGAAGGCGATCGCGACGGCCGTCTCGCCTTCGAACGGGACGGCACCGGTGAGCAGCTCGTAGAGGATCACGCCGACCGAGTAGAGGTCGGAGCTGGCCGTGACGGTGTGGCCCTGCGCCTGCTCGGGAGAGAGGTACTGGGCGGTCCCCATGATCGAGCCCGTCAGCGTCATGTCGGAGGCGCCGGCGCGCGCGATGCCGAAATCGGTCACGCGCGCGCGGCCCTCGTCGTCGAGGATCACGTTGTGGGGCTTGAGGTCGCGATGGATGACGCCGCGCCTGTGCGCGAAGCGCGCGGCGCGCAGGATCTGGATGACGATGTCGATCGCGGCCGTCGGGTCGAGCGCGCCCTCTTCCCGGACGATCGCCTTCAGGGTGCGCCCGGGGACGTACTCCATCGCGATGTAGTAGGTGCCGTTCCACTCGCCGCGGTCGAAGATCCCGACGATGTTCGGGTGCGAGAGCGCCGCGGCGCTGGAGGCCTCTCGCCGGAAGCGCTCGACGAACTCCTGGTCCTCTGCGAACTGGTGGTGGAGCAGCTTGATCGCGACCTGGCGCCCGAGGAGCTGGTCTTCGGCGAGGTAGACGTCCGCCATCCCACCCGAGCCGAGCCGCGAGAGCACCCGGTAGCGGCCGTCGATGATCGTCTCCGGGTCGATCATCGCAGCAGCCGTTCGATGACCTGCTTGGCGATCGGCGCCGCGAAGGCCGACCCGAAGCCCGGCACGCCCTGGAGCGTCGCGGCGACGGCCACGCGCGGTTCGTTCGCGGGCGCGAAGGCGATGAACCAGACGTTGTTGATCGCGGTCGAGGGCAGCGTCTCGGCAGTGCCCGTCTTGCCGGCGACCTGGATCCCCTGGATCTGGGCGGGGGTACCGGTGCCTTCGTTGACGACCGCGACCATCATCGAAGTGACGGCCGCCGCCGTCGACGGCTTCATCACTTCGGCCTGCACGCTCGGCCGGATCGTCTGCACGGTGCGCCCTTCGGGGTCGACGATGCGGTCGGTCAGGTGCGGCACCATCAGCTTGCCGCGGTTCGCGACGGCGGCCGCGACCTGCGCCATCTGCAGCGCGGTGACCTGGAGTTTGTCCTGACCGATGCCCATGCGGCCGACGTCCACCGCGGGGCTGAGCGGTGAGATCAGACGTCCGCGCGCGTACTCGCCGCTCGCCGACATTTCTTCGGCGGGGTAGTCGAGCTGGGGCTTGTGGTTGAAGCCGAAGCGCTCCATGTACCGCGCCATCGTGGGCTTGCCGAGTTTTTCGGCGACCTGCGCCCATGCCGTGTTGACCGACTTCGCGAGCGCCTGCGTGAGCGTGATCTGCCCGTAGCTCGCGTGTTCGTCATTCTGCAGCGGGACGCCGGAGATCTTGACGTTGTCCTGTCCGTTGATCGTCGATTCCGGCGTGAACGCGCTGGTGTCGATCGCGGCCGTGGCCGTCACGACCTTGAAGGTCGAGCCCGGGGCGTAGCCGAACTGGACCGTACGGTTGACCCTCGACTTCTTGGGGCTGCTGCCCGCTTCTTCGCGTTCGAGCTGGCGTGCGCCGCTCGCCGAGCGCAGCGCGTTCGGGTCATAGCCCGGCGTCGACGCCATCACGGTGACGGCGCCGGTGCGCGGGTCGAGCGCGACGACGGCGCCGCGTTTGCCGGCGAGCGCGCCGTTGGCGACCTGTTGAGCCGCCGGGTTCAGCGTCGTGACGATCTTGTCGCCCCGCCGTTTGCGGCCCTGGAGCTGATCGAGGATCGTCTGCAGGTTGGTCCCGGCGCGGCCGTCGAGTTCCGCGTTGCGGAAGCGCTCGAGGCCGGCGCTGCCGAAGTTGATGTAGGAGTAGCCGATCGCGTGCGCGAACTCTTCGCCGGTCGGGTAGCTGCGTTCGTAGGTGCCTTCCGAGCCACGCAGGCTGTGCGCGAGGATCGTCCCGTCGGCCGCCACGATCGAGCCGCGGGCGACCCTCTGCTGCTCGAGCAGCGTGCGCGCGTTGAGCGGGTTCGCGCGCAGCGAGGAGGCGTCGAAGATCGTCCACCGCGAGGTGAAGGCGACGAGCAGCGCGAACAGCACGACGACGAAGCCGTACAGCCGGACGATCGGGCGGTTCACGGCAGCCGCCTCATTCGAGCTGCCCGAGTTCGAGGCTTCGGAGGAGGCCCGCCGCGCTCGATTCCGAGCGCAGCGAATGGTCGAGCAGCGTCTGACGCCGCTGCTGCGTCAGCGTCGATGCGCTGACGCCCGAGACATAGCGGCTCCTGTAGAGGGCGAGGTTTCCCGGAAGCACGAACGGGACGCCCTGGTAGAGGGTGACAAGCCCGCGGCTGTTGGTCCCGATGAAGTAGACCGACTGCTGTGCGAGGTAGGCGCCGCTCGCGATCAGCGCGAGCAGCAGCAGCGCGAGCAGCGCGCTCGCAGCGCGGCGCCTGCGCCTGCGCCGCGCCGCCGCCGAGCGACCCGGGGCGGCCTCGGGGCGTCGCGGCTGCCGCGGGGAGAGTGCAGGCGCGACCGCGGGTACGCCGAGCATCGTCGCGTGCTCGTCGGGCGGCGCGCCGTCCGACGCCGGCGGTGAGCCGGCCCCGACCTCCTCCAGGCGCAGCAGCACGACCGTGATGTTGTCCTGGCCGCCCGCCTCGTTGGCCGCCGCGATCAGCGCCTCGCCCGCGTCCCGCAGCCGCGGGTACGCGAGCAGTACCGACGCGATCTGCTCCTCGGAGAGCATCGTCGTGAGGCCGTCGCTGCACAGCAGGTACACGTCGCCCGAGCGAGCCCTGAAGCTCCGCGTGTCGACCTCGACGGTTCCCTCGGGGCCGAGCGCGCGGGTGATGACAGAACGCTGCGGATGCTCGACGGCCTCCTCCGGCGTCAGCCGGCCCTGGCGCATGAGCTCGTCGACAAGCGAGTGATCGTCGGTCAGGCGCAGCAGCTCGCCGTCGCGCAGGCAGTACGCGCGGCTGTCTCCGACGTGGGCGATCGCGACCTCCTCGCCTCCGACGTAGACGGCGGTGAGCGTCGTCCCCATCCCAGCGTGCTCCGCATTGGAGTGCGAGAGCTCGTGGATTCGCGAGTTCGCAGCCAGCGCGCGCGTCGCGAGCGCCGACTCCGGGGGCGTGTCGTCCTCGAGCTGCTCGCGGAAGTAGTCGACGGCGATCTGCGAGGCGACCTCTCCCGCCTGGGCGCCACCCATGCCGTCGGCGACGACGAACAACGGCGAGCGGGCGAGCAGCGAATCCTCGTTCGCACGTCGCTGACGGCCGGTGTCGGTCCCTGCATAGTGGTCGGCGACGCGGAGCACGTCAGTCGACCTCGAAGACGAATTCGCTGTCGCCGATGCGCATGCGATCGCCCGGGTGCAGCGGTCGCGGCGTCTGGAGCAGCTCCTCGTTCAGGTAGGTGCCGTTGGTCGAGCCGAGGTCCTCGATCACGATCACGTTGCCCTGCTCGTAGACGTGGGCGTGCCGCGCCGAGGCGAACGGATCCTCGAGGCGGATCGCGGCGCGCTCGCCGCGGCCGAGGACGATGTCGCCCTCGAGGTCGTAGATCATGCCGGATTCGTGCCCGGGCGCGCGCTCGACGACGAGGCGCGGCGCGCGATGGGCGACGTCGGCCACACCGAGCGCCGAGGCGGAGTGGAAGCCCGTGGCGTCAGGCGGGATCGCCGCGCCCGGAGAGCCGTCGGGCAGCGGCGCGCCGCCGGCGCCGAGGTCCTTGCGTGCGCTGCGGGCGACCCACAGCAGGAACAGGTAGAGGACGGCGAGGAAGCCGAACTTCAGCGCGACCGATACGGGCTCCAGCGTCGTCATCCAACTTCGAAGACGATCTCCGTCGAGCCGAGCTCGAGGCGGTCGCCCGCCGTGAGGGCGCGGGAGCCGGAGACCCTCCGCCCGTTGACCAGCACGCCGTTGGTCGAACCGAGATCGTCGAGCGTCCAGCCGTCCGGGCCGGGGCGGATCTCTGCGTGGTGGCGCGAGATGCCGCTGTCCTCGAGGACGATGTCGCAGTCGCGGCTGCGGCCGATCGTCCCCCCGGCCGGCGGAACGAGCAGGCGGCGACCGTTGACCGCGAGCAGCGCGCGTGACGGGCGGCGACCCGCCTCCTCGAGCGGCCGTGCGAGGCGGGCTGAGGTGCTGTAGATCATCGTCTTCCCGTGTTCTTCGGAGTCCCCCGGCGGCTGTGGCTCCTCACTGTGACCGTCGGGGCGGACCAACAGCGCCTGGATGCCGAATTCGCCGAGCGCGAGACGCTCGTCGGTGTGGAACGCGATGTGGGGGTGCGACGCGAGCACGAGGTCCTCGCGGCGCGCGTGCTCGAGCAGGTACGCGCACAGCTCGTCGACGACCTCCTCCTCGACGCCCTCGTAGCGCGCGCGGTCCTCCGGAGAGAGGTATACGGAGTACTCGTTGGGCACGTAGACGCGCGACACCGAGACGGTTCGATGCTCATCCATCTCACGGGCGAGCTTGCGGGCGAGCTCCATGGGGCGCACCTCGGAGCGAAAGGCACGGCCGAACGCCCCCTCGAGGAGGTTCGCGATCGTTGACTCAACGCTCTTCAGCAGGTTCATTTGCGTAGGCCTGCCCGCCCGCTCTCAGAGCGGCCGGCGGCCAGCCATGCTACGCGCCTACGTTAGATGGGTCCACGGAGGGCGCGCGCAGCTACGGCGATCGCGCCCCCGAGGATCGCCCCGAGCACGATGCCGCGCGGTTGGGGGTGGGACGCGTGCCGGGCCAGCCCCGAGTCGAGCAGCGGTGCGGCGGCCGCGAGCGCCGCCGACCAGGTGGTCGCGGCGACCACGTCGAGCGCGGCGCTGCCGCCGCGGAGGATCCACGGGAGCACGACGGCGCCGCACGCCCACAGAGCCGCGCCGAGCAGCAGGCCGGTGCTGATCGCAAGGCCGAGCACGTGCGCACCGCCGCCGAGCGACGCCTCCCAGCCGCCGCGCGGAGCGGTCGTCGCCGTCTGTCCGAGCCACAGCCGCCGGCCGGCGAGCGGCTCGGCGAGCGCGAGCCACCAGTAGCCGAGCACCGCCAGCGCCGCGCGCGAGCGCCAGCGCGAGGCCTGGCCGGCGATCGCGGGATACGCCGCGGCGAGGCCGAGCAGACCGAGCAGCGGCGCGAGCGCCGCCGCGATCCAGCCGGGGCCGCTGCGGCGGGGCAGCGCGATGAGCGGCGCGGCGGCTGCGGCCGCGAGCAGTCCCAGGCCCGGCCGGCCAGTGACGAGCAGCCAAAGGACCCCCGCGAGTGCGAGGCCGAGCCACGCGGTGCGGGGCAGGGCGAGGCGGCCGCCGCGAACGCCGGGCTCGGGCTCGTTCTCGAGCGGATCGAGCTCCGGTTCTGGCGCCGGTGCGCCACGCTTGCGCCGGCCGAGTTCGCGGCCGGCGGTGGATGCGGCCGGCGAGGCGATCGGGCGCGGTGCCGCTCGCTGCTCGGCGTGCGGCTCGCGCTCCTTCAACCGGGCGGTGCGCTCGACGCGGCGCGCGCCTCGCCTCGGCCCCGGCTGCAACGCCTGCTCGAGCGCCGAGCGCAGTTCGTGGAGGGAGCCGCGGTGCTCCGGCGCCGGCTCGAGCGCCGTGTCGAGCGCGCGCGTCAGCCCGCGGGGCAGGTCGCGGCGGCTGCGCTCGAGCGGCTGAACCCGCCGGCCGATGCGGCGCGCGGTGGCGGCGGGTGTGGGCCCGCGCACGGGATTCACCCCCGAGAGCGCCTCGTAGAGGACGAGCGCGAGCGCGTAGAGGTCGGTCTCCTCGCACACCTTCCCCCCTTCGCTCTGCTCGGGCGCCATGTAGGCGAGCGTGCCGAGCACGTCCCCCGTCCGTGTCAGCGCGTCCTGGTCGACGAGGCTCGCGCCGCCGAAGTCGGTGAGCTTGGCTATCGCGGGCGCGGCGGGCGGCTCAGCCGAGCGATCATCGGTGCGCTCGGGGATCAGGACGTTCTGGGGCTTGACGTCGCGATGGATGACGCCGCGCGCGTGCGCGTGCGAGAGGGCTTGCGCGAGCGCCACGCCAATCTGCAGGATCTCCTCGTCGTGCAGCTCGTCCGCTGCGATCAGCCGCGAGAGCGTCTTGCCGTGGACGAGCTCGGAGATCAGGTAGAAGGCGTCGCCGTCCGAGTGCGCCTCGTACAGCGCCACGATCGCCGGGTGGGCGAGGCGGGCAGTGGCAAGCGCCTCACGGGTCGCACGCTCGCTGTCGCCGCCGGGGCCGAGCGGGATGCGCTTGAGAGCGACGTCGCGGCCGAGCAGCTCGTCGTGGGCGCGCCAGACGACGCCGAAGCCGCCCGAGCCGAGCTTCTCGAGCAGGCGGTAGCGCCCGAGCAGGTGCGCCTCGGCGGTGGCGTCGCGATCGCGTGGCGGCGCCGGGCCGCGGCGCGCGAGGCCCCGCGAGGGTCGCTCGCGCGTGGGTGCCTCCTCCCACGAGGGAGGGACTGCAAGAAGCGTGCGCGGCGACTCCACCGGGTCCTGCGTTCGCCCGCCGTAGGCACGATCCCTGCCTCGTGCGAGCAGAAAACCTGCATTGACCGAGAACTTGCAGGGTCGTCAGGGGGATGGCCGCCAGTCATACTGGTGCCCGTCCTGCAGTCCCGCAAAGGAGCGCGCAGCTTTTGTCGTTCTTCGACGATGGGGAGGAGACAGAGCCTCGACCGTCATCCACAGCCCCGCGAACGTCCGCGGCCGGGACTCCCCAGCGCCCCCGACCACGCCGACCGCAGCGTGCGGGAGGCTCGATCGGAGCCGATCAGCACACGTTGATGGTGCGCCGCCTCGTGGCGGCGGGCGCCGCTGTCGTGTTGGTGATCGTGATCGCGCTGCTGGTCAACAGCTGCAAACAGAGCCAGAAGCAGTCGTCGTTGAAGGAATACACCCGCCAGGTGAGCCAGCTCGGGCGCGAATCCGAAACGCAGGTCGCCCATCCGCTGTTCGCGGCGCTCTCGGGCGCAGGCGGCAAGCCTGCGCTCAATGTCGAGGTGCAGGTCGACCAGCTGCGCATCAAGGCGCAGAGCATCGCCACACACGCCAAGGAACTGAGCGTGCCGAGCGAGATGGCAGGCGCCCAGCGCAACCTGCTGCTGGCGCTGAACTTCCGCGTGGAAGGGGTCACCAAGATCGCCGCGCTGCTGCCCACGGCGCTCGGCGGGCAGCGAAAGGAAGCCACAGAAAAGATCGCGGGCCAGATGGAGGTGTTCCTCGCCTCTGACGTGATCTACTCGCAGCGAGTCGGCCCGCTCGTCACGGAATCGCTCGCGGCGAACAGCATCCACGGCCTGACGCCGGCGCCGAGCCGCTTCCTTCCGAACATCGGCTGGCTCGACCCGGCTGTTGTGCTGACGCGGATCACGGGGCAGGCGGCGGGCGTCGCGCAGACGGGCATCGCCCCGGGGAACCACGGCGACGCGCTCCTATCGGTGAGCGTCGGCACGACGACACTCGAACCGGAACCGGCGCTCAACCACATCGGCGGCGGTGGCAACCCGACGTTCACGGTGGCGGTGGAAGACGCCGGGGCGAACCCCGAGACGAACGTCAAAGTCGACGTCACGGTGACGGCCGGAGGCAAACAGTTCAAGGCGTCGCACACGATCAACCAGATACAGCCACAACAGAAGACCAATGTCGAAATCCCCGTGAGCGGGGTGCCGCTGGGCGTCGCGGCGAAGGTCGAAGTCTACGTCGAGCCCGTGCCGGGCGAGAACGAAGTAGAAAACAACAAGCGCACCTATCTGGCGATCTTCGGCCCCTGACCGCGCGTCGGCGTTCGCCGAGCGCGCGACCGGGCGTGACGGCTGCGCGAGCGGCTAACTTGTGGCGATGGCGGCGTCGATCACCGACACGCAGGGGATCATCGCGATCGCGGCGGCCGCGGTCGCCGTGCTGGCGCTCGTCGGCTGCGTGAGCCTTGCGATCAGCCTGCGCAGGCTGCGCAGGGCGCAGCGCGTGGTGATGGGGGAAGAGGGCCAGCGCGATCTGGTGGCGCACGCTGCGCGCATCGAGGAGGCCTTCGCGGAGCTGCGCGAGTACGTCGACGAGACTGCGAAGCGACTGGAGGACCGCCTCGCGGCCGTCGAGCTCTCACTCAGGGGCACGTTCTCGCACCGAGCGCTCGTGCGCTACGACGCCTACAACGAGCTCTCCGGCCATCAGTCGATGTCGATCGCGCTGCTCGATCACGAGCAGTCGGGGATCGTGCTGTCGTGCATCCACCATCGCGAGCAGGCGCGCGTCTACGGCAAGCAGGTGCACTCAGGGCGCGGCGAACTGGAGCTCTCGCCGGAGGAGGCGGAGGCCGTGCGCCTGGCCGTCTCCGGTGAACTCGCCGCCGGAGACGGCGCCGAAGAGCCGGCCTGAGATGGCCTCGAGCCGGCCGCGCGTCGGTTACCTCGGTCCGGAGGGGACGTTCAGCGAGGAGGCGCTGCTCTCTAGCGCGGGACCGGAGCTGGTCGAGCCGGTCCCGCTGGGCTCGATCCGCGAGACGGTGGCGGCGCTGAGAGAGTGCCGGGTGGACTGGTCGATCGTCCCGATCGAGAACTCGCTCGAGGGCTCGCTCGGCGTGACCCTCGATCTGATCGCGGGCGAGCCTCGCGACCTCGAGGTCGTGGGCGAGGTGCTGCTGCGTGTCAGCCACTCGCTGATCGGGCCCGCGGCGGTCGAGCTCGAGCGGATCGAGACCGTGACCACCCACCCGCAGGTCCCGGGTCAGTGCGCCGCCTTCCTGCGGACCGAGCTGCCGGGCGCACGCGTGCTGCCGTCGAGCTCGACTGCCGAGGCGGTGCGCCAGGTGGTGGCGGCGGGAGAGCGCTCACGGGCTGCGATCGGGACGCTGCTCGCGGCGCGGATCTACGGTGGCACCGTCCTGCGCGAGGGCGTCGAGGACCGCGGCGACAACGAAACGCGGTTCGTGTGGATCGCGCGAGCCGGCGGCGCGAGCGCGCCGCCGCTGCGAGCTGCGGGGGGCGGGCGCAAGACATCGCTCGTCTTCTGGGGTCCCGGCGCCGACAGCCCGGGGTGGCTCGTCGGCTGCCTGGACGAGTTCGCGCGACGCGGCATCAACCTCACGAAGATCGAGTCGCGCACGCGGCGCGAGCGGCTAGGGAGCTACATGTTCTTCGTCGACCTCGAGGGAGACATCGGGAGCGGCGCCGTCGGCGACGCGGTCGCGGGCCTGGCGGCGCGCTGCGAGGAGGTCCGCGTGCTCGGCTCCTACCCCTCCGGCACGCCCGGCGCACGTGCGGAATGAGCGCCGGCACCGGGGCGCGTAGAGCCACAGGAGCGCGGCTTCCCCGCTAAACTGCCGCCCTGATCATGGAAAGCGCAGCCCCACCAGAGCCGGTGGGGTCCGTGTCGCCCTCCGAGCACCTGCGGCACGGACCTGAGACCTCGCCTACCGCGGCGATGGGCGGTCGGGTGCTCGTTCTGAACGCGACGTTTGAGCCGATCAACGTGTGCACGGTTCGGCGCGCAGTGGTGCTGGTGCTGAAGGCCAAGGCGGAGCTCGTCGAGCGTGGACACTCCGAGCTTCACTCGGAGAACGCGACGGTGGCTCGCCCCGTGGTGATCAGGCTCGTCACCTACGTGAATGTGCCTCGCGACGCGCACCGGCGGAAGATCACCCGTCGTGCCGTGTTCGCACGCGACAGCTGGACGTGCCAGTACTGCGGGTCGCGCTCCAACCTGACGGTCGACCACGTGATCCCGAGATCCAAGGGCGGCAGCTCGAGCTGGGAGAACATCGTCGCCTCCTGCGCGCCCTGCAACCGGCGCAAGGGCGATCGGCTGCCACGCCAGGCGGGGATGCATCCGCGCAAGCTCCCGCGCACGCCGCGTGCCGAGATCTTCATCCACGTCGCCAGCCCGACGATCCCGGCGGCCTGGCTGCAGTACCTGCCGCAGGCGGCCTAGCGAGCTCACGCCTCAGGTCGCCCGCCCAGCGTTTGCGTGCACGGCGACTCGGCCGCGCGGCTGGTTCGCGCTGCGTGCCCGGCGACGCGTCGCGCCCGCCCCAAAACGGGCGCGGAAACGGCGAAGGGCGCCCCGACGGGGACGCCCCTCGCTTGCTGCTCTGACTGGAAAGACCGAGACGACGATGAGACGGCCGGAGGGACCAGCGCCGGCGGTCGCCTCGGGGTGCCCCGGGTTGGATTCCGCTAAGCGGTCCAGCCTGTCCGACCTAGCGGCCGGTCACCTCCAGGGTCCCGCAAGAACTGTCGTACAACGTTCGGACCACCTCCTTTCTCTGGTCTCGCCAGAGTAGCGAACCGGGGCGACGTACGCGAGGGGCGCGGCGGAGGGCCCTCAGCGGAAGATGGCGCCGAACTCCTGCGCGTAGGTGGCGCCGGGCTCGCCCCCGGAGAGGGACGGCGGCACCGCGGCTGTGACGCCGATTCCCGTGTCCGTGTAGCGAGCTTCGAGGATGTTCGCGAGGTGCCCGGGCGAGGCTATCCAGGCGTTGACGACCGACTGCGGCGTGGCGAGGTTGAGAGTTCCCCACGCGAGGTTCTCGCCGATCACGTAGCCGACGTTTTCGCTCGGGATGTATCCCATCGTGCGTATCCGGTCGACGGGGGTCACGCCGGCGCGCGAGACGTGATCGAAGTAGTCGGCGCTCACCAGTTCCTGGCTGTGCCCTTCGGCGGCCTGCTCGAGCTGCGGGCTGAGGGCGAGCGGCGCCTCCCCGTTCTGAGCGCGCTCCCTGTTGATCAGGCAGAAGACGGCGGCGCGCACGAGCGCGAGGTTGCTCGGCGTGGGTATCAGTTCGGTGTTCTGGCAGCTCGTCGCGAGAACAGCGGCGATCGCGGCCGGCCCGCCGCCGCCGGCCCGCGGCGCGACGGGAGTCGAGGAGAGGCCGGGTCGGGAGCGGCGAAAGCCCCGCGTGCGGTGCCGTGGAACGGCGCGCGAGTGGTGGCGACGGACGGTGCTCCTGCGCTTGACGGCGCGGTGCCGGCGGGCGTTGCCGGCGGGCGTGACGGTGCGCGAGGCGCCCTTGTCGGAGTGGGCGGCGCTCTTCGCGCGCGAGCTCCCGAGCGCGACCGCCGGAGAGGCGGCGAGCGGGAGGATCAGGAGCGTGAGGAAGGCGAGGAGCAGGCTGCGCTGGCGGCTCATTTCCAGCGTGTCGGCCGCAAATTGCGCGTTGCTGAGTCCGACGACCGGAACTTGGACGAGTGGGACCTGGAGCCCTTGGGGCTTGCCCGTGCGCGTCGTGAGGCGCCGAGCGCTCGTCGCGGTCCGGCAGCGGCGGGACGCGGCGGATGGGCAGGCAGGTCGCTAGGCGGAGTCGCTGCCGTCGGACGGCAGCTCATCCTCGGCGAGGGGCGCTGCAGCCTCCTCGCCGGTGTCCATGACGAGCGCCACGGCGCTCACGAGGTCATCGTCCTTGAGGTTCATGACGCGAACGCCGGTTGCCGAGCGGCCCTGCTGGGATATGCCCTGGGCGGAGGTCCGCTGGACCATGCCGCCGACGCTGATGAAGACGAGTTCCTGGTGCTCGCGTACGACGAGCGCTCCCGCGAGACCGCCCTTTTTCTCTGTGAGCCCGATCGTCTTCACGCCTTTGGCGCCGCGGTTGGTCTTGCGGTACTGGTCGATGCGGGTGCGCTTGCCGTAGCCGTTCTCGGTGACGACGAGCAGGTCCATGTCGTCGCGGGCGACATCCATCGCGATCACCCGCCCGCTCTTGCCGACGTCCATGCCGCGGACGCCGGTCGTGTCGCGGCCCATCGCGCGCGCGTCGGACTCGGCGAAGCGCACTGTCAGACCGGCGCGGGAGACCATGATGATCTCGTCGTCGGGGTCGACCGCACGAACGGCCAGCAACTCGTCGTCGTCGCGGATGTTGATCGCGATGATCCCGTCGGCTTTGATCGGCGTGTTGTAGGCGAGCAGCTCGGTCTTCTTGACGGTGCCGTTGCGGGTCGCGAAGACCAGGTACTGGGTCTCGCTGAAGTCGCGCGTCGAGACGACCGCCTGGATCCGCTCGTCCTCGCGCAGCGGCAAGATGTTGACGAGCGCTCGTCCCTTGGCCGTGCGCTGGGCCTCGGGCAGTTCGTAGACCTTCGAGCGATAGACCTTGCCGCGGTTGGAGAAGAACAGGAGGTAGTCGTGCGATGAGGTCACGAAGAGGTGCTCGATGAAGTCGCCGTCCTTCATGTCCATCCCGGTGACACCCCGCCCGCCGCGCTGCTGCTGGCGGTAGGTGGCGAGCGGCAGCGACTTGATGTAGCCGCTCTGCGTGATCGTTATGACCATCTGCTGATCGGCGATCAGGTCCTCGATGTCGATCTCGTCCTCGGAGTGGCTGATCTCGGTGCGTCGCGCGTCGCCAAAGCGCTCGGCGATCTCGCTGAGCTCCTCCTTGATGACCCCCAGCACGCGCGACTCGTCGCCCAGGATCGCCCGCAGCTCGGCGATCCGCTCGGTCACGTCGGCGTGCTCCTGTTTGATGCTGTCCGCCTCGAGCGCGGTCAGCTGCGACAGCCGCAGGTCGAGGATCGCCGTCGCCTGGATGGCGCTCAGCTCGAACCGCTCCACGAGCTGCTCGCGCGCGGCATCGCGGTCACGCGAGGCGCGGATCAGGCTGATGATCTCATCGAGGTGGTCGAGGGCCTTGAGCAGACCCTCGAGGATGTGGGCGCGGTCTTCCTTTTCGCTGAGCTCGTGCTTGGTCCGCCGGACGATCACCTCGCGCTGGTGGGCCACGTAGTTGTGGATCACCGCGCGCAGGTCGAGCGTGCGGGGCACGTTGTCGACGAGCGCGACCATGTTGACCCCGAAGGTGGTCTGCATCGGCGTGTGCTTGTCGAGCTTGTTGAGAACCACCTTGGGGATCGCGTCGCGCTTGAGCTCGATCACGAGGCGCATGCCGCGCTTGTCGGAGTGGTCCTCGATGTTGGCGATCTCGGTGATGCGCCCGTCTTTGACGAGGTCGGCGACCTTCTGGATCAAGCCGCCGTCGCCGCCCTTCTTGACCTGGAACGGCAGCTCCGTCACGACGATCGCCTCTTTGCCGTGGGTGAGCGGCTCGATGTGCGCGCGCGCCTGCACGCGGACGCGGCCGCGACCGGTCTCGTAGGCATCGCGGATGCCGGCGCGGCCTAGGATCAGGCCGCCCGTTGGGAAGTCGGGGCCCGTGATGTGCTTCATCAGCCCGTCGACCTCGATCGACGGATCGTCGATGTAGGCGATCGTCGCGGCGATCACCTCGCGGAGGTTGTGCGGGGGGATGTTCGTCGCCATGCCGACGGCGATCCCGGAGGAGCCGTTGACGAGCAGGTTCGGGAAGCGCGACGGGAGGACGACCGGTTCCTGCTTTTTGCCGTCGTAGTTCGGCGTGAAGTCGACCGTGTCCATGTCCAGGTCGCGGAGCATCTCGGTCGCGATCCGCGCCAGGCGGGCCTCGGTGTATCTCATCGCCGCTGCCGGGTCGTCGTCGATCGAGCCGAAGTTGCCCTGGCCGTCGACGAGCTCGTTGCGCATGGAGAACTCCTGCGCCATCCGCACGAGCGTGTCGTAGATCGCCGAGTCGCCGTGGGGGTGGTACTTGCCCATGACCTCGCCGACGATCAGCGCGCACTTCGAGTAGGAGCGCGTGGGACCGAGGCCGAGCTCGTTCATCGCGTAGAGCACGCGGCGGTGGACGGGCTTGAGCCCATCGCGCACGTCGGGCAGCGCGCGCCCGACGATCACCGACATCGCGTAGTCGAGGTAGGCGGTGCGCATCTCCTCCTCGAGCGCGCGCGGTTCGATGTTGCCGCCGCCGATCACGTCAGCAGACGCCATTGCTCACCTCCTCAGACATCGAGGTTGGCCACCGCTCGCGCGTTCTCTTCTATGAACTCGCGGCGCGGCTCGACCTGGTCGCCCATCAGCTTGGAGAAGATGCGGTCGGCGGCGACGGCGTCCTCGAGCGTGACCTGGGCCAGCACGCGTGTCGAGGGAGACATCGTCGTTTCGCCCAGCTGGTCGGCGTTCATCTCGCCCAGCCCCTTGAAGCGCTGCACGTTGGCGCCTTTGCGGGCGACGGTCATGACGGCCTCGTGAAGAGCCTCGAACGACAGCGCGGTTTCGCGCGCATCGCCGAGCGAGACGTCGAAGGGAGGCGTGCCGGCGAGCTCGATCAGCTGCTCGTGGACCTTGATCAGGTGGCGGTACTCGGGCGAGTCGAACAGCAGGCGCTTGATGCGGTGCGTGCGCGCAAAGCCCGTGCGCGCCTCGACTGCCTTGACGCGGATCTCCATCGGGTCCTCGTCGACCATCGCCGTCCTGTGGGAGTCGCCCTCGATGTCGGCGCGGCTGAGCAGCTCGACGGCGTCCTCGGCGCTCGTGACCTGCTCGCCGAGCAGCGAGGACTCCTCGAGGAACTGCACGACGTCGTGTCCGTGCTGGCCGCGCAGCGCGAGCGCCCAGCCTTCGTACTGCTTGAGCAGGCGCGTGAAGCGCTGCCAGCGCGCCTCGGTGAGCTTGAACTGCTTGCCGTGCCTGTCGAAGATCGTGATCTTGTCCCACTTCTCCGCGAGCAGGATCTCTTCGAGTTCGGACTCCTTCTCGATGTAGCGCTCGCGCGATCCCTGCTTGAGCTTGTAGAGCGGCGGCTTCGCTATGTAGACGTAGCCTTCCTCGATCAGCTCTTTCATCTCGCGGAAGAGGAGCGTCAGCGCCAGCGTCCTGATGTGCGCGCCGTCGACATCGGCGTCGGTCATCAGGATCACCTTGTGGTAGCGCGCGTTCTCGATGTTGAACTCGTCGCGCACGCCTGTGCCGATAGCGGTGATCAGGGCCTGGATCTCGACGTTCTGAAGTACCTTGTCGATGCGCGACTTCTCGACGTTGAGGATCTTGCCGCGCAGCGGCAGGACGGCCTGCGTGTTGCGGTCCCGGCCCTGCTTGGCCGAGCCGCCGGCCGAGTCGCCCTCGACGACGAACAGCTCGGCCAGTCGCGGGTCCTTGACCGAGCAGTCGGCGAGCTTGCCCGGCAGCGTCGAGTTCTCGAGCGCCGACTTGCGTCGCGTCAGATCGCGCGCCTTGCGTGCAGCCTCGCGGGCACGCTGGGCCTGCACCGACTTCATGATCACGGCGCGAGCCTCGCTGGGATTCTCCTCGAGGAACTCGCCCAACCCTGTGTTGACGATCGACTCGACGAACCCCGCCATGCCGGGGTTGCCGAGCTTGGTCTTGGTCTGCCCCTCGAACTGCGGGTCGCGGAGCTTGACCGAGATGACCGCGGTCAGCCCCTCGCGCACGTCCTCGCCGGTGAGGTTGTCCTCTTTCTCCTTGAGCAGGCCGTGGTCGCGCGCGTACTTGTTGAGCGTGCGCGTGAGCGCCGAGCGGAAGCCGCTCATGTGCGAGCCGCCCTCGCGCGTGTTGATGTTGTTGGCGAAGGAGTGGACGGACTCCTGGTAGGAGGAGTTCCATTGCATCGCCACCTCCGCCGCGCCCTCGTCGGATTCGCCCGCGAAGAAGATCACCTTGCGGTGGACGGTGTCCTTGTTCTCGTTGAGGTAGGCCACGAAGTCCTCGATGCCGCCCTCGTACTGGAACGCCGCCGAGTGCCCTTCGCCCCGCTCGTCGACGATCGAGATCTTGAGGCCTCGGGTGAGGAAGGCGGTCTCGCGAAGCCGTTCTTCGAGCGTCTGGAAGTCGAATTCGAGCGTCTCGAAGACGTCCGCGTCGGGGAGGAAGGTGATGCTGGTGCCCGTCTTCGCGCCCTTGGGAAGCTTCTCGCCGCGGGCCAGCTCGGACTGCGGCACGCCGCGCGAGTACTCCTGCGTCCACACGTATCCGTCGACGCGGATCTCGACCGCCAGGTGCTCGGACAGGGCGTTGACGACCGAGACGCCTACGCCATGCAGACCGCCGGAGACCTTGTAGCCGCCGCCCTCGCCGAACTTGCCGCCGGAGTGCAGCACCGTGAGCACGACTTCGACGGCCGGCTTGCCCTCCTTCTCCATGATCCCCACGGGGATCCCGCGACCGTCGTCGACGACGGTGACGGAGTTGTCGGGGTGGATCGTGACCGAGACTTCGCTGCAGAAGCCCGCCAAGGCCTCGTCGACGGAGTTGTCGACGACCTCGTAGACGAGGTGGTGCAGCCCCATGACTCCGGTCGAGCCGATGTACATCCCCGGACGCTTGCGGACGGCCTCGAGGCCCTCCAGAACGGTGATGTCCTGAGCGTCGTAGCTCGAAGCGCCATCCGTCATCGACGGGTCGTTGACGCCGCCTTTCCTGGCGCCCCGCTCTGAGCTGTTGCTACCTGTTGCCAATGGCCCTCCGATGACATGAGAACGCCCCGGATTCCGGGGCGCGAGACCACGGGGCGGGACGGTTTGAGTGTGCCTCCAAGGATAGCACGAAGGGGGGTTGCTTCTGTCCGCGCCAAGGGCCTAAATGCCTGCAAATTGGCGGGAAATTGGCCGCGTCCGTGCTGGCCGGCGCGGCTCTCCTCGCCGCCGCGGCGCCGGCCGGCGGGCGGCGTCCGGCGCAGGGCTCGAAAGGGGCACGAGCGGCCGCCATCGTCCACCCCTCGATCGCACGTGCTGCCGGGCGCGCCGAGGACGGTCGAGTAGGGCTGTCGAGCGGCCGGGGACCGGATGGGTGGCCCCGCGGCCGCTCGCTACCCGGATGGCCTGTTGACCTTCCGCTGCTAGCTATCGGCGGAGGCGGCTGGCTGCTTGAGGCTCAGGCGGTGCGGCAGCGCAGCGCGCGAAGCTCCGGGCCGCCGAGCCCGTCGTTGAGGCGCGCGAGCAGCTCGCTCGCGACGAGGTCGAGCTCCTGCGCCCAGACGGAGGCCTCGCAGGTGACGGTCAGCACGCCGTCTCGCTCGGCCGTCGGCCGCGCCGCGGCCGCGATCGCCGGACCGGCCGTGCGCTCCCAGATCTCCTGGACGTGCCCGAGCGTGCTCGCGGGCGCGATCCCCATCTTGAGGTCGCCGAGTGCGAGTGACAGCGGGCGGGGCGCGACCCTGCTCATGCGGCGAGCGCCTCCTGGAGGATCGCCCCGGGCGAGACCCGCAGGCGGGCAACCGCGGCTTCGCCCGCGCCGGGCACGTGCCCGAGGTCCGTCGTGGCGATCACGCTCTGGCCACCAACCGAGAGCTCGCGTGCGAGCAGCTCGCGGCGATCGGCGTCGAGCTCGCTCATGACGTCGTCGAGCAGCATGATCGGCATGCGCCGGCACTCCGTCGCGAGCACGTCGCGCTCGGCGAGAAGCAGCGCGAGCAGCGCGAGGCGCTGCTCGCCCTGCGAGCCGTAGACCCGCAGCCCGCGCCCGTCGCGGAGGACCGCGAGCTCGTCTCGGTGCGGGCCGTGGCCGGAGAACCCGCGTTCGAGATCTCGCGGCAGGCGCTGCTCGAGCTCGGCGACGAACGCCTCCACGTCGGCGGCGCGCGAGCGGGGGCGGTACTCGAGCGACGCCGCGCCGCTGCATCCGAGTTGAGCGGCCCGCTCGGCGAACGGGGTCGCCAGCAGCGCGACGGCGTCGGCACGTAGGCCGCGGAGCGCGAGCGCTCTGGCGGCGAGCTCGCGGTCCCACGTCGAGAGCGTCTCTGCCGAGGCGCGGCCGGCGCGGATCCCGCTCAGCAGCGCGTTTCGCTGGGCGAGCACCTGCGAGTACTCGCGTCGCGCGTGTGCCCGCGCAGGCCAGATCGCAGCGACGAACTGATCGAGATGAGCCCGCCGGAGCGTCGGCGCGCCTTTGAGCAGCTCGAGCCGGTCGGGCATGAAGACGCTGAGGAGCGGTCGCTGCTCGAGGTCGAGGAGCCGCTCGACGGGAGCTCCGTCGGCCGTCATCCGCTTCGCCGGGCGCTCGCCGGCGGCGTACGCTCCGAACCCGACACTGAGCTCGTGCTCCTGCGAGCCGTCGGCGACCTTCACGACGACACGCGCCGCGTCGGCGCCGAAGCGGATCAGCTCGCGCTCGTTGCGCGTGCGCGGAGAGCGTGCGGTGCAGCCGTAGTAGAGCGACTCGAGCAGGTTCGACTTCCCTGCGCCATTGGGCCCGTGAACGACGGTCAGCCCCGGGCCGAGCCGCGCTTCCGCGCGCGCGTATGTGCGGAAGTCGCGCAGCCGCGCACTGACGATCCGCATGTCAGCGGGAGGTGCGCCGTCCATGGCGTCACACGTTGAGTCGGATGGGCATGATCAGGTACACGAAGTCGCCCGTGTCGGGCGATTCGATCAAGCCCGGACGCAGCGGGCTGATCAGCTTCAGGACGAGCTCGTCGTCCTCGATGCTCTCGAGGCCGTCGCGCAGGAACTCGGGGTTGAAGCCGATCTCGAATGGCTCCCCGTTGAATGGCACCGGGATCGACTCGCTCGCCTCGCCGACATCGGGCGTCTGCGCGGAGACCGTGAGCGCGCCCTCGCTGAAGCTGAGCCGCAGGGGCGCGTTCTTCTGAGCGAGCAGGCTGATGCGGCGCACGACGTCGGTGAGCTCGGCGCTCGCCAGGCGCAGTTCGTGCTCGACCGACTCGGGCAGCAGCTGGCGGTAGTTGGGGAACTGTCCGTCGATCAGGCGAGACGAGAGGACGACCTCACCGATCTCGAAGACGACCTGGTTCTGCCCGACGCTGACCGCGACCGAGTCGTTCGAGGCCTGCTGTGCGATGCGCACGAGCTCCTGCAGCGCGCGCGCCGGCACGTTCGCCTCGAGGCTTCCATCGAGCGGCGAGTCGAGCACCGTCTCCTTGACGCTCAGCCTGTAGGAGTCGGTGGCGACCATCCGCAGCTCGGTCTCCGATGCGGACATCAGAATCCCGGTGAGCACCGGGCGCGTCTCGTCGCGGGAGGCCGAGCGGGCGACGCGACTGACGGTCTCGACGAACGCCGGCGCCGGCAGCACCACTCGGTTCTCGGTGGAGGGCGTCGGTAGCGCCGGGAAGTCCTCTGCGCGGAGCGTGCGCAGATGGAACGTGCTGGGGCCGCAGATCAGCTCGACGTCCTGCTCGGCGCTTCTGAGCTCCATCGTCAGCTGGTCGGCCGGCAGCGAGCGCACCACGTCGAGCAGCAGGCGGGCCGGCAGCACGGCGGCGCCGGGCCTCGATACCTCGGCCTCGAGCGGGACTCGGAGTCCGATCTCCATGTCGGTCGCCAGCAGCTCGGGCGAGGAGCTCTCCTGCGCCGAGATCATCACTCCGGATAGCGCCTGCACGGCGCTGCGGGTCGATGCGACTCGGGTGACGGTTTGCAGCTGCGCCAGCAGATCGGCCGTCGACATCGAGAGCTTCACGACTGATCCCCACTGAGGGTTGAGTAGTAGCTAGGGGCTGTTGGGTTGTGCATTGGGCTCTGGTTGTCCGGGTTTGTTCGGGTGGGGCGGTGGACAGCGGCTGTGTATAGCTGGGGAGAGTCTCTCAGGCGGCGCGGTCGGGCGAGGACGGTCGTGGTGATGATTGCGCTCGCCCGAGCCTCGCACACAGCTTCTCCACAACCAGACGCGACTCGTCGTCGGAAGCGATGCGGGTGGAGGTCCGGCGCCACGCGTGCAGCACGGTCGTGTGGTCGCGTCCACCGAACTTGCGCCCGATCGCGGGGAGCGACTCACCGGTCAGCTCGCGCGCGAGATACATCGCGAGCTGCCGCGGCCATGCTAGGCGTGCGGTGCGCGAATTCGAGAGAAGCTCCTCGGGCGAGAGCCCGAAGTGCTCGCCGACGACGGCCTGGATCTCGTCGATCGAATGACCCGTGGTGCGGGAAGGAGTCTTCGTCGCGGGATACAGGCCGTCGAGTACCTCGGTGGCGAGCTCGCCGGTGAGAGGCCTGCCGGTCAGCGAGCTGAATGCGACGACGCGGATCAGCGCCCCCTCGAGCGCCCTGACGTTGCTGTCGATCCGTTCGGCGATCACACGCAGGGCGAGCTCGTCGGCGAGCTCGACGCCATCGTGATCGGCGCGCTTGCGCAGGATCGTCAGGCGGGTCGTGAGGTCGGGAGGCCTGACGTCGGCGACGAGGCCGGCCTCAAAGCGCTCGCGGAGGCGGTCCTCGAGCGCCTGCAGGTCGCGAGGGGGCCGGTCGGAGGAGATCACGATCTGTCGCCCGCCGTCGTGAAGCGCGTTGAACGTGTGGAAGAACTCCTCCTCGGTGCGCGTCTTGCGCTCGAGGAACTGCACGTCGTCCATCAGCAGGACGTCGATGTGGCGAAAGCGAGCCTTGAAGTCCTCGGTGTTGCGCCCTCCGAGCGCTCCGAGGAACTCGTTGGTGAAGGCCTCGCCCGTCGTGCAGCGCACGGTCAGCCCGGGGCTGTGCGAGAGCAGCAGGCTGGCTATGGCGCTCAGCAGGTGCGTCTTGCCGACACCGGGCGGCCCGCAGATGAACAGGGGGTTGTATGCCTGCGCGGGCATCTCGGCGACGGTCAGCGCAGCGGCATGGGCGAGGCGGTTCGAGTCGCCGATCACGAACTGGTCGAAGGTCAGCTTCGGATTGGCGAGGGCTCCGCCCGGGGGGTGGAGGTCGAGTGGGTCTCGCGTCGGCTCCGCGCGGCGGCCGAGCGGCGGGGCGGCGGGCTGCCGGGCGAAGGGCCGCACCGCGCGCGCAGGCGGACGCGTCGAGTCGGGTACACCCGGAGCGAGCTCGACGCCCGCGTGCGGTCCGAGGATCAGCTCGACGCTCGCCTGGATGATCCGTCCGAAACGGTCGTGGACCCAATCGCACGTGTGCGACGGGGCTTCGACGAGGAGTCGGTCGCCGGCGAGCTCCACGGGCCGCAGCGGGGCGAGCCAGATCCGGTAGGTCGGCTCGTCGACAGCGAGGGCAAGCTCCTCCTGCACGCGCGACCATATGTGCTCGAGCTCGGCGTTCACGGCAGCGTCAATCCGCTTCTCTCCCCGAGGAAGTGACGGGTTACATTCCAGGAGGGCCCGCGGGGCCCGGTCGCGGCGACTATACCCAACGGCCTTCCGCCGACTCCCGGGGTGACCGCAATTGGCGGAAAAATTCGGCCCGGGGCCGACCTCCTATACTTCACCGAGCCACAGAGCGAGACTGTCCTCGTGGCGCGCCCGGCGGAGCGGGCCCGAACCGCGGAGAAACCGATCGATGAAGCGCACCTACCAGCCAAAGAAGCGCAAGCGAGCCCGGGCCCACGGGTTTCGCAAAAGGATGAGCTCGCGGGCGGGGCGGCTGACGCTCAAGCGCAGGCGCGACAAGGGACGCAAGCGCCTCTCCACCTGAGCGTGATCGGCGCGATGACAGGCCGGTCATCAAGTCGCGGCCGCCTGTCGCGCAGCGCAGAGTTCGAGCGCGTCTACCGGCAGGGCCGCTCGACGGGCAACCGTCACCTCGTGCTCTACGTCTTCGCGAACCCATCCGCCCAGGGTCCGCGGCTGGGCCTGTCGGTCTCGCGCAAGGTGGGCGGAGCGGTCGAGCGCAATCGCGTCAAGCGGCTCCTGCGCGAGGGCTTCGCGCAGCTGCGGCCAGAGCTCGATCCGGCGCAGGACGTCGTCGTCGTCGCGCGCCCGACCGCGCTCGAGCTCGCAGAGCGCGAGGGCCTCGCCGGGATCGAGGCGTCGCTTGCCGAGCTGATCGACAAGGCGGGGCTCCGAGGCGGGGCTCCGGGCGCGAACGAGCGCCCGCGATGAGCACCGGGGCGGCATCGGGTCCTGCGCCGTCGCGCCACGCATCGAGGCACGCATGGAGGCGGGCGATCCGCACGCTCGTCACGGCGCCGATCCTGGCCTACCAGAAGCTGATCTCGCCGGCGATCCCGCGGCGCTGCAAGTACGAGCCGAGCTGCTCGCGCTACGCGGTCGAGGCGATCAGGCATTACGGCATACTTAGAGGTCTGGTGCTTGCGGGGTGGCGCCTGCTCAGGTGCAATCCGTTTAGCTACGGCGGGTACGATCCGGTCGAGGCTCAGCGGATCTTCAAGGCCGCTCGCCCGACCGATGGCTGAGCGGCTCCGTCGGGCAGCCGAGACGACGTGATCAGACGTAAGGCACCAGGCGCCGAGCCAGCCACGACCATCGCCACGATCTCCTAGAACCGCATGCCAATCTTCGCGACGAACATCATCGAGAGCGCCTTCTCGCCGCTGATCAGCGCCTTCGAGGCGATCATGGTCTTCATCCACGCCCACCTCGTGGGCGGCAGTTGGGGCCTGGCGATCGTCGGGCTCACCGTGCTGATCCGCGCGATCCTCGTCCCGCTGACCTTCAGGCAGCTCAAGTCGATGCAGGAGATGCAGCGGCTGACTCCTCAGATCCAGGCGATCAAAGAGAAGTACAAGGACGACAAACAGCGCCAGCAGCAGGAGATCATGAAGTTCTACCAGGAGAACAAAATCAATCCTTTGGCATCCTGCCTGCCGCTCGTTCTCCAGATCCCGGTCTTCATCTCGCTCTTCTACATGCTGAGAACCGACCTGAAGCTCGACATCTGCGGTCCGCAGCTGAAGGTCTACTACACGAAAGCGCTCGGGCACCTCGTCGTCCACAACAGTCAGATCCCGCAAACCAAGGTCCACCTCGCGAACGGCACCGTCGTCAAAGGGCTCTCGGAAATCAACTGCTCGATGGTCGCCCCGCACTCGGCCAAGTTCCTGTTCCTGCCCGACATCACCGAAAAGGCGACGGGCGTGGCGCTGATCGTCCTGATCGTCCTCTACGTCGGCTCCCAGATCTTCTCGACGCTCGTCGCCACGGCGACGGCCGACAAGAACCAGCGCCGGCTGATGCTCCTGCTGCCGGTCGTCTTCGTCGTGATCCTCTACCGCTACCCCGCCGGGCTTCTGGTCTACTGGATCACGAGCAACCTCTGGACGATCGGGCAGCAGTACCTGATCAAAAAGCGGATGCCGCCACCTCCAAAGCCGGAGGCTGCCAAGAGCGCCCCGAACGGCAGACCCCAGCGAACACTGAAGCCGGCGCTCGCCGGCGGAGGAGTCGCGGACGCGGCACCGAATGGCAAAACGGGCGCTGCGCCACCGCGGCCGCCGCGTAAGAAGAAGAAGCGCTCGGGCAGACGTCGATGAGCGACCGAGACGGGAATGGCGCCGCGACCGAGGCGAGCGAACTCGAGCCCGTCGAGGCGCTCGAGGAGCTGCTGGATGAGATCGTCGACGGGCTCGGCCTCGACGTAGAAATCGAGGTGGAGGAAGCGGCCGACGTCCTGACCGGGCGTCTCACGGGAGAGGACCTCGGCCTATTCATCGGCCGACACGGGCAGACGATCGAAGCGGTCCAGCACCTCGCCCAGCGAATCATCTTCCCCGACGGGCCGTCGCCCGTTCGCGTCATGATCGACGCGAACGGCTACCGCGATCGACGCGCGGCGGCACTTCGCGCCGAGGCGGACGACGCCGCGGACGAGGTCGTGCGCACCGGCGAGCCGATCGAGCTCGACCCGCTGCCTCCGCTCGAGCGTCGCGTGGTCCACGAGTACCTGCGCGGTCGAGGCGACGTCGAGACCCACAGCGAGGGAAACGAGCCGGAGCGCTATCTCGTCATCTCGCCGGCCGGCCCGGAATAGGGCGCAGCGTTTCACGGGAAACACTCGTGGCCGCTCCACCGGCGAACCGAGGTGGCGATGCGCGAGTCCACGGGCCGACCCGAAGCCAGCCGTAGCGGGGCGATAGGAGTGTTTCACGTGAAGCCCTCGGCGAAATGACCGAAGGCGCGGACGCGGACGCATCCCTGGCGCTCGCGAAGCTCGCCAATCGCTGGCGCCTGTCGCAGCGCCAGCTGGATCAGCTGGCCAACATCCTCTCGGTGCTCGAGTCGAGCGAGCGTGCCCCGACCACGGTGCGCGAGCCCGTCGAGGCAATCGACACGCACCTCGCCGACTCGCTGGTCGCCCTCGATCTCGACGCGGTGCGGGCGGCGCAGACGGTCGCCGATATGGGTTCGGGCGCCGGCTTTCCCGGGCTGGCACTGGCGGTGGCGCTTGGCGAGTGCCGAGTCAGCCTGATCGAGAGCCAGGATCGCAAGTGCGCCTTCCTCGGGCGCGCGATCTCGCGTGCCGTCATCGACAATGCCCGCATCGTGTGCGTCCGCGTGGAGCAGTGGGCGGAGGGGACGTCGGCGAACGACGTCGTGACGGCCCGCGCGCTCGGATCGCAGCCGGTCGTGCTCGAGTACGCCGCGCCGTTGCTGCGCCTCGGCGGAACGCTCGTCGACTGGCGCGGGAAACGTGACGAGCAGGAGGAGCGCCGGGCAGGCGTGGCGGCCGAGGAGCTGGGCCTCAGGCTCGTCGCGATCGAGCGGGTGCAGCCGTTCGCGGCGGCGCGAGCGCGCCACCTGCACCTCTACGAGAAGGTCATGGATACGCCCCAGCGATTTCCACGGCGAGCGGGAATGGCGCGCAAGCGTCCGCTCGGCGGCTGAGAGCGACGCAAAATGGGCGCTTTCGAGGCGCCGCCGAACCCCTCCAGCCGCGATCGACGGTAGCTTGCTGCCGATGGGCACGGTTTACGCGATCGCCAATCAGAAGGGCGGCGTCGGCAAGACGACAACCGCCGTGAACGTCTCGGCCTGCATCGCCGAGGCGGGATACGCGACGCTCCTCGTCGACGTGGATCCCCAGGCGAACGCGACGGTCGGCCTGGGAATCGAGCGGACCCACGCTCCCGGCCTCTACGAGGTCCTCACCGGCGACGCCGAAGTTGCCGACGCCGTGACGGACTCGCCAATCGACGGGCTGCGGGTACTCCCTGCCGGCGCGGGTCTGGCGGGGGCGAACGTCGAGCTGCCGCGCATGGACGGATTCGAGCACCGGCTGCGCGAATGCCTCGAGCCGCTTCGGGATCGCTTCGAATACATCCTGCTCGACTGCCCCCCATCGCTGGGGCCGCTGACGGTCAGTGCGCTCGTGGCGGCCGACAAGGTGATCGTGCCCGTCCAGACCGAGTACTTCGCCCTGGAGGGCCTCGCGGGTCTGCTCGAGACACTCGAACTGGTGCAGCGCGAGTCCAACCCCCGTCTCTCCGTCGCGGGCATGCTGCTGACGATGCACGACGGACGGACCCGCCTCGGCCGCGACGTCGAGCGCGAGGTTCGCGAGCACTTTCCCGAGCTCGTCTTCGACACGGTGATCCCGCGTAACGTGAGGGTCGGCGAGGCGCCGAGTTACGGGTTGCCGGTCACCCACCACGACCCGCACAGCGCCGGCGCCGGCGCTTATTTCGAGCTTGCAAAGGAGGTGGCGGCACGTGGCTAGAGTTCCGCCCATTCGAATGGCCCCACTCTTTGGATTCACACCAACAGCGACGTGGTCCGCATGAGCCCGGCCCGTCGCGGGATGGGACGCGGGCTCGAGGCGATCCTCTCGGCCTCGCCGGTGAGCGCCCGGGCGGACGAGGACGAGCTGCGCGAGCTCCCCATCGATCTGATCTCCCCCAACCGCAAGCAGCCGCGCCGGCGCTTCGACGAGGATGCTCTCGCGGCGCTCGCAGAGTCGCTTGGAGAGCGTGGCGTACTGCAGCCCGTGCTCGTCCGCCCCAAGGCCGGAGGGACGTATGAGCTCGTCGCCGGCGAGCGCCGCTGGCGCGCGGCGCGGCTCGCCGGGCTCGACTCGATACCGGCACTCGTGCGTCCGCGTGCCGACGCTGAGGCGCTCGAGCTTGCGCTCATCGAGAACATGGCTCGAGAGGACCTCAACCCGATCGAGGAGGCGCGCGCCTGCGCGGCGCTCGTCGAGGAGCTCGGGCTCACACGCCAGGAGATCGGCCGGCGCGTCGGGCGCAGCCGCGTGGCCGTGAGCAACCTCGTGCGGCTGCTCGACCTGCCCGACGAGGTCATCGAGATGCTCCA
>DATAYP010000057.1:0-29581 GCA_036272475.1 Solirubrobacteraceae bacterium | reverse complement strand
CGACGACGACGGGCCCGGTGCGCAGCCGCGCAACATGCAGCTGGAGCTGTTCGAGCTGTTCCACGCCCGCGCCGCCAGCGCCGAGCGCCCGGCGGGCGACGGCTCCTCGGCGATCCCGCGCTGAGCTACGCGGCGCGCGCGGGCAGCTCCTCGAGCGCGGCTTTGAGGTCGTCGACCGATTGGAAGTCGAGCCCGAGCAGATGATCGTGGCGGTGGCGCACGACGCCGTCCTCGTCGATCACGATCACGGCGCGCTTGGTGCCCAGGCGACCGCCCCAGGCGCTGAACTTCTGCGCGACCTCGCCGCCCACGTCCGCGAGCAGCGGCACGTTGAGGCTCTGCTTGGCCACGAACCCCTCGTGCGAGGCGACGTCCTGGGCGCTGATCCCGACCACGGTCGCACCGAGCGAGGCGAAGTCGGCGGGGCGGTCGCGGTAGGAGCAAAACTGTTTCGTGCAGACCATCGTGTTGTCGCCCGGGTAGAAGAGCAGTGCGACGCGCTCACCCCGGTGCTCGGACAGCTTGAAGGGCCCCTCGGTGCCCGGCAGCTCGAAGTCTGGTGCCTGCTCGCCCACCTGTGGCGTCTTGGCCATGCCCGTCCTCCTGTTCTCGGTGGTCCCGCCCGTCGTGAGGATAACCGCTGGCTACGGCCGCCAGAGGCTTGCAGGCGGGAGGTGGGCCTTCGGAGGGGGCGCGGCGTGCGGTCCGCTGGTGGGGGAGCACGCGCTACCGATGCGCTAGAAATGGCGCATGGGCGCCCGCCACATCACGCGTTTGGCGCTCGCCTGCTGCGCGTGCGTCCTCGTGGGCGCGTGTGGCAGCAATGTCCCGGCCGAGATCTCGACGCCGACGGCGCTCCAATCGGCGGTCCCGACCCCGGCGGTGGCGGCCGCCCAGCTGCTCGACTGGCCCGAGTTCGGCCTCGACCCGCAGCGCAGCGACAGCAGCGAACGTGCGACCGGCATAACCGCGGCGAACGTCGCGCATCTGCATCGGACCACCGTCTCGGTCGGCGGCACGGTCGACTCCTCGCCGATCTACCTCCACGGCGCGTCGGTCGCGGGGGCGCCGCACAACGTGACCGTCGTAACCACCACCTACGGCAAGACGGTCGCGGTCGACGCCGACAGCGGCCGCGTGCTGTGGACGTTCACGCCCCCCGGCTATCGCTCCTGGGCGGGAACCTCGCAGATCACGACCGCGAGCCCGGTCGCCGACCCCGGCCGCAGGTTCGTCTATACCGCCTCGCCCGACGGGCTGATCCACAAGCTCTCGCTCACCGACGGCAGCGAGGCGCGCTCGGGGTCGTGGCCGGCGAGGGTCACGCGCGACGCCGGCCACGAGAAGCTCGCCGCGGCGCTGAACACCGACGGCGCCTACGTCCTCGCCAGCACCGGCGGGTACTTCGGCGACGCGCCCCCCTATCAGGGACACGTCGCCCTGATCGACCGCTCGAGCGGTCGCATCGCGGGCATCTTCAACACGCTCTGCGCGAACCGCAGCGCGCTGATCACTCCGAGCAGCTGCCCGGCCAGCGACTCGGCGATCCTGTCGCGCGCCGGAGCCGTCGTCGAGCCCGGCGGCGGGCGCATCCTGATCTCGACCGGCAACGGGCCGTGGAACGGCAGCACCGACTTCGGCGACAGCGTGCTCGAGCTGGCGTTCCCCTCGCTCGCGTTGCGCCAGACCTTCACTCCTGTGGAGCAGACGCGCCTCAACGCCACCGATACGGACCTCGGCTCGAGCGCACCGGCGCTTCTCGGCTCAGGCCGCGTCGCGATCGCCGGCAAGGACGGCGTGATGCGCGTCCTCTCTCTGTCTCGCCTGGACGGCCGCTCGCCCGCCGGCGGCGTGGGTCGCCGCCATCGCCTCGGCGGCGAAGTGCAGCGGCTGGGCATCCCCGGCGGCGGCCAGCTCTTCACCGCGCCGGCGGTCTGGCGGCGCGGGAGGACGACGACGGCGTTCGTCGCCGACGAAAACGCGACCGCCGCCTACGTGCTGCGGGGCGGGCGCCTGCTGCGTGCGTGGGAGAGCTCCAAGGCGGGCACGAGCCCGGTGATCGCCGGAGGCCTCTTGTACGTATACGACCCGTCGGGTGGGGGCATCTACGTGTACCGGCCGGGGTCGCCGCGTCCGATCGCCAAGCTGGGAGGCTCCTCCGGCCACTGGAACAGCCCGATCGTCGTCGACGGCCACGTCGTCGAGCCGGAGGGCAACGCGAACGACCACCAGCTCAGCGGGACGATCGAGCTGTTCGCGCGATGAGCGAGCCCGGCCGCGAGACAAAGCCATCTGGCGGAGGCCGTTTCGACGAGCAGGGCGATGCCGCGCGCCGCACGCGACTCGCGAACGAGCGCACCTACCTGGCATGGTGGCGCACCGGGCTCACGGCGTTCGCCGTGAGCATCGGAGCCGGGCGGCTCGTGCCGGCGGTCGCCGGCGGCCCGCAAGCGCTCTACAGCATCGTGGGCGTGCTGTTCGCGGTGATCGGCGTCCTCGTGATCCTCTACGGGCGCAAGCGCGGGCGCGAGGTCGACGCGTCGATCTCCGAGGGCGGCTACCAGCGAGCGGACGAGAGGATGCTCGCGCTGATCGTCGGGCTCGCCGCCGTCGGCGGCCTGCTCCTGATCGTGCTCATCCTCGTCGGTCGTTGAACGGTAGCCTGGGTTCACGATGGGCGAATCGCTCGCCGGCCAGCTGCTGCTTGCATCACCTGCGCTGCAGGACCCGAATTTCATGCGCACCGTGGTCCTCGTCAGCCTTCACAGCGACGAGGGCGCGATGGGACTCGTACTGAATCGACCCTCGGCGGTCACCGTCGGCGAGGCGGTGCCGCAGCTCGAGCAGGCGGTCAGCGACGCCGAGCACGTCTACGTCGGGGGCCCGGTGCAGCCGACCTCCGTCGTGTTCCTCGTGGAGTTCCTCGATCCCGCGCCCGCCGGTCTGCTGGTGGTCGGGAGGATCGGCTTTCCCGCGCCGAATGCGGCGATCGAGGAGCTGCTCGAGGCGACCGGCCGCGGGCGCGTGTTCGCAGGCTACGCCGGCTGGGGCGAAGGACAGCTCGACGCCGAGATCGCACAGGGGGACTGGATCGCGCACACCGCGCTGCCCGAGGACGTGTTCACCGATGTCCCCGAGGACCTGTGGAGCGCTGTCCTCACACGCAAGGGCGGGAGCTACGCGCTGATCGCGCGGATGCCGCCGGATCCCAGCGTCAACTGACCGCGGCAGGGGCGGCTCGAAGCTCGTGCGCTCGCGCGCATCACGATCGGCAAGCCGCGCCCCGAGCCGCGCCATGCGCGCGGCGCCCCTCGCGCTGCTGCTCTGCGGTATCGCGCTCGGATGCCTGCCCGCCTCCGCGGGCGCGTCGGGCGCGGGCGCCCGTGAAGGCGCGCTGCTCGTGTTCGTTCCGTCCGGCTCGCCCGCGTTCGAGGAGCAGCTCGCGCGCACGCCGGGGTTCTCGCTCGGGATCACCTCGGCCGCACAGGGGCGCTACAGCCAGGCGCAGGTGGCGCTCGACATCACCCAGGGGGCGCGCGTCTCCACGTCGGCCTACGCGAGCGCCACCCCGCCGGCGCTGTCGCTGCGCGCCGCCGGCGCGGGCGGCGTGATCGAAGGTTGGGCGGCGGCGCGCAGGCGCGCCGAAGATGCGCCGCAGCTGCTCCGTCCCGGGCTGCTCGCGACATGGATCGCAGGCGGCGACGCCGGGTACGCGGGCATCTCCGGGACCGACACCACGGATGCCGTCGTCGCAGCCGACCGCGAAGGACGCGTCGCGGCGGCATCGTTCGGCCCGGCGTCGACACTGCTCGCGCGAATCGCCGCGCTGCGCCGCGCTGCGCCGTTCGTCGTCGCCGATCTTCCGGCAGGAGCGCAGGGGCTCGCCGACGTTCGCATGCTCGCCCGAGGCCGATCTCCCGGCGAGCTCCTGATCGCTGTGCAGCGTCCCCCCCGAGCGCGCGACGGCGAGCTGCTCTGGACTGCGGTCGCCGGGCTCCCGGGCGGCGGCGGGCGCGAGCTCACCTCGCGCACCACGAGACAGCGGGGCCTGCTCGCGGCGATCGACCTCGCGCCGACGATCCTCATGTGGTCGGGCGTGGCGCCGATGCCCGGCGGCGTGCGCGGATCGGCGATCACCACAGACGCCAGGCTCGACGCGGGGAGCCTCGCCTCGCTGATGGCGCGCCTGCGCGTGATCGGCGGCCGTCGGCTGAGGGCTCTTGGCTGGCTGCTTGCGGCGTCGGCGCTCCTGCTCCTGCTGTCCGCCGCGTGGCCACGCGCCCGCGCTCGGGTGATGCGCGGCGGCGCGCTCGCGGTGCTCTGGGCCCCGGTCGTGGTCCTGATCCCCGCGGCGATCGAGCCCGGTGCCGCGGGCGAGTACGCGATCATCGCCGGCGCCTGCCTCGCGCTCGGGTTCCTCACCGACCGCCTGCTGCCGTGGCCGCGGGCGCCGCTCGCGCCCGCGGTCGTGGCGCTGGTCGCGCTGGTGTTCGATGCGCTCGCCGGGACGCAGCTTCTGATGCGCGCGCTCCTGGGGCCGAACCCGGCGCTCGGCGCACGCTTCTACGGCATCGGCAACGAGCTCAAGTCGGGCCTCGCCGTGCTCGTCCTCGCCGCGGTCGCCGGCGCGCTGTATCCCTCGGTTCGCGGCCGGCGGAGCGCCGGCACGATCGCGCTCGCCGGCGTGCTGCTCGCGGTCGTCGAGGGCTCAGCCCGGATCGGAGCCGGCGTCGGCGGGGTGATCCTGGTGGCGGCGGGCTTCGCGGTCGCCTGCGTGATCGCCGCGCCCCTGCCCGCAGCCGGCAGCGGGCTCACACGCCGGCGTGCGCTGATCGTGCTGATCAGCCCGATCGCCGGGCTCGCGGTGCTCGCCCTGCTCGACCTGCTGACCGCGAACGGCACCGGACACTTCACCGGGAGCGTCCTGCACGCCCGCTCGCCAGGCGACGTGCGCGACGTGATCGAACGCCGCTACACGGCGGCGTGGGATGAGCTCAAGAACCACGCGATGCCGGCGGCAACTGCACTCGCGCTGATCTGTGGCGCTGCCGGCGTGCGCCGGCGCGATCGGCTGCTGGCCCCCGTCGCCTCGGACCCCGTGTGGATGGCCGCGTTCGCGGGCGGGCTCACCGCCTCGGTGGTGGGGGCGCTCGTCGAGGACTCCGGTCCGGTGCTGCTGGTCGTCGGCGTGTTCGTGCTCGGCAGCGTCGCCAGCTACATCTGGGGCCGGCCCGCCGCCCGGGGCGACTCGGCCGAGCGGCCCCTCGAGACGCCGCACTACGTGGCCGTCGACGGGGGTTCCTGACCCCCCGTCCCCTGCGCCGCCGCAACCGAGTGGTGCTGGCCACCGCGCCCGCGCAGGATGAACGCGATGCCCACCGCCACGAGCGCGCCGGCGAGCGGTCCGACGGCATAAACCCAGTAGTCGGCGAATTCGCCGAGCACGAGCGCCGGCCCGAAGGAGCGGGCGGGGTTCATCGAGGCGCCGGTGACCGGTCCGGCCCACAGCCCGGCGAGGACGATGTAGCCGCCCACGGCGACGGCCGACAGGCCGCCCACGTTCTGCGAGCGCGACGCCGTGCCGAGGATCGTGCTCACGAGCCCGGTGGCGAGGACGAGCTCGACGAGAGCCGCCTGGCCATCGTCGATGCCCGCTCCGGGAACCGTTGCGCCGAGCATCCCGACGCGCCCGAAGATCGCGTCCAGGAACAGCACCGCGAGCGTCGCCCCCAGCAGCTGCATGAAGATGTACCCGGGGACTCGCCGCCAGGGGAAGTCGCCCCGGGCGGCGAAGCCGACGCTGACGGCCGGATTCAGGTGCGCGCCCGAGACGGCGCCCATGAACAGGATCACGCACATCACGGCGAGCCCCGGCGCCGTGACCTCCGCGCCGCGACCCACGGAGCCGTGCGTGAAAGCGTTGACCACGGGCGCACCCGCGCCTGCCTCGACGAGCAGGAACGTCCCGAGCAGCTCGGCGAACAGGCGCCGCCCTTCGCGCGACGGATCGTCGAAGTGAGCCTCGCGCTGAGCGTCCGTCCATCTCACGGCCATCGCCTCTTTTTCGAGGGCGCTCGCCGGCTGCACGGCGGTCTGCTCGCGCTGCGGCTGCTCGTCTCCGGTCACGGCCCGCCTCCGCTCATGTCCGCCGTGATCCCTCGCGGCAGTCCGCCGATCAGCCGCGGAGCGCGATCTCGTGCTCGGACACGGCGAGCGGCACCCGCTCGCCGAGCTTTGCGGATCTCCCGCTCGAGGCTCGCATTCGAGAACGGCATCACCAGGCCGCAACAATCGCACACGAGGATGATGGCGATGCTCTCGCCGTCGAACGTCCGCTCGTAGCGCACCATCGCCCGCGCGTGATCACTCCGGCTCGCGGCGCTCATCGGCGCACGGTCGAGACGACGTAGATTGCGACAGCGACCGCGATCACGGCGGTGCTCGGCGGCAACCAGGGGAGCGAATAGGCAAGCACGAGCCCGACGACCATCGACGCGACGGCGAGGCAGCCGGCGAGCGCGACCCCGGCGAGCGGCCTGCTCGTGATGCGGTGGGCGGCCGCCGCCGGAGCCGCCAGCAGCCCGAGCAGCAGCAGCGCCCCGACGGCCTGCGTCGCCTCGGCGGCGACGACTCCGAGCAGCGCCAGGAAGCCGACGCCGAGCAGGCGTGTCGGCACGCCACGCGCCGCGGCGACGTCGGGTGCGAGCGTCGCAAACAGCAGCGGACGACCGATCGCGAGCACGAGCAGCACGACCGCGAGCCCGATCGCAGCCGCCAGGCGTGCTTCGCCGGCCCCGATGCCGAAGATCGATCCGAACAGCGTGTGCGCAGCCTGGATCCCCGAGCCACCCGCAGAGCCGAGGCTGAAGAGAGTCAGGAAGAACAGCCCGAGCCCGAGGATGAACGTGAAGGCGATGCCGATCGCCGTGTCATCCGCCCCGGCGGCGCCGGCGGCGCCGGCGCGCGCCGCGACGGTGCGCGCTCCAAGCAGGCCGATCCCGGCGCCGACGGCGACAGTCGCGGCGAACAGGCCGATGCGCTCGTCGACTCCCGCCGCGGCCGCCGCCAGCGCCCCCGGGAAGGCGACATGGCTCAGCGCATCCCCGGCGAAGACCTGGCCGCGCAACACTACGAACCAGCCGCAGACACCGCACGCGAGCGCCACGAAGCCTCCGGCCAGCAGCGCGTTGCGCATGAATTCGTGCGAGAGCATCAGCCCGCCCCCACGACGGCCGCGCGCACGCGCCGCGCGCCGGCTCGGGCCAGACGCGCTCGCAGGGCGACGGCGAGCCGCGCGAGCAGATACAAGCCGAAGGCGATCGTCGCGACGTAGAAGCCCGCGGGGTAGACGGAGAAGTACGCGATTCCCATACCGAGCCACACGATCAGCAGGCCGAAGCCGACGGTCAGCGCGAGGCTGAGCGCTGGGCGGGCGGTGAGCACCTGGGCCGTGGCCGCCGGCGCGACGAGCAGCGCGAACACCAGCAGCGGGCCGGTGATCTGGCTGGTCGCCGCCACGCTCGCGCCCAGGATCAGCAGGAAGGCGACGGACAACGCCCCGACGCGCACGCCGTCCGCGCTCGCGACATCGGGATCCACCGAGGCGAACAGCAGCGGGCGGGCGACCACGGCGAGCGCCGCCAGCACCACCAGCGCGACGACACCCAGCCCGATCACCTGGCCGTCGGAGATCGCCAGGATGTTCCCGAAGAGCAGACTCTCGAGGTCACCGAGCACGCCGCCGTAGAGGCTCACGAACAGGAACCCCAACGCGAGCGCCGTCGCCTGGACGGTTCCGATCGCGGCGCCCTGCTCTCGCACCGAGCCGCGCCCGCGCCCGGAGAGCAGCGCGATCGCGACAGCACCCGCCCCGCAGAAGGCAAAGTATCCCCAGGCCGCCGCGATCCCGACCAGCGCGGCAGCGGCGGCTCCGGGGAACGACATGATCGAGAGCGTGTGCCCCGCGAACGCCTCGCGGCGCAGCACCATCAGCCAGCCCACCGCTCCCGCCATCACCGCGACGACGCTGCCCGCGAGCAGCGCATTGACCATGAAGTGGTATTCGAGGACTTCACCGAGATCGCGCGCGAGGTTCCAGCCGAGCGTCGGGTTGACGCTCTCAGGTTGCATGGGCGTGCTCGACCGCGTGCTCGTGGCGGTCGTGATGATGCGCGGGCGCATCTGGCTGGCCGACGACGACGAGCCGGCCGTCCGACGCCTTCAGCACCTCCACCGGCACGCCGTGCAGCGCGCTCAGCGTCTCGCCGGTGATCACCTGCTCGACCGGGCCCTCGACGGCATGGCCGCCGGCGAGATAGACGACGCGATCGATGTACGGGAGCAGCGGGTTCACGTCGTGCGCGACGAGCAGCGCGCCGACGCCGGCCTCGCGGCAGACGCGATGCACGAGCGCCGCCACCGCCGCCTGGGTCGGCAGGTCGAGGCTGTCGAGGGGCTCGTCGAGCAGTAGCAGCTCGGGCCCGCGCACGAGCGCCTGCGCGATCAGCAGACGCTGCTGCTCGCCACCCGAGAGCTCACCGATGGGGCGGCGGGCGTAGGCGCTCGCGCCGACCATCTCGATCACCTCCGACACACGCGCGCGCGCCGCGCGCTCGCGGTCGGCCGACGGGCCCCAGGGCAGCGGCAGGGGCAGGCCCCAGCGATCGCCGTCAAGGCCGAGGCGCACGATGTCGCTCCCCCGCAGTCGCGTGCTCGAGTCGAACGAGCGTCGCTGCGGGAGGTAGCCGATCGCGCGGTTCGCCGAGCCGGCGCGGCGGCCGAGGACCGAGACGCTCCCCGCGGCGAGCGGAATCGCCCCGAGCGCCACCTTCAGCAGCGTCGACTTGCCCGACCCGTTTCCGCCGAGCAGCGCGACGAATTCGCCGCTCTCCATGCGCATCGAGACCTCGCTCCAGATCGTCGCCCCGCCGACGCGCACCGCGGCGCCCTCCAGCTGGAGCGCCGGCGTCGAGGCGTCGCTCGGTTGCCTGGCCATCAGCCCATAATAGGACCAAGTCTCGTTCTCACGCGCGCGACCAGCTGCGGCGCAGGCGGGCGGCCGCCCTGCGCGTAGCGCCGCCCCCGACCGGCGACGCGGCGACGCGGCGCCGCGGCGCCGCGGCCTATTCGGCTGCGCGTTTGCGTTTGCGGTCGATCAGGAGCACGGCGCCCACGACGACGACTACGAGCACGAGGATCCCGCCGGCGATGTAGCGGAGTTTGTGTTTGACCGGTTTCTTCACTTCTTTGGCGGCGACGCTCGGCGTGAGGATCGTCACGGGGATGCCCTTGGCACGGAGCACCGCGGCGTATTTGGGCTCTTCGCCTTTGCCGTATTTGACGAGCACGTGGCGGCCGTCCTTGAGCGTCAGATGGATCGAGCGTAGGCGCTTGTTGAACGTGGCAGCGGCGATCTGCGCGCCGGCGAGCTGTGTTTCGTATTCCTGAACGCTCTCCTTCTGGTAGTGCACGGCTTCCGCCGCGGACGATGGGACGGCCGCGAGCAGGGACACGAGCGCGATGCACGCCAGCGAGAGGGCGAACTTGACGGCGGGAGAGGGTCTAGTCGTTCGGATCATCCGCGGAACCCTACAGTCGAGACGAATGCACTGCGCCGCCGCGGCGAGCCGGTAACCGGCGCGTAACGTGCGGCGGGGGACGCGAGACGGCGAGGCCGGCGCCCGCTGCGTGCGGGTCACTTGCGTGACAGACGGACAGCCTTCAGGCGCTCGACCTTCGAGGCCACGACCTTGCGCATCCGCACCGAGGCCGGGGTGACCTCGACGCACTCGTCCTCGCGAACGAACTCGAGCGCCTCGTCCAGCGTCGGTTTGGCGTGAGTGTCGAGCCGCACGAGCACGTCGGCCGTGGACGAGCGCATGTTGGTGAGGTGCTTCTCCTTCGTGGGGTTCACATCGAGGTCCTCGGAGCGCGCGTTCTCGCCGATGATCATCCCCTCGTATACCTCCTCGCCAGGACCGACGAACAGGATGCCCCGCTCCTGCAGGGTCATAAGCGAGTAGGTCGCGGTCTCACCGCGGCGATCGGACACGAGCGCACCGCTCTGGCGTGTGAGCAGCTCGCCGGCCCACGGCTCCCAGCGGTCGAAGACGTGGTGCATGATCCCGGTGCCACGGGTCTCGGTGAGGAACTCGGTGCGGAACCCGATCAGGCCGCGCGCTGGGACGAGGTAGTCCATACGCACCCAGCCGGTGCCGTGATTGGTCATGTGCTCCATCCGGCCTTTGCGTGCCGCGAGCAGCTGCGTGACGGTGCCGACGTGCTCCTCGGGGACGTCGACCGACAGCCGCTCGACAGGCTCGTGGCGCCTGCCTTCGATCTCGCGCTCGACGACGTGCGGCTGCCCGACGGTCAGCTCGAAGCCCTCGCGGCGCATCAGCTCGACGAGCACCGCGAGCTGCAGCTCTCCCCTGCCCTGGACCTCGTACGTGTCGGGCCGCTCGGTGTCGCGCACTCGCAGCGAGACGTTCCCGACGAGCTCCTGATCGAGGCGCGCCTTGATCTGGCGCGCGGTCAGCTTGTCGCCGTCTTTGCTCGCCAGCGGCGAGGTGTTGACGCCGATCGTGATCGACATCGCCGGCTCGTCGACCATGATCACCGGCAGCGGACGCGGATCGTCGGGGTCCGCGAGCGTCTCGCCGATCGTCACCTCGGCGATGCCCGCGACGGCGATGATTTCCCCCGGGCCGGCCTCGGCCGCCTCCACCCGGTCGAGCGCGTCGGTGACGTAGAGCTCGGCGACCTGCGCCCGACGGACGGACCCGTCGGCGCGACACCAGGCGATCTGCTGTCCCTTGCGGATCGTCCCGTGGCGCACGCGGCAGATCGCCAGGCGCCCGACATACGGCGAGGCGTCAAGGTTCGTGACGTACGCCTGCAGCGGATGCTCGGGGTCGTAGACCGGCGCCGGGATACGCTCGAGGAGCAGGTCCATCAGCGGCGACAGGTCACCCTCGGTGGTCGGCCCGCCGGGCTCGTAGCTGAGCGAGGCCACGCCCGCCTTCGCGTTGCAGTAGACGATCGGGAACTCGATCTGGCTCTCGTCGGCGTCGAGATCGAGGAACAGCTCATAGACCTCGTCGATCACCTCGGCGACGCGCGCGTCCGGCCGGTCGACCTTGTTGACAACGAGGATCACGGGCAGCTTCGCCTCGAGCGCCTTCCGCAGCACGAAGCGCGTCTGCGGCAGCGGGCCCTCGGAGGCGTCGACGAGCAGCAGCACGCCGTCGACCATCGTCAGGCCGCGCTCGACCTCCCCGCCGAAGTCGGCGTGGCCGGGCGTGTCGATGATGTTGAGCTTGACGTCCCGGTAGCGAAGCGAGGTGTTCTTGGCAAGGATCGTGATGCCCTTCTCGCGCTCGAGGTCCATCGAGTCCATCACGCGCGTGGCGACGTCCTGGCCGGCACGGAAGGCGCCCGACTGCCACAGCATGGCGTCGACCAGCGTCGTCTTGCCGTGGTCGACGTGCGCGACGATCGCCACGTTGCGAATGTCCTCTCTGGCTGTGATCACGGCTCGACAGGCTAGCGACGAAGCCGCGCCATCCTCAGCCCTGTCCGCAGCCCGAAGCGCGCGAGGGCCGCCGGATAGCGTTCTGCGGCGCCCAGCGTCGCCTCGAGCGCGGCGGCGAAGCGCCTGATCTCCTGCTCTTCGATCGTCAGCGCCGGTAGCGCCTTGATCACGTTCATGTGGTGCCCGGCGACCTGGCAGAAGATGCGGTGCTCGTGGAACAGCGGCACCGTCACGAGCTGCGAGAACAAGCCGGGCTGGCGCCGCTCGACGCGCTCCCACAGCCGGCGTCCGGCGCCGCCGGACGGGGGACCGAGTTCGATCGCCCACATCAGCCCACGGCCGCGAACCTCGCGCACGATCTCGAAGCGCTCGGCGAGCGGCTGCGTCAGCTCGAGCAGCAGCCGGCCGGAGCGCTCGGCGCGCTCGATCAGCCGCTCCTCGTCGAGCACGCGGAGCGTCGCCAGCGCCGCGGCGGCGGCGAGATCGTTGCCGCCGAAGGTCGACCCGTGCCTGACCGCGCGCTCCATGCCGTCGAACACGCTGTCGAAGGCGGCTCGCGAGACGAGCACCGCGCCGACCGGCACGAGGCCGCCGGACAGCGCCTTCGAGAGGCAGATCATGTCCGGCTCGAGGCCCCAGTGCTCGAGCGCCAGAAACCGCCCCGTGCGGCCGAGGCCGGTCTGCACCTCGTCGCAGACGAACAGACTCCCCGCCTCGTGACACAGCCGCTGCGCGGCCTCGAGGTAGCCGTCCGGCGGTAGGTTCACGCCCTTGCCCTGGATCGGCTCGACGACGAAGGCCGCGACGTCGCCGGCCGCGAGCTGCACCTGGAGCTGGTCGAGATCGCCGAAGCCCACGGACTCACACCCCGGCAGCAGCGGCCCGAAGCCCTCGCGGAACTCGTCGTTGCCGTTGATCGAGAGCGACCCCAGCGTGAGCCCGTGGAAGGCGTGCTCTGCGAACAGTACCCGCGGGCGGCCGGTCGACGCGCGCGAGATCTTGATCGCCGCCTCGACGGCCTCCGTGCCGGTGTTGGCGGGCACCATCGCCGCGACGCTCCGCGGGCTCCGCGCGAGCAGCTGCTCGGCGAGCACGCCGCTGAGCAGCGTGACGCCCAGCTGGGGCAGGTTCCCGGTGCGCGCAGCCATCACCTCCTCGACAGCCGCGATCGCCTGCGGATGGTTGCGGCCGATCGCGAACACGCCGTAGCCGCCGAAGAGGTCCAGGTAGCGATCGCCGTCGGCGTCGATCAGGTGCGCCCCCTCTCCTCCCGCCCAGCGCTTGTCGAAGCCGAGCGTTCGCAGGATGCGCCCGATCTGCGGGTTGAGAAAGCGTTGGTTGAGCGACATCTCCTCGCCGGCGCGGCGCTCGAGGATTTCCGTGATCGAGGGGGGCGTGGGGCTGCTCACCGGCTAAGCGTACGCGGCCCACCGACCCGACCGGGCGTGCGGCCAGCCGTTCAGGAGCCGTTCAGGTCCGCTGTGCGAGCGTGGCGCGCATGCTCAAGCGAACCACGCGATTCCTGCTGCTCGGAACCGTGCTCCTCGGCGCGACGCGACCGCCTACAGCTCCGCCAGCCGGCGTTGCAGGAAGCGCCGCTCCGGCTCGGCGCTGACGAGCCCGAGCGCTCGCTCGTAGGCGATGCGCGCCTCGGCGGTGCGGCCAAGCCGCCGCAGCAGGTCGCCGCGCGTTGAGTGCAGGTAGAGGTAGCTGTCGAGCTCGAGCTCCTCGACGGCCTCGAGCGCCTCGTCCAGCTCTCCCGCTTCGGCGACCGCGACTGCGCGGTTGAGCGCGACCACGGGCGAGCCGGTCAGGCGCATGAGCTCTCCGTAGAGCGCCGCGATCTGCGGCCAGTCCGATTGCTCGCCGGCGTGCAGCGAGGCGATCGCCGCCTGCAGCACGTACGTGCCGCGGCCGCCGAGCGCGATCGCGCGATCGAGCGACGCGCGGCCGGCGCTGATCCGGCCGCGGTCCCACAGCGTCCGGTCCTGTTCGGCCAGCAGCACCATCTCGCCGTCGCGCAGCCGCGCGGCACGACGCGAGTCGTGCAGGAGCATCAGCGCCAGCAGCCCATACACCTCCGGCTCATCCGGCATCAGGTCCGCGAGCGCCGTCGCGAGGCGGATCGCCTGCTTGGAGAGCTCGCGGCGACCGTCGTAGCCGCGGTTGAAGATCAGGTAGAGCACCGCCAGGACGGCCGTCAGCCGCTCGGGCAGGAGCTGAGGGGGCGGGACCCTGAAGGGAATCCCGGCATCGCGGATCTTGTGCTTCGCCCTCACGAGGCGCTGGGCCATCGTCTGCTCGGGCACCAGGAAGGCGCGCGCGATCTCTCTCGTCGTCAGGCCACCGAGCGTTCGCAGCGTGAGCGCCACCTGCGCGTCGAGCGAGAGCGCCGGGTGGCAGCAGGTGAAGATCAGCTCGAGCCGCTCGTCGCGGAACGCCGTCTCCTCCGCCTCCTCGACGGGGTCCGGCGATGCGTCTGGGTCGAGCAGCTTCGACTTCGCCGCCAGCGTGCGCTCACGCCGCAGGCGGTCGATCGCGCGGTTGCGCGCGGTAGCGATCAGCCACGCCCGAGGGTTCCCGGGGCTTCCCTCGCGCGGCCAGCGCTCGGCGGCGATCGCGAACGCCTCTTGCACCGCCTCCTCGGCGAGGTCGAAGTCGTGGAGGAACCCGATGAGGGCAGCCAGCACCCGGCCCCACTCCTCGCGGAACAGGCGCTCGACAGTCGCACCGCTGTCCTGCCCGTTTCCCCCGCTAGCCAAGGGGTAACGCCCGTAGAGGTGCGTATCGATGATCTGGAGGTGACCATGCCCAAGACCACATCCGGCGCCAAAGTCAAGCAGAGTCACTCGTCCGCGAGGGCCGGGAGATCGACCTAGTGCAAGACGAGGGCATGCGGCCCGGCGGTTCGGCCGGGCGCCCTGGCGGTCGCGAGCGGCCACTCGGTGGCTATACGGTGCTGAGCGGCTCTTTCGCGGCGCTCGTCGCGATGTTCATCACCTGGTTCAGGCGCTCGGGACGCGAGCTTCCCGAGCGTGTTGCGCCCTGGGACCTCGCGCTGCTGACCGTCGCCACCCACAAGCTCTCGCGGCTGATCGCCAAGGAGCGCGTCACGAGCACGCTGCGCGCTCCCTTCACCCTCTATCAGCAGGAGGGCGGACCTGGCGAGGTCGAGGAACGAGCACGCGGTCGCGGCCTGCGCCGGGCAATCGGAGAGCTGCTCGTGTGTCCTTACTGCCTCGCGCTGTGGATAGCGAGCTGCTTCGCTGCGGGGCTCACCGTCGCGCCGCGCGCGACACGTACCGTCGCCTCGATCTTCGTTGCGGTGTTCGGATCGGACATCCTGCAGATCGCCTACCGTCGGCTCGAGGAGACAGCCTCGGACGAGCGCCCGCCAGGGGTCGGCGACGAGCCGCAGGAGCCTCCCGCGAAACTGATGCAGGCGCCCAGGATCGGATAGCTCGCCGGAATGCGGATCGGCTACTTCCTCTCATCGGAGGAGTGCGCGCCGGGGGAGCTGGTGCGCCAGGCGCAACTCGCCGAGCAGGCCGGCTTTGACGGATTGTGGATATCCGACCACTACCACCCGTGGAGCGACGCGCAGGGCCACAGCCCGTTCGTGTGGTCGGTGATCGGCGCGATCGCTCAGTCGACGTCGCGGATCAAGCTGATGACGGCCGTCACCTGCCCGACCGTCCGGATCAACCCGGCGATCGTCGCCCACGCGGCGGCGACCTCGGCGGTGATGCTCGAGGGCCGCTTCGCGCTCGGCCTCGGCAGCGGTGAGGCTCTCAACGAGCACATCCTCGCCGACCGCTGGCCGCCGGCAGACGTGCGCCTCGAGATGCTCGAGGAGGCCGTGGAGGTGATCAGAACACTCTGGCGGGGCGGCATGCAAACCCACCGAGGGCGCCACTACACGGTCGAGAACGCGCGCATCTACGATCTGCCCGAGCGGCCTCCCCCGGTCATGATCTCCGGCTTCGGACACAAGTCGATCTCGCTCGCCGCGCGCATCGGCGACGGGTTCTGCACGACGATGCCCGACGCCGACGCCGTCTCGAGCTTCCGTGGGGCGACGGACGTCGGGAAGCCGGTGCTCGGGGGGATGAAGGTCTGCTGGGACGAGAGCGAGGATCGGGCGCGCGCGACGGCGCATCGGCTCTGGCCGAGCGAGACGCTGCCCGGTGAGCTCGCGCAGGTGATCCCCACCCCGGCCCACTTCGAACAGGCCTGCTCGCTCGTGACCGAGGAGCTGGTCGCCGAGATGGTGACCTGCGGGCCCGATCTCGAGCGCCACGCGCAGGCGATCGAACGCTATGCGGAGGCCGGCTTCGACGAGGTCTACGTCCAGCAGATCGGCGAGAACCACGACCGCTTCTTCGAACTCTACGCACGCGAGCTCCTACCGCGCTTTCACGGCAACGACGACGGTCGCGGCGCCGGCCGGTGGGCCCTCTACGGCGGCGGGCACGCCCTCGGCGCCTGAGCGGCTGGCGCGCGATCGCCCGGGCGCGCTAGAGGCTCGACGTCGCGACCAGCGCGGCCGCCGTGCGCGGTTGGTCTAACCCGACGCGCGCCGATCGTCGGGCGAGCCGATGATCTCCAGATGGCCGCTCACGCCGGCGATCGACAGCAGCCGCTGGACCTGGGGTGAGCCACGGGTCAGAGCGAACGCCTGGCCGCGCTCGCGAGCGCGCTCGTTGGCGGAGAGGATCACGCGCAGGCCGGAGGAGTCGATGAACTGGAGGTCTTCGAGGTCGAGCACGATCAGCGGCGCCGCCGCGACCCCGTCGCTCTCGATCTCGCTCTGGAGCAGCGGGGCGCCGACCAGGTCGAGTTCGCCGTGGAGCGACAGCACGACCCGGTCCTGCTCGGTGCGGGTCTCCATCCGAAGATGCTTGTCCGCCGTCACGTGCGTGATGTTAGCGTCGCGCGCGCCCGTCAGACACCCGGGGCCCCGGGCGCGTGGCGCCGCTCGGGAGCCCGCTCTGCCGGTCCCCGGCTTGCCGACTCGAGCCTGGCTTTGCGCTCCAGCGGCATCACGAACCAGAGGAGGAGGAAGCCACTCGCCGCGACGGCGACCGTGATTCCACCCGTCGCTACGCCGAACAGCTTGGTCGCGACGAGCAGCAGGCTGCCGCACATCGCCAGCGCCAGGAACGACAGGCCGGCGAGCATCAGGCGGTTCGAGGTGGACACGATGTGCGCCTTGTCGTCATTGCGAAACAGGATCCGGTGGTGGGCGGGGGGCGCGAGCATGCAGGCCGCGGCCAGCGCAGCGAGCAGCAGCGTCACGAAGTAGACGCCGCGCTGAAAGGGCCCGATGTGCACGAAGCCGGAGTTGAAGGGGACGACGAGCAGGAACGCGAAGAGCACCTGCACCCCGGTGACCACGATGCGCAGCTCGCTGAGGAGCTCCTGCATGTTGCGGTCGAGCCGTTCGTGCGGCGTCTCGTCGCGCCTCGGGTCGCTCCGCCCGCAATCCGCGCCGTCGCTGCGGCCCTCCTGCGGGTCACGTGTCATCTATCCGGTGGTTACCCGCCGGTGAAATCGCGAAACCGCGCCCGCTCCCGGATCGGCGCGCGTGGCGCCGCCGGGAGCACGAAGCGATCTCAGTGTCGACGGCGCTGTCGACAGCCGGCGTGACTCGCGGTCGGGGCGCGCTACCAGCGCCCGTACCAGCGACGACCACCACCGCCGTCGGCGACGCCTCCAACGAAGAAGCCGATCAGCCACAGCAGAATAGCGGCGATCAGCACATACCAGAGAACATGCACTGCAAACCCGAGCCCGCCGAAGATGGCGAGAATCAATACGAGCGCCACTAGAGCAACCATCAAACAGCCTCCGAACGTTGGCGCCAGGGGCACGATAACACCTGGCCTTACAGGTTGGGTACCCGCCCCGCCTCACCCCTAATCGCCAAACGGCCGTCGGCGGTGGCGCAAAGTGGTGCGTGCAGCTCTCACCTGTTGAGATGAGCTGAGATTCGACGTGTTCTCGCACGGCTCGCGGGGTAGACGCCACCGGGAACGACTCGAACCAAGGAGGAAGCATCATGTCGGAGTTGAGCGGGAAGCGAATTGCGTTCCTCGTGGCACAGGAGGGGGTGGAGGAAGTCGAGCTCACGAAGCCCTGGGAAGCTCTGAAGGCGGCTGGAGCAACGCCCGAGCTGATCGCTCCGAAGCGGGGAGGCGTGCAGGCGATGAACCATCTCGACAAGGGCTCGACCTTCCCGGTTGACAGGACGTTGGAGGAGATACAGCCGCAGGAATACGATGCCGTGGTGCTCCCCGGAGGTGTCGCGAATCCAGACGAGCTGCGGCTCGAGCAGCGTGCTGTGAGGTTCCTCCAGGAGCTCTCTGCCGAAGGCAAGCCGATCGGCGTGATCTGTCATGGGCCGTGGACACTGATCGAGGCAGACCTCGTGCGCGAGCGCACGCTGACGTCGTGGCCATCGCTCAAAACGGACATCCGCAACGCGGGCGGCAAATGGGTGAACGAGGAAGTCGTCGTCGAGCAGGGCATCGTCTCCAGCCGCAAGCCCGACGACCTGCCGGCTTTCTGCGCGAAGATCGTCGAGGAGTTCGCCGAGGGAGCGCACGAGGTCGCCCATGCCGGCGCGGACGCGGGATCCTGACCGCCCCGACGACGTCGGCCTGTCACTGAAAGGTCGGTGACGCCCGATCCGTGGGCGCCACCGAGCTCAAGGGTTCCCGTAAGTGGTGAACACCTAAACGGAGGCGTTCACCATACCGACGCTGTAGGGGACCGCTCCGGGCGCCGCCTGTCAGCGGAATTAACCTGGTGAACGCGCGACCGCCTGTGGCTGCACGTCTCACTGTTGCTGTGCCCCGAGCACGAACGAGACGCGGGGAATCATCGGGCCCGGTCCGGTTTACGCGACGGCGGCGTGGGTAGACGTCAAAGATGAGCATTCTCAGCCGATTTCGCAGGAACAGGCAGGCCGAAGGCCCCGTTGGCGGGGAACCGGCAGGACAGACACCGGCGGGCAACGCAAACGGTGCCGCACCCCCCGGAGAACCCGCGGGGCGGGCGTCGCTCGTTGAGCACAGGCGGGCCGCGTCCGCCGAAGAAGGCGGCGCTCCTGGCCGCCGCGAGATGCGCAGAGCGGAAGCCGGCAGGCCACGGCGCAGGTCGCTGTGGGGTCCGCGAGAGGTGGGTGCAGCGGCCGTCGGGACCGTCGGCTGGGGGTTCGTCGCGCTCGCGCGCCTGATCATGGCGATAGCGACGCTGATCGCGCTGCTGATCGCACTGGCGATCGTCCTGCGCGACGTCGACGCGAATGCCGGCAACACGATCGTCAAAGGCATACACGACGGGGCCAACTTCTTCGCGGGCGCCTTCACCGGACTTGTGACCTTCAAAGGCCACGCGAAGCGCGAAATCACCGTCGACTGGGGGATCGCGCTGCTCGTATACCTGGCAGTCGCGGCGCTACTCGCCAGGTGGATCGCCGGCATCGGGCGCAGCGGCCTGGAGTACGGGCGCACGCGCCGGGCGACGATTTGAACGCCAGCTCGACTACGTACTGCGTGCGGCCTGGCGTACGCGAACCGGTGAGCCCGGGGATCGAGAATGAGCCGTAGGGGGAAGGTCCTGCAGTACCTCGAGGAGGCCCACGCGGCCGAGGTCGCTCTGGCGCGCGCCCTGCGGTCGCAGATCGCGATCACACCAGAAGGGCGCTACCGGCACCTGCTCGAGTCGCATCTGCGCGCCACGCGCGATCACGCCGATCGGCTCGAGCGGCGGATGAACGAGCTCGGCCATGGCCAAGCCCCCCTCAAGGCGCTCGTGGGCGCGGCGGAGAGCGCCGCCGGCCAGCTCCTGTCCATCGGCAGGACTCCGCTCGATCTGCTCCGCGGCACGGGCGGCGAGGAGCGGGTGCTCAGCGGCGCGAAGGACACGGCTGCGATCGAGGCGCTCGAGATCGCGACCTACACGGCGATCGAGCGCCTTGCCCGCAATGTGCATGACGAGGAGACGGCGCGCCTGGCGAGCTCGCTTGCTGCGGAGGAGCAGAAGATGCTCGATCGCGTCCTGCGCGAGATCCCGCGCCTGACGGACGCGGTCGCGGCTGCCGAGGCCGGCGGCTCGGGTTCGGATGTGCTCGCAGGCCGCGGAGCCGTGGACGTGAAGCGGCGCAACGGCGCAGCGGCCGAGCAGGCCGCAGGCCCAACCGAGCCGCGCCCAAGCAGGACCGCGAGGACCTCACGGAAGACCCGCGGGGCGCCAGGCGTCGCGCGCGCCGGGAGACGGGTGACGGGATCGGCGCTCGCCGCCGGCGATCTCCCGATCGCCGACTACGAGAAGCTGACGGCTTCCGAGATCGCAGCCCGACTGCCGGAGCTCGCACAGGTCGATCTCGCGAAGGTGGAGGCCTACGAGCGAGGCCATCAGAAGCGCTCGCGGGTGCAGAACCGCATCACCGCGCTGAGGGCGCGGGAGCCGTGGCCCGGTTACGACGAGCTGACGGCCGGCGAGATTCGCGCCGCGCTCGAGAACGCCGGCGAGCGGCTCGCGCAGCGCGTGTACGACTTCGAGCTGGCGCACAAGAACCGCTCCGGCGTCCTCGAAGCGGCGGCTCGCGAGCGCACGCACGCGTAGCCGGCGACGCGTGCGCGGCTGCCGGTGGTCCGAGCGGTCCGTCGCCCGCGGCTCGTCAGCCGGCGCGGAAGGGTTGAGGCCTCAGCGAGGGTCCGTGAGCGTCAGGTCGAGCAGCTCGTGTGAGCCGTCGACCTCGATGCCGACCCTGTCGCTGAGCTTCTCGAGCACATCGCCGACGCCGTCGGAGCCGGCCGAGATCAGCTCCCTGGCACGGCCGGCGTCGAGCGGTCCGAGGGTCAGCTCGAGGTTGCGCGGCTCGATGCTCACGGTGATCGTGAGGTGACTCGCGCTGGTTGCGTCGGTCGCGTGAGCGCTGAGCGCGTCTGCGACGAGATGAGCGTCCGATATGCGGTCGGTCGAGAAGTTCGCACGCGCGGCGAGAACTCCCAGCAGCCGCGGCAGGACCGAGCGCGCCAGCGGCGCGACGGGGGTGATCGTGACGGTCGTGGTCGACCCCGGCTCGGTCGTGCCGTCGCCCGGCTCGAGGAGCTGCTCTGGCGTCTCGAGCACGCGCACGCCGGGGGTCGCGAACCGCATGCGCACTTCGGTGCCGCCGCCCGGCGTCTCCTCGAAGTCGACGCTCGCGGCGAGCGCTTCGATCACGGGCAGGCCGATGCCGACTGTCCATTGATCGCGATGGGCGCGCGGCTGGAGGCCGATGCCGCGGTCGCGGACGAACACGCCGCAAGCGCCGGCCTCGGAGTAGATCTCCACCTCGAGTGCGCCTTCAGCGCCCTCGTAGGCGTGCAGCACGACGTTGTTGCACGCCTCGGTGACGGCGGTGCGGATGTCGTCGAGATCCGCCGCGTCCAGCTCGATCGCATCGGCAAGGCCTGCGATCGTCTCGCGAACGAGCACGACGTTCTCGGGCCGGTTTGAGAGAGCGAGGCGAATGTTCGGAGGCTGGGCCATCCCCGTGCGGCGTTCTGTGCAGACCGAGGAGACTCCCCGAGTCATCCGCGGTCAGGCTGTCTGGGACCCAACGATACAGGCCGCCGCGCCGGGGGCCTAGAGCGCCTTCTTGGTGTCCTGCGTGAGCGCGCGCAGCTGGTCGAGCGAGCGGCGTAGCAGTCGCGAGACCTGCATCTGCGAGACACCGACGCGGGCGGCGATCTCGGTCTGCGTGAGGTCCTCCACGAACCGCATCCGCAGGATCATCCGCTCACGCTTCGGAATGCGCTCGAGCACGGCCGAAACTGTGGCGTCGAGCTCGACGAGCTCATAGCGGTCGTCGTCGTGGCCGACCGCTTCGCCGTAGGTCATCGCGTCGCCGTCGGCGCCGGGGCGCGGTGCGTCGAGCGAGAGGGCCTCATAAGCCTGGATCGCCTGCAGCGCCTCGATCACCTCGCCGGACTCGACCTCGAGGTACTCGGCGAGCTGGTTGACGGTGGGCGCGTGGCCGTGCTCGTTGGCGAAGGTCTCCTGCGCGTCGCGAACCTTGAGCGCGCGCTCCTGCTCCCCGCGGGGAACGTGCACCGACCAGCCCGAATCGCGGAAGTAGCGGCGCATCTCACCGAGGATCGTGGGCACGGCGAACGACGAGAACGGGTGCCCGCGCGATGGGTCGAAGCGATCGAGCGCCTTGAGGAGACCCAGCGAGGCGACCTGCAGCAGATCTTCGAACGGCTCCGACGAGCGTTCGTAGCGTCGCGCGAGCCGGCGCGCGAGCGGCATGAAGCGCCGCACGAGTGCCTCGCGGGCGACGGGGTCTTCGTCGCGGTGCCAGCGCTCGAACAGCTCAGCGATCTCGCCGGACTTTGTTGAAACGAGCCCCTGTTTGGACACGAGTGTCGCAGTTGAAGCCATCTTCAACTCCTCCGTTTGCGGGACGTCTTCGGGTCGCATCTACCCTCCATGACGCTCGTTTACGCAAACCGAGTCTACAGAATCGCGATCCGTGCCGCAAATCCGGGGCCCGATGAGGCGATCGTGTCCGAACTCTGACGGCTCCCTGGGTCCCTCATTGGTCTTCTGGGACCGCCCCACGCCCGCTTTCCCGACGTTTTATGGGGATTTGGACGGGTAGGTCCGTGGGTGTGCGGGGGCTCACGACAGCAGACCTGCTCGCGGGCGGCGTCGGCGTGATCGCGCTTCTCGCCGGGCTCGTGCTGATCATCACGAGCGCTGGGTCGACCGGTCAGACGGTCGGAGCGGTGCTCCTGGGGCTCGCGGGGATCGCGTTCGCCGCGCTCGCGTTCCTGCTGATCGGCGAGAGCGAAGATCGAGACCGCAGGAACAAAGCTCTCTGATCGGGCGGCCGGCGCTCCCCGCTCAGATGCTGGGCGGGTCGGGATCAGGCGGTATCGGGGACGGGTTCGGCGCAGGCCTAGGTGGCTCTGGGTCGGGAGCAGGCGGCACGGGCCCTGACGGTATCTCGGGCCCCGGCGGCGTCGGCTGCGGCGGGAGCCGCCGAGCTCGCGCGGGTCGCCGAGGCGCGGTCTGCATCCCTCGTCGCTACCCGGCGGGCAGGGCGCTAAACGGAGCCGAGCGGAGCGCGCTCGGCTCCGAGCGTGAGCGTGCGGCGCAGCCCCCCGAGAACGTTGCCGGCCGGCTCGGGCGCATCGAGGGAGGCTTCGACGGCGTCGTCGAAGCTCGCGCTCAGACGCGCGGCTGCGGCGCGTTCATCGGCGAGCATCTGCTCGGTCAGCTCCACGGTCGCCTCATCGGCGGCTCGCGTGGCGATGCTCCGGAGCAGCTCGTAGCCGGCGATCTTCAGATGCGTCAACGCGAACAGCATCGCGGTCGCCCGTCCGGGGGTCACCGGATGCGCCTGGAAGATCACGCTCCAGTTGCGCGCGCCCAGACGCATGGCGGCATCCTTCAGCGCAGAGGGCCTCGAGTCATGCGACTGCAGGCGGTCCGCGAGCAGCTGTCCGTGCAGCTCGGCCCGATCGAGATGCTCCTCGTAGATCGCGCTCAGCTCGCCGCGCGTGCAGGCGCGCCTCGCGCGCCTGAGCAGCGCGAGGGCCTGTTCCTCGACGGCGTGTGAATCCATCAGGTACGTGATCAGCTGCTGGTCGATCACGCTCGCGCGCAGGCCTCGAGCTTCACTCATGCTGCGCGCCGTCCACGGCGATCTGCTACCCGCCGCCCTCGAGCGACAAACGCTGTACCGCACAAGCGCGGCCGGGCGGGCGCTCGAAGCGCTACGCGTTGAGGTAGCGAAGGTAGACGACGCGCGAGCCGAAGACGCGCGTCTCCTCCAGCTCGAGGTCGAGGGCGCTCTCGAGCGATGGGAAGTAGGGGGTGCCGCCGCCCAACACGACGGGGCTGACGAACAGGCGGTAGTCGTCGATCAGCCGCTGCTCGACGAGCGTCGAGGCGAGGGCCGCCCCGCCCACGGCGAGGTCCCTCCCGGGCTGCTGCTTCAGGCGGGCGAGCACCTCGACGAGACCGCTGCGCAGGAGCGTCGCGTTGCCGATCACGCTATCGAGCGTCGAGGAGAGCACGACCTTCCGGATGCCCTGCCAGATGCGGGCGAACTCGAGCTCGTGCTCTGACAGGTGGGGGTCCTGGTCGGCGGTCTCCCAGTAGAGCATCGTTTCATATAGGCGGCGCCCGCAGAGATGAACGTCCACATCGCGCATCTGGTCGTTGTGGAAGCGGTGCAGCTCCTCATCGGGCGCCGACCAGTCGATCCCGCCGGCGGGATCGGCGATGTAGCCGTCCAGCGAGACGCCCATCGAGTAGATCAGCCTGCGCATCGGCCCACCGTCGTCGGAGTCCGGCGGCGGAAGTCGAGCCAGTGGGCGGCGATGCGATCGAAGAGATCCTCGGCGCGGGCGCGGGCGGCGTCCGCGAGCGCGGCGATCTCGCCGAGCAGGGCGTGCTCGTCGATCGCCGGCTCGCCCATCCGGTGGCGGGCGCCGTCGATCCACTCGCGAATCAGGGCGGCATCGGCCTCGGGGTGGAACTGCAAGCCGATGCTCTGGCCGGAGACGAAGGCGAGCGGGCCGGCGTCGGATCGAGCGAGCTCACGAGCTCCCGGCGGCACGGAGAAGACGTCCTCATGCCAGCGAAACCAGGGCCCGCGAGGGAGGAGCTCGGGGTCGGTGCTCTCCGTCGCGCTCCATCCAACCTCGACAAGCTCCGCGCGACGCACGCTCCCGCCGAGGGCGAGCGCGAGGGCCTGCCCGCCGAAACAGATGCCGAGCACGGGCACCCCCGCCTGATGGGCCTGGCGCAGGAACTCGATCTCGCGCCCGATCCACGCGTCCGGCGAAGCGTGCGTCGAGAGGTCCGAGCCGAGGCTGACGACGGCATCCCAGTCGCCGGGCGCGGGCCAGATGCGCAGGCGCGGCACCTGGAGCGTTCGCATCGCGTGGCCGCGAGCGGTCGCCCACCGTGCGAGGAGTCCGGCGGGCACCTCGGGTTCGTGCTCGAGGACCAGGATCTTCATCACCGCGGCAGTCGGCACGGACTCAACTTAGCCGAGCCCGGCACCCCTGGGATCGGCCCTCCCGCCCGCAGCGATTTCGTTAGTGTTCGCGCGAAGGAGAGGGTCGCGTCTGCGGCTTCGCAGGGCCGGCCGAGGGCCGAGGAGAAGGAGCTGAGATGAGGAATGTCAGGGGACGCGTGCTCGGGCTCGTCGCGATCACGGCCGCGGTCGTGCTCGGGATCGCTGGGAGCGCAGCAGCCGAACTGCCGACCGAACCGAAATGCGAGTTCATCGCGAGCCCCGGCAGTTCGGAGTGCATGCTGCCGTTCCCCGACGATTACTACACGAAGGCGGACCCGACGAGCCCGACCGGTCGGCGGATCGACTTCAGGGAACTGGCGACGCCGACGAACGCCGCAAGCCAGCACATCGAAGTCGCGCCGTACAACTCGGGCGACGGCTTCAGCCCCGGCTCGGTGATCACGCTGAAGGTCCCCGGTGTCGAAACGACGGCGGACGTCGCGGCGATGCGCGCGACGCCGATCAACCATCTCCGCCACTACATGCAGGCGAACGCGCCTGTCGTCGTGATCGACACGAGCACGGGCCAGCGCTGGCCGATCTGGGCGGAGATCGACTCGACGGTCAAAGCCGAAAAGGCGAATCTCGAGATCCATCCCGCCGTGAACTTCACCTCGGGCGGGCACTACATCGTCGCGCTTCGGAATCTCACGAACGCGAAGAAGGAACACCTTCAGGCGCCGGCGGGCTTCCGCTTCTACCGCGACAACATTGCGTCCTCAGAAGAAAAGGTCAACGAACGACGCCCGCACTTCGAGGAAATCTTCACGAAGCTCCAGGCGGCTGGGATCGCGCGTTCGAGCCTGTACCTCGCGTGGGACTTCACCGTGGCGAGCGACCAGAACAACACCGGCCGCGAGCTCTCGATGCGCAACGCCGCGTTCGCGGCGCTCGGCGACAACAACCTCGGCGACGGCGTCGTCGCAGGCAGCTCGCCGACGTTCGCCGTGACGAGCGTCGAAAACGAACCAAACCCAGGACAGATCGCAAGGCGGGTGAAGGGCACGTTCGCGGTGCCGTGCTTCCTGTTCCCGAGCTGCGCGCCGGGCGGAACGATGGTCCTGATGCCCGAAGGCACGCCGGTCCAGAGCGGCTTGTGGACGGCGAACTTCGATTGCATCATCCCCCTCGCCGCCACGACGTACACCGGCGAATCGGCGCGACCGTCGCTGTACGGGCACGGCCTGTTCGGGAGCGCCGGCGAGGTCGCCTCGGGGCCGCAGCGGAGCCTCTCCGAGGGCCACGACATCGTCCAATGTGCGACCGACGAGATCGGCATGTCCGAAACGGACATACCCTCGGTGGTGCAGTCGCTGCAGAACCTGTCCTCGTTCCCGAAGATCACCGATCGCCTGCAGCAGGGACTGCTCGACGAGCTCTATCTCGGGCGGGCGATGATCAGCCCGAGCGGCTTCACGACCGACGCGGCGTTCCATCAGGACGGCACGCTTGCGACGCCGTCGGTGCTGAACATCGGCAGCCTCTACTACAACGGCAACAGCCAGGGCGGGATCATGGGCGGCGCGCTGACGGCAGTGTCGCCGGACTTCACGCGAGCCTCGCTCGGCGTGCCCGCGATGAACTACTCGGTGCTGCTCCCGCGGTCGGTGGACTTCGACACGTTCGCGTCGATCCTCTACCCGAGCTACCCCGACGAAGAAGCACGGCCGCTCGTCTTCGACATGATGCAGCTGCTTTGGGACCGTGGCGAGCCGGACGGCTACGCCGCACGGATGACGAGCAACCCGCTGCCCGACACGCCGGCGCATCGAGTGCTGCTCGACGTGGCCTTCGGCGATCATCAGGTGACGAACTACCAGGCCGACGTCGAGGCCCGCACGATCGGCGCGAGCGCGCACCACCCGGTGCTGTTCAACGGCCGCTGGCCGAACACGGAAGTCCTGTGGAAGGTGCCGGCGATCCACGCCTACCCGTTCAGCGGCTCGGCGATCTACTACTGGGACGGCGGCCCGATTCGTGAAAGCTCGCCGGGCTCCGGCACATTCGTCGGGACCGAACCGCCGCCCTACGAAAACCTGCCGAACCGCACCGGCGAAGACCCGCACAGCCTGCCGCGGGCGACCGCAGCCGAGCAGCAGCTCGTCTCGGACTTCTTCGAAGGCGCGATCAAGAAGACCGACAGCTGCAACAAGGGTCCCTGCTACTCGGGGAGCTTCACGGGGCCATAGGGCCTCCGCTCGGCACGCCGTTGTGGATGACCGAGTCCTTTGACCTGGATCGCTTTCGCGCGGCACAGGACAACGCGGGCACATTCGCGCGGGCGCTCGCGGAGCTCCGCGACGGACGCAAGGTGACGCACTGGATGTGGTTCGTATTCCCGCAGCTCGAGGGCCTCGGTCAAAGCCCGACCTCGCAGCGATATGCGATCAGGTCCCTGGACGAAGCGGAGGCGTACCTGCGAGATCCGGTGCTCGGTAGCCGGTTGGTCGAGTGCGCGAGCGTCCTCGCAGCGTTGGATGGGCTGAGCGCCGAGCGCATCCTCGGAGCGATCGACGCGCTGAAGCTTCGATCTTCGATGACGCTGTTCGCTCGGGCCGCGCCGGAGCTGGGAGCATTCGGCGAAGTGCTGGGAAAGTACTTCGACGGTGCCGCCGACGCCACGACGGAAACACTGCTGCAGACCGGTCGACGCTAGGCGCCGACGGCCGCCGCCCGCGGTTGCGGCGGCCGCTGCTGCCGGCGCGGCTCAGCTCTGCTCGGTCACCATCAGGGTGTGCCCTTCGGGGTCGCGAAACCAGAACATCGGCGGCACGGGGTCGCCCATCCGCATGACCTGCTCGTCGACGTCCACGCCGAGCGAGCGCATCTCCTCGTGGGTGGCGTCGGCGTCGGCCGTCGTGATGCTGACACCGGTCTCGCGGCCCTTCACCTCTTCGCCCTCCCGCGGCGGCGCGAGCGCGATGCCGGTGGTCCCGGCGGGCGGGTAGAGCTCCACCCAGCGGTAGCTGCCGCCGAAGGGAAGGTCCGTGCGCTTCTCGAAGCCGATCTTCTCGTAGAACTCGATCGAGCGGTCCTGGTCGTTCGTCGGGACCATCACCAGCCCGATCGCCTGTATGCCGGTTGTCGTCGTGGTCATCGTGTCCTCCTAAGTCGGGGTTTACTGCTGAGACCGGAAGGGCGGGGAAAAGTCATCGTTCGACGCTCCCCGCACACGAGATGATCGCGCGAGACGGGCCGGCTGGCGGCGGCACCGCGCGATGCGCGCGGAGATTCACAGCAAGAGCTCAGGTCCGCCTCAGGCGGTCCTCGGGTTGATCGCGCATCGTGGAACACGGGCCGCGATCACGGTCGACAGACGAAGGAAGGGATCAAGCCCCGCTCCTGCGGACGCTGCGCATCAACCGCTCCCGCGTGGTGGCTGGTCCTCGCTCATCCGCAGCCAGGACCCTCGGGCAGCTCGCTGGATGACGTGGGCGCGGACCCGCGCAGGAAGTTCGCGATCGCGTCGGTGGTCAGCTCGTCCAATTGTTCGGGCGTGATCATCCCGGCGGTGAGCAGTGCGGTGATGCCCTGGATGGTCGAGAACAGGACGAGGCCGACGCGCTCCGGGTCGCCCGGCGCCAGCCGCCCGATTGCCTGCCCCTGAAGGATGAGCTCGATCAACACCAAGAAGGCGCCCTCCATCGCATCATCGAGGCTCTGCTCCGTCGCGCGGTGCTTTGACGCGAACATCAGGTCGAGCAGGGCCGGGTCGGCGGTGGCGAACCGGATGTAGGCCGCGGCGATCGCTTCCAGCCGCGGCTGGAATTCGTCCCCGGCGCGATCGGCGGCGGCTCGCAGTTCGGCGCCCAGGCGCTCGAATCCGGATTCGGCCAACGCGTCGAGCAGCGCTTGGCGATCGGGAAAGTGGCGCCGCGGGGCTCCGTGGCTGACGCCGATCTCCCTTGCGAGCTCCCGGAGCGACAGATCCTGGACGCCGCGCTCGCGGACCCTGCGTTCGGCCGCGGCCAGCAGCGCGCTGCGCAGGTTGCCGTGGTGGTAAGGCCGCTCTGTTGGCTGATGCGCGGGCTCAATTGCCATGCCAGGGCATCCTAGCGAGCGAAGTTGCTCTTGACAACATCGTGGTCAGCGCCTACATTGTTGTCTGTGACTACTTTCTCCCCAAAGGACTTGACATGACCACGTTCTCTACGCAGGACATCCCCGACATGACCGGCCGCACCGTGATCATCACCGGCGCCAACAGCGGCATCGGACGTGCCGCCGCTAAAGCGCTCGCCGCCAACGGCGCGCGTGTCGTGCTCGCCGTGCGCAACGCCGACAAGGGTCAAGCCGCCGCGTCGCAGATGAGCGGCACGACCGAGGTGCGCCAGCTCGATCTCGCGAGCCTCACCTCGATCAGGGAGTTCGCCGCCGGCTGGGACGGCGAGATCGACCTGCTCATCAACAACGCCGGGATCATGATCCCGCCCAAGTCGCTGACCGACGACGGCTTCGAGCTGCAATTCGGGACCAACCACCTCGGCCACTTCGCTCTCACCAACCTGCTGCTCGAGCACGTCACCCGACGGGTGGTGACACTGTCCTCCTCGGGACACCGCCTCGGCGCGATCGACTTCGACGATCTGCAGTGGGAGCGGCGGCCCTACAAGGCGTGGCGCGCCTACGGGCAGTCAAAGCTGGCCAACCTCCTGTTCACCGCCGAGCTGCAGCGCAAGCTGATCGAGGTCGGATCGACCATCAAGGCGACGGCCGCACATCCCGGCTACGCCGCGACGAACCTCCAGTTCCATTCCGAGAACCGGGCGATGGACGCGTTCAACGCGGTCGCCAACCGCTTCCTCGCCCAGGACGAAGACGGCGGGGCACTGCCGACGCTGTACGCGGCGGTCGGGGACATCCCCGGCAACAGCTTCGCCGGGCCGGCTGGCTTCATGGAGTGGCGTGGCGGAGCCAAGCTGGTCAAGCGCACCGCCGCCGCCGAGGACATGGACGTC
>DATAYP010000056.1:0-8802 GCA_036272475.1 Solirubrobacteraceae bacterium | reverse complement strand
TTGGCAATGCGGCCGCCTCGAGTAGTACTACGAACGCTCCCAAGACGTGGGTGGCGATCCTCGACGTAGTTGCGGGCGCGGTCGTCATCATCTTTGTCGTGCGGTTCATGCGACGGCCCCGCGACCCGACACGCACAGCGGCCATGATGGAGCGGATGAGCGAGGTGGCCTCATCCCCGGTCATAGCGATCGTCGCCGCGGGGGCCGCGCTCGCGAATCCCGGCGGATTCATCCCGCTCGCTTTGAAGACCGTCTCGGAGACCAACCCGAGTGCCACCCAGTACATAATCGAGTGGCTGGCCTTCGCCGTTGTCTCGCTTCTGCCTCTGCTGGCGGCAATCGTGCTGTTGGTCTTCTCGCCCGATCTTGCCCAGCGGGTGCTTTTCGGCGCACGAGGCTGGCTTGAACGAAACGCGAGAACAGTCGCGGCCGTCATCCTCATCCTGCTCGCCGCCTCGCTGATTCGCAACGGCATCGCCGGGCTCACGAGCTAAGAGACGCCTGCGAGCTCACCCTGTCGCTCGTCGGCGAGCCGGAGTCAGTAGTAGTCCTCGACGGTGATCGACCACCGAGCCGAGTCGTGGCCGCCGGAGATCTCCATCCGGTAGAGGCCAGGACCGCTGTTGAACGTGTGCGTCTGGGAATCCCCTTCCCCGAGTTCGAAGCCGCCGAAGGTCGAGTCGGTCAGTACGTTGCGCGCCTCGGCGCTCGGTCCGAAACAGGCCACGAACAGGAGGCACGTTCCTTCGTAGGCCATGCTGTAGGTCACCTTCCACTGCTTGCCGAGGATGCGGAACGGAACCGAGCGGCCGTCGTCGACGCCGGAGAAGGTCGTCAACGGCCGCCAGCGCGGCGCCTCGGCGACACTGAGGGACACCGTCGAATCGTGGGGCACGGTCGCGGCCGGCGCGGGCGATTGTCGTACGACGACATCCGGTGTGGATCCGGGGACGGCCACGAACGTCGTTGCGTAGCGAAGCCCATCGCGAGCAAGCACGCCCTGCGCGACGACCGCCGCCTGGCCGACGACACCGGGAACGCTCACTGGCGGCGGACCAGCGCTGAGGATCACGTGGACAGTCGAACCGTCCGCGACTCGCGTGCCGACAGCCGGGTCCTGCGCGATCGCAACCCCGGCGACCGTGGCCGAGTAGCGCCTCGAGAGCTTGGGCCGCACATGCAGGCGCCGCGCCCGAGCCTCGACGCCCGCACGCGGGAGCCCGCGCAGCTCGGGTACGGTCGTTCTGGCGCCAGCGGTGAGCAGGAACGCCGCGAGTGCGCCGCCGGCCAGCGCGAGCAGGGCGGGGACTAGGAGGATCCAGCGGCGGCCATGCGCGTGCGCTTTTGGTCGACGTCTCGGAGGATGTTGCGACGTCGGTGGGGCGGGCCACGGGTCCACCAGGATGCCGGTTGATGCCCCGTCGCGCTTCCTGGACGTGGCGAGGTCGATGGTCGCCAGTTCGGCCCTGACGAGGGTGGCCGTCGCTGGATCGGCGGGCCCTTGGCTCACCGCTTCGCTGCTATTCGCGGCGGCTCCTTGCGATGGCGGCGCCGACCTCGAGGTGTCCGCGGCGCTTGCCAGCGCCGCCGCCATGGCTGTGCCGTCGGGATAGCGATCAGCCGGGTGCTTGGCGAGCGCCCGATCCACCACCCCGCGCAGGACACATGGGACGCGCGCCGGCAGCGGCGGCGGGCGATCCTGGAGGTGGCGCACGCCGAGCTCGACGGCGGACCCATGCACAAACGGGGGCTCACCGGCGAGCATCTCGTAAAGGACGACGCCGGCGCTGTAGACGTCCGTTGCCGCGGTCGTGGCTCGCCCACGCGCCTGCTCGGGCGACATGTAGCGGGGAGTGCCCGCAAGGGTGGCTGAAGGCGCCTGCGACGTCCCCTCGGCGAGTCGCGCCATACCGAAGTCGCCTACCTTCACCTTTCCCTCGACGCTCAGCAGGATGTTGGCCGGCTTGACGTCGCAGTGCACGACCCCCTCTGCGTGGGCGCTAGCGAGCGCGCGGCAGAGCTGCTCGGCGACGGCGCGCGCTTCGGCGACCCGTAGCGGGCCACGCCGCAGGCGTACTGCGAGGCTCTCCCCTTCGACGAGCTCGGCGACGTAGTAGGGGCCCTCCTCGGCGTGGCCGATGTCGAAGATCTGCACGATCCCGGGATCGCTGACGCGCGCCAGCAACTGCGCCTCGCGCTCGAAGCGTTGCACCCACCCGCTATCCTCGGCCCACCAAGGCTTGATCACCTTCACCGCGACCGCTCGCGCGAGGCGCCTGTCCACCCCCCGGTATACGCGGCCAAAGGCACCCTCGCCGATCAAGGCGTGTAGCTCATAGCGCCCATCGAGCGCGTGACCGGCGAGATCCGGCGTACGTAACACCGAAAGAGTATCCCGGGCTCAGGCGGCCGAGTCCAAGAGGAACCGCACTGTCGACGTTCGGCGCACGGCCGGCGCCCAGTGCGGCCTTGGGGCGGGGCGGGGTTAGATCGCTGGCCGGATGGGCGTTTTTAGCGCCCTCGATCGCGGACGGTACGGCTGCGGGCAGCGAGAAACCGCCACTTACGCTATGCGCTACCGGCGGCTCGTCATCTCGTCGATGCAGACCGCCGCCGCGAGGATCAGCGCATCGTTCTCACCCGGCGCGATCTCGATCCCGTAAGTCTCCCGTAACCGGACCCACTTCTTCGAGATCTGCGCGACCTTGTTTCCGTCGCGCTCGATCTCGTACTCGTGGTCGACGATGTTTCCCTTTGCGTTCAGCTCGCCGCCGCCCTCGACCTCGACCGTGAAGCGGCTGCGTAGCGGCGCGATCAACGCCTTCTGAACCTTGGCCGCCGTGTGCCCGTCGCGCTCGACCTCCATCGTGTCGCGGACGTGAAGCTTCTTCTCCTGGATCTTGAAGAGCTCCTCCCCTGACGGGGTTTCCATGACGAAGGTACTCCTGAGCCGCATCGCCTTGCCGTTGACCTTGAAGGCGCGTGTGCCGTCCTCCGTCTCGATCCAGGAGTCATCGCCGATCGCAAAGAGCTTCTCGCGCATCGTGTAGCGCGTGCCACCTAGTCCATGGTCTCGTCGCAAGAGTCCCATTGCGGTCCCAGATTCTAGACACCTACGGTCGTGGCCGCACGACAGGACGGGCGGAGCAACCAGGAGGTGGGTGGAGGCCCTTCGCGCAACAGCGGCGACCGACACAGGAGTCTCAGACGCGAGCGCCAACAGCGCGATTCACCTCGGGCTCAAGCGAGTCGCGCCCACTCCAGACGAAGAGCGAGCGGCAGATCGGTCCGGCGTTGAGGTCATGGAGTCGCACTGCCTGAATCGGACCAGCCACTGACAGGCGACGCTGGGCGACCGCCCGGGCGGATTCCTGCCCCGGGCGGTCGCACCCTGCGCCTGCCTTCAGCCTGCGGGCTGTAGCTCCTTCTCGGCAGTTGACGCCTGTCGGCGTGCACCTCCGCCGGACGTCGCCTCGATCTCGAGGTGAGGAAGGCGGCGTTCCAGCCACGCTGGGAAGTACCAGTTGGCCTTGCCGAATGTGTGCATCACCGCCGGCACCAACACCGTCCGGACGACCAGCGCGTCGATCAATACCGCGACCGCCATCCCCAGCCCGATCAGCATGATCGTCCGGTCGGTGGTGAACACGAAGGCGGCGAACACGACCACCATGATCGTGGCCAGCGCCGTGATCGTCCGTCCCGCGACCGCCTGGCCGTGGTTGACCGCTTCGGCGTTGTTGCGCCGGCGCAGCCACTGCTCGTGAATGCGGCTGATCAGGAACACCTCGTAGTCGGTCGAGAGCCCGAACAGCACCGCGAACATCAGGATCGGTGCAAGCGGCGGAATCGGACCGGTGTGCGGGAACCCGATTAGCGATTTCAACCAGCCCCACTGGAACACGGCAACGATGACGCCGAAGGCGGCACCCACGGACAGCAGGTTCATCACTGCCGCCGTCGCCGGGATCAACAGGCTCCGGAACACGAGCATAAGCAGCAGGAACGACAGCACCACCACCATTGCCACGAACAGAGGCAGCTTCGATTCGAGCTGCGCCGCGTAGTCGTCGGACAGCGCCGTTTGACCGCCGACATAGACCGTCATCCGTTCACCACCGAGTGCGGTCGGGATGACCCGGTTGCGCATCGTGGTGATGAGGTTCGAGGTGGATTCATCCTGCGGGCTCCCCGTCGGATACACCTGCGCCACGGCTACGCCGGAATGTCCGGGACCGGCCGGGAGCAGCGTCGGCGCGCTCACCGCAGCGACGCCGGGGGTGTGCGCCGCGGCGGCGGCGACCCTTGCGAACGTCGCCGGCTGTGAGGTGGAGGTGACCGGAGCGACGAGCTCGAGTGGACCGCTGAAGCCGGGACCGAACCCCCGCACGAGCAGGTCATAGGCACGGTGCGTGGTTGTGGTCGTCGACGTCGGATCCGTGCCGAAGTCCGCTGCGCCGAGGCGCAGCGAGAACGCCGGGACCGTCAGCACCACCATCAGCGCCAGCGCGAAGAGGCCGAAGCCGAGCCGGTGACCCTGGACCAGCTGCGCCCAGTGGGCCCAGCGGGTGGAGTACTCGGGCACATCGGTCTTTCCGGCGTCGAGCGCGGCGCGCTGCCGGCGCGTCAGCACCCGCCGGCCGAGGAACCCGATCAGGGCCGGCACCAGCGTCTGCGACGCCGCCAGCGGGAGCAGGACCGCGATCGAAGCGGCGATCGCCGCGCCCGAGAGCACGCTCACGCCCACCGTCAGCATGCCGAGCAGGGCGATGCAGACGGTGATGCCCGCGAACAGCACCGAGCGACCAGCGGTCCCGCCGGCAACGCCGATCGCCTCCGCGGCCGGCAACCCGCGTCGCATCTCTGCGCGTACCCGGGTGAGAATGAACAGCGAGTAGTCGATCCCGACACCGAGGCCGATCAGGATGGATAGCTGAGACGTGAAGCTCGCCATCGAGAGCACGTTCGACAGCGCCCCGATCAGGGAGATCGCCGCCGCCAGTGCGACGCCGGTCGAGACGAGCGGCAGCAGCGCCGGCAGAAGCGCGCCGACCACCAGCAGGAGCACCACGAGCGCGGCGCCGACCCCGATTATCGTGCTGCTGCTCGACGCGGGGGCTGTCGCGGCGGCGACGTCACCGAGGACGTCAACCTGCACACTGCCGCTGTTCGGGGCACGCGCGGCGTTGACGAAGTTGGTCGCTTCGGTGGTCGATATCGAGTGCTGTTCCTTGGTGAAGTCGACCGTCGCAAAAGCGACCTTGTGGTTGGCGGAGATCTGCTTGGAGTTGCCTGCGTCATACGGCGAGGAGACAGATGCGACGTTTGGGAGGTGGGCCACTCTCCCCAGCATCGGTTCCACACTCGCCCGAACCGCCGGTTCGGTGACCGAACCGGAGCCGTTCTTCGTGGCGATCACGATGCGCTCGGTGTCACCGGCCGCGCCCGGCGACGCCTTCTGTAGGAGTTCCTGCGCGGTTGCGCTCTGCGTTCCCGACAGGCGGTTGCTCGCGGAGTAGTTACTGCCCGTGTTGGACTGGATGAAGAACGCGACGACGAGCAGCAGCAACCACCCGATCGCCACGGTGCGACGATGTTTGAAGGACCAGCGGGCCAGACGTGGCATATCGCCTCCCGGTTACGCAGCCCTCGTTCATCGAAGGCTTGGTCCGCTTGACGCTACGGGCGCGGCGACGGGAGATCATCGGCCGAGCGGACGCACTTTGCCGCCTCGTTGCTACTGCCCGCGCGGTACATGGGAGTGACTGCGGAATTACCTGAACCCCATCGACGCCGGCGAGCTCACACCACGCCGGACTCATAGGCCAGGATGACGAGTTGCACCCGATCTCTGACGCCAAGCTTGTTGAGAATGCGCGAGACGTGCGTCTTGGCCGTCAGCGTGCTCAGCTGGAGCGTCTGGGCGATCTCGCCGTTGCTGAGACCTTCGGCCACCAGCACCAGCACTTCGCGCTCCCGCGCCGTCAGCTCGTCGAGGTTCTGCGCGCCCGCGACCGGTGAGCGCGAGGCGCCCGAGATGTACTCCTCGATCAGGCGGCGTGTGACGCTGGGCGCGAGCAACGACTGCCCGCTCGCGATCACGCGTATGGCGTTGATGAGATCTTGCGGCTCGCCGCCCTTGAGCAGGAACCCGCTCGCGCCGGCGCGCAGCGACCCGAACACGTATTCGTCGAGCTCGAACGTCGTGAGAATCAGAACGCGTGTCGCCGCGAGCTTCGGGTCCCCCGTAATCCGACGTGTGGCCTCGAGGCCGTCGAGATCAGGCATGCGGATGTCCATCAGTACCAGATCGGGGCGCAACGTCTGCGTGGCGACGACCGCCTGGCGGCCGTCCGCGGCCTCGCCGACGACGGCGATGTCGTCCTCGGCCTCGAGGAGAACACGGAAGGCGGCGCGCACGGTCGTCTGGTCCTCGGCGAGGAGCACCGAGATGCTCTCGCTCATGCGTGCCCCCTGGCCGTGAGCGGCAGCCGCGCGCGGATGCGCCAGCCGCCGTGCTGGGTGGGCCCGGCATCGAGCACGCCGCCGAGCGCCGCGACGCGCTCCCCCATCCCGCGCAGGCCGTAGCCGGTGGCGGAGGCGGCCCCGCCACGCCCGTCGTCGGTGACTGCGATTTCCAGCTCGTCATCGTTGAGGAGGATCACGACGTGGGTGGTGCTTGCATCCGCGTGGCGGAGCACGTTGGTAAGACCCTCCTGCACGACGCGAAAGCCGACGTGACCCACGGCCGAAGGCACCGCGGCACCGTCGATGTGTATCTCCGCGTCGGCTGCCAAGCCCGCCTGCCGCGCGCGCCGCACGAGCTCCGGCACTGCCTCGAGGCCGGCTGTCGGGGCGGTGGGCGCCGACTCGCCGGCGTCGCGCACCACGCTCAGCGTTCCGCGCAGGTCGGCCAGCGCCCGGGCCGAGGTCTGCTTGATGTAGGCGAGCGCCGTCGCCGGGTCCTCGCCCTTGACGTGTGCAGCCACGCCCGCGCGGACGTTGATCTCGACCAGAGCGTGCGCGAGCGTGTCATGCACGTCACGCGCGACGTCCAGGCGCGCAGCCTGAACCCGCCGCCTGCTCTCCTCCTGGCGGTCGCGCTCGAGGCGAGCCTCGCGCTCCGTGGTGGCGGCCGCAAGCGCGAGCCGGGCTCGGCGCGTGTCTCCGATTGCGATCGCCGCCAGCACCAGCGGTACACGAATCGCGATCGATCCGAGGTCGAAATGGCCATCGATCAGCACGATCGTCACCACCACCGCGAGCGCCGACAGCGCCCCGATCAGCAGCGAGCGGTTGCGGTCGCCATACAGCGCGACGGTGTAGAGCTCGACGATCAACATCACCGTCGCGGTCCACGGGGCCGATAGCGCTACCGCGACGACGAACGCGCCCAGCGCGACGCCGATCAGCGCCGGTACCGGCGCCTGGCGGCGCCAGGCCAGAGGGGCAGTCGCCACCGGAGCGAGAAGGTACGCGGCCACGGGCAGGCTCCCGCCTTCGCGAATCGCCGTTTCGACGATCGCCGCGGCGCTGGCAGCAACCGCGAGCCCGACATCCCATCCTGGCAAGCGCAACATCGATGGCTGCCTGATGGTCATGTAGCCAATGCTACTTCCGCGTCTGTGTGGCCCACATCCGCCGCGGGAATGCTCCACCGCTACTCCGAAAGGAGTACAGGCTCCTCGAAGAGCAGCTGGGTATTTACCGCGGGGCCCGAGCAGCTCCGCCGGTCATGCAATGGCGAAACTCGAGACCGTAACGAGGTCGTGTCGGAGTCCTGGTTTGCGTCAGCGCGGGAACCGCGCCAGCCGGCTTCGGAGTAGGGCGCATCACGTGGCGCGCCGTGGCTGGACCCAGCAGGGAGTAGCAGTCTCAACGAAACTGCCCCGTGGGCGAGAAAGGAGGTGTTATCGCCCTGAGTGGGCTTGTGGCGGGCCGTGCGGCAGATCGCGCGAACGGTGTTGAGCTAGCGCAGCACTCGTGGCAACCCGAACGCCGGCAGGATCCCGGTGTCTCCGAATCGGGTCAGGCCTGAGATCCGGTCGCCCTGGAGGGTCAGCACGAGCATACTGTTGAAGCGTGCAATCGACGTGTGCGCGTCTCCGCCGTAGGTCGCGAAGGCGGGCTGACCGTTCGCGCGAGTCGGCACGAGCCGCGCTGGGCGGTCGAGGGTGAGGGAGAATCGGTTCTGCAGGTACGCGGAGATCGCCGTCTTGCCGTGCAACTCGCCGGGTTCGGGCGGCATCGTAAAGAGCGCTTCGTCGGTCAGCAGCACGGCGATCCGGTCGGCGTCGCCGTCCTCGAACGCGTCGGCGAACTGCCCGAGCAGCTCGATCTCGACGGGCGAGCCGGGCAGCGGCGCGCGCTCGAGGGCGTCGGCGCTTAGCGGCGTCCGTGATTCGAGCGTGGCCCGCGCGCGCTGCAGGGCGCTGTTGACTGACGCCTCGCTGGTGTCGAGCACGTTGGCGACCTCGCTGGCTTGGAAGCCGAGCACGTCGCGCAGTACGAGCACCGCTCGTTGGCGCGGCGCGAGCTGTTGCAGGCCGGTGATGAACGCGAGCGCGATGGCCTCCTTGGCCTCGTAGCGCGCGTCGGGTCCGGGCGCGAGGTCGGCGATCCCCTCGAGCATCGCGTCCGGATAGGGCTCGAGCCACAGCGGCTCGGCCATCCGGGTCGGGGCGGACAGGTCGGCCTGCGACTGGGGCGGGCGGCGGGCGCGGGCGCGCAGTGCGTTGAGACAGCGGTTGGTCGCGATCCGGTATAGCCACGAGCGCATCGATGCCCTCCCCTCGAACTTGT
>DATAYP010000055.1:0-2383 GCA_036272475.1 Solirubrobacteraceae bacterium | reverse complement strand
CCCGCGCGCGTCGCCGCGAGTGGGAACAACGTTAGCCTGCGCTCGCGAACCGTGGACGACTCCAAACAAGGTCGCACAAGATCGCCGCGGCGCGACTCGTGCTACCAGGTGGCGGACCTCTGCCGTGCAGCGTGACGTCCTGGTGCGCGCGATTCAAACGACGCGGGGGCACGTTCGGGTTGATTTCGAGACCCCTTCCCTCGCCGCTCGCAAGCCCGCCCGCCGACACACGTGTCTCGGGGGCGACGACCAAAACTCTGCGAACGAGGCTACAAGCACGAAACTGGCCGTGTCCGCTGGCCGCGAGGCTTCCGATTTGCTGCAGGCTCAGGCGTCGCTCGAGATGGCCGTCACTGTCAGAGTCCTGAGCCGCCTGGGCGTTGACGTCCGGGTGTTGCGGTTGGTTCTCGGGCTGGCGGCGGGCTGACTCTCGATGGCCGTGTCGAGCGCTTGGCCTGACTGGCAAAGCTTGTGTCGCCCGCCGCCGCCCGAGGACCTCCGGCGTGACTTGATAGGAGCGTGGCATCGCCCCGAGTGACGGTTGTCCACCGGAGATCCGCTTCGTCGGAGGTCAATCAAACGAAGGGACGGCGCATATGATCGTGATCGGGACGGACACGCACAAGGGCGAGCACGCACTCGCGGCCGTGGACGAGGGAACCGGCCGGGTTCGGGGGCAGCGGGAGATCAAGGCTGACGATGCTGGGCATCTCGCCGCCGTCCGTTGGGCTCGAGGCCTGGATGGAGAGCGGGTGTGGGCGATCGAGGACTGCCGGCACGTCTCCCGGCGCCTGGAGCGGGCACTGATCGCGGCCGGGGAGCGCGTCGTCAGAGTCGCGCCGCACCGAATGGGCGAGTCCCGCAAGGGGGAGCGCCAGCCGGGGAAGTCAGATCAGATCGACGCGCTGGCGATCGCGCGCGCGGTCGTCAAGGACGGCGTCGAGGAGTTCCCGGTCGCCTACCTGAACGAGCAGGCGATGGAGATCCGGGTGTTGCTCGATCACCGCAACGATCTCGTCGTCGATCGGACGCGGACGGTGAACCGGCTGCGCTGGCACCTGGTCGTGCTCTGCCCGGAGCTCGAGCGCTCGGTCAAGCGCAGCGCCTTCAACCACGCACGCGAGCTCGACCGCGTCGACCGCCAACTGCGCAAGCTCCCTCAAGATGCTCGGGTCAGGACCGCGCGCGAGCAGGTCGCGCGGATCCGCCACCTCAACCGCCAAGTCGAACAGCTCCGGGGCGAGCTGGCAGAGCTCGTCACGGCGCATCGCCCACAGCTGCTGGCCGAGGTCGGCTGCGGGCCGCTGGTCGCCGCAATCCTCATCGGCCATACCGCCGGCGCCAACCACTTCAAGTCGGACGCGAGCTTCGCGATGCTGGCCGGGACCGCCCCGATCCCGTGCTCATCCGGCAAGACCCAGCAGCACCGACTCAACCGCGGCGGAGACCGCCAACTCAACCACGCGCTACACATCATCGCGATCACCCGCGCCAGCCACGACCCCGCCACCCGCGAGTACCTCGCTCGCAAAGAAGCGGACGGCAAAACCACCAAGGGCGCGCTGCGCTGCCTCAAACGCGCCCTCGCCAGACGCTTCTACCACCTCCTCATCGACCCACCGGCCGATGAACAGCGAACCGCTGACCGGCTGCCCACCGACCGCGAACCGACCGCGATCCCCGAGCCAACCCGCGACCGCGTCGCCATCAGCACCGCCCCGAGCCCGATGATCTGCATCAGCTAGAAATCACGCAAATAGCGACCAGGCCTTGACATAGGAGCGAGCTTTCGTGCTCGCCGGGCCAGAAGCAGCCACCGGCGTCGATGACCGCAGGAGCGGCGATCCGGGCGTCTCCGAGGACGGTCCCAGGCGCCTCCTTACGCCTGAAGGAGTCACGACGCCGTCGCGGCTGCTCTCGGTCGTTCCGGGTGTCCTCGATTCAGGCTTGACCCGGCCAGTCTTGGTTGTCTCGGACATGATTTGCCGTAGGTACCGCGCTCGCGTCGGGTACTGTGGTCGGACACTCGGATGACTCCGTCTGCTGGTCCAAGTGGTCCGCCTCCCGCCCGTCGAGACGGACGCGCCGTCAGGGACCGGGCGCGCCGACAGGTCGGTGTTGCTCGCGCTCGATACGAGGGGTCATGGGTCGACGACATCGTCACGCAACTGAAGGCGCTCCACTTCTTCGATTGGACGACGATCTTCGGTGCCGAGCTGCTGTGGTCGGCGCTTCCGTTCATCATCGTTCTGAGCTCGCTGGCGAATACGCGAGTCGACGACGACCTGAGCAGCCACATCGGTCTCAACAGCCAGGGCGCCCACATCGTCGAGACCCTGTTCCGCAATAGGCCGTCGCACGCCGTCGTGCCAATCGTGACCGG
>DATAYP010000054.1:0-3062 GCA_036272475.1 Solirubrobacteraceae bacterium | reverse complement strand
ATGGGGCGAGCTCGCAGACACCTTTCCGGTTGGCACACACCTGAACCTGGAAGGCGAAAGCGTCTCCGCCATCGTGCGCGACACGCGACGGCCCGCCCGCATGGACGACTACTCAGGCGTGGCGACGCCGATGGCGGACCTGGCACGCGAGACCGGGGTTGGCTCGGCCGTCGGGAGCCCGATCATCGTCGATGGCCGGCTATGGGGTTCGGTGACCGCAGTGAAGCTTCGCCAGCAGCCGCTCCTAGCGGGCGCCGAGTCACGGATCGGAGAGTTCACCGAGCTCGTCGCCACCGCCATCTCGAACGCGCAGGCGCGCTCGGAGCTGGCTGCTTCGCGAGCGCGGATACTCGTCGCCACTGATGAGGAGCGCCGGCGCGTGGTTCGCGATCTGCACGACGGCGCCCAGCAGCGCCTGGTCCACACGGTCGTCACGTTGAAGCTCGCGCGCCGCGCGCTCGAGAACGACGTCGACACCGCGCCCGCACTGATCTCGGACGCCGTGCAACATGCCGAGGAGGCGACAGCTGAGCTGCGTGAGCTCGCACACGGCATCCTGCCGGCGGTCCTCACGCGAGGAGGATTGCGCGCGGGAGTGGTCGCGCTCGCCTCGCGGATGCCGGTCCCGGTCGAGATCGGCGTGTCGGCGGGACGCCTACCTGCTCCGGTTGAGGCTACCGCCTACTTCGTCGTGGCCGAGGCGCTGACCAACGTCGCGAAGCATGCGCACGCTCATCAAGCGGAGGTGACCGCACGAGTCGCGGACGGCAGACTCGAGGTGGAGGTGCGCGACGACGGCGTCGGAGGCGCCCGCCCGGACGGGAGCGGCCTTGTCGGGCTCGGCGACCGGCTCGGCGCACTAGACGGAAGTCTCCGCGTGGACAGCCCGCCGGACGGCGGAACGCTGGTCGCGGCCGTGATCCCGATTCAGTAGTTCGAACTCGTTCACCCTGCGACACTTCCGATGCCGGGCCTCGTCGGCGATCGGATGGATCTCGCCCGACCCGTGCCGGACTGCGAAGCGGTAGTCATTGATCATCGCGGTGGCCGCCCCGGGCTCTGACCAAGCCTCGACGTAGCGCTGGATCTCCTCGGCCGTGGATGGGGGTTGCGCGTCATGCAGGAACCTGAATGCCCCGCTGTGCATGGTGGGTTTCTACGTACGCCCCTTCGGCGGTCTCGCGGCGCCGAGCGTTGTGACGAGCATCGCCTCCACTGGCACGATCGGGGCTGAAGCGCGAACCCGTGACGCCCGCCTCCCCTCGAGGCGAGGCAAGCGCCCCTTTGTCAGCGTTTCCTCAGAGACGGCACCTACGGTCTGAAAGACACTCCCCCCGCTCTAAGGAAGGTCTTTGTGTTTGCTTTCATGCGCAGTGCTCCCACCCGCCGGCTCGTGCTGGTTCTCGCGTCGGTACTCGGCGTGCTCGCCGCCGGCGTGGCGATCGCCGTGGCCGCCACCTCCTCGTCGGGCCCGGTGCCGGCGCCGAAGCCGCTGGCGACGGCGCTGCGTGATGCCGCAGCCGGCCCGCGGGTTGCGGGGGTGACGGCGCGCATTCAGTTCACGAACCGCTTGGTCGAATCGTCGAGCGTCGGGCAGGGTAGCCCGTTGCTGCAGAGCGGGTCGGGTCGCCTCTGGGCCAGCCCCGACGGCCGGGTCCGGCTGGAGTTGCAGTCCGAACACGGTGACGCGGAGATCCTCTGGGACGGCACGAACCTGACCGTGTACGACACGACGAGCAACACCGTGTACAAGCTCGCCGTTCCCAGCCAGGCTCAAGGACACACCTCGACCGACGGGTCGGGTCTGCCGAGCGTCGCCGACATCGAACGGGTGCTGGCCCAGCTCGCGAAGGATGCGAACGTCTCGGGCGCGACTCCCTCCGACGTCGCCGGCGACGCGACGTACACCGTTCAGGTCGCGCCGAAGCACGACGGCGGCTTGCTGGGGTCGATCCAGCTCGCTTGGGATGCGAGCAACGGCACCCCCCTGCGCGCGGCGGTCTACGCCGCCGGCAACCCCTCTCCCGTGTTGGAACTGGCTGCTACGGAAATCGGCTACGGCCCCGTGGAATCGAGCGCATTCGCGCTCTCGGTCCGGTCCGGCGCGCACGTCGTCGATCTCTCGCCGCCCGCGGCCGGTCCCAGCGGGGCCGAGGTGGTGACCGGTGCCGCGGCAGTTCAGAGCAAAGTGTCCTTCAAGATCGCTGCGCCCGCGACGCTCGCCGGCCTGCCGCGGCGCGAAGTGCGACTCGCGTCGGCGAACTCCAAGGATGCGGCCCTCGTCACCTACGGCGAAGGACTCGGTGGCATCGCTGTGCTGGAGACCGCCTCCCACTCCGGCTCGAATGAAAAGGCGCTCGAATCGCTGCCGACCGTGTCGATCAACGGATCCAACGGACACGAGCTGGCGACGGCGCTCGGGACGGTCCTGACGTTCGGCCGGGCCGGCGTCCAGTACACGGTGATCGGCTCGGTCCCGGCGGCGGCTGCCGAGGCTGCGGCGAGAGCACTGTGAACGGCGCTCGCACAGGCGGTGCGGGCAATGGGTGACGGGCCGCCGATCGAGGCGCGCGAGCTGGTCAAGGTCTACGGCGACATCGTCGCCGTAGACCGCGTCAGCCTCACGGTTCGCACGGGCGACATCTTCGGCTACCTCGGCCCCAACGGGGCGGGCAAGACGACGTCGCTGCGCATGATGCTCGGGTTGATTCGTCCCACGAGCGGAGGGGTGCGCTTGTTCGGACGCGACCCGCTCCTCGGCACTGACGCGCTGCGCGGGGTGGCGGGCTTCGTCGAGGCGCCGCGGTTCTATCCCTACCTCTCCGGTCGTGCGAACCTCGAGCTGCTGGCCGGCCTGGACCGCATGGGAGCGGGCGTTCAGCGCATCGACTCGGTGCTTGACGTGGTCGAGCTCGCAGACCGCGCGCACGACCGCGTCGGTGGATACTCGCACGGCATGCGCCAGCGCCTTGGGATCGCAGCGGCTCTACTGCGCGACCCGCGCCTGCTTTGCTCGACGAGCCTGCAACGGGTCTGGACCCCGCCGGGATGCGCGACATGCG
>DATAYP010000053.1:0-3025 GCA_036272475.1 Solirubrobacteraceae bacterium | reverse complement strand
TGCCGCCGCAACAACGCCAGGCCCCTGGCCCAGCGTGAACTGAAGGTCATCGAGACGAGCGCTCGGCCCGTCGGTCCGCCATACCACGTCACCACCGCCTGAGACGAGCACGCTCACCGCGACCCCGGTGAGTCCCAGTACGTCGGCGCAGACCTCCGCTGCCATCGCTCCGAGGCCTGGGGAACCTTCCCGAGACAGGGCGGCGACAATGGCGGCCATGCCAGCACTGACCACCTTCTCACCCGCGATCTACGCCGGTGACGGCTCCGCTGGCCGCGGCGGCGACGGCCGGCGAGCGATGGCGTGCTTCATGCTGTCCTGCAGCTGGCCGAAGCGATCGTCCGAGCCGGCAAGCGAACCGACATGGTTGTCGAGGGTGGTCAAACTGCGCACCGATTGAGCCCCTGCGGGCCCTGTTGCAGATCACCGGGGGCGAGGCTGGCATGAAGGCCAGGTGCGGAATACCCCGAGTAAGTCTGACTGTACTTTACGTAGCAGGGCGTCTAGGCGCGAGCGCTTGTCACCGTCTCTCGTCAGCTACTGGAGCCCGGCGCGGACGGACGTGATGCGCTGGGTGTTGAAGCCGAGCCAGTGCATGCGGCCGACGTACCGCGCGTGCTCAACCTTGAGACAGCGGTCCATGATCACCGTCACGCCGCCGTCCTCGGCGATGCGCGCACCGTCGGCGTTGATCACCCCGAACTGGCACCAGAGGGCGCCTGCGTGTATCGCCACGGCCTCCCGCGCGATCCCCGGCAGTGCATCAGGCGCGCGGAAGACATTCACGATGTCCACAGGCACAGGGACGTCAAGCAGGCTCGCGTAGCTCGTCTCTCCGAGGATCTCGGTCTCGCGGGGATTCACCGGGATCACGCGGTAGCCGTGCCGCTTGAGGTAGTAGCCAACGAAGTAGCTAGCGCGCAACTCGTTGTTCGACAGGCCTACGATCGCGATCGTCCTGGCGGTGTGGAGCAAGCGCTGTATCGTCAACGGGTCTTGGTAGCGCCGGAGATCGGTCATATCGTCGCTTCCTTCTTTGCCGCTGCCCCGGCGACGCGCGCGAAGCCCTGTTCCAGATCCCAGATCAGATCCTCGACGCACTCCGTGCCGACCGACAGTCGCACCGTTCCCGGCCCGACGCCGGCCGCCCGGAGTTCGTCGTCGCTCAGCTGGCGGTGCGTCGTGCTGGCGGGGTGGATGATGAGGCTTTTCGCGTCCCCGACGTTCGCCAGATGAGACCAGAGCGTCACGCCGCGGATCAGGTCCTGCCCGCCGGCCCGGCCGCCGGCGCAGTCGAACGAGAACACCGCGCCTGCCCCGCGCGGCAGGTACTTCTCCACGAGCGGCCGGTACCTGCTCGACGGCAGCCCGGAGTAGGTCACGTTGGACGCCATCTCGTGCGCCTCGAGGAACGACGCGACCGCTCGCGCGTTCTCGACGTGGCGTTCCATCCGCAGCGACAGCGTCTCAAGCCCCTGCAGGAACAGGAAGGCGTTGAACGGCGAGAGCGCCCCGCCGAGATCGCGCAGGGTCTCGGCCCTGAGTTTCATCAGGTAGCCGTACGTCCCGAACGTCTCGTGGAATTGCAGGCCGTGGTAGGCCGGCGACGGATCCGCGACCACGGGAAACCGTCCGTTGGACCAGTTGAACGTGCCGCCCTCGACGACGACGCCGCCGATGCTCGTACCGTGGCCGCCGATGAACTTAGTCGCCGAGTGGATCACGATGTCGGCGCCCCATTCGATCGGGCGGCACAAGTACGGCGTCGCGAACGTGTTGTCCACGATCAGCGGTAGCTCGCGGGAGTGCGCGATGGACGCCACAGTCTCGATGTCCAGCACGTTTCCGGCGGGGTTGCCGATCGTTTCAGCGAAGAACGCCTTCGTGTTGTCGCGGACCGCCTGCCGCCACGCCTCCGGATCGTCGGGATCGACCCACGTCAGCTCCACGCTCATCTTGCGCAGCAGGTGCTTGAACTGGTTCACCGTCCCGCCGTATAGGGCCGAGGACGAGACAACGTGGTCGCCCGGCTGCAGCAGCGTGAAGAGCGAGGCTGCCTGGGCGGCGATCCCGCTGGCGAATGCCACTGCGCCAGCGCCGCCCTCGAGGTTCGCCACTCGCTCCTCGAACACCGCGACGGTCGGGTTCATGATGCGCGAGTACGTATTCCCGTATTCCTGCAGGTTGAAGTACGCCGCCGCTGATTCCGGGTCCTCGAACACGTAGCTGGTCGTCTGGAAGATCGGCACCGCCCGCGCGCCGGTGTTCGGGTCGGGCCGTTGCCCGGCGTGCAGCTGTCGTGTCTCGAATCCGAACGCGCGGGCTTCCTCGATACGCGAGCCGTTGTCGGTCATGAAAGTCTCTTCCTTGAGGTCACTCGCCGGCCCCGCCCTCGGCAAGAAGACTGTGCTTGCCCAAGAACTGGCGGATGATGGGCGTCTGCCGCGCTTCCTCAAGCAGGAAGCAGTCGTGGCCGTACGGCGCCTCGATCACATGGAACTCGACCGGCTTGCCGAGACCGCGGAGCGCGTCGGCGATCTCTCTTGACGCGGCCGGCGGGTACAGCCAGTCAGAACTGAACGCTATCAGCAGCGTCCGCGCCGAGACGTCAGCCAGCGCCCGCGCGAGCGATCCGCTGCCGTACTGCCGTCCGAGATCGAAGTACGTCAGCGCTCGCGACAGGTAGAGATAAGTGTTGGCGTCGAAGCGCCTGACAAATGAGTCGGCTTGGTGCCGGAGGTAACTCTCGACCGCGAATTCGGGTTCGGTGATCGTGTAGCGGAGGTCGTCGGCGAACTGGAGCCGTCGACCGAACTTGTCGCCCAGCGCCTGTGCGGACAGGTAGGTGACGTGGCCGACCATCCGCGCCACACCCATGCCGGCGGTGGGCGCGGCGCCAGTGCCGTAGTAGCGGCCGCCTTGCCAGGCCGGGTCGCGCATGATCGCGTCGCGTGCGATCGCGTTCCAGGCCACGCCCTGCGGCTGAAGGGCGTGCGTGCTGGCGATCGCCACGACGGCATCGACC
>DATAYP010000052.1:0-86977 GCA_036272475.1 Solirubrobacteraceae bacterium | reverse complement strand
TGGAGCCAACCGGGATCGAACCGGTGACCTCCTGCTTGCAAAGCAGCGAGTAGCACCGCGAGACAATCAGCCCTGACCGAGCGAGGGCCCGCATTCCCCCTCTTCTTCGGGCATAATGCGCTAGATCGGTACCCATCCCGGTACCCAAGCCTCTGGTACCCACATGGTACCCTGATCGCGACGTGCTACTAGCCCCACCGCGGAGCCCGGAGTCAGGAGGACCCCACAATGTCGGGAGCGGTTCCCAGAGCAGCCCTGGTAGTCCGTGTACACAACGGCAAGCCGTTCTACGAAGCGAAGTTTCGCTATGAAGGAAAGCAAGTCAAGCGTCGGATCGGGCCCGCTTGGCTTGAAGCGGCCGACCAGGGCTGGCAGAAGCGCAAAGGGAGAGTGACTGACGGGCACTTCGACGAGCGGATGGCCCACGTCGAGGCGGCGAGCATCGCTGCGAAACACGTAAGGGAGGCGAGCGAACGCGAGCGGGTTGAGCGCGAACGTCGGACGAATGGTGTCCCGTTCCGGCAAGTTGCCCACGCGTACCTAGCGTGGCTAGGGGAGACGAAGGGCGCGAAGCCCTCGACGCAGGCTGACTACGCGTACTTGCTTGCGGAGGAGGGCATCCCCGCAAAGCGCGGCACGGGGAAGTCGAAGGGATACATTATGCGGGCGCTCGGCGAGCGTCCGGCCGCAACGATTACGGGGCGCGACGTCGAGGCGATGCTCAAAGCCATTGCCAGCACAGGCGTGTCGGCAAGAAGCGTCAACAAGCATCGGGCGCTGGTGAGCGCCATCTTCAACTACGGGATGCGCGAGTCAACATTCGGCCTGCCGGCGAACCCTGTCTCCCAAACCGACAAGCGGCGTGAACCACAGCGCGACGCGTTGGCCTACTACTCGCCCGAGGAGGTAGAGGTCCTCGCACGCGCGTTGGAAGCCGGACAGCACCGGGATCCGTCCCGGGCACCCGTCAACGCCGCGGAGAAGGCGGCCCGGATCGCCGAAGACCACCGGGATGCCGCCCTGATCCGCACTGCCGCCTACTCGGGTCTCCGCCTAGGAGAGCTGCTCGCGCTGCGCTGGGGGGACATCGACTACGCCCGCTCGACGATCACTGTTCGACGCGCCGTCAGCGCCGGCGAGATGTCATCTACAAAGTCTGGCCGGATCCGACAAGTACCGCTCCCCGACCAGCTCGCTGCCGTCTTGATCAGTCAGCGCGACCGTGAGGACTTCACATCGGATGACGACCTCGTCTTCTGCAATCACCTCGGGAGGCCTGTCGATGGATCGGCCCTTAGACGGCGTTACAAGGCCGGAAGAGACGCCGCCGGGCTGCGCGAGTTGCGTTTTCACGACCTCAGGCACACCTACGGCTCAAACCTCGCCGCAGCCGGCGTCGACCTGGTGATGATCCAGGCGGTGATGGGCCACGGCGCCCTTTCGACGACGAGCCGGTACCTACATGCGCGTCCGGCGTCCGAGCAGGCTAAGGCGTTTACGCGCGTCTTTGAACTATCCGCAGACTCGGATAGCGCCTCATGAGAGGGCAGTGCAGCGTTAGGCAGTCGGTTGGCCCTCGGCAGCAGGCCACCGCGCCTTGATCCAGCCCGTACCTCTCTCGGTGCCAGGCCGCTCGCCGGTTGACTTTAGGAACCGGGCATTGGCTCGAAGCACCGCGGGCCAGAATCGCTCAAGTTCGAGCGCCTTGAGAACCATCAAATCGATCTCTCTCGTCACGTCGCGTAGTAGACGGAGATCCCAGCTACCCGTCATTAGGCCTGCGTACGGCGTAAACAACAGAACCTCGGGATCACAGGCCCGTTGGTTTAGCTCCCGCGCCTTCTCGATCAGCGGCTCACGGATGCCGTCGATACTGCCTATCGAGACCGGGAAGCTCTTGAGTCCCCCTGCAGTCACATCGAAGTCGTCGCCGGTGCTCATCCACCACAGCGTGCTCAATTCGCCGGCGAGCATCGCGTAAGCGATTAGCGCGTCCTCCAGAGACTGAAAGTACATCGCTCCGTCCTTCGGCGGTGCAATTAGCTCGCCATCGCCGTCATAGACAGGCGGCACCCGCAAATACACCGGCACGTAATAGAGCGCCGTTGCCTTGTATCCCATGGGGTAGTCGCTGCTTCGCACAACGGCCCCGCCTAGCACCTGTGATCGGTCTCGCAGCGCGAGCAACAGCGCCGCGACATCTTCGTCGCCAGTCCGCGGAAGCCAGGCGGCCTGGCGGGCCTTCCTGTCCAGTCGGCTGTACCGTTGCGTCCCGAAAAGGGACTCCCTCGCCGCGGCTTGCCAGCGCCGAGTCTCCGTCGTGTAGAGCTCCTCTCCTTTCGGACCGACGATGACGATGCAATTCCGGACACCCAGTCCCGCTGTAAAGAGCGCCGAAGGGTTGCGGGAATATGTCCCCCACCACGTCGCCCCGCGCCCGAGGGCGACCTCTCGAGCCAGCTTGTACCGGTCAGAGAACTGGAACGCGATCGGGAGAATCATTGCAAACCGCCCATCGCTGTGGAGGAGGCTGAGCGCTCTCTCCACACAAGGAGCGCAAATATCGGATAGGCCGGAAGTACGAAAGCCATCAAACGCGTACCCCACATCTTTCCTACTCACGTACGGCGGGTTGCCGATAACGACGTCAAACCCGCCCGCGCTGGTGATTTGGGGGAACTCGAGGAACCAGTGGAACGGCTGGGTCGCAAGGAACCACTTTGAGTAGCCCGTCGCGGTGTCAGGGACCCCTTGCGCAGCCGCATAGGCTTCGTCAGCAGAAAGGCGAACTTCGTCGACCTCGGCGCTGAGCACCTTCTTCGCGGTAAGCGATTGCGCCGGCTCTCCCGCCGTCTGTGCGGCAACAAAATCGTGATGTAGCGCGGCGAGGGTCTCGGCCCGCTCAAGAAAGTTATCGACCGCCGTCAGGGCATCGAGTGAGGAGGTGGCTACTCGCTCGCGCGCATCCTGGGCGTCGAAAAACCCCACGAGCAGGTTGCCGGCGCGTAGGTTGTAGTCCAAGTCGGGAAGCGGCTCGATCTCCTCCCGCCGCTCGAGGGTTGAAACGAGCGCGAGGAACAGGCGGAGCTTCGCTGTTTCCACCGCCTCCGGCATGATGTCGAGCCCAAAGAGATTGTTCAGCGCCGCGTGCTTCCGGCGGTAATAGGCGTCATTCGGGGCAGCGTCGGCCGGAGCTACCAGCGGGGCTACGAGCTCAGCGTTGGGCCAGTTGGCGTCAAGGCAAGTCCGAGCGCGCTCGAGGAGGGCCGCATATACATCGTCGAGAATGTCCAACACGGCGAAGAGAAAGGCCCCCGAACCGCACGTAGGGTCGATAACAGTGGTGCTGGTGATCTCGGTCCACGCCGCCACGATCGTCTCTGGCGTGTCTAGCTCGTGGAGCACGTCTCCAAGCAAGGTCCGCAGATCGACGTTGGTCGTGATGACGTCGTCGATCGCGACGTAGCGACCGGTCTTTAGGCCTGCCTCGAGGTCGTCCACGTGCCGCCGGCGATCGAGCGTCTCAATCCATGACTCGCCCGGAAGCTGTGACGCGGGATCAGCAGGGGTGGCATTGAACTCCCCCCAGCGGCGCGGCTCACTCCAGGCCTCGAGGATGGACGCCGGCGCGACAAGCCACCCCCCACCCGCGTCTTCACCGTGGCGGAGTGCCTCCGGAATGTATCGTCGTGGCTGCGCTTGGAGCGCCGGAAATGGGTCTACGTCACAGGCCGATCTCAAGCGGTCGAAAATACGTGGTATGACCGCGGCTGCGGCCATGTAGCCGGTGACATCCTCCTTGGTGTAGTAGGCCCCGTCCTTCTTCTTTCCGGTGCTCGTGAGGTTGATGTATCGCTCGAAGATATATCCGATGACGTCCGGATTGATGGCGTTTGGATCACCGTGTGGACGCTCGTCGAGATGCCAGGTAAATTCGTCAAAGAAGTCAAAAATCTGCTCGAACTCTTCATCGGCTATCTCAATCGTGTATGCCGTCTCCAGCTCGTGCTCTTCGAAAATGCCGCCATTTACATACGGGATGGCTCCCAGAACCTCTCCGATCGCGGAGTCAGAATACTCGTGCTTATAGGAACCGAACCCTTGATGGAACATCGGCAGCAGGGCGTCGCGATAGAAGTCGTAAAACCGATCGGGGCCTTGGAGCGACCGAACCTTCGTAAGACATGTGCGTAAATAATCCCGATCACCATTCAAAAAGCCCTTCTTTTGGAAGAAGTAGATGAAAATCAGGCGGTTCATAAGTAACGACGCGTACCAGCTACGAAGATCAGGCTCTGGAATTCCGTCGAGCCCGATCTGAAGCCGTTCATGATGGTCCGCAAAGCGCGTATAGAACCGAGCCGTCACCTGCTCGGCCCGGAACTGCGTCCTCACGCGGTCCTTGACTGCGGGCAGGGTCAGCATCTCCTCTTCTCCAATGACAAAGCGCACGCCGGCGAGTCGCTGGACGAGGGCCTCGTTTGACGCTGCTCCAGACGAACGGTGAGCGACTAACCGCGCGCCTCCGCTTCGGCGGGGCTCGGGCCAACGCCATACCTCCCTTGTCGCATCGCGGAACACCAGGAGCCGCTCGGGTGCTCGGGGCGACACCTCACGATCAAGCCGACTCTGCAGGTCATCAGACGGCAGGACATCGCATGGGAGTTCGAAGACGTGCAGCCCACGCTTTTGCGCTATTGGCACGACGTGGAATGACGCGTCGTCGACGTAGACGTCGAATGCGGCCAGGGCTGGCTGGTCCCATCCCAGCTCGTCGAGGAAAAGGTCCTGGAGCTCGCCGGTTGCGAGCGCCGCGCGTATGTTCGCGTCGAGGGTCACGCCGCTCCGGGGATTCCCAGCGAACACACAATCTGAAGCTCTTCGTTGCGGTCGTCGATCCTTACGAGCAGTTCGTCCATCTCATCGAGGTCGCTCGCTAGGGCCGCGACGTCGGAAGGCGACCGTTCGCGCAGCGCTTTCGCGATCCGATGCTTGGCGGTCTCGGTAAGCGGGCGGTGATAGACCGCTTCGACAAGTTTGCGGTAGTCGGCTGTGTCGAACAGCGTGCCCTCAATCCCCTGTCTGACGGTCTCGAGCGTGTTGTAAAGCCGCGCCCGAATACCGCTATGCGTTAAAGCTAGCGGCTGCCGGACCGCATCGAGAAGGGTAGTCCGGACGGCCCACTCGACTAGTGCGTGATGATCCTCCCGCCGCGGGTCAGGCGAATCCGATGGGCTACACGACGCCAGCCGCAGCGCCTCAAAGGGAGTGAGAATCCTGGCGGTTGGCCCGGTTGCGGCGGGATCGTCTGTCCAGGCAAGTCCGTCTAGTCCGCGCGTCGTCCGTGTGTAGACGAGCACGCCACCGGTACCATCGTCCCCTCGTCGTGGCCGCGTCGAGTATGTGACGCACGGCAGCGCGGCTGCGGCGTCTTGTAGATCTGGCGGCGCCTGCTCCCAAATCGCGAGCGCGCGAGACGCCCAATCAACGTCTTCATCACCTTCATCTTCGTCTAGGACGGCCCTTCCATCAAAGAGACCTCGAACCTGATCCTCAGTGAGGTCGTCTTCAAAGAAGCGCTCGTCGGAGCCGAAGACGGCTGCATTCTCTCGAAGCCGCTCGGTAATTCGGTGCCGGAGATTGATTACTTCCTCAACACCATCCTGGGGAAGGAAGCTATAGACGTCGACCTCCGGGCTCTCCTGCCCGACGCGATCGACGCGGCCGGCGCGCTGAATGATCCGGATAATCGTCCATGGCAGGTCATAGTTCACGACGATGTGCGCGTCCTGAAGGTTCTGGCCTTCCGACAGAACGTCGGTTGCGACGAGGACGCGTAGCTCGTCCCGCCCTTGAGGCAGGCCGCCGAGCGCGGCATTCGATTTCGGGCTGAAGCAGCGCGCGGCGACCGTCGGATCGCTACTTTGGCCGGTGACTGACTCGATCCACTGGCTTCCAAGTCGCGTCTGCAGCGTGCGTCCTACATACTCGGCGGTGTCGGCATACTCGGTGAATACGAGAACCTTAGAGTTGGGGTGCTCGGTCGAGATAAGACGCTCGAGAGCGTCGATCTTGCTGTCCTGCGCGGGGTCCCATGGGCTGTGGTCCCCGATGAGCTGCTCCAGGATCGCGTTGTCTTCCCGAAGAACATCCTTCAGGGCCGGTGTAAAGAACTCGGCTGGTAGCCACGTCACGTTTGAGGGCGGGTGCGCGGTGAGGACCTCGTATCGTTCCCGCGCTTCCGATCGCCAATCGGGCTGATCGGGTGCCACGTCGGCCACAAGCACGTCATCCCCCAAGGTGGCGTCGGGGTCATCGTCGGAGACCGGTTCCCAGCGGCTGTCTTCGATCGTGCCGAGCGGGATTGGGAAGGCGTGCTCGATGGCGTAAAGCGCGACGTGGTTGCGCAAGAGGTGGCGCCGTACGGAAATGAGAAACGCCTCGCCGCACGACGAGAGGCGCTTCATGAGCATCGTTCGAATAAAGCCCTGCAAGTTCCCCCGCGCGCGCTCGAGGCGCGCAAGCGCACCGCGCTCGAGATCATTTTGTCCGGCCACTCCGTCCCGCAGATAGCTTCCAAGCGTGTACCGCGGGAGCTTCAGCTCGTTCAGCGCGTCAACGGTCGCTGTCGACGCAAGCCGGTCGCCGGGATCGCTCGGACCGCCGGCGTACGGGAGCGGCTGCGGAACCCGCGTAGGAAAGTAGAACTCGTGGCCATCGGAAAAGCGAAGCATGATGCGGCCGGCAGCATCCGCGTGCCCGTATTGCTGCTCAATGAAGCGCCGCGTACGTCGCACTAGGAAGAGCGACATGAGACGCTGCCAATCGTCCGGAAAGGTCGAGCCCTCGAATGCCTTAAGCGTCGAGAGCTGACCGTCAGCGGATTTCGCCACGGCGAGATCGCCTTCATCCTTTATGAGCTCCTCCGGTCGGATGCCGAGATCCTGATCCTCCGGGATCCAGAGCCGTAGCTGCCCAGCCGCGTCGGAAAAAGCCTTGTTGTACGGCGTCGCCGTCAAAAGCAGAACGCCGGGATCATTTCGCTCGATGTATCCCCGGACCGCACGCCACTGTTGCGTTTGCGGGTTGCGCAGGTTGTGACTCTCGTCGACGATCAACAGCCGGTAGCGCGGGAGTTTGTCGAGTTCTTTGGTAGCCATCGAGAGCGACACGACACGGCCGTATATCCGGTACTCGTGAATGTGGTCCTCCCACATTCGTACAAGGTTGCGAGGGGCTATGATGAGCGTCTCAAAGTTGTGTTGCTCTTGCATTAGGCGCGCTATCGCGATCGCGGTAAGAGTCTTCCCTAGCCCCACCACGTCGCCGATCATCGCGCCTCCACGTCGCTCGACGATCCGAGCTGCCACCCTAACGGCGTCCGCCTGGTGTTCCAGAAGTACGTCTCGCAACGATGCAGGGATGTCGTAGTCCCTTAGCCCCTCGCGAGCATCTGCCGACAGCTCGTAGGCCATTCGTAGATACACGAGATACGGGTCGGGCTGATCAGTGCTCACCCACGATTCGTCGAGGATTGCGACGAGCTCATCAGTGACATCAATCGCGAGTTCGTCGTCCCACCGCTCTCTAAACCAAGTCAAAAGCTTGTCAGTCGCGTCCTCATCCGTCACATCTATATTCAGCTCGCCCTGGCGCACGAGGCCACTGAAGGTCAAGTTGCTCGAACCCAGGAAACCCAAGTGCGGAATCAGCTGGCCCGACTTGAGATGAGTGAGATATAGCTTGGCGTGAAGCTGATAGCGAGCAAAAAACTTCACTCGAACGCGTCCATCGGACAGCTGCGTGCGAAAGGCTTGAAGGGCTTTCTCATCTGCGGGGGTAGGCGCGCCGACTACCAGTTGTTGCCGGAAATCACGCAGGACGTCGGCATGAAGGCGAAGGGCCTCCCGGTGGGTCACGCGCTGATCACCCTCGTCAGGACGTATTCGATAAGCGTCATGCACGATTTGATCTGGCCGAGCGGCCATCCCGACGAGAACGCGAGCGGGCTCGCGCCCCTCGACCCCCTCGAGAGCCTCTACGGCGTCCGAGATCTGTCGCCATCCTCTGAGGTTTAGGTACCCGACGCACGCGTCGAGCGCGACGCCCTGGGCAAGGCTCTCCCTCAGGGCGCCCGCGAGCGGGTCGGTCTGGTTGTCGTAAATGTGTGGCACCCGGCTCCTCCCGCCGGCAGGCTAACGGAATGGGAGTCGTGACCAGAGGACCACGCGTCTGCTGACGTAGCTTCCGCTCGGGGAGGGCCAGGGAGATGACGTCTGCGGCCTCTGGCACATCGTCGCCGGCCGCGTGGTCGACCAGCCCTGTGGCTCCGAGCTGTTCCTGCGCGAGTACGACCCATCCTCGACCAGCACGATCCGCGCCAGCGTCAGCGCGCAGCGCCCATCGACGATCCTGACGGGCCGCAGCAAGGTTGGCGTCAGGGTCACCTACGTAAGCGCGGATCCGCCATTTGGCACCGGCGCGTACTTGCCGCCGACCTTATGTCTGTGTCGTTCTACAGGAGCAGGCTCTAACCCAGCGGCACGAATCGCGTCGCTCCAGCGGTCGAACCGGTCGATGACGACGTTCGGGTGCGGATGTTCGGGAGTCGCCCGGACCCAGTCGCTGATGTGGGGCGCGCGTGAGTTCGCCGCCGCCCAAGCGCGAAGAGCATGTGGAAGCTCAGCGTCGCCCAGCGGTCGCCGTACCGATGTCCGCGACCGCCAATTCGTAACGCGACCTGCCAGCGGTCGGGGTCGACGTACGCGGGTGTCGGGTCGGCGCGCTCGCTGTTCGGAGCGCCGGCGGTGATGATCGGCGCGATCGCGACCCCTCGCGCCGTCGGGGTCAGGACAACCGCCCGAACCACCGTCGGACACCCGGTTCAGGCGCCGCGTGTCCTCGGAGTTTTGGCCGAGGCGGCCGGCGAGATTATTCGCCGACGAGTCGTAGAAGTCAAAGAGAAGCTTCGAGGGCTCCTCGTTGAGCTGGAGGTCACGGCGGCTGCGAAGCGGCCCCCGCGCCATCGAAGCGCGCAGCCGCTCATGGTGGCCGACAAGCTCCTCGATGAGACTCTCGGCCTGGTCGTGCTCGCCGAGGCGTAGCGCGTGGCCGATGCGGTGGCGCAACTCGGCGGTAACGCTCGCGATCGGCTCGATCGGCTGTCCCTCGGGCCGGTCATGCCCGCGGATCAGCTCGCGAGGGAATCCCGGGCTCGGTTTGTACGGCTCGGCTTCCTCGAGCCCGCCGAGGAACCGGTTGAGGTTCGCGACGAGGACGTGGTCGATCGCGAGCGCGTCGAGCTGCGGGAGGTCGCAGCCGTGCGTGCGGTGTCCGTGGCAGACGTATGTCCGCCGGCGTGTTTCGTCCTTCCCGGGTTTCCCGGCAAGGGTGACCATGTAAGAGCCGCACCGGCCGCAGCTCGCTAGGTGCGCGAGAAGGAACGGTTCGCGGGGAAGCCGGGGTGAGCGGTACGCGCGCACGCGCCGCTTCAGGTGTTCGTGTTCTCGCGGCGAGAGGTATCGAGGCCACTGCGCCTCGCCGACGATCTCGCCTTTGTAGACCGCGAGCCCTGCGTAGCGGGGGTGATCTAGAACCCACTGGACGAAGCGGGGCAGGATGGGGCCGGGCTGACGGTCGTACCGGCGGGGCGCCGTCCGCCAACCCTCGTTGTTTGCGCGGCGGGCGATGTTTGTCGGCATCGCGCCGCGTTTGGCCATCCGGAAGATCATGCAAATCAGGGGCTCCGCTCCGGATCGATCTCAAGCCGCTTGGTCACATGCCCGCGTGCGTTAGAGCTCACGGCAACCCGATAGCCGTCGAGCGGCTGGCCGGCATACTCTCCGCGGTAGACCGCCCGCTTGACCCCTGCGGCGCTCGCTGCGCCCTTGCGACGCGAGCCCTCGTAATTGCGTTGGCCGGTGAGGACCGCGTAGAGAAGGTCGCGGAAGGTGTTTGGATCCTCGACGCTCCGCACGGCAACGCCTGCCTTCATCGCCCACAAGGAGACCTCGACCAGGTGCCGCGCAGACCGGCCATCGCCGCGCGCGAGCCGGTCGCTGTGCTGAACCCAAAGCTCGGCGCTCCCGTGCTCCGACGCCAAGGCCTCCGCTTCGCGCATCGCACTGGTCAGGCTTGGCCCGCGACTCTGCTCATAGCCGGAGCCGCCCTCGTCGGAGTACTCGGCCACCGCCGTGCCGCCACCACAGGTGAGGGCGGCCCGGCGGCAATCATCTAGCTGCGTCCCCAGTGACCCATGTACGTCCTCGTTGCTCTTAGCTGCGTACCGGACACACGGAATGCTCATGCCGCGAGGTCAGGCCCACCGACGGGTCACCGTCGGGCCGGTGTCCGCTATTTGGGGGCTGTCCAGCCACTTCGCGTCGCTCGGACCTCCGGCCTGGTTCTGGAGGCGGAAGCGATGCTTCCTCAGCCGTGCCCGCTACGCTCGCGCACCAGGGAGCCGCAAATGACGAACCGCGAACTACAGCGCCTACACGAGGTCGTTGCCGAGGCGCAGGCCGAGAAAGATCGGCCTTGGGAGCCAGGCGAAGAAAGCCGCCCGGTGACGTTCGTCACGGATCATCTCTCCGAGGAGGGCTGGAAGCTCGGGTGGCGCCTGGTTGGCGCATACCGCGACAAGCACCCCGAGCTGTTCCGCGCCTACGGCGAGCGCGAACTGCACATGGAGTCGTTGGATCTCCTAGTCGAAGCTGACCGCACACCGACGATCAAGCGGCTCGCCGCTGCACTCGGAGCCAAAGCCGCCGACGAGGACGGGACTTGGCTCATCAGCGTCCCATTAGCAAACATTCAGATGGACCGTGCCTGGGCTCCCGCAGGCGCAACGGCCGTCGTCCGCCGAGCCTGGGATCTCGACTGGACGCCCGATGAGCCGAGACGGTTCGTGGCGAATAATGAAGACGTCGAAGCGGACCTCGCCGTCTACCGACACTTGAAAGACAGGCCGTCCGCGCCAACCAGGTTCTTCCGCTTCTCGGACGGCAGAGTCGAAGACACAAAAATCACAGCAGGCCTCGGCGTACTACAGGGGGGTGCACGCCGCGTCGCCGTTGAGCGTGCGGAGGCAAAAGCGCATTACGCCGTCGCCGTCTGGTGGCTACTGTCGCCTGGAGAGTCCTCCGAATTGCTACCGGGCTTGGCGGTTTGGTCCCCGCAACCGGATCATCGGCACCAGCCGGAGCACCGTCGCTTTGAGCCCGATCCGTTTGCGACGAAAGACCGCAGACATGGATCAACGTTTCACTACGACGCCTACCAGCTGCCAGGTGATGACGTGCTTGAGGCGCCATTTCGTGCTTTCGATGCGCTCTCCCAAAGAAGCGCCCAGGCCCTTCTCTCGAGTGCGGCCGCACTCTATTCCGCAGAATCGGCTAGCCCCGGACGCCTCGCGGAGTCGATCCTTGATGTGCGCAGAGCAGTCGAGTGCCTGTGCGTGCCTGCCGACGGCACCGACCACGACCGACGCTGGAAACGGATCGCCCGCCGATCAGAAGCCTGGGCGCTCATCGAAAATAACCGCGCATACTCGCCCGAAACGGTCACCCGACTCCAACAGCGCCTCAAAAATGCTCGCGACATCGGTACCCACGGAGCTGATAGCGCGCTCATTGACCTCGGCTGGACGGACCAAGACAGAGCACTTCTCGGGGGACGCACAGCCCTCGCGGGCGACCTTGTGTTGACGGCGCTTTACCGCGACCTTCAACCGATGATGGCCGCCGTAGCTGCTGCATTGCGACATGCTTGGCGCGAGATGCTCGCGAGGGATTTCCACGACTCGGCCTTCGAATCTCTTTTCGCAGCCCCGTAGGCCGTCGCGTGGTTCCACACCTGCCTAGGCGGCTCGGTTAACACCTTCAAGCAGGTAGTCCCGGTCGAGCTCATGCCGCGTCAACTTCCGGTCCTTGCTTGCAGTCGGGCGCTCAGGGTTCGCGTCCACGGTCACGCAGAACACGGTCCGATCCCCTACGGTGATCGACGCCGGCCATCGCTCTGGGTGATCGCTCCCGAACACCAGCAGACCATTGGTCAGGTTGAACGTGACGAGGTAGCCCGCGGGCAGGTTGTAGTCGGCCGCGTAGCGGTATGCCTGGGCGAACCCCTGCCGAATATACGCGCGGTCCTTGCCCGCGTCGGGGAGAAACAGCTTGATCTCCAAGGCGAGCGGCTCGTCCGAGCCCAGCGACACGACGTCCGCCTCGCCCGAGGGAGAGCGTGGCTGCGAGAAGGGGAAGTCGATGCCTTGATCGACGAGGTACTCCCGTAGGTGCCGGTCTAGAGCTTCCTCGCCACGCGCAGTGTCGGACTCGTAACGGCTGTACAGCTCGCCTTGGTGAAACCACTCGGTGCGGCGCTTGTATCGCTCCAAGATACTGAGCACCGAACCGCCGTCCTCGATTCGATCTTCGAGATAGTGGACGAGCGGGTCAACGGCGCCCTCTACGAAATCACGAAGCTGATCGTTGAACTGTTGGGCTCCGCTAAACGCTCGACGGGCGCCTGGCGTGTCGTGCGCCATGAACAGCGCCAGGCATACCTTCGCCCGGTCGCGCTCGTTATCGGGAAAGGACACCCCGTGATGGCCGAGGCCGCCCGTGGAGCGCCAGTTCTCGAAGTCGATCGGCGCAGCTTCGACCTCGGACAGCATCGCCGCCAAGTATGGCTCCGAGCGCATCCACTCCAACATCAGCTTCGCCTCGTTATCCCAGATCCGGAAGTCGGACCGATAAAGGCGGTTCCGCCGCTCCGCGAGCTGTACGCGTAGGTCGTGCTCGAACCTCGCCATCAGGGTTCGAATCCTAGGCGCCGGAGCGCCGCGTCACCCTCGCGCGCGAGCCCGTCGTTAGAGGCGCCGGCGTCGACCAACTGGACGACCGCTTTACAGCAAGGACAGAAGATCCGCCGCTCGATCCGGACATCAAGGAACTCGACCTTCAACGGATAGCCACAGCGGGAGCATGGGGCGTCAGCGAATATGCCGTCGAGAAAATCCATTGCCTCGGCGCATTCTGCCCCACGCGCCTTACGACCCGTGCCCTGCCCCGTTGGCCAGTATGTCCCGTTAGAGCCCCGATACGATCGCCGGGTGGCAACGAACGAATGGATTGGTCGGTTGCGCGACCTGCTCGGAGCACTTCCCGACGAGGCTTCACGCGAGCAAGTCCACTCGCTCATCGCCCACGCTAAGGAGGACGCCGACCTCGACTTCAAGGCCACGCTCTACGGGACCGGAGACAGCGAAAAGCGAGACCTAGCCGGCGACGTTGCGGCGATGGCCAACGACCGGGGTGGCTTGATCGTTCTCGGCGTCGCGGAGAATGACGGAGTCGCCTCGTCGGAGCCGGAAGTGGACCTGTCCGAGGAGGAGGAGCAGCGCATGCGACATATCACTGCCGCGCTGGTTGCTCCGCACGTCGAGTATCGGGTTCGCAGAATCGAAGGCACTAGCGCCACTCGCGGCTTCTATCTCCTGATCGTTCCGCCTAGCCCGCTCCGCCCGCACGCTGTCCGCGTAAATAACGCGTTGCGTTATCCTCGTCGCGACGGCCCGACGACGCGATACCTCAGCGAGCTCGAGGTCGCGGACATGTATCGCGACCGCTTCCGTGACGAGCGTCAGCAACTTGACCGCCTCGACAGGATCGTCGCGCAGGCGCAAGGCGAGCTAGACGATCCGACGCGCGTCTGGCTCGCCGCCGCGCTCGTTCCGAATAGTCCGGGCTCGGTAGAGATCAACGCGCCTACCCGCCTCGCGATTGAGCGGTGGGCCCGCTCCGGAGACTTGGTCGACGGTTTTGTTGGCGAGAACCTATTTGGATCCGCAGTCGCCGGCGTAGGCGTGCGTCGCTATCGAATCGCGACCGTCTATGACGAGCCTGGGACTCTTAGCTCCCCCTTCGCCCATTGTCACACCGACGGGTCTGCCGTGATGATGTTCCGCTTCCCAGAGCTTGCCGAGCCGTCCGCGGGAAGAACGGTCGCGGGCCACACGCTCTTGAAGGCATCCGTTGCGATGCTGCGCCTAATTGGCCGTCACGCGGTGCAAAACGCCGGAGTAGCGGGCGACGCGGTTGTCGAGCTTCGACTCCTCGGGCCTCAGATCCACTTAGGAGCGTTCGTCCTCAGCGCCGTCGAGCGTATCCGCGAGGCGCGTCCGGTGACGGGGACATCCAGTTCGCGACACACCGTCCCACTTGCCCAGCTCACCGGCGATGCCCAGCCGCTGCTCGCTGCTACGGCCCTCATGCTGTCCGATATCTACAACGCGTTCGGCCTAGCAGAGGTCTCGTTTCTCACTCCTGCTGGTGCAATGCGCTCCGTTTACTTCAGCGGACAAACCCGCCAATGGGCTGAAGAACACGGCGTGGAGCTGACAGACGAGCCCGACACTCAGTGACCTCTTGTGCCGGAGCAAGACCGGCGTAGAGAGGCTCGCGAAGCTGCTGTCCTAGCCACGACCACCAGTCTGAACGGCGACGGCAGCCTTCTCCGCGGTTCGAGGCTTCTGATTCTGAACGTCGAACTGTGGGGGTGCCGTGGATATCGACGCATTCTTCGAGCCTTGGGAGGGCACGTCGGTCGAGAGCTTCGACGACTTCAACGAACGGCTGAACCGCCTCTACAAGAGGTGGGTTGAGACCGACAAGCGGCGGTTCGCCTGGCGCGGCGTAACGAACGCCTCGTGGCCGCTCCATAGTTCGCTCTACCGACGCCTCGCATGGACCACAGGGTCTATTCCGGACGAGACGGACTTGCTCAACGCCGAGACCGAGACGCTAAAGAGAGTCCACCAATGGGGACTTCACAACGGGGGTCGTGGCCGCCTTTCAATCCTCTCTCAGCTCGCGACGCTCCAGCACTTTGACGCTCCCACGCGGCTCATCGACGTGACCCTGAACGCGTACATCGGCCTTTGGTTCGCCGTCCAGCAGGAGCTCACGAGCGGGATTCCCGAGGAGCAGGTTGTCGACGGTCGTCTATTCGCTATCGACATCACGAAGCGCCTAATAAACGAGAAATCTCCGCCCGACGTCGCAAACCGTCGGGACGCCGACCGTGATTGGGAGGACGAGCGACATCGCCCTTGGAAAGACCCGGACGCTGACTGGCAGAAGATCTGGTGCAGCCACACCTGGGCCTGGCGACCGCCCCCGTTCGAGGCACGAATCGCCGCACAGAACGGAGCGTTCCTGTTTGGCGGCGTGCCGTCCACCGGTATGGGCGTACGGTGGCCCAAGGATAGCTCCGCGACAGCAAAAAACTGGAAGCAGGAGGAGGTACGGAGCGCGGTGTCGATCCCTCTACGCTTCCACAAGGCGGACCCGCTGGCCGGCGGAGTCCCCACAGCTCACGGGCAGCCCGCCTATATCTTCCGAATTAAAGGCGACGCGAAGCCCGAGATTCGGGACCGACTCCGCGCCCTCTTCGGCTACGAGCACTCAACCATCTACCCAGACTTCCCTGGGTTCGCAACCTATGCCGGGCCGCACCTCGCAAGGCTTCCCCCACCGGATGCTTAGACCTTGTCTGGCCGTTGTCAAGCCTCCCGAGCGGCTCGGCGACGGAATCTCACCGAGCCAGCGGTCCATCGCTTCACCACGGCGGTGGTCACGAACGAAGAATCAGCTTTTGCACGACTTCTCGGTCAAGCCAGCCGCTGTCAATCGGGTTGGTGGGTCCGTCTTCGGTAACGATGAGCCGATCAGCGTAGCCGTGGCGCTTGTACCAGGGTAGTCTGACGCGCTCCCATCGCTCGCGATAGGCAGGATCGTCCATCTTTCCGCAGTGCTCCCAGTAGTACGTGCGCCCGGCGACTGAGACGGTGAAGTCAGGCAGTCGAAAACTATCCTGGGCACCATCGGGCGGAAACAGTTCCCTCTCATACTGGTAGGACAACGCCCCCTCTTCTTCATACCTAAGCAGGAGATCAGCGATGATCAGCTCAGACTTGCTGGCCACGCGATCTCCGCGCAAAGTGCCATACACGACGTTGCCAGCGCGATACGGGAGTGCTCCAACTTGCCCCGTGAAGAGCCGAGAGTTGCGCTGTGGCGTTTGTGCGGCGGCTTGCTTGCGCAATGCCAGCAGCGGACCGATGTCCCGCTCAACAAATAGCGTCAGCGTGTCTTGGGCACGGGTAAGACCGGTATATGTTAGCTCGCGCCCGAAATGCTGCGCAGCCTCGTGTGGGACGACAAACATGACATGCCGAAACTGGCTGCCTTGGCCCTTGTGGACAGTCACGGCGTAGGCGAGTTGAAGATGTTTGTCTACGCTTCGCGAGCCGTCCTTGTAATAGTCAATACGCAGCCCTGGGAGTCCCTCGAACTCCACGTTTAGCCCGGTGACGGGGCCCTTTTCGTCGTCGCGTCGGGCGCGCTGGACCGCGCGTGGCGACTCCCCCCTCACGAGGCCGATCTGACCATTGAAGACGGCGCACTTTGGGCGCCTCTCGCCAGCCGCGCGTTTTACGCCGGGCTCCCAATACGGAAGTTGGGTGTTTTCCGTTTGCATCACCTTGTCAAACGCCGTGAGCTGTTCTGGTCCAAACTTGACCGGCCAGCGCTTGTATGCACCGCCTGGATAGCGGCTGCTTCTCTTCGCCCACCCGTGATACTGATCCTGCACGAGCGCGTTTAGCTTTCGTGTTCCGGGGGGACCTCCCTTCATCGGCGCGAGAATCTGCCACTCCGATGGACCATAAGGGGAATCGCCATGGCCTATCGTTGCATCAAAAGCTCTCGAGCCTTCGAGGTCAATATGAGCTTGTTTGCACTCACGAGTTACGAGGGCGTCTATCTCGCCAAGGAGCTGCTCGTATAACTCAGCGGGGTCATTCCAGTAACGCACGCGGAGATCACCGAGGTCCTGGCCAGATGCGACTGCTTCCCAAACGATCGCATCGTCCGGCTCCGGATCGTCGGCAAAGCTCTTTGCGAAGGTGATCGCGTTGCTTCCGGCTTCAACGCGATAGTTCTGGGTCAGAGCGCTTAGACGATCAGAATATGCAGCCCGCTCTGTCTTGCCGTCATCGCCTTCTTGCATCACCGCTATGACGTCGAAAAATGGACGACCCGGGCCGATCGGGGGCAGCTGATTGTGATCCCCGACAAGAATCATGCGTCGTACCGTCTGCCAGTCGATCGCTCGAAAAAGGGTCGATAGCAAATCGACGTTTACCATCGAGCACTCGTCGATGATGATGGTTGAGGCTCCAATTCGAGCCTCGCCCTCCCGCGCGATTCCCAGCGACCAGTCATACCACCCGACGGACGCTAGGGCACGGTGGATTGTCATCGCGTCTCCGACCCCGAGTTCCTTAAGGCGGTCGGCCGCCTTCCCGGTCGGTGTCAAGACCCTAAGAGGAACCATGCCCTCCGTCTCGCGGATTCCCGCGATCAGGGGGGCCAGAAGAGTGCTCTTGCCCGTGCCGGCGGCGCCAGTGATAACGCTCAACGGGCTTGTAAGGCTTCGGTCCAAGGCATCGTGCTGCTGGGTTGAAAGAGCGACCTCGTCACCTTCCGCTGCTTCGGCAAGCTGCTGCCAGTCTGGGGTCTCGACGGATAGGGGTTCTCTTGCCGCCAAGCTGTCGAATCGATCCCGGACGTTCTGCTCGTCCGCGTGAAGGTCCTTTAGCGCCAGGTAGGGCGTCTCCTCGATCGTGAACTGGTCGAGTGTTTCGTCGAGAATCGACGCGACCTTCTCGTGAGCGAGACGGTCGAGCGGGACGTCGCATACCCGATCGGGAGGTGACGCATCGGCCGCGGCGGAGAGTGCGTCAAGAGCGGCAAGAAACGTATGGCCGCCGTCTGCGGCGTCGTGCAGCGCGCCCGTGAGGAGCGCTCGAAGGCGTCGAGGATCGCGTCGCGCAATGTACCCGTCCTCAAGGGGGGCCCGTGACTCGTGCGGCACGAGCGCGTGGTCAACGGTGATGAACGAGATTGGCTCTCGTTCTTTCAAGGGAACGAAGCTCTCGCAGAGGATGTAGGGGTTGTCCTTGATCAGCGCCGCGTCGGCCGGAAGACCATGGCGTGCGCGACTCTCCGGGGAAGCGAGGACGCGCTCCATTTGATCCCTCGTCAGCTCCATTCGCACCAGAAGCCGGGCTAAATCGCGCGCCGCTGGCGCGAGATACTCCCACTCGGCGGCGGCCTCGGCGATTTCGTCGGAAAATGACGAGAATCGTGAATCTGCGGCACCCTCGAGCGCGTCAAACACCGCGGCTGCTTCGTCTCGTCCTTCAACACCTATTTCGGCGACAACGGTGCGAGCAATCTCGACTGCCCGCGAGCAACCCAGCACCGAAAGGAGAGCGGGAAGTCCTGGATACACACCTCGGTCGTCCCAGAGCTCCAGGACGACGCTGTTGAGCCATGAGAGCTCAGCCGCGACGCTCGTCTCGAGGGCGCCATCCTTCTCGAGCCTCGCGAGCGAGGCGATCGCCCTCTCCACCACGGCAACCGCGCGATCCGATGTGATGCGGGAGCTGCCGTAGCGAAAATCCGTTCTGAGGCCGCCGTCGAGAGGCACAAGATATGCGCTACGCGCGTCGAGGTCCGGAACCGCGCGCTCGATAGCCTGCACCGGGAGCCGGATTCCGTCGGTGGGGTAGGAATGTCGAAACGGAACAGACCACACCATGTTCGTTTCGCCATTCCGGGTGGTCTCATTCCACTCGTGAATATCTTTCTCGTAGGACTTGACGCGCGAAATTCCCACGAGTACGCGATGGGCGGACCGTTCACCGTCTTCGACGAAGAGCGGGTTGCGCTCGTCGACGTAGAAGAAGACAAGGCTCTTCTCCTCCTCTATCTCGGCGAAGAACGCTTCGGCAACCTCGCGTCGCTCGTCGTTTTTGCGAAAGCCGCCGTCCTCGGTCCACATGTTTTCGAACGGCCACATGCCGGAGCTGTACTTATCCATCGCGATCTCGACCGGATTCACGCCTTGGCCGGCCATCCAGTCGGGCGGCCATATCGTGATGGCGTTCCGGCGGCCAGAAAAGGCCTGGAAGCTCATCTCACACCCTGGGGGGACGCCCCCCTCTGCCACGGGCTTACCGCGGACGTTCGCCGACGCCTCGCTTGGGGACTTGTGGTCGCGGACGTGATCGTGCGCCTCGCACCAGACGTTCGCTGCGGGATCCCTGCAGATTGCTCCGTCCCAGCCGTTGTCGTGCCAGAACAGGCGTACCGAGACGTGCCTTGCCATTAGGGGCAGCCCGTTCGCGTCTGCCGCCGTACGACGTCCGCGGATCCCGCGGGCGTCGGCGCGCGAGGTCGGTTATGGTGGCGGCGGTCGCCCACGATTCCAACATAACGATTTCGGACGACGACCGGCTATCAGGCAGCGATATGCGGCGGCTGAGGTGATCGCGCCGGCGCTCAACCAGACCTCATCCCACGCCATTCAGCAGGAACGACAGCCCTAGACCTCTCCATTGCCAGCCGATCAGAGAAAAGAGGGCGGCGAGCTTGTTGGGCAGCCTGCCGTTGCCTGGTTGGTCGGTAGGGCCAACGGCGGGCATTTCCTCGACGCTTCGCTCGAGGCGATTAGCTCGGTGTACGGAGAAGCCGCACGCGTGGGGGCGATCGCGACCCCTGGACAGTATCTGCGTCCGGCCGAGTTCTTTCTTGCCGTCGAGGGTCGCGTAGGGGACGACCGGGACTGGGGCCGCTTTGTGCGGATGCAGGGACTGCTCATGGAGGATGAGATCCGGCTCGCCCGGGATGCCCTGTCCCCCCAGACACGGCCGTTCGCTCGGTTTCACCTGGCGATGGAACCAGAGCCTCCAAATCCCGTCGCTGTGACTGAAGTATGGAAGGCCTGGCCGGCCAAATGAGGGCTCGCGCGCTGATCCCGGTGGCTCGGGCGCTGAGCAAAGGCCGACCACCGGCCGAGCCATCGGCCCGCAGCGCAATCAGCCGCGCATACTACGCCGCGTTCGGCGAGCTGATGGCCTACATCGAGCCCCGGGGTTATAAGGGGGCTGGCTCCCGAAGCCCACACGATCGAGCATGGCGATATCTCGGGACCGGGATCCCGGACTCGGACCGACGGCGCCAGGAAGAGCGGCGAGCCCTCGCCGAGGTCGGATTTCGGTTGAAGGCAAGACGACTCAAGGCCGACTATCGACTCGCTTCGACGCTTTCACGGAACGAGGCGGCGATCGCAGTCGAAGAAGCGACGCGCATCAGAGATGGCTTTGACGCACTCGACGCAGCCCTTCCATCCTCTTGACGCGCCGGGGCCCCGCATGCCGGGCCGGTGGCGCTCCGGCGTCCGCTCCTGGGCCCCGTGGCTTGTGGGCCGGGATCGAGCCGTGATCTGAGCGCAATGGTTCTGTTCTATGCCGATGTCCTTGGCGTCAAGGCACGATGGAAGACAGGGCGTATCGACCTCGTTCGATCCGCTTACGCTGAGTTTGAGGATCTAATCCGAGCGGCTCTGTCGGAGAGCCCGCCCGATGAGGGGGTCGTCGGCGGCGTGCAATCTGATGCGGCGGCGCTTCTCTTCGACGCGGTGCCCGATGCCGTGCGGGTAGGGATGAGCGTGTTCCGCTCCGCGTTCGAGAGGGCTGCCGCGGACGAGCGGCTGTGGATCCGAGGGCTGATAATGCCGGTGGAGCAGGACCACGGCGCGTTGATCGCTGAAACGTCCTTGGGAGCGGCATGGCCGGAGGTCGGCGTGAGGCACTTCTCCCCGGAGCTCCTCAACGCGGTCAACGTCGAGCAGGCGTTCAAGGGTCCGCGGCTGCTCGTTGATCAGACGCTCGTCGACGAGCAGCTACGGGAGGGGTTTCGCATCGGCGCTGGAGAGCGCTACGTCGTACCCTTCCGGGAGCTCGAGTACGCCCCCCTTCCGACTGTTGGGGGTCGGTGGTGCGACGTCCTCTACCTCCTGCCCAACCCGCTCCAACAGGACCGTCTCACAGCCCGTTCGATCGAGATGAGCCAGCGCGTTAGGTGGGCAGCAAGCGAAGCCCATGGGGGGAGCCCGGAGGAGCTAGCGCAGGTCTCCGCGCTCGCGGTGGTTTGGGCCGAGTGCGAGGCGATCGCTTGGTCCGTAGGTCTGCGAGCTGGTCTGTTCGATCGACGAGATCCAGCCCCCAACGAGAGCAAGTAATGAAATGCACAAGCTCGCCGAAAACCCTGGGAAGCGTACATCCGAAAAACATCAGGCCTGCAGGCGTCCCGTACGCCGCCGCCACTGGTACCCCCCCGGGGGAGGGTCGTAGGCGTACCGTCTGTGGCTCGGCGGTAGAAGCCTGTCCGTCCGCCGTGGGGTTGCACGTCGCATCCCCCTCTAGGGGGTGCGTGTGACCGAAGGCCGTGTGAGGGCGTGCGCCCGGCGTGCTCGTAAGACGTGGGGACGTGAGACTGCGTGAGGCCAGCCTCGCTTGCACGTGAGTCCACATGGGGATGCACGTGGCTGGCCAGCGGCATGCGACCACGTGGCGCTCTGCGCTAGCTGCGCTACGCAGCGCTGGCCCTAGCCCGCCTGGACGGGGACAGCGCCGGCGAGGTCCTCGGGAGGGCAGTCCGGGGCGAGGAGTGGCAGGTAGACCGCCTCAGCTGCCGACCGCCCGGTAGGTCTCTTCTGCTTGTCGGCTACCCCGATCTCCACCAGGTGATCGAGACGCCTACGAGCCTTCTCCACGTCATTCCGCCCGCAGCCGGCCCCGTAGACCTCATGCGCGCATTGCTTCGCCGTGATACCTGCAGGCGATGCTCGAAGGACCCCGTCGACATCGGCACGCTGCTCGACACGCACGATGCCTTGCTCATGGTCATGACGGATCGTCAGTGGCCCAACGGCTTCAACGGGCTGCTTGAGGTGGGCCACCTCCACGAGGGTGTCACCAGCGTCGGCCCACAGACAGATCACGCTTCCCTGTCCGCTGGTGATCCAGGCGCTCCCGTAGACGTCCGCCAGCCTGTTTGGGCGAGGGTTCTCACTCTTAGCCTTGCGCTGATGGTGAAGCGTCACGACCTCGATCCCATGCGTCACCAGGAACCCGACGGCGCGGTTGAACGCCGAGCCGCCCTCCTCGCTAGCGAGATTTGGCACGAGATCCTTCAGGGAGTCGATGAAGACGTCGCTGACGTCCTGCTGTTGCTCTTGTACCCATCGCAGGAGAGCTTCCGGATCGCGTAGAAGATCGAAGGGCAGCGGCCCACGCCAGACGACCAGCTGCTGTTCCAGGGCGAGGGCGTCACGGTCGCTGACCATCCGCCGGGCTGAGCGGGCGATCTGCTGCGGTCGATCGGCGGCGAGGTACAGCACTCGGCCACGGGCCCGCTGCACTGGAAAGCCGAGCAGCTCCGGCTCGCCAATTCCGGCCCGCGCGTGCGCGAGACGCTGCGCAAGCGTCGTCTTGCCGACCCCTTGCGGTCCGCAGATCACTAGGCCCTCGCCTGCCGACCACAGAACCTCCGACCCGTGGCCCCAGTTGGCAGGGACTGAGCTGGGTGCGTCGAGAACGAACGTACGGCCGTCAACGAAGCTCATCGAGCAGTCCCCCCTAGCAGCACCTGTTCGACTGCCGACCGGATGAAGCGGCGGTGCCGGCCCCCGATCTTCTGCGATGGAATGACCCCCCGTCGCGCGAGGTCTTCCACAGTGCTCTTAGGCATACGGAGCAGGTCGGCGACCTCCCTGGCGGTCATCACATCAGCAGCGGTCAGCTGGTTCATGACACCATGATCCGGCTGGGTGGCCGCGGAGCCCCAAACCCAAGACTTAGCGCTACCCTCCGACCATGTCGAGAGGGCTCGGCCATCGCCACCGTGAGATCATCGAGCGGCTTCAACGGGCCGTGGAGGACGGCTGCCCACAGTGGATTGGCTCTGACGACCTCTCCAATCGCCGGACCGCCTCTGAGGCTGAGTCCGTCAGGCAGTCGCTGCGAAGTCTTGAGCGACGAGGACTGATCGAAGTGCGGCGCGGGCGCAGACTGCAGGCTCGGTTGCAGCCGAGCGCCTCTCAACTTGCTCGGGAGCGGCGCCGGGAACGCCGCGCAGCTCGGCGGCAGCTCGAGACGGCTGGCTGGTCGGAGATCCTTTGGTGGGCAGAAGAGGCCCCTGAGGCGCTCCCGAGCTCCGAGTCGCCCGTGGGACGGCGTCTGATCCGTGCCGGCCTGCCCTCCGGCTACCTCGATGCTGAGTGGTGGGACGAACACTCGATCTCCGACTTGCCGGCGTGGTTGCGGGCGGAGCCCACATTCCCCCGGGAACCGAGAAGAATCGAAAGGGAAGAACGCCGCCGGATGCGCCGCGAAGAAGAACAGCGCCGGGCAGAATCCCGACGGCGTCGACTCGGCCGAGGGGCCGGCGTCGTCGCCTAGTCAGGTTCTCGTTTGGTACCCAACCGTGGTACCCACGGCGCATCCGTGGGGCCTCCGCAGCGACGTTGGGAAGGAAGCTCGGCTGCCTGCAAGCTCGCACTAGGCCCGGCGGCCGGCGCTCCCGCTCGTGACCTCCTGCCAGCGACTCCGGCACAAACGCCCTGTCAGTACTGATGATTTCGCCTTACCCGACGGTACCCAGCCACGCCGCGCCCCTTGAGACCAGCCAACCGATCCGGGCAAATCTCTAGGCGCTACCTGGCGATGGAGCCAACCGGGATCGAACCGGTAACCTCCTGCTTGCAAAGCAGGCGCTCTCCCAGCTGAGCTATGGCCCCTTGCGCGATCGATTGTATTCGGCCTCGCTCCGCACTCGACCGGCGAGCGTCCCGCGCCGACGCGAACGGCGGCGCCGCGCGAGCTCCGATGCTAGCCGTCGACCACGAGCCCCTGCACCGGTCCGAGCAGCGCCATCGACCGCTTAGACACCCCGGGTAGCTCCTGCAGCCGGTGCGTCGCGGGCTCGCCGCGGCGGCGACGCTCGAGCTGCTCGACAGCGATCGGGCGCCACAGCTCGTCGATCACGCGCGTGGAGTCGCCGGAGATCTCCTCGATCGGCCGCTCCAGGTGCTCGGACCAGAGCCGCAGGCGAGTCTCGCGGGCGAGCTTCGGATCGCAGCTGACGACGTTCATCTCGGAGTCGTTGAAGAGCGAGTGTTCGTTGAGGTTCGCCGAGCCGACCGTCAGCCAAGCGTCGTCGACGATCCCGATCTTCGCGTGTACGTAGAGCGGTCCCGTCAGCGCTCCCGTGCGCGCCGAGATCGTCGTCGCGAGGAACCGCCGGCTGTCGCCGGCGGCCGCCGCGAGCAGCCCGAGCTGCCCGCGGGTCGCGTCGGCGCCGTTGTTCGGCCTGGCCGGTAGCAACACGACCACCCGGAAATCCTCGCTTGGTGGGTGCTGCAGCTTGTCGATCAGGATGTCGGACACCTGCGATGACCACAGGAACTGGCTCTCGAGGTAGACGAGCTTTCGCGCCGAGCGCAGCGCACGGATGTAGGCCTCGAGGATGCGGAAGTCTCCCTGCGGGAGGAAGTCGTAGACGTTCTCGGGCACCGTGCGCACGACCTGGAACATGTCGCCCCCGCACTCCGCCGGCGGCTGCGGTGCCTGCAGCTTCTGGCCCTCCACGGCGTGCCACCGCGCGTTGAAATGCGCGGCGATGTCCGCCACTGCGGGTCCTCGCACGCGCATCATCGCGTCATGCCAGCCCATGCTGCAGTGCAACGAGTGCTCGCTCGCGTCGAAGCGGTCGCCTCCGAGCGAGGTCAGGTCGATGCCCCCCACGAAGGCCGTCTCGTCGTCGACGATCACGAGCTTCTCGTGGTGGCAGTGCATCGGGCGCTCGTGCGCGTCGAGCGCGCAGACCACACGCGTTCCGTGGATCAGCCGCTCGCGCGCCTGGCGCACCTCGCTGCGCGTCGGCTTGAACAGCGCGACGGGCGCTCCCGCCCACAGCAGCACCCGGACGTCGACTCGATCCGCTAGATCTCCGAGCAGGTCCCGAAGCCGGCGCGCGCGGTGATCGCGCGTCAGACCGAAGTCAGGCGTGATGTGCCAGCCGGCGATGTGCACGTGCGAGCGGGCGCCCGCGATCGCTTCGGCGAGGCGGGGCAGCGCCTGCGCGCCGTCGATCAGGACCTCGAGCTCGCAGCCCTCACGGGGCGCAGGTTCGCCCGCGCACCACAACTCGCCGTCCTGCGGCGGCTCTTGCTGGGCGAGCCGTCCGGCGCGGGCGAGGCGGCGGCGGTGATGGGCACGGATAGCCGCCTCGACGCCCTGCCCGAGAATGCTGTCGACGCGCTCGATCAGGGCCATAGAAGCGCAAACGGCGCGCTCTGACGGAGAGCAGAGCGCGCCGTTTGCCAATGGGCCGCCGCCCTTCCTTCGAGGAGGTTGAAGGTGAAGGTGGCGGTCCCTCTACTCACAGAGTCCGCGAGAGGGGTGCGCAGAATCTCTGTCGGTCGCTTCGTACCCCTCATACGAAACCCCCAAACATCAATTTCGCAAACCTGGACATTTCGCCTGCACGCAGCGGGATCGCGCAGCCGCGCGGTGCCGCGTTGCGCGTCCCCTAGAACGACAACCGACCCTGATCGGGAGCGTTGTCCTCGGCTGCGAGGTCGCGCTCATTCTGGCCCTCGTGGCCCTCGTGGCCCTCGTGGGGCTCGTGCCCGGCGGGCGCCTGCACTCCGGCGTCATCCTCGAGCGGCCCCGGCCCATCGGCATCGTGGGCCCTGGCCGGCACCTCCCATTCGAGCGAGTCCTCGTCGGTCATGGCCGGCGGGATCCTGCCCTGGGCCAGCTCCGGCGGATCGCCCGCCTCGCCCGCGGGCGGTGGGTGTTGGGCGAGCATCGCCTCCACGTCCAGCTCGGCCGTCTCCTCGCCGACCCCAGTGAGCTCGCCGGTCGTCGGCTCCCCGGCGGCGGCGATCGGATCCTCAGCCGCTGGGGTGTGTTCGTCGGGCGCGTGTGCCACGTCGTCCGCTGCATACGCGGCGGGGGCGTCGTGCAGGGCGCCGGCGTCGGGCCCGGTCTCGGGCGGCGTGTCGAGGGCCTCGTGCTGCTCCCTCGCCACCTCTGCCGGGTCTGCGCCCCGGAGCCGCTTCAGCTCCAGGTGTTCGCGGATGGCGTCTTCGAGCAATCCCATTGCGCCGCCAAACCATACTGCGCTCGACTTCCTGCATGCCACTACACTTCTCAGTCTGTGCGCGCCGCCTCTCGAGGCGCGCGTATGGGGCTATAGCTCAGCTGGGAGAGCGCCTGGATCGCACCCAGGAGGTCGGGGGTTCGAGTCCCCCTAGCTCCACTTCGAGACCGTCCGCTGCAGATCGGCGGGAACGGTTCCCTGCATGCGGCGGAACTCGGGATCGGCCAGCCCCGCGCCGGCATCGAACGCCGCGCGGGCCACGGTCTCGAGGCCCAGTCGAGGGCATTTTTGAGCGCGCCGGGGACGGAGCGGCCGCGACGACGCGTGTCCGCGCAAGCGCCATCGCACCGCCCTCCTCTGAAAGCGGGCGCTTTCGCGCCCGCTTTCAGCGAGAGCGTCGCAGGATGCTCAGGTGACGACGATCCCGAAGGGCGCCGTGCTGGAGCCGAGGGCCGTGGCCGATTGGGGAACAGCCGTCAGGTTGCCTCCTTCGACTGCCAGTGCGGTGAGCGATTTCGCCCCGGTCTCGACGACCCACAGGGCGCGGCCGTCCGGCGTCAGCCGAGCATCCTCCGCACCCACTTTCGACTGCCCCAGCGCGGTGCTGCCGAGCAGTTCGAGCGCCCCGGCTTGATCGATCGAGTACCGCGAGACGGTGTCGCTCGCGGTGTTGACCGTGAACAGGAAACGCCCGTCGTGGCTTATCTCCACCCAGCAAGCCGCGGTCTGGCCGTCGGGGAACGGAGAGGCGCCGATCGACGTGAGCGTGCCGTCGCCGGCGACGCTGAATGCCGAGACGGTCGCGGCGTTAGGGCCGCCGTGCGCATTCGAGACGAACAGCTGCGACGGATTGGTCGGCCTGAACTCGCTGCCGAAAGGCCCCGGCCCCTGGGCCGGGATCGGCGAGTTGGGCGCCGCCGTCAGGTGACCATCGGCGGAGACGGTGAAGCTGTCGATCAACGACGTGTTCACGCGCACGCCAACCAGACTCGTGCCGTTGCCGTTGAACAGCACGTCGCCGGGCGCGGAGCCACTCGGCAGCGCAACCGTCGAGTCCGGGATCGGCCGCAGGTGCCCACCCGGATTGAGCGTAAAGCCCGTGTAGTTACTCGCGCCGGCGCCCGCGTTGGCGACGTAGACGACGCCGCCGCTGACCGCGATGCTGACGGGCTCGTTTCCACCCGAGGAGACGGCGCCGCCGCCAACATGACCCAACTCGCCGTGGGGCAGGATCCGCAGCACCGAGATCTGGCTGCTGCCGGCGTCGACCGCCAGGAGGTACCTGCCGTCCGAGCTTTCCTGCAGCGCCCCCTGCGATCCGATGCCTTGACCCGTCCCAGCACCATCGGTCCTGAACGGTGAACCTGCGACTGGGCTGAGCGAGCCGTCGGCGTGGCGATCGAATGCCGAGATCGTGTTCACCCCGGCGGTGTTGTCGTTCACATATACATGTCCTACAAGGCCCGACGGCTGCGACGCGCCCGCCGACGCGCTGGTCGCGCCCGCCACGACGAGCGCGAGTGGGAGCGCGATACGGAGCAGCTTCATGCTGAGACCTCCTGAGTCCTGTCGGGGACCATTCCCCGGCGCAACGCACCGTGCCATCCGCCTGTAACGCGCTTCTTGCGCGGGAATGAACATTCTCTGAACTGTTCGCCGGAGAGCGAGGGCGGCGCTTCAGCTGCTGATCGCAGGTCGCGCGTGGGCGATCGGGAGGGTGAACGCGAAGCGCGCTCCCCCCTCCGGGCGGTTCTCAGCCCAGATACGCCCACCCTGAACCTCGATGAAGCCGCGTGCGATGGCGAGACCGAGGCCCGCACCGCCCGTGGCGCGGTTGCGGGACACGTCATCGCGCCAGAAGCGCTCGAACACTCGGCGCTGTGCCTCCCGGCTCAGGCCCGAGCCCGTATCCTCGACGGAGAGCTCCAGCTCTGCGGCGCTCTCGCGCACCTTGACGAACACCGATCCATCCGACGGGGTGTGGCGAAGCGCGTTTGTGAGGAGATTGAGTATCACTCGCTGCACGTACTCGGGAGCGCAGCGCACATCCGGAAGCGTCTCATCGAGCTGGCTCTCGAGGTGAACCTCCCGGGCTCTTGCTTCCGCTTCGAGACCGCGCACACAGGAGGAGACGAGCACAGGCAACTTCGTCTCGCGCAGTTCCAGCGTGAGCGCGCCCGCATCGATGCGCGCGAGCTCGAACAGGTCGTCGATCAGCGCAGCTAGCGCGTGTGTCTGCTGCTGCAGCGCCGGCAGATACTCCTCGATCGATGCCAGGCCGTCGTCCACGGCTTCGAGCATTGCCTGGATCGATGCGACCGGCGTTCGCAAATCGTGGCTTGCCCACGCGACGAGTTGCCGCCGCGCGTCGAAGAGCGCCTCGATGTTGACGGCCATCGCGTTGAACGCCTCGCCGACGTGCGCCAGCTCGCGAGGGGCGTCAGTTGGCGCACGCGCTCGCAGCTCGCCGCCCGAGAGCGACTCCGCCGCGGTCTCCAACGCCCGAATGCGCCGGGTTACGGCGGCTCCGACGAGGAACGCGGCGACCAGAGCGGTCGAAGCGGATGCCGCTGCCACGACGAGGATCCTGACGTCGTCGTGAGCGTGGAACATCACGAGCCCGCCGAGAGTCACCGCCGCGAGAGGCAGCGCGACGGCGAGCAGCGCGAGCCCGGCCAGCTGCAGCTTCACGGTCGGGAGCAGCCGGAGCAGCAGCGCCAGCACGACCCCCGCCAGCAGCGTGCCCAGCGCAGCAACCAGCGCGAACCCGATCATGGCGTGAACCGGTAACCGGCCCCGAACACGGTCTCGAGGTGATGCGGTCGCGACGCGTCGTCCTCGATCTTCTTGCGCAAGCGACGTACGTGTACCGTGACCGTCCCCGTATCGAGCACGCTCTCATATCCCCACACCCGGTCCATCAAGTGCTCTCGAGAGAACACCTGTCTGGGGTTGGACGCGAGGAACACGAGCAGATCGAACTCCTTGAGCGTCAGCCTGACCGTGTCGGAGCCCTTTCGGACCTCGCGGGCCGCCTCGTCTACCACGACGTCGCCGAATACGATCGTCTGCGGCGCCCTCTGGGTCGTCCGCGTGGTCCGACGGAGCAGATTCCGCACGCGTACGGCGAGCTCGCGCGGTGAGAACGGCTTGGTGAGGTAGTCATCGGCTCCGAGCTCCAGCCCTACTATCCGATCTGACTCCTCGCCCCGCGCCGTGAGCATCACGATCGGGAGGTTCCAGCGGGCGCGGATCCAGCGACAGAGGTCCAGCCCATCCATGCCGGGCAGCATCACGTCGAGCACCACGAGGGCGGGCGGCTCCGACTCGAGCAGCTGCCGCGCCGTTGGTCCGTCGGCCGCTTCGAGCGTCCGGTAGCCGTCGCGCTCGAGGTAGCGCACGACGACATCGCGGACGATCGGCTCGTCATCGACGACCAGGACCGTGAACACAACCGGATCTTCGCCGTGGGAGATTACGTCGAGATTAACTCCGATCCTCGCGGGGGGCGCTCAGCGCCCGGCGAGACCTCCGGAACTCCCTACCCGCAACCCCGGGCGGGGCGGGCCACACAAGGCCCGCCCCGCCTGGCTCGCGCGGGGCTGCCAGCGCCGGTCCGCTCGCTACGCAGCCTTCGCCGTCGAGTCGAGCTCGCCGGCGAGCTCGCGGTTCTCGGGGACGAACTTGCTCGCCGTGAAGATCGCGCCCTGCGGATCGGCGATGACGGTCATCCGGACCCAGGGAGCGTCGAGCGGCGGGACGATCACCCGGCCGCCGAGCTCGGCGGCGCGCTCCGCGGTCGCATCGGCGTCCTCGACGGCGAAGGTCACGCTCCAATGCGGCGCGACGTCGGGCTGGTCCTCGGCGATCGGAGTCACGGAAGCCACGACATCCTCGAAGCCCTCCGGAGCACCGCTCTCCGCCATCCGCCGCCGGAGTCCTGGGTCGCTCGCTTCCAGGTAGTCGCCATAGCCGGGCAAGCGCCACATCTCGCCGGCCCCCACCTCGAGCGTCTTCCACCCGAACACCGACCCATAGAACGCCCTCGCGCCATCGACGTCGCGGGTGCTCAGCCCGTTGAAGTTCAGCGACCCCGGTTCGTTGACGATCTGCGCGCCACGGTGCCGCTTCGCCTGCCACACGCTGAAGGGGGCGCCCTCGCGGTCGGAGCACACGGCCATGCGGCCCGCGTCCATCACGTCGAACGGCTCCGCCAGCACGCGCCCTGCGGCGGCCCGCACCTTCGCGGCGGTCTCGTCGGCGCTCTCGACCGAGATGTACGTGTTCCACACAGCCGCCGCCGGCGCTCCCTCCGGCGGGGAGGAAACGGCTGCCACGTCGCCGCCGCGCAGGCGAGCGATGAAGTACCTGCCGGGCGCGCCGGGCGGCATTGCGTCTTCGAACTCCCATCCGAACAATCCGCCGTAGAACTCCACAGCGGCCTCGGGATCGGGCTGGCTCGTGTCGATCCAACACGAGACGCCTTGCGGGTATCCGTCTCGTTCAGGCATTGCTGCTCCCTTCGGGTAGTGGACGTGGTCGACCCTACGTCCGATTTAGGTCAGGATCTGTCCTCGAATGTCGGGATCATGCAGCTCGTGAGCCAGACCTCGAGTCGACTGCTTGAGCTGCTCTCGCTGCTCCAGGGGCGCCGCGACTGGCCGGGCGGCGAGCTGGCTGACAGGCTCGAGGTGTCCGGACGCACGATCCGGCGCGACGTGGAGCGGCTGCGCCGCCTCGGCTATCCCGTCGAGTCGCTCAGCGGCCGCGCGGGCGGGTACCGGCTCCGCGCGGGGAGCGCGATGCCGCCGCTGCTGCTCGACGACGAGGAGGCGATCGCGATCGCCGTCGGCCTGCGCACCGCCGCCCGCGCCTCCGTCAGCGGAATCGAGGAAACCTCCGTGCGCGCCCTCGTCAAGCTCGAGCAGGTCCTGCCCGCACACCTGCGCCGCCGTGTGAGCGCTCTCGGCTCGGCGACCTTCACGCTGCCGGCCGAGGGCCCCATGGTGGACCCGCAGCACCTCACCGCGATCGCCGCTGCCTGCCGCGACTCGGAGTGCCTGCGCTTCGCCTATCGAAGGCGCGACGGCACCGACAGCCGCCGCGAGGTCGAGCCGGATTCGCTCGTCAACCGCGGCCGCCGCTGGTATCTCGTCGCCTGGGATCGCGGCCGCGAGGACTGGCGAACATTCCGCGTAGACCGCCTGGCCAGGCCGGCGGCGACCGGCGTGCGCTTCATGCCGCGGCGACTGCCGGCCGAAGACGCAGCCGCCTTCGTCGCGCAGAGCATCGCAGGCGCGCCCAACCGCTTCGAGGCGATCGTCACGCTGCACGCCGCCGCCGAGGAGATCACGAGCCGTGTGCCGGGCCACTGGGGCGCGGTCGAACCGGTGGACGCGCGCACATGCCGGTTCAGGGCGGGTGACGATGACATCGGATGGCTCGCGCTGCGTATCGCGATGCTCGGCGTCGACTTCGAGGTGCGCGAGCCCCCCGAGCTGCTCGAGCAGCTGCGGGCGCTCGGCTCGCGGCTCGCGCGCGCTGTTCCTCACTAGCCCCTGCCTCACGCCGGCCCGCCCTCGAGCGCCGCCGCGGGCAGCAGATCGCTCGCCGCATCGCGCTCGCTGCGCCCCGCCGTGAACAGCGCCGCGACGAACCCGAGCGCGGAGAAGCCCACCGCGACCCACAGCGCCTGCGTGAAGCCGTCGATGAAGATGCGGTTGGAGGTGTAAACGCCACTGCGCGCGAACACGCCCGCGAGCACCGCCACGCCCATCACGCCGCCGAGCTCGCGCAGCGCGCTGTTCGCGCCCGATGCGATCCCCGCCTCCTTCAGCGGCACCGAGCCCATGACCGCGTTGGCGACCGTCGGGAAGCAGAAGGACGTCCCCGCTCCGGCGATCGCGAGCGCCACGCCGACTTCCGCGTAGCTCACGCCCGGAGCCGCGATGAGCGCCACCCACGCCAGGCCGCTTGCCTGCAGCGCGAGCCCGAGCGCCATGAAGGGGCGGTTGCCGTAGCGGTCGGCCAGCACGCCTGCGATCGGCGCGATGAACATCGGCGGCAGCGACCACGGCAGCAGCCTCACGCCGGCGCCGAGCGGCGAGTAGCCGAGCGCGGTCTGGAAGAACTGCGACATCAGGAACAGCGCCCCGAAGAGGCCCGCGTACATGAACACGCTGACGGCGTTCGCGCTCGCGAAGGTGCGCTCGCGGAACATCGCGATCGGCAGCATCGGGTCGCTGGTCCGCCGCTCCCACTGGACGAAGGCCGCGATCAAGACGACTCCGCCGAGCAGCGCGCCGAGCACCTCGACGGCGCCCCAGCCGGCCGCGTTCGCGCGCACGAGCCCCCACGTCAGGCCGAGCGCTCCCGCGCCTGCGAGCACGAGTCCGACGACGTCAAGCTGGGGTCGCGGTCCGAAGCTCTCCGTCAGCTTCCTCGCCGCGAGGGGGATCAGGGCGATTCCGACGGGAACGTTCAGCCAGAAGATCCAGTGCCAGCTGATGCCGCTGACGACGGCCCCGCCGACTACCGGTCCGATCGCCACGCCCAGCCCCGTAATGCCTCCCCACAGGCCGATCGCCGCGCCGCGCTTCTCGACAGGAAATGCCTCGCTGATCAGCGTCAGCGTGAGCGGGAACACGATCGCCGCTCCGATTCCCTGCACCGCGCGCGCCGCGACGAGCAGACTGACGTTCGGCGCGGAGGCGGCCGCGGCCGAGGCCGCCGTGAACAGCGCCAGGCCGGTCACGTACATGCGCCGCCGCCCGAAGCGGTCTCCGAGCGCCGCGCCCGTCAGCAGGAAGCAGGCGAAGGCGAGGTTGTAGGCGTTGACGGTCCACTCGAGATTCGAGAGGCTCGAGTGCAGGTCCACGCGCAGCGCGGGCAGGGACGTCGTGACGACCAGCGTGTCGAGCGCGGTCATGAACACGCCGAGCGACGCCAGGACGATTGTCCACGTCTTGTGCGGCGCCGCTGCTTCGCGGCGCCCGGGGGCGATACGGCTTCTCATGGCGTCCTCCTGATCGGGTTGCGCCGCCCACCTGGCGGCCTCACCAATCCGACGCAGCGCGACCCCCGATTTGGACAGGCCCGCTCGCAGGCGCGAGGAGCCGCTCGCCCGCCGCGCGGCTCAGCCCGCTCGAAGCGTCTGCAGGCGCCGCTCGAGCTCCGCGCGCTCGACGGCGTTCGCGCTGAGCGCGATCGCCCGTTCGTAGGCGCCGGCCGCGGCCGCGGGCTCGCCGGCGCGGCGAAGCAGCTCCGCGTGCGCGGCGTGCAGGGGCTGGTAGCGCGCGAGCGCCGGATCCTCGAGCAGCGGCTCGAGCAGCTCCAGCCCGGCGTCCGCTCCTGCGGCGAAGCCCACGGCGGCCGCCCGGTTGAGCTCGACGACGGGGGAGGGGCTCAGCCTCGCGAGCGCTCCGTAGAGCTCGGCGATCTGCGCCCAGCCCGGCTCGCCCGCTGCGCGCTGCATGTGGAGCGCCGTGATCGCAGCCTGCAGCTGGTACTCGCCGGGCCGCCGCAGCCGCACCGAGCGCTCGAGCGCCCGCAGCCCCGCTTGGATCTTCCGCTCGTCCCACAGCTCCCGCTGCTGATCGTCGAGCGCCACGTAGCGCCCCCGCTCGTCGCTGCGCGCCGTGCGCCGCGCGTCGTGCAGCAGCATCAACGCGAGCAGTCCCCAGACCTCGGGCTCGTCGGGCATCAGCTGCGAGAGCAGCGCGCCGAGGCGAAGCGCCTCGTCGCACAGCGGCTCGCGCACGAGCTGCTCGCCCTCGCTCGCCGCATAGCCCTCGTTGAAGATCAGGTAGACCACGCGCAGCACCCCGCGAAGCCGGCTCGGCAGCTCCTCGTCGGGCGGCACGCGATAGGGGATGTGCGCATCGGCGATCTTCCGCTTCGCGCGCACGATCCGCTTGCCCATCGTCGGCTCTGCGACGAGGAACGCCCGAGCGATCTCGCCGGTGCTGAGGCCTCCGAGCGCACGGAGTGTCAGCGCCACCCGCGCCGGTGGGTCGAGCGCCGGGTGACAGCACGTGAAGATCAGCCGCAGCCGGTCATCCTCGATCGAGCCCTCCTCGCTCAGCACGGGCTCCTCCTGCTCCTCGAGCCGCAGCAGCGCGGCGAGCCTCTCGGCGCGGTCAGACAGCGAGCGGTCGCGCCTGAGCCGGTCGATCGCGCGGCGGCGCGCCGTGACGGTGATCCAGGCCCCCGGGTTGGCCGGGATGCCGTCGCGCGGCCACGAGACGATCGCCGCCGCGAACGCGTCCTGGACGGCGTCCTCGGCGAGCTGAAAGTCGCGGACATGGCGGATCAGGGTTGCCAGCACGGCGGCGCGCTCCTCCCGGAACGTCGCCGCCACAGCGGCGGCCGCACGGTCCTCCCGCGCCGGCCGCCGCTCGCTGGAGACGCTCATGCCTGCCCGACGGCCGCCTCATGGCGCGCCTGCAGCTCGCTCACGTCCATCACCGGTCGCACCTCAACCGATCCGTAGCGCGCGAGCGGCACGCGTGCCGCCACCTCGAGCGCCTCGTCGAGGTCTCGGGAGTCGATCAGGTAGTAGCCCACGAGGACCTCCTTCGTCACCGCGAACGGCCCGTCGGTGATCGTCGCCTCGTCGTCACGCACGCGTACCGTCGTCGCGCTCGGCGCGTCGTGCAGGCGCCCGCTCGCGACGAGCAGACCCGAGGACTGCAGGCTTTCGTTGAGCTCCCGCCACAGGGGGAACTGCGCCTCGCGGGCGCTCTGCTCGGCTCCGTCGACTTCGTTGTTGTACAGCAACAGCATGTATTGGGACATCAGCTCCTCCTTGCTAGCACTCGCCGCGCGGTCACGCGGCCTCCACATCTACGACGCAGCCGCACATCCGTTTTGGACACGTTCAGCCTAGGCACTCGGCGCCAGCCCCCTACCGAGCGGCCGGTGCTCATCCGTTCGGACGGGTTGACGGGCGGAACCGGTCCGGGTTAGGTTTGCCCGAACAGCGCTCGCGGGCTGTGGGAGGGGATGAGAGAGGTTTCCGCGCCCGTCGCGAGCGGCACTCATGCAAGAGGAGGAGCAGAATGGGGAATTGGCGTCGAATCGTCGGCCTTGCCGTGCTGTGTGTGGGCGTGCTCGCACCGGCGGCGGTCGCATCCGCTCTACCGCAGTACGTCGATCTCGGGGACTCCTACGCCTCGGGCGTGGGGACGCGCGTCTTCTACAACGAAGAATGCTCGCGAAGCCCCGAAGCCTACGGTCCGAAGGTAGCGGCCCAGCGTGGTTACACGCTCAGCTTCAAGGCATGCAGCGGGGCGAAGACGGGTGACGTCAACAGCAAACAGCTCGGCACGCTGAGCAGCACCACCGCGCTCGTCACGATCAGCATCGGTGGCAACGACGCCGGCTTCAGCAACGTGATCGTCAACTGCGCGCTCTACTACTTCACCTGCGGAGGCGCGATCAACGAAGCCAACAGCTTCATCGCCAACCAGCTGCCCGGCCTGCTCAACACGACCTACAACAACATCCGCTCGCGGGCGACGACCGCGCATGTCGTCGTGCTCGGCTACCCGCACCTGTTCACCTCGGCCGGGACGACATGCAACGTCAACTTCCTGACGTCCTCGAACGAGAAGAGACTCAACGAAACGGCCGACAAACTCGACGCGGCCATCAAAGCCCGCGTCGAAGCCCACCAGTTCACGTTCGTGGACCCGAGGAACGCGTTCCTGCCGCACGAGGTGTGCTCCTCCTCCGAGTGGCTCAACGGCCAGTCCAACCCGTTGTCCGAAAGCTACCACCCGAACATCTCGGGCCAGGCAGAGTTCACGACCGAAGTCGAGAAAGTTCTGCCCTAGGCAGGACTCGTCGCCTCCGCCCGCCGGCATCATCCGGCGGGCGGGGCCGCCGCCGGCGCCGCGACCGCCCGCGCCGCGACCGCCCGCGCCGCGACCGCCCGCGCACACGCCAATGACGCTCGGTGCTCGCCGCAAGGCCCCGATCTTCGCGTGACCCCGCGTCGCCGATCCTCAGCGGTCGTACGCCGCGATCGCCCTCAGCGAGAGGGCGGTCAGCACGATCCCCATCGCGACGATCACGATCACGCAGACGGCGATCTTGCCGGCGTCCCAGCCGTCGATGATCAGCGACCGCAGGCCGACGATCACGTAGCTGATCGGGTTGATCCGCGCGAGCGTCTCCATCACCGGCGAGAGGCGTTCGAAGGGCACGAAGTTCGGCGTCAGAAACAGCGCGGGAAAGAACAGCAGGAAGCTCGACTGCGTCGCCTGTACGTTCCGCGTCCGCAGCGCGACGAGGATCCCGAAGCCCGCGTAGGCGACGCCGAACAGCGCCGAGAGCAGCACGATAACCACCGCTCCGAGCGCGCCGCTCTGGATTCGCGCGCCGAGCGCGATCCCGAACAGCAGCACGAGCGCCGAGGCGGCGATGCCGCGGGCCAGGTCGGCGGTCAGCCGGCCGAAGATGACCGACGAGCGGCGGATCGGCGCGACGAGCAGCTTGTCGAAGTAGCCGCCGTCGATCTCGGTGACGAGCGCGAGTCCCGACGTCGCGGTCGCGACGGCGAACATGAGCGACACGGGCAGCTGGAAGGCCACATAGCCCTGTCCCTTCAGAAACGGCGTGGTGCTCGGGAACGTCTTCGAGACCTGGCCGATGTTGACCACCAGGAAGAACAGCGGGATGAACAGCGTCGGGATCGTCGCCTCCGGATAGCGGACGACCTCGCGCACCGCGCGCCGGCCCAGCAGCAGCACCTCGGTCATGTCTGCTCCTCCTCTTGCACCGCACCCTCCAGGCGCCTACCGGTCGCCTTCAGGAACACGTCGTCGAGCGAGGGGCGGGCGACGGCGATCGCGCCGACGCGCAGGCCGTCGCGGTCGAGCCGGCGCACGATCTCGGCGATCAGCGCTGCGCCATCCTCGACGTAGAGGGCGAGCGCGTCCGACTGCGCGACCACACGCTCGAGGCCGCGAAGGCCGGTGAGCGCGGCTTTGGTCGCCACGGCGTCGGCGCCGTTGAGCGAGACGGACACCACGTCGTGGCCCATCTCTCCCTTCAGCTCCTCGGGCGTCCCTTCCGCGACGATCCGCCCGCCGTCGATGATCGCCAGCCTGTCGCACAGCTTGTCCGCCTCCTCGAGGTACTGCGTCGTCAGGAACACCGTTGCGCCGCTCGCGTTGAGGCGGCGCGTCTCCTCCCAGATCGCGAGCCGGGACGCCGGGTCGAGGCCCGTCGTCGGCTCGTCGAGGAACAGGACCTCCGGCGAGTGCACGAGCGCTGTGGCGAGGTCGAGCCGCCGCTTCATCCCGCCCGAGTACGTCTTCGTCCGGCGCTCGGCGGCATCGGTCAGCCCGACGAGCCTCAGCAGCTCGTTCGTCCGCTCGCGCGCGCGCCGGCCAGTGATCCCGTAGAGGCCGCACTGGAGCTCGAGCAGCTCGCGTCCGGTCTGCACCGGGTCGAGGCCGATCTCCTGGAGCGCGACGCCGATGCGCCGTCGCACACCCGCGGCGTCGTCGACCACGTCGAGCCCTGCGACCGTCGCGCTCCCGGATGTGGGGGGCAGCAGCGTGCACAGCATCCGCACGGTCGTCGTCTTGCCGGCACCGTTCGGACCGAGGAAGCCGAACACCTCTCCCTCGGCGACGGCCAAGTCGATCCCGCGCACGGCCTCGATGCCTCCCTTGAACGTGCGGGTGAGCGACCGGGCGGCGATCGCCTGAGGAGATGACTCGCCTCTCGGCCTCGAACCGCCTGTCGCGGCCCTTTGGTCGCTCGCCACGTGCGTCGCGTCGATGGTCATCGGCGTTGGGTTGGTCGTAGTGGATGTTGCGCTGGAGGTCATGAGCCTTGGGTTGTGGGTGGTGGGCGGTGCGTCGGTCCTCGTCGGCTGTGCTCGGTGGTCATCTGTCTCGAGGTCTCAGACGCCGCCCGGCACCGAAACTCATCGCTCGAGCGGGAGGCGCCGGGAACCGGGCCGCCAAGCTAGCGGAGCGCACGCGAGCTGTCTTCTCCAAATGTGCGGTCCTGCGTGCGGGGGGTGGAGATTCCGCGCGGCCGTCGATTTTCCATTGGCCCGTTCGTCTATAGGCGACGATCCATGACAAGGAGGAAGCCGATGAAGTACATGCTGCTGATTCACCAGGGCACCACCCCGCTGCCGGGCTCCGAGGCGTGGGACCGCCTCTCCGGAGAGCAGCAAGGCGCCGTCTACGCCGCATACAAGGCGATCAACGAAAACGATGCCGTCAGCCCCGGCATGCAGATGCAGCCGCCCGAGACAGCGACGACCGTGCGCGTGCAGGACGGCAGGACGCTGACGACGGACGGCCCCTTCGTCGAGGTCAAGGAGGCGATCGGCGGCTACCTGTTCTTCGACGCGCCGGACCTCGACGCGGCGATCGAGCTGGCCGCGACGATCCCCGCGGCGAGCATGGGCGGAGCGATCGAGGTGCGGCCGCTGGCCGAGCGATAGGCGCGAGCCGTCAGCGAGCTGTTGACGGGCCGGTGGTTGCGATACTGGGCCGATGGCCTTCGTCCCACCGGCCCGTCACCTGCTTCGCGCGAAGGACGCCGTCGACAGCCGCTACTTCGAACGGCTGGATGTCGAGGATCTCGCGCGCGTGGCGGGCCTCTCCCGCGCCCACTTCAGCCGCGAGTTCCGCCGGGCGTTCGGCGAGTCGCCGCACGCGTATCTGCTGACGCGCCGCCTCGAGCGCGCCGCCGCGCTGCTGCGCACCACCGACCGCTCGGTCGCCGAGATCTGCTTCTCGGTCGGCCTTCAGAGCGTCGGCTCGTTCACGACGAGCTTCACCCGGACCTACGAGGTCACGCCAACGGCCTACCGTGCGGCGTTCCCGCCGGCGGCCGACTATGCGCTCGTCCCGAGCTGCGTGCTGCGGGCCAACGCGCGCCGCCAACACCGCACGTTTCGAGAAGACACGCGCACGGCGCTCGGCTAGCTTGGCCTCAACCCCGTTCTTCGACATCCAGGAGCGAACATGATCAAAATCGCCAACGCGCAGCTGTGGGTCCACGATCAGGACGAGGCGCTCGCGTTCTACACGCAGAAGCTCGGAATGGAGGTCCGCGCCGACGTGACGCTGCCGGAGATCCCCGACTTCCGCTGGCTCACCGTGGGTCCCGTCGAGCAGCCCGACTTCGCGATCGTGCTGATGGCGATCCCGGGGCCGCCCGTGATGGACGGCGACACCGCCGAGCAGGTCCGGACGCTGACGGCCAAGGGCTTTTCAGGGACGGTCTTCCTCTCGACCGACGACTGCCGGGCGTCCTACGAGCAGCTCAAGGCTCGCGGCGTCGAGTTCACCGAGGAGCCCGAGGAGCGCCCCTACGGGATCGACTCCGGCTTCCGCGACCCCTCCGGCAACAGCCTGCGCCTCACCGAGGTGCGCCTTCCCGCCTCCGTCTGAACAGCGCGGGTCCGCGGCTCGAGCGTCCGGCCACAGACCCATGAAACGATCGCGGCGGTCGAGGTGCCGCCGCGATCGTTGACGTCGCTCGATCCGCTGCACCCGCCCGCGAATCCGTAAGGGCCTGCCCCGCGGACGGGAGCGCCGGCGCCGCCCGCACCGGCCACATTCCCCGACGCCGGCTTCAGTCTCGCCGAGCTCGCGCCGATAACCAGCTCGGTGAGCGGATAGCCGGCGTCAATGAGACTTCTTCCCAACAGGCCCACGATGCTTGCGCAGACGGCACAGGTCGAGGCGCCCGCGCTGCAGGTCGCGCCGCCGTCCGAGCTCCCGGGTAGCGAGCTCCCGCCCGCCATCGAGCGACGGGGCGGGTTCTACATCCCGCTGAAGCTGAAGGTGGCCTTCACGATCTTCGCCGGCGTGGCGTGGCTGTGCTTCTCGGTGTGGCTGTCGCGCACCTGGATCAGGACCCTCGCAGAGGACATCACTCTCCCGCTCGCGATTCTCGTGATCACAGGCATCGCCCTGATCCCTGGTTACCTGAACATCCAGCTGATCACCTCGATCCTCGTGGACCGGCCGAGGCCGCTGCGGATGGACGTCGAATTCCCGGATGTCGCGCTCCTGATCGCGGCCTACAACGAGGAGGCCTCGATCGTCGAGACGCTCGACTACGTCATGGCGGCCGACTACCCCGGGTCCTTCGAGGTGGTCGTCGCCGACGACGGCTCGATGGACCGCACGCGCGAGCTGGTCGCCGCGTACGCCGCCCGAGACCCGCGCGTGCGGCTGCTCGAAGCGAAGCACGGGGGCAAGTCCAGCGCGCTGAACGCGGCGCTTGCGACCGTGCGCGCGCCGCTCGTAGCGACGATCGACGCCGACACGCTGATGATGCCCTACTCGCTCACGCGGCTGGTCGCGCGTTTCGTGGCGTCGCCATCTGACACGGTCGCGGTCGCCGGCGCGGTGCTCGTTCGCAACTCGCGCGTGAACCTCCTGACACGAGCGCAGGAGTGGGACTACTTCCTCGGGATCGCGAGCGTCAAGCGCGGGCAGGCGCTGCTGCAGGGGACGCTGGTCGCCCAGGGCGCGTTCAGCGTCTACGACGCGTTCGCGCTGAGGCTCGCCGGCGGCTGGCCGAACCGCATCGGCGAGGACATCGTGCTGACCTGGCGGATGCTGTTGCACGGCGGGCGCACGGTGTTCGAGCCGACCGCCGTCGCGTTCACCACGGCGCCGTCGGGTTGGCGCGCCTTCGCCCGGCAGCGCCGCCGCTGGGCGCGTGGCATGATCGAGGGGCTGCGCGACCACGGCGTGCGGCTCGTCAAGCGGATGGACTTCTACTCGCACGCCGTTGCGGGAAACTTCCTGTTCCCCTTGCTGGACGCGACGTTCACGCTGGCGTTCATCCCCGGGATCCTGCTGGCGCTGACCGGCAACTTCGCGATCGTCGGTCCGATGACGCTGATCGTGCTCCCGCTGAACGCTGTGCTGGGGGGCGCCATGTACCTCTACCAGCGGCGCGTCTTCGCGGAGGTCAACCTCCGCGTGCGCCAGAACCGCCGCGGGCTCTTCTTCTACTTCTTCTGCTACCAGTACGTGATGTCGCCCATCTCGCTCGCCGGCTACGTGCTCGAGATGGTGCGGGCCCGGCGCCGCTGGTAGCCGCCGCCGGCATCGCGTGCGCGGTGTCGCCTAGACCTCGAGCAGCAGCGTCACGGGCCCGTCGTTGACGAGCTCGACGGCCATCCGCGCGCCGAACACGCCCCGCTGGGCGCCGGCTCGCTGGCAGAAGAGCTCGTACAACGGCTCGGCGCGCTCGCTGGGCGCCGCCTCGACGAAGCTCGGGCGGTTGCCGCGGCGCACGTCGCCGTACAGCGTGAACTGGCTCACGCAGAGGATCTCCCGCTCGCCGAGCGGCTCGTTCATGCGGCCCTGCTCGTCGTCGAAGACGCGCAGCGCGCGGACCTTGGCCGCGAGCCGCTCGGCGTCCGCCGCGTCATCCGCGTGGGCGACCCCCAGCAGCACCAGCAGGCCCGGCCCGATCGATGCGATCTCGCGCCCGTCGACGCTGACGGCGGCGGCGCTGACCCTCTGCACGAGCGCGCGCATGTGGGGGCAGGACGAGCGCCGCGCCGCTAGTGGTAGGTGAACTGGTCAGCGGCCACTTTGGGCGTCACCAGTTTGTTGACCGTCGCGTGCACGTCGACGAGGCCCGCTTTGCGCGCCGGCGCGACGACGCTGCACTGCGTCTGGGAGCTGCAGTTCACCGACGTCGCGGGCGTCAGCGCGAACCTGAAGCTCGTCCCGGTCGTGCCCGGCGCGAAGCCGGTCCCTGTGACGCTCACGCTCGTCCCACCCGCGGCGGGACCGCTGTTGGGGCTCACCGAAGTGATCGTCGGCGGCGCGAATTTGAAGTGGTCGGCGCTCGTCAGCGGACTCGTGCCGCCGGGCGAGGCGATCGTCACGTCGACGAGACCAGCCGTCTCAGCCGGCGAGACGGCGCTGATCGCCGTCGGCGATTTGACGGTGAAGCTCGTCGCCGCCACGGAGCCGAACATGACCCCGGTCGCTTCGCTGAGGTTTTTGCCCGTGATCGTCACTGTCGTCCCTCCGGCCGCCGGCCCTTTCGCGGGGGTGACTTTGGTGACCGCCGGGGCCGGAGGCGTTCCGACCGTGAGCGTGCGGCTCGTGCCGATGCTGGTGCCGTTCGCGGCGAACACGGTCAGCGCCACGACATATCTGCCTCCGGCCGGGAACGTGTGCGCGACCGTCGGCCCCGTCGTCTCGGTGGGCGTCGTGGGGCTGCCGCCGAACCCGTCGTTGAACTGCCAGTTGTACCTGGACACACCACCGGGGGCGGTCGAGCCCGTCGCGTCGAAGCTCATTTCGTCGCCGGCCCCCGCGGAGCTCGTGAACGTCGCGGTCGGCTCTTCACCTTTGAAGGCGAGCCGCTGCAGGCACCGGTGGGTCTGGTTGCTCCACTCCTCCTGGTACCAGTAGAAGTGGCCGTCGACGAGTTGGTTGTAGCTCGCCCCGTTGGACGCCGTGCCGAGTTCGGTGCCGTCGCTTTCGCTGCACTTGTCGCCGATCTCCCCTTCGATTCCGCCGAAGTCCGTCCATGCGTTGTTCGGCTCGGGGTCCGTGATCGACTCGTTGTGCTCGTGGCTGAGCCCTCCCTGGAGCGCGCCGTCGGAGCTCGTGCCGTTCGGGTGGTTGCCGTCGTCGCAGCCGAGGATGCCCGTCACGTACGGGTCGTTGGAGTAGATGATCTGGCCTTCGGCGACCGGGATGTTGCCGTGGTAGGCGCAGTAGACGGGTCGTTCGCTCCCGGCGGAGCACACGCCGCCCGCTTTTTCGAAGCAGTCTTCGACGCCGGGGGGCGTCAGCAGGAAGTACTCGTGCGTGAGGTCGCGCGGCAAACCGTGCGCTTCGACGAAGCTGCGCAGCTCCGCGCGCAGCTGCGCGTCGGTGAGGCAGATCGCCGCCCGCGCGCATCCGTTCGTCGGGTATGGCGTCGTGTCGATCAGCGCGCCGCCGAAGTGCGAGTCGTAGCGGGCGAATTCACCTGCCGTGTCGTTGTACTGGGCCGAGACCGAGTCGACGTTCGCCGTCCCGCCGCTGTCGTGTTCGAGGTCTTCGAAGTAGCGGTTGATGCCCGGCTGGTAGTCGGCCGGATATTCGGGCGCGCCGGCCGGCTGCCAGTAGATCGCGTAGTTGGTGTTCGACGGCATCACCGGCCCGCCGTTGTAGTCGAGGTTCGTGAAGAACTGATCGAACGGCGTCACCCGCGCGCCGCCGCGCAGCGGCTGGTAGCTGAGCGTCTTTCCGCCGGCCACGCGGTCGACGACGGCCGACGCTCCAGACGCGGCGAGTAGGAGGAAGAGCGCGCAGGCAGAGGCGAGGATCCAAACGCGTCGACGCGAGCGCTCTTCCATGATCTGCTTCATCGCTCTCCCTCTCGCGCGCTATCCCCAGCCGCTCTGCGCATCCACCGCCCGTGCGGCCGTCTTCTCGCGCCGGAAGTGTAGCGGCCGCCCGGCCACTCGGCGAGCAGAGCACGGCGGCGCCCGCCGTGGGCCGTCGCGGGGGCCCGCGGCGTCGCGTCAGGCATGCTTAGATTAGGCTCTGCCGGCAAGGCAGATTCAGCAGACCAGCCTCTCCAGCGCGCCCGTAGCTCAGTGGTCAACGGTTCTCTTCGGGGAGCCAAAGAGCAGCGGTCTTTCAAGCCGCAGGCCGCGGGTTCGATTCCCGCCGGGCGCACTTTTCTCCTCCGGCGGGGGCGGGGCCACGCGGCGAAGGAGCTCGATGTGGAGCCGCGCGGGGGCAGAGCGCATCGCCGGCGCGCTCCGCGCCGAGCACGCCCCACATGCGCCGGACGGCGCGGTTGACATTCTGCGTAAAACCTGGTTTATATGTCCGCCAGAGAGGAAGGCCGCGGTCGCTCGGAGCCGCTGCCAGGAGTCGCTGTCGGCGAACCATGGGGAAGGTCCTGGAGATAGTTGGGGTCAAGCAGGATGCGAGACCGATGCACAGAGCTGGCACCGAGATGAGGCTGTTCGTCTGTCACGAGCAGCGCATGCTTCGCGCGTTACACGGCCGCTGGCCGTACCGTCGCTCGCACTGCCGCCACGACCTGCACTGGCTGGTGCGGGTCCGGGCCGAGGCGGGCCGGTGCTCGACGGGGCGCGCCCATTCGCTGGCAGGCCTGAGGGGCTACAGCCGGCGAGGCCCCGGCGGCTGAGGGGCGGTCGCCCGGGAAGACGGCGGCCAAGGGGGGCCGCCCGGACTCATCCCTACAGGCCCGAGAGAGATCTCGATCGGGGGGCCTGTGGGGATGAGTCGTACCCACCGTCCTCGTCCGCCCGGTGGGCGAGCGTGGCGATCGCGTCGATCAGCCGCGGCCAGATCGCGCGTGGCAGGTCGTGGCCCATCCCCTCGATGCTCATCAGCCGCGCGCCGCGGATCAGGCGAGCCGTCATGCGCCCTCCCGAGTAGCCGACGAGTGGATCAGCCCTGCCGTGCACGACGAGCGTCGGTGCGGTGATCCGACGCAGTTCCGGCCCGCGGTTGCCCGAGGCGATGATCGCGGCCAGCTGTCGAGCCGGACCGTTGGGATCGTGGTCGCGGTCGTAGCTGGCGGCTGCGAGCTCGCGGATCTGTTCGAGGTCGCGAGGCAGGCCCGGCGAGCCGATCGCCGCGAACACGCGCTCGATGTGCGCGATGTAGGCGCCGCGGCTGGCCGGTGCGCGGCGCAGCAGCATCGCGTAGGTACGGAGCGAGGGCTGCCCCCAGATGCGGCTGCCGGTGTTCGACATGATCGAGACGAGCGAGCGCACCGTCTCGGGATGGCGCGCGGCGAGCGTCTGGGCGATCATGCCGCCCATCGAGGCGCCGATCACGTGGGCGGGTGAGATCTCGAGCTCCCGCATCAGGCCCGCGGTGTCCTCGGCCATGTCCGCCAGCGTGTAGGACGCGCCCGTGCGTGAGCGGCGCAGCAGCTGAACGACCGTCGGCGGCGGGGCGCTCACGTGGGTCGAGCGGCCGACGTCGCGGTTGTCGAAGCGCACGACGTGGAGTCCGCGCTCGGCGAGCCGCATGCAGAAGTCCGAGTGCCAGGCCAGCATCTGCGTGCCGAGGCCCATCACGAGCAGCGCGGGCGGATCGGCGGGGTCCCCGAAGCTCTCGTAGCAGAGGGTGATCCCCCTTCCGACGTCACAGAACTGCTCGCTCACGATCTTGCGACTCTATCGGGCCCGCGCCGACCACAGTGCGCCAGCGTCGCTAGGATCGGTCTCAGTGGTCGAGCAGGACATCCAGAAGCTGTCTATCGACACTGTTCGCGGCCTCGCGATGGACGCCGTCCAGAAAGCCGACTCGGGGCACCCGGGCACCGCGATGGCGCTCGCGCCGCTCGGCTACACGCTGTTCCACCGCTTCCTCCGCGTCAATCCCGCGGACCCGCAGTGGCCCGATCGCGACCGTTTCGTCCTGAGCGCCGGCCACGCCTGCATCCTCCAGTACTCACTGCTCCACCTCACGGGCTTCGACCTCGGCCTCGAGGACCTCGAAAGCTTTCGCCAGTGGGGCTCGCGCACGCCGGGCCACCCCGAGCGCGGCCACACGCCCGGAATCGAGATCACGACGGGACCGCTCGGCCAGGGCTTCGCCAACGCCGTCGGCATCGCGATGGCCGAGCGCTTCCTCGGCGAGCGCTTCAACCGCCCCGACCACACCGCGATCGACCATCACGTCTACGTGATCTGCTCCGACGGAGACATGATGGAGGGCATCAGCCAGGAGGCCGCGTCGATCGCGGGCAACTTCGCGCTCGGCAAGCTCGTCGTCTGCTACGACGAAAACCACATCACGATCGACGGGACGACGGGCCTCTCCTTCGACCGCGAGAACCATCTCGAGCGGATGCGCGCCAACGACTGGCACGTGCAGCGCGTCGAGGATTCCGAGGACGTCGAGGCGCTCGCGAGCGCGATCGCCGCCGGCCGCGACGAAACGGAGCGACCCTCGTTCATCGCTGTGCGCTCGCACATCGCATATCCGGCTCCGCACGCCGTCGACACGGCGAAGGCCCACGGCTCGGCGCTCGGCGAGGACGAGGTCCGGGCCACCAAGGAGGTGATGGGCTTCGACCCCGATCGCAGGTTCTGGGTCGACGAGCGGGTCTACGCGCACATGGACCTTCGCGACAGGGGGGCCGCCGCGCAGCGCGAGTGGGAGCAGCGCTACGGCGCCTGGCGCGAGGCGTTCCCCCGCGAGGCGCGGGACTGGGACACCGCGTGGAAGGGACGCCTGCGCGAGGGCTGGCGCGAGTCGATGCCCGAGTTCGCGGCGGGCGAGAAGCTCGCGACGCGCGCGGCCGGGCAGAAGGCGATGGCGGCCTTCGGCGGGCACGGTCCGACGATGATCGGCGGCGCCGCGGACCTCGTCGAGTCGACGAAGACGCTGTTCGACGGCGCTGGCGAGTACGGGAGCGCGCATGCGGGGCGCAACGTGCCGTTCGGGATCCGCGAGCACGCGATGGGCGCGATCGTCAACGGCGCGAGCGCGCACGGGGGCATCGTCAAGCCCTACGGCTCGACGTTCCTGATCTTCTCGGACTACATGCGCCCGGCGGTGCGGCTGTCGGCGCTGATGAGCCTTCCGGTGCTGTGGGTGTGGACCCACGACTCGGTCGCGCTCGGTGAGGACGGCCCCACGCACCAGCCCGTCGAGCACTACGCCGCGCTTCGCGCGATTCCGCGACTGTGGGTCGTCCGCCCCGCCGATGCGAACGAGACGAGCGTCGCCTGGCGGGTCGCGCTCGAACGCGAGGACGGCCCCGTCGCGCTGCTGCTCTCGCGCCAGAACATCCCCGTGCTCGACCGATCGGAGGTCGCGAGCGCCGACGGCCTCGAGCGCGGCGGCTACACGCTGTGGGACTCGGGCGAGGACTCCGAGGATCCGGAGATCATCCTGATCGCGACGGGCGCGGAGGTCGGCGCCTCGCTCGATGCAGCGCGCACGCTCGCCGCCGACGGCACGCCCGCGCGCGTCGTCTCGATGCCCTGCATGGAACTCTTCGCCTCCCAACCCGACGAGTACCGCGAGGATGTGCTGCCAAGCTCGGTGCGCGCGAGGCTCGCGGTCGAGCCGGGCGCGAGCATGAGCTGGTGGAGGTGGGTGGGCGACGAGGGAGACGTGCTCGGCCTCGATCGCTTCGGCGCCTCGGCGCCGGGTAACACCGTCTTGGAAAAGCTCGGGTTCAACGCCGAGCACATCGCCGAGCGCGCACGCGCGCTGCTGCGCCAACGCACATAGGACACAAGGAGGCCACGATGCCCGCCGACCAGAACCTTCCTCCGCTCCAGCGCCTGTCGGCGCTCGGGCAGAGCGTGTGGATCGACTACCTCGCGCGCGAATCGATCAGGGGCGGCCACCTTCAGGAGCTGATCGACGACTACGCCGTCGTCGGCGCGACCTCGAACCCGACGATCTTCCAGAAGGCGATGACATCGGGCGGCAGCGACTACGACGAGCAGCTGCACGAGCTCGCCGAGCAGGGACGCGACGTCGAGCAGACCTTCTGGGCGCTCGCCGAGCAGGACATCCGCGACGCGTGCGACCTCTTCCGTCCGGTCTGGGACGGCGGTGGCGGCCGCGACGGGTACGTCTCGCTCGAGGTCGACCCGCGGCTCGCCTTCGAGACGGAGCCCACCTACCGCGAGGCGATGCGCCTGCACGACGAGGTGGACAGGCCCAACCTGATGGTCAAGATCCCGGCGACCAAGCCGGGCCTCGCCGCGATCGAGGACGTGATCGCGAAGGGGCGCTCGATCAACATCACGCTGATCTTCTCGCTGCGCCGCTATGCGGAGGTCGCCGAGTCCTACATCCGAGGTCTCGAGCGCCTCGTCGCCGAGGGCGGCGACCCCCGGAAGGTCGCCTCGGTGGCGAGCTTCTTCGTCTCGCGGATCGACACCGAGGCCGACCGCCGCCTGGACGAGCTCGGCGGCCACGAGCACCTCAAGGGCAAGCTCGCGATCGCCAACGCGAAGCTCGCCTACAGGCACTACCGCGAGACGTTCAAGGGACCGCGCTGGGAGTTCCTCGTCTCGAAGGGCGCCACCCCGCAGCGCGTGCTGTGGGCGTCGACCTCGACGAAGAACCCCGCGTACGCCGACACGCTCTACATCGAGGAGCTGATCGGCCCCGAGACCGTCAACACGATGCCCGAGGAGACGATCCTCGCCTACCAGGACCACGGCGATCCCGAGCCGCGGCTCGAGCAGGGGCTCGACGAGGCGCAGCGCGTCTTCGAGGAACTGGCCGCCGCCGGGATCGACTACGACGACGTCACGCTGACGCTCGAGCGCGAGGGCGTCGAGAAATTCGCGAGCTCCTTCGACGAGCTGATGCAGGCGCTCGAGGCCAAGCGCCGCTCGCTGGCAGCAGTCGCCTAGCGCGCGGGCGGCCCTAGGAGTAGGGCAGCGGCACCAGCACGCGGATCGTCAGCGGCCCGCTAGGGAAGGCGCGGGCGTTGACCGTGACCACGCGGAAGCGCTGCCCGCGGTATTGGTAGGGGCCGCTCGGGGGCACCGAGCCGGGCGACGGTCCGAGGCTGTTCTTGACGAGCTGAGGCTGGGCGCCCGGGCGGGCGGGCGCCATGTACATCAGCACGCGCAACCCGACGAGTCGCTTCGCGAGCCGCAGGTAGCCCTCGTCGTCCTGGATCGAGAGCACGAGGCGGCCGATCGGCCGCCCGCCGAGCTTCAACGGCGCGCTCACCGGCGCGAGCACGAAAGGACCGCCGACGTCCGACAGCAGACCGGCGCCGGCGAACACACGCAGGCGCACGATGTGTTCGGTCAGCAGCGCTTCGATCGCCGTCTTGGCGCTGGATACGTCACGAGCGGCGACCGCGCGCAGCAGCGCCTGGTCCTGCTGCACTCGGCGGACCTGCGGCACCGTGCGCGGGCCACCCTCCGCCGCGTAGATCAGGGTCGCGATCCGGCTCAGCGTGTTGACGACCGTGTCCTCGGGCGTCGGGCCGCAGAGCGAGGAGATCGAGCCGATCGGCTTCAGCAGGTAGACGCGCAGATGCCCGGCGGGGTACTGCGCGCCGCCGAAGGATGTGTACTGGTAGCGCTGCCCGTGATAGCCGAGCGTCCCTTCCGCCGGTATTCGCCCCCGCGCAAGCGCCAGCGATCCGCCGACGCTGCGCCCGCCGACCCGCAGCGCGACCCGGCTGCCGGTCACGCCGCTGGTCTCGGCGAGCAGGCCTTCGTCGGACCACACGCTCGTCACGTAGCTCGCGATCGGCTGCCCGGACGCGCCCTTCAGCGCGCCGTGCAGCGGCGCGACGGCGGGGCCACCCACGTCGGCCAGCACGGCCCCGCCGCGGATCACGCGCAGGTTCGTCAGGTGTCCGCCCGCGACGAGTGCCTGCGCCGCGGCACGGGTCGCGACCGGGTCGCCGCGTTCGACCGCCTCGCGCAGCGGGAGCGATGCGGCGATCAGATGCGCAGCGGAGCGAGTTCGTTCGCTCGAGACGCCCTGCCTGTAGATGCGCCGCGCGACGCGCCCGAGGACGTCGAGCACCGTCTGCGGACAGGTGGTGTGGTCCGCCGGCGCTCCGGCGACGGTCGCCGAGGAGTGCGTGCTCGATCCGCCGGCGGCGCCCTTGCCGCAGCCGCCCAGCGCGGCGAGCGCCGCGAGCAACGCGAGCGCGCGCACGGCTGAGGCGGGCGTCTTCGCGCGCGCAAGCATGGCGCGGCATCCTAAGCGAGCGCCGACCGCGCGAGCGCCGCATACGGCCGGCCGCGACTTTCCGTTACGCTCGCGGCGTGCCGGCGGCGCTGATCACGGGTGCTTCGACGGGGATCGGGCGTGCGACCGCGCTGCGCCTCGCGCGCTCGGGCTGGACGGTGCTCGCGGGCGTGCGCGAGACGAGCGCGGGCGAGCAGCTGGCGGCCGAGCCGGCCGCCGGTGGGCGCGTGATCCCCCTGGCGCTAGAGGTCACCGACCCAGACCAGGTGGCACAGGCGGCGGAGCGCGTCGGCGAGCTCGCAGCAGGGAGGGGACGAACGGCCGGAGGACTCGACGCGCTCGTCAACAACGCCGGCATCGGCGTCGGCGGCCCGCTGGAGCTGGTCGCGCCGGAGGACATGCGCAGGCAGTTCGACGTCAACGTGCTCGCGCAGGTCTCGGTCACGCAGGCGATGCTCCCGGCCCTGCGCCGCGCCCACGGCCGGATCGTGTTCATCTCGTCGATCGGCGGGCGCGTGCCGACTCCGTTCGTCGCGCCGTATGCCGCCTCCAAGCACGCGATCGAGGCGCTCGGCGACGCGCTGCGGATCGAGCTGGCGACCTCGCACGTGCAGGTCGCCCTGGTGGAGCCGGGCTCTGTGGCGACGCCGATCTGGGACAAGGGGCGCGCCGAAGCCGAACGCGTCACGATTCCCGCGGAGCTGCAGAGCGAGTACGGGCACGTGCCGGCGGCGATGGAGAAGATCCTCGAGGAGACGGCGCGGCGCGGCGTCCCCCCGGATGCGGTGGCGGAGACGATCGAGCGCGCCCTGGGCGCCCGGCGGATGCGCGCCCGCTACCTCGTCGGCCGCGACGCGAAAGCGATGCTGGTGCTCAAGCGCGCGCTTCCGGATCGCATCTTCGATCGGGTGCTGCGCCGGGCGCTCGGCGTCTGAGCGGGCGGTCAACCCGGCGGCGCGTAGACCGCGAGCCACGCGAACAGGCTGGTCGTGGCCGCGTGTGTCTGGAGCATGCCCGGCGCCGCGTACTGGGCAGGGAGCGTTTCGCCGTTCCACGAGTAGAGGTAGAGGCCGGCGTTGCTCGCCGCCCGCGATTCCGCGTTGCGCGCGTTGTCTGCGGCGAGCCGGTAGAGCAAAGGATCGTGATCCTGGGCGTAGAGCGCGAGCATCCACTGCAGGTAGATCGCGTCGTACTGCGGAGAGAAGTCCAGCAGGTAGCCGAAGCGCTCGAGCGCGGTCGCCTTGAGCTGCTCGGCGCGTGCGCAGTCGCCCGCTGTGCCGCGTGCCGCGCAGAGCACGGCCTGCGCGTAGATGAGCGGCGCCTCGATGTAGTCGATCGGCGTCGTGTCGCGGTCGCTGGCGGCGTAGAGCCGGTCGGCGGCGCTGAAGCCCGTCGTGTCGGCCCAAGCCAGGAAGCGGTTGGCCTGCGCGAGCGCGAACGGCGAGCGCGTCTGCTGGTAGAGGAGCGCAGCGAGCAGCGTGCCCGAGGCCAGCGCCTCGCCGGCCTTGTAGGGGTGGCGGGTGTTCCACCAGACACCGCCTGCCCGCGGATCCCAGCCGACCGTCGCGATGTAGCGCAGCGCGCGTTCGGCGTCGAGGAGGTAGCGGCGTGTGCCCGTGGCGCGGTAGGCGTTGACGAAGGCGAGACCCCACCAGCCGTTGTCGTCGAACCACGTCTCCGTGCCCGCTGTGCGGTCGCCGGGGTAGGGCGAGAACCCCGGGATCGGGTGCAGCCCGCGGTTCAGGTAGCGCTCGGCTCCGGCGGCGAAGCGCGCGACGGCGTGCCTGTTGGCCGCGCTCGGCTGGGCGATCGCGATCGCGTCGATCGACTCGAACAGCGGCACGATGTCCCAGATCGTCGCCTGCGGGTAGCGGTCGCGGTCGGCGAGCCGCGCGTCGTACCAGCCGAGCCGGCGATCGCGCCAGCGCTGCTGCGCGCGAGCAACTCCCGACTGCGCCAGCTGCAGGTAGTGCCGCTGCACGGGGGAGAGCGCCGGCGCCGGCGTGGCCGTGGCGGGCGCAGCGGCTGCCACGCCAGGCGCGCCGAGCGCGCCGAGCACGAGGCACGACGCGAGCACGAGGCACGACGCGAGCACGAGGCGCGGCGCGAGCATGGGGCGCATGGCGAGCGCGAGGCGCATCGCGAGCGCAGCGATCGGGCGTGCAAGCGTGTTCATGAGAGGTGTAACCCGGCAGTCCCCGCATCGGCGCGCCGGCGCGATCCCCGCGCGAGGGTGCCCGTCGTTGGACGAGTCACGTGAGCTCGCCGCGCTCCCGCACCGATACCGTTACCGCTCGATGAAGCCCAAGACCGATCCCGAGACCGGCCTGCGCCTGCCGGCGACCATGCCGAGCCCTCCCTCCGAACGGGGCTCGTGGATGCTCGCCTGCACGATCGCCGCGGTCGGAGTGGCGGTGCTCGTGGCGGTGCTCGCCGGCGCGGTCGGCCGCACGAGCGCCGTCGCCCCGCCGCGGATCCTGTTCGCCGCCGCGACCCCGACGCCGGCCCCCGCCGCAGCGCTCGGGCAGCCACAGGGCGCCGCCTCGGCGGGCGGTGCCGCCGCCGCGCAGCCTTCGCCCCGCGCGGCCGCGGTGGCCCCGTCGAGCTCTGCGGCGGCCGTCCGGGCACGCAGCTCGGCGCCCTCGGCGCCGGGTGCGCCGCGGAGCCCGATCGCCGCCCGCTGGATGGAAGGCTTCTACCCGATCTACGCGACCGCGCAGAGGACGTTCGGCGTCAACTGGCTGCTGCTCGCCTCGATCCACATGCAGGAGACGGCCTTCTCGACCGCGCCGGGCACCTACCACGGCCTGAATTTCGCGCGCTGCTGCGGAGGGCCGATGCAGTTCAACGTCACGAACGGGCGCGTCACGACGTGGGATCTCGTGAGGGACTCCTACCGATACGGCACGCGGCCGGCGAGCTACGACCACATGACCGCGGGGCATCCCTCCATCTACGACGACTTCGACGCGATCATGGCGGGGGCGCGCCTGCTGTCGGCCGACGGCGCCACGTATGCGCTCGACGGGTCCGCGTGGAACGCGGCGTTCGACTACTACGGCCACGACGCCACGGGCGTGCTGTATGCCGATCAGGTGCTGGCCCGCGCCATCGGCTGGTCGCAGCACGGCTTCTGCTTCAACTGCGGTGTCGACGCGGCGCTGGTCCGGGCGGTGCACGGCGCCTACGGCGCGCCGGTGCTGCTCACGCTCAGGATCGCGGCGCCCCGCGCAAGGGTTGCCCGCAGGCGCTAAGCGGCGTCGGCCTGGGCGATCAGCTCGCCTGCGACACGATCGGTCGCGACACGCGTCCCGCCGAGCAGCCTCCTGGAGAGCTGGGCGCGGCGGAAGTAGAGCGGGGCGTCGTGCTCCCACGTCGCGCCGATACCGCCGTGCACGGAGATCATCGTGCGGGCCGCCTGGTCGAGCGCCCGGCCGGCCACCGAGCGCGCCGCGCTGGCCGCGAGCGGGAACTCCCCCGGCGCTCCGCCGCGGGCCCAGCCGGCGTAGTAGAGCAGCGAGCGTCCGTTCTCGAGCTGGCGGAGCACCTCGGTGAGCGAGTGCTTGACCGCCTGGTAGGAGCCGATCGCGCGGCCGAAGGTGTGGCGCTCCTTGGCGTATGCGACCGAGACGTCGAGCGCCGTCTCGACGCTGCCGATCGACTCGGCGGCGATCAGCGTCTGCGCGAGATGCCACGCGGCCGCGAGCGAGTCCTCGGATGCGTCGAGTTCCATCGCCGGCGCGCCCTCGAGCTTGACGTGGGCCAGCGAGCGCGTCGCGTCGTAGCGGCTCGTCGACTCGATCGAGACCCCCGCCGCGGCCGCCTCGACGGCGATCCCGACCGGGACGCCATCGCGCAGCGCGACACCGACGAGCACGTCGCAGCCGGGGACGTCGGGGACCCAGGCGAGCTCGCCGCTGACACGCGCCTCGGTGCCGTCACCGGACAGCACCGGCGCGTCGGCGCGGCGGCTCCCGCTCGTCGCATCCACCGTCCAACGCGGATCGACGTCCGATGGCGGGCTGACCGGCAGGTACGCCGCGCGCCGCTCGCCCGTCGCGAGCGGCTCGAGCAGCGAGCCCGCGTTCGGCGCGTCGCCGAGGATGGCCGTCGCGGGGAGGTGGCCCAGCAGCGGGATGCCTGCGAGCACGCGACCGCACTCGCCGAGCACGAGCATCGCGTCGAACGCGTCGAGGCCCGCGCCGCCGTGGTCCTCATCGATCAACAGGCCCGGCCAGCCCGCCTCGCGGGCCATCGGCCAGAGATCCGGCAGCGCGTTCTCGTCCCCGTCGAGCGCGCCGCGCGCCGCCTCGAGCGTCTTGAACCGCGAGAGCGCGCCGCGGGCCGCCTCGCGGAGGAACTCCTGCTCGTCCGAGAGGGAGAGGTTCATATTGACGCTCCTTCTGTCCTGTGTGGCCGGCTCATGCGGGCGCCCCTTCCTTGGAGCGGAGCTCGGAGAACGGGATGCCCTTGTCGAGGCGCGGCTCGGGCGGCAGCCCGAGGACGCGCTCGCCGATCGTGTTGCGCAGGATCTCCTCGGTCCCGCCGGCGGACTTCAGACCTGGCAGGAAGGAGATCATGTAGGCCCACTCGCTGTCCTCGGACAGCGCCTCGGGGCCGAGCACGTCGGCGATCAGGTCACCGGCCTTGACCGCGCCGTTGACGATCGTGACCTTCGCGAGGCCGGCCTCGGGACCCGGGATCTGGCCCTTCTGCAGCGCCGTCAGGGTCCTGTAGCCGGTGAACCTCACGGCGAGCAGCTCGCTCGAGATCTCACCGAGCTGGTGGCGCACCTCGGCGTCGCGGCGGGCGCCCTCGTCGCGGGCGATCGCGGCCGCGAAGCGCGTCGAGTTGTAGCCCATCCCCTCGCCGCCGAGCCCGATCGTCACGCGCTCGAACATGAGCGTCGTGAGCGCGGTGCCCCAGCCGTTGCCGACGCCGCCGACGACGGCGTTCTCGTCGAGCGCGACGTCGTCGAGGAAGACCTCGTTGAACTCCGCCTCGCCCGAGATCTGCCGCAGTCCGCGGACGGTCACGCCCTCGGCGTCCATCGGCAGGATGAACATCGTCAGGCCCTTGTGCTTGGGGACGTCGGCGTCGGTGCGCGCGAGCAGCAGGCCGTAGGCGGCGAACTGCGCGTTGGTGGTCCAGACCTTCTGCCCCGTCAGCCGCCAGCTGCCGTCCTCCTGGAGGCGCGCGCGCGTCTGCACCGCGGCCACGTCCGACCCCGCGGCCGGCTCTGAGAAGAGCTGGCACCAGACCTCGTCGCCGTGCAGCATCGAGCCGAGGTAGCGTGACTTCTGCTCCTCGCTGCCGTGCGCGATGATCGTCGGTCCGAGCATCCCGACGCCGATCGCGTCGAGGATCCCGGGAACCTGCGCGCGGGCGATCTCCTGGTTGCAGATCACCTGCTCGATCGGCCCCATGCCCTGCCCGCCGTAGTCCTTCGGCCACGTCACGCCCGCAAGGCCACCCTCGGCGAGCTTGCCCTGCCAGGCGCGGCGCGCAGCGAGGATCTCCGCCTCGTCCTCGAGCGCATCCGGGCCCTTGAGGACCGGCGCCTCGGATCTGTGCTCGTCGAGCCAGCTGCGCACCTGCGCGCGGTAGGCGGCCTGCTCCGGTGTGTCGTCGAGATCCACGGCTCCTCCTTTGGCTGACTGGCCAGTCAATCCTCGTGCCCTCAAAGTTACCCCACCCCGCAAGCCGGCGTCGGATGGACACGGCGGGCCGGAGGGCGGGGCGCATCCCCGAGTGCAACCATTCGCATATGGGGGATGCAGGTGTGGTGATGATGGCGGACATCTGGACCGTCATCACGGCCGTTGCGACGGCGCTGCTGGGCGTCGGCGTAGTGCTCACCTGGCGCCAGGGCAATCAGGCCGCGGGATCCCAGAAAGCGTTGCTCGAGACCGTGAAAAGGGACGCGGAGGCGGCCGAGACTCAAGCCAAGGCCGCGGGGGAGCAGGCGCAGGCTGCGCAAGAACACGCGGCGAGCGCGGAGCAGCAGGTCGAGGCGGCACGAAGGCAGGCTGAGGCGACCGAGCGTCAAGCCAAGGCGGCCGGGGACCAAGCCCAGGCCGCGCGAGACCACGCGGAGACGGCACGGCAGCAGGTCGAGGCGTCGCGGGGTCAGGCGCAGGCCGCGCGAGCCCACGCGGAGACGGCACGGCAGCAGGTCGAGGCGTCGCGGGGTCAGGCGCAGGCCGCGCGAGACCACGCGGACACGGCACGGCAGCAGGTCGAGGACGCGCGGCGGCCGGTGCTGATTGACGTCAGCGAGCACAGCTCCGGGCCCAGTGACCTCGATCCCGGTTTGTTCGTGCGTCTGAACTTCCCAACAGGCGAGCCGGTCACCGATGTCGACTGGCGGAGGGCGTACGTAGACTCGTCCCCGACCCATATCCGAGTCGCCGTACCGCTCCGGAACGTCGGCAGCGGATTGGCGGTGATCGACCCCGAGCGGGCCAGGCTGAAAGGTCTTGGCGGGGACCGAGTGTTGCTCGACGGCGAGACCGCGTCGATTGCGATACATCGAGAACGGGTGGCCCAGGGTGAGACCATGCGCATCTTGTGTGTCGACGAGAAGCTGACGGCAGGAGAGCCGGACTCACTCGAGGTGGGGGTGTTCTACAACGACCACCGCGGAGGCCAGACCACGGTTGCGCGCGTAGTGCTCGAGCACGCGGGCGAGGTGGCCGCCGGAGACGCGCCGGACAAGGACCGGCGCCCGAACTACTGGCGCGTGACCAAAGTCGATCACGAGCCTGTCCTGCTCGACGCCTGACGGTGACGGCCCCTCGCGCTCAAGCCCCTGCGGGTATCGGCGGCTCGGGCACCGGGTGCTGGCCGTAGACGTGCTCGAAGGCTCGGTCGAGCAGCTTGCGCGCCTGTGTGGCGGGGTCGGGCGAGTCGAGCAGCACGACGCCGAGGCGCACACCGTGGCGCTCGGCGGTCGCGACGAGGCAGCGCCCGGACGCGAGCGTGTAGCCGGTCTTCAGGCCCGTCGTCCCCGGATACCCGTAGCGCAGAAGGGGGTTGTTGTTGTAGAGGTACAGCTTCCCGCCCTTGATCGGGAACGGCAGGACCGCCGAGGCGGTGCGCGTGATCCGCGCGATCCTCGGCTGGGCGAGGTCGAGATGGGCCAGCTCGGCGAGGTCGACAGGGCAGGAGAAGTTGTCCTGGTCGACGTATCCCGACGGGGAGGCGAAGCGGGTGCAGCCGAGGCCGAGCTTCGCCGCCGCGGAGTTCATGCGTGCGACGAAGCGGGGCACGCTGCCGGCGAGGTTCTGCGCGAGCGCGACGGCGGCGTCGTTGCCCGAAGGGAGCAGCAGCCCGTAGAGCATCGTCTCGAAGCGCACGCGCCTTCCGAGCGGCAGCACGCCCACCTTCGATCCGTCGGTGTCGATCGCCTCGTGCGTGACGAGCACTCCCGTGCCGGGCCTGGCCGAGCGGACCGCCAGCAGCGCGGTCATCATCTTCGTGAGGCTCGCGATGCGCAGACGCGCGTGCGGGTTGCGCTGCCAGAGGACGCGCCCACTGTCGAGGTCGAACAGCAGCCCCGCGCGCGGAGGGGAATGAAAGGGGATGCGGACCGCGTCCGCGGAGAGCTCGCCGACAGCCGTGAGTGCGAACGCGGGCGCGTCGAGGGGAAGGCCCGCCGGCGACAGCGCCGGCTGGGCGGGCGCGGGCGGCGCGGCGTGCAGCGTGCTCGCGTGCACCCCGGCGTGGGCGTGGGAGTGGCGCGCGCTCGAGCTGGCTCTCGTGACGAGCACGGCGGCGGCGCCGGCCGCGAGGAGCAGCACGATCACGGCCAGCACAGATCCACGCGGCCGGCGCGTGCGGCGGCGGGCGTCACCGGGTTTCAGGAACGGGAGGGGCGGCATCTGCTCTCGCGTCGTCGGTCCTCGGGGGAGGCGTGCGCTCGACGAACGCTCATCGGGGAGGATTGCGCAACGCGCCGACGATTCCCACCGCGAGCAGTACGACGATGAACACAGAGACGAGCCCGAGGAAGGTCACCCCCTGTTCGGCGAGCGCGCGGTAGGTGAGGAACGCAAAGCCGGCGATGAAGACGAGCGCGGCGCCGAGCACGAGGCGGCGGTTCATCGTCCGCTCCAACGGTGGATGGCCGAGGGATCGCCCATCTAGAAGCCGACGAGCGCCTGCGGCGGGCGCCTGCGCCCCAGGATGAACAGGCGGATGAGCGCGAGACCGAAGGCGAAACCGCCGATGTGGGCGAAGGTCGCGACGCCGCTGCCACCGCCCGTCGGGCTCGCGAGGCCTGCGACGCTGAAGAAGATCTGCTCGAGGAACCAGATGCCCAGCACGAGCAGTGCGGGCAGCTCGATCAGCGTCACGAAGAAGATGATGAAGATCAGGCTGAGGATGCGTGCGCGCGGATAGAGAAGTATGTAGCCGCCGAGGACCGCCGCGATCGCGCCCGAGGCGCCGAGCGTCGGCACCATCGAGTTGGGGTCGACGAGCACCTGCGCGGCGAGCGCCACGAGCCCGCCGAGCAGGTAGAAGACGACGAAGCGCACGTGGCCCATCGCATCCTCGACGTTCGGCCCGAAGATCGCGAGGAACAGCATGTTGCCGGCGATGTGCAGGAATCCGCCGTGCATGAACATCGAGGTGAACGCGGTCTGCCATGTCTGGAGCTGGCCCGGGTAGGGGCCGTCCTTGCAGCTCGATTCGAGCGCCTGGTGACCGAGTTCGTCGAACACGGGGTGCAGCGTGCAGTATTTGCCCGGGTGCGTGAAGTCGTAGGGGATCGCCGCGCCGTGCACGACCGTTTCCGTGCCCGGCCCCCCGAAGAAGTCGCCGCCGCTGCGGATCGAGAACAGGTACGCGATCACGTTGATCACGACCAGAGCGACCGTCACGAACGGGAAGCGTTCGTTGGGGATGTTGTCCTTGAGAGGGATCATGGCTGCGCCCGGCCCTCAGGCGATGCCGCTCGCAGCCTACCCACCGGCCTTCGGAACGGCGGCGGTTGGGGCCTGCGCCGGCCCCGAGCCGCTGTCAGCTCACGGCTGCGGCGAGCGGGCCCACGCCCGGGCGTGCCTGCGGGACGTGCTGATCGGCATGGTAGGAGGAGCGCACGAGCGGCCCTGCCGCCACGTGCTCGAAGCCGAGCTCGTAGGCCGCGCGCTCGAGCGCGGCGAACTCGTCGGGGTGCCAGTAGCGCACGACGGGGAGGTGGCGCTCGGAGGGGCGCAGATACTGACCGACCGTCAGGACCTGCACGCCGCTCTGCCGAAGCGCGGCGAACGCATCGATCATCTCCTCAAGAGACTCTCCGAGTCCCACCATCAGGCCGGACTTCGTGACCACCTCGCCCTCCCCGAGCTCCGAAGCGAGGCGCAGGACACGGCAGGAGCGGGCGAACTCCGAGCCGCGGCGCGCGAGCGGGTAGAGGCGCGGCACGACCTCGACGTTGTGGTTGAAGACGTCGGGCCGCTCGCCGATCACCTTCGCGAGCGGCATCTCCTGTCCCTGGAAGTCCGGCGTCAGCACCTCGATCTGGCATTCGGGCGCCTGGCGGCGGACCTGGCGGATCACACCGACGAACGCGGCCGCGCCCTTGTCCGGCAGATCGTCGCGGTCGACCGAGGTGACGACGGCATGACGCAGCCCCATGCGCGCGATCGAGCGCGCGACGCGTGCCGGCTCGAGCGGGTCATGCCACGTGGGCTTGCCGGTCTTGACGTTGCAGAAGCCGCAGCGGCGCGTGCAGGTGTCGCCGAGGATCATGAATGTGGCCGTTCCGCGGTCCCAGCACTCGCCCACGTTGGGACAGGCTGCCTCCTGGCAGACCGTGTGGAGGTTCTCCTCGCGGATCATCTCGGTCAGCGCCCGGTAGCGCTCGCCGCCCGGTGGCGGGACCTTGAACCACGGCGGCTTGCGCTCGCGCAGCGGGCGAACGTCGGGCCCGAGCACCGTCAGGACGTCCATCCCTCCCGGATTGGCGCGCGAGCGCGTGGCGCTCATGCGGGGACGGCCTCCCGCGAGGCAGTGCCGGCCGGCGCGAGCGTCGACGGGCGGGCGGCGGCCTGCGGCGCGTCGATGCCGAGGCGCCCGGGTGAGACGAGGCGCTGGCGGCGGCCGTGCGCCCGGCAGAACGCGAAGGCCGCGCGGCGTCGCACGCAGGGCATGCCGGCGGAGCGCTCGGGCGCCAGCTCGCGCGCGAGCGATGTCATCGTCACGCCGGGCAGCCCGCACGCGACGACCCACGAGAACGGGTCGAGGTCGTTCTCGACGTTGATCGCGAAGCCGTGCGTCGTGACGCCGCGCAGCACGTGGACGCCGATCGAGGCGATCTTGCGGTCCTCGACCCACACGCCGGTGTAGTCGATGCCCTCCTCGTGGCGCGAGCGCGAGGAGATCCCCTCGCCGGCGAGCGTCGCGACGATCGCCGCTTCCATTGTCCGCAGGTGGGCGTCGATATCGGCGATGCGCATGATCGGGTAGCCGACGAGCTGGCCGGGCCCGTGGTAGGTGACTCGTCCGCCGCGGTCGGTCTCGATCACGTCGATGCCCCTGGCGCTGTAGAAGTCCTCACCGAACGGGAGCTCGCCGTCGGCCGAGCGCCGCCCGCGCGTGTAGACGGGGGGATGCTCGAGCAGCAGCAACGTATCGGGGACCTCGTCGCGCAGCCTGAGCTCGCGCACGTGCTCCTGCGCTGCGAGCGTCTCGCGGTAGGGCACGAGGCCGAGGTGAGACACCCACATCTCCTCGCGCTCCTTGGTGGTTGCAGCGGTCATCGGCCTGCATCAAGCCTAGCGTCGCGCCGGCCCGGGGCAGCGCTCCTCAGAGCGTCAGCGCCACCGGCTGCTCGAGCAGCTCGCGGATCCGCGCGAGCAGCTGTGCGGCGTCCGCGCCGTAGAGGATGCGGTGGTCGCACACGAGCGTGAGCGCCATCGTGCTGACGGCCGTGAGCTCACCGCCACGCACGACTGCGCGCTGCTCGAGCGAGCCGACCGAGAGGATCGCCGCCTGCGGCGGGTTGATGATCGCCGTGAAGCTGCGCACTCCGTACATGCCGAGGTTCGAGACGGTGAACGTCCCGCCACCGAGCTCGGGAGGCGTGATCGTGCCTGCGCGCACACGCTCTGCCAGCGAGCGCGTCTCGCGGGCGATCTCGCCGAGGGACTTCTCGCCGGCGTCGAAGACGGTCGGCACGATCAGTGCGTCGTGCGCGGCGACCGCGACGCCGACGTTGATGCGCGCATGCAGCTCGAGATGCCCGTCCTTGTAGCTCCCGTTCGCGCGCGGGTGCTCGCGCAGCGCGAGCGCGCTCGCCTTGACGACCATGTCGTTGTACGTGGGGACGTCGGCCGCGCCGGCGCCCGGCTCGGCCGAGGCGCCGGGGCGCGAGAGGCGCTTGAGCTCGCTGCGCAGACGCACGCACGCGTCCATGTCGACCTCGGCCTGGAGCGTGAAGTCGGGGATCGTCACCTTCGACTCGGCCATCCTCCGCGCGATCGTCTGCTGCGTGCGGTTGAGCTCGACGATCGTCGTCTCGCCCTTGGCCGTCGCGACGCGCTCCTCGAGCGAGGACTCCTGCGCGGGCGCCGCCGGCGCAGCGACGGTCTCGCGCGCGAGGACGTCTGCCCGCACGATCCGGCCCCCGGGGCCGCTGCCGGCGAGGGTGTGGAGGTCGATGCCGCTTTCGCGCGCGATGCGCCGCGCGAGCGGCGAGGCCTTCACCCGCGGCTCCCGGGCCTCGTGCGGCGCCGGCGAGGACGCCCCGTCCGCCCGCGCGGCAGCGGGCGCGGCGGCCGCCTCCCGATCCGCTCCTGCAACGGCGCCGACGCGGGCTATGAGCTCGCCGACGGTGAGCGTGTCGCCGTCGGCGGCGACGATCTCGAGCGTGCCGTCCTGGTCTGACTCGTACGTCATCGTGGCCTTGTCGGTCTCGATCTCGACGAGTTCCTCGCCGCGCGCCACGTGCTCGCCGTCGCGCTTGAGCCAACGCAGGATCGTCCCCTCCTCCATCGTGTCCGAGAGGCGGGGCATGACGATCTCGGCCATCAGCGCCTCGCGGGTGCCCGGGCGGCCGCGGGCGCGCCGGCGCCGTCGCGCACGCCCGGGTCGAGGTTAAGCGCCGTGAGCGCGGCTCGGATGACCTGCGGCTCATGGGGGTAGGCGATGTCCTCGAGGGGCTTCGAGTAGGGCATCGGGACGTCTGCGCCGGTGACCCGCTGGACGGGCGCGTCGAGATCGTCGAAGGCCTGCTCGGCGATCAGCGCGGCGAGGTTGGCGCCGACGCCGCCGTGCGGCCAGCCCTCCTCGACGATCACGCAGTGGTTGGTCCGGCGCACCGAGGCGAGGATCGTGTCGAGGTCGAGCGGGCGCAGGGTGCGCGGGTCGATGACCTCCGCCTGCACGCCGTGCTCGGCTGCGAGCGTCTCGGCGGCGCGCTCGGCGGTGCGTGCCATGCGCGAGATGCCGACGATCGTCACGTCGGTGCCCTCGCGGACGGTCCGCGCGACGCCGAAGGGCACGAGCTCCTCTCCGTCGGGAACCTCGCCGCGGATGCCGTAGAGGCTCTCGTGCTCGATGAAGATCACGGGGTTGTCGTCGCGGATCGCGGTCTTCAGGAGGCCCTTCGCGTCGGCGGCCGTGGCGGGCACGGCGACGAGCAGGCCCGGGACGTGGAGGTAGAGGGCCTCGAGGCAGTGCGAGTGCGTCGGACCGAGCTGGTGGCCGGCGCCCTGGGGCATGCGGACGACGAGCGGCACGCGGGCCTGGCCGCCGAACATGTAGTGGATGTGGGCGGCGTGGTTGACGATCTGGTCGAAGGCGAGCAGCGAGAAGTTGATCGTCATCAGCTCGACGACGGGCCGCAGGCCGGTCATCGCCGCGCCGACGCCGACGCCTACGATCGTGTTCTCGGAGATCGGCGTGTCGCGTACGCGGCTCTCGCCGAACTCCTCGAGCAGACCGTCGGTGACCTTGAAGGCGCCGCCGAAGACGCCGATGTCCTCGCCCATCAGGATCACGCGCTCGTCGCGCGCCAGCTCCTCGCGCAGCGCCACGTTCAACGCCTCGCGGTAGCGCATCTCAGTCATCGTCTGGCGTCCCCGTGGCGTGCTCGCTCGAGTCCTCGCCGGCCGCCAGGGCATGGGTCAGCTGCTGGGGGATCTCGCTCGTGTCGGCAGCGGGCGCGGCGGCGCCGGCCGCGTCGTGCGCGTCCTCGGCTCGCTCGGGAGTCGTCTCGAGCGAGTACCAGCCGTGCGTCTGCGGGTCGAGCACGTAGACGTCGTCGTAGAGCGACTCGGGCGCTGGGAAGGGGGAGGCGTCGGCGAACTCGACGGCGGCGTCGACGCGGGCGATCGCTTCGCCGTCCATCCGCAGGCGCTGCTCCTCGTCGATCACGCCCTCGGCGATGAGCCGCTCGGCGAACGCGGGGATCGGGTCGCGGGCGCGCCATTCGGCGACCTCCTCCTTGCTGCGGTACTGCTCGGGGTCAGCCATCGAGTGGCCGCGGAAGCGGTAGGTGACGGCCTCGACGAGCAGCGGGCGGCGATCCTCGCGGACGCGCTCGATCGCCTCGCTGAGGACCGCGTGGGTGTCGAGCACGTCCATGCCGTCGCAGCGCATGCCGGGCACGCCGAGGCTCTCGCCCTTGCGCTGGAGGTCGGTGACGGCCGAGTGGCGCCGCAGCGCGGTGCCCATGCCGAACTGGTTGTTGGTGACCATGAACACGACGGGCAGCCGCCACAGCGCGGCGAGGTTGAGCGTCTCGCCGAAGGTGCCCTGGTTGGAGGCACCGTCGCCGAAGGTGCAGAGCGTCACCTCGGGCGAGCCGCGGTAGTCGCTGGCGAGGGCGATCCCAGCCGCGATCGGGAGGTTGCCGCCGACGATGCCGTAGCCACCCATGAAGCGCCGCGCGAGGTCGAACATGTGCATCGAGCCGCCGCGCCCGCCCGAGCAGCCGTCGACACGTCCGAAGAGCTCGGCCATCACATTCTCGGGCGGCGTGCCGCGCACGAGCGCATGGCCGTGGGAGCGGTACGTCGAGATCAGGTAGTCGCTCTCGCGCAGCGCGCGAGCGCTGCCGACGATCGTCGCCTCCTCGCCGATCGAGAGGTGCAGGAAGCCTCCGACCTTGGCCCGCGCGTACTGCTCACCCGCGCGTTCCTCGAAGCGGCGGATAAGCATCATCGTGGCCAGCCACTCGCGTGCGAGGTCCGGCTCGGGCAGCTCTGCCATCAATCCTCCACGTTAGCCCAGCGCTCCAGGAAGCTCTCCGCATCGAGCTGCACGAGGTCGGTGCGCAGCGCGCGCGCGAGCCTTGACGCCGCCTGGGGCGGCCGATCCCAGAAGAGAATCACCTCCCCGCTGTCGACCTCGACGATCTCGACGTGGTCGGTGCGCGCCGTGTCGGCGAGCAGCGCCGGCGTGAGCCCGCCGCGGGTGACGATCAGACGGTAGGCGAGGTTGGCTTTCATCGCACGCCCGCCCTGCCGCCCGCGCCCGGCGCCCCCGCCACGCGCGCGTGCGTGGCCGCGTCATCGACGGCGCGCTCGCCGAGGAACAGCTCGCCGTCGAGGACGATCGCAGGGACCTCTTTTATCTGGATGGTTTCCGCGTCGTGGGTGGCATCGGTGAGCTGTTGGGTCACAGAACGCAGCTCGACCCCGCGCAGCACCGCCGCGGGATGGATCTCGCAGGCGGCCGCTGCGATCAGCACGACGTCGGGGTCCTCCAGCGAGTGCCCGCCGGCGAACGCCTGGCGGAAGGCGGCCTGCGCGAACGGAACGGCGCGGCCGATCGACTTCGCGTAGGTGGCGGCGTGCATCGCGAGCGAGCTGTCGAAGGGGAACGGCTCGGGCCAGCGCAGCGGCTGCAGGCCGAGCTCGCGCGCGCGGCGCTCGATCGTGTCGCGCGTCGCCTCGATCTCCTGCGCGCAGCGGAAGGCATCGAAGCGCTCGCCGCCGGGCAGCTCCCGCGCGAGCACGGGCCGCCACTCGAGGGGCCGCGCCAGCGCCTGGAGCAGGCGCTCGGCGACGAGGTAGGCGTGGGGGCTGGCGAGGTCGAAGTAGAAGCCGTCGGTGCGATCGCTCACGCCGCCAAGCGTAGGCGACGCGCCGTCAGCCGTGGATCAGCCAGCCGTCGGCCGCGCGGCCGGCTTCCATGACCGCCTCGGACAGCGTCGGATGGCCGTGGATGATCCTGGCGAGCTCGGGGTAGCCGCCCTCGAGCAGGCGCACGTTGACGAGCTCCTGGATCAGCTCGGTCGCGCGCGAGCCGACGATGTGGCCGCCGAGCAGCTCGCCGTAGCGGCTCTCCCCGACGACCTTGACGAGGCCGGTGCGGTCTCCGTAGACGGTGCCGCCGCCGACGGCCCCGTAGGGGACCTTGCCGACGACCACCTCATAGCCCTGCTCGCGCGCCTGTGCCTCGGTCAGGCCGAACGAGCCGACGTTGGGGGTGCAGAAGGTCGCGCGCGGGATGTCGAGGTAGGAGATCGGGTGCGTCTCCAGCCCCGCCGAGTCCTCGACGGCGATGATGCCCTCGTCGGAGGCCTTGTGCGCCAGCGCGGGGCCGGCGACGAGGTCGCCGATCGCGTAGACCCCGGGCCGCGAGGTGCGCAGCGCCCCGTCGACCCTCACGAGGCCCTGCTCGTCCAGCTCGATGCCCGCGTCGGCGAGCCCGAGGCCCTCGACGTCGGGGCCGCGGCCGGAGGCGATCACGACGTAGTCGACCTCGGCTTTCTGCTCGCCGTAGGAGAACGTCACGCTGTTCTCGCCCGCGACGAGGTCGGCGACGGCGGTGCCCGTGTTCAACGAGACGCCCTGGCGCTTGAGCCCCCGCTCGACCAGCCGCGAGATGTCCGCGTCCTCGGTCGGCAGCACGCGCTCGACCATCTCGACCACCACGACCTCGCTGCCCATGCGGGCGAAGCCCGAGGCGATCTCGGCGCCCGAGGCCCCGCAACCCACGATCGCCAGCCGCGCCGGCAGCTCGGGAAGCGCCCAGGCCTCCTCGGTGCCGAGCACGCGGCCGCCGAGCTCGACGCCGGGGATCGACCTCGGGACCGAGCCCGTGGCGAGGATCACGCTCTGCGCCGTGAGGGCCTCGCCGCCGACGAGCACCTGCCCCTCGCCGTTCAGCGCGGCGTCGCCCTCGATCAGCTCGATGCCGCCTTTCTTGAAGAGCCCGGCGACGCCGGATGTGAGCGTCGAGACGACCTTGTCGCGGCGGGCCTGTACGGCCGGGTAGACGAGCTCGACCTCGCCCACCTTCACGCCGAACTCCTCGGCGTCGCGAACCTCCGAGAGCAGGTCGGCCGAGCGCAGGAGCGCCTTCGCGGGGATGCACGCGTAGTTCAGGCAGCGGCCGCCGACCTTGTCGCGCTCGATCACGGCGGTCCTCCTGCCGAGCTGCGCCGAGCGGATCGCCGCGACGTAGCCGCCGGGCCCTGAGCCGATCACGATGCAGTCGTAAGCTGTCTCCGCCATGCGGGCGTGAGCCTATCGAAGCGCCTGCTGCTCACCCGCCTGGATACGGCCCATCACGCGGATCAGCTTCCAGAAGAGCCAGCCGCCGAGCGCCACGCTCACGACGCACGCGAGCGCGGCCGCGATCGTCGATGCGACGACGAGCGCGAGCGAGGTGACGAGCACCTGGAAGGCGAGCAGTGCCTCGAAGCCGAGCACCGCCCAGTAGCGGCGCCGGTACATCCCCAGCGCAAGCAGCGCGAGGATCGCGGCGAGGAACACCGCGCCCGGGACCGAGCCGCCGTGCTTGTTGAGGTTGTGCACCGTGAGCGCTCCGACGAGCACCGCGGCGGCCAGCAGCGCGCTGACGGCGATCGCGACGCGCAGCGAGGCGGGTCGCTCGCCAGGCGCGAGCGGCGCGAGCGCCGCGCGGGCCCGCTCGTCGGCCGACTGCCCGCGCTCGCCTCTCAACTCGAGCGCTCCGGGGCGGCCCCGGGTCGGTCGAGCAGCTCGCGCAGCTCCCTGGCCGCGCGCTCGGGCTGCTCGGCGCCGCTGATCGCGCGCAGCACGCAGACCCTGGTGGCGCCCGCCTCGATCACCTCGCCGACGTTCCCGGCGTTCAGGCCGCCGATCGCGAAGAACGGCACCCGCGCGTTGCGGGCCGCGTAGCGCACGAGCTCTGCGCCGACGGCGGGACGGCCGGGCTTGGTGGGCGTCTCGTGGACGGGCCCCACGCCGATGTAGTCCACGACCTCGGGGTCGGCCGCCGCGACCTCCGCAGGGGCGTGCGTGGAGAGCCCGATCAGCATGTCTTCGCCGACGAGCTCGCGCACGTCGGCGACCGGCGCGTCGTCCTGGCCGACGTGCACGCCGTCGGCGCCGGCCTCGGTCGCGACGAACGGGCGGTCGTTGACGATCAGCAGCAGGCGGAGCTGCTCGCAGAGGGCGCGCGCCGCGTGCGCGACCGCGACGAGCTGGTCGTCGGCGAGCCGCTTGTCGCGCAGCTGGACGACGTCGACGCCGCCCGCGGCCGCCTCGCGCAGCAGCTCGGGGAGGTCGCCGCCGGGCGGCTCGGAGTCGGTCACGAGGTAGAGCCGCGCGGCCGCGAGCCGCGCGCGGCGATCGGCGCCGAGGTCGTCGGTAGGCATCGTTCGGAAGTCTCGCAGGCGGCGCTCTGCCCGCCCGCCGCCTCGGGCTAGCATCAGTCCCATGCCCAGCGATCAACGAGCTGACGTGCTGATCGTCGGCGGCGGGATCATCGGCCTGGCCACCGCATGGAGCGCGCGGCGGCGCGGCATGTCGGTGACGGTGCTCGAGCGCGGCCGCTGCGGGCAGGCGACCTCGCGGGTCGCCGCCGGCATGCTCGCGCCGGTCATGGAGGTCGAGTTCGGCGAGGCGGGCCGGCGCGTGCTCGAGCTCGGGATGCGCTCCTGCGAGCTGTGGCCGGCGTTCGCCGCCGAGCTCTCTGAGGCCGCGGAGCTCGAGGTCGCGCTGACGACAGCGGGCGCGATCTTCGTCGCTCGCGACGAGGACGAGGCTCGCGAGCTCGACCGCCAGCTCGCCTTCCGCCAGACGCTCGGCCTGCGCGTCGAGCGCCTGCGCGCGAGCGCGGCGCGCGAGCTCGAGCCGGCGCTCGCGCCGAGCGTGCGCCTCGCGCTCGCCGCTCCCGACGATCGCGCGGTCGACCCGCGCGTCGTGCTGGTGGCGCTGCGCGCGGCGTGCGAAGCCGCGGGCGTGGGACTGCGCGAGGAGGTGGCCGTCGCGCGCGTCGAGCTGGACCGGGACGGCGCGTCGCGACGCGTGCGCGGCGTGCGGCTCGAGGACGGCGAGCTCATCGGCGCCGGCGCGCTCGTGCTGGCGACGGGGCCGTGGTCGGGCGCGGTCGAGGGGCTGCCTCCCGAGGCACGTGTCCCGGTGCGGCCGGTGAAGGGGCAGATCCTGCGCCTGCGCGACCCGGCGGGTCCAGGCCTGCTGCGCCGCGCGGTGCGCTTCGAGGGCGGTTACGTCCTCCCGCGCCCCGACGGCAGGTACGTGCTGGGTGGCACCGTCGAGGAGCGCGGGTTCGACCTGGCCCCGACGGCCGGCGGCGCGTACGAGATGCTGCGCCTCGCGCGCGAGCTCGTGCCCGGGGTCAGCGAGCTCGAGATCGAGGAGCTGTCGGTCGGTCTGCGCCCCGGCACCCCCGACAACGCGCCGGCGATCGGCCCGAGCACGGTCGAGGGGCTGATCTGGGCGACCGGCCACTACCGCAACGGGATCCTGCTCGCGCCGTTGACGGCCGAGCTCGTGACGGGCCTGCTCGAGCACGGTGCGGCTCCGCCGGGCACCGAGGAGCTGCTCGCCGCCGCCGACCCGCGCCGCTTCGACGCCTCTGGTGTGAATGCCGCGGCGGCGCTCGTCGAGCCGGCCGGCGCGCCGTTCCCGCCGTCGATCGGAGCGGCCTCGTGATCCTGCTGAACGGCGAGAGCTTCGAGCTGCACACGGGTGAGACGCTCGTGTCCGTGCTCGAACGTCTGGGCGTCTCGCCCGAGGCGCGCGGGATCGCGGTGGCGGTCGACGGCGAGGTCGTGCCGCGGGCGTGCTGGGAGCTGTTCGCGCTCGCCGAGGACGCACGCGTCGAGGTCCTCACGGCGATGCAAGGAGGATGATGTCGTCGATGTCCGAGACGACGATCGGGAATGCCTCCCCGGCGAGCGGGAACGGGGCGCGAAGCCAACCGGCTGCACTCGAGGATCCGCTCACGATCGCCGGCAGGACGATGCGCTCGCGGCTGCTGCTCGGCACGGGGGGCTTTCCCTCGCTGCAGCTGCTCTCCGACGCGATCGCGGCGTCGGGGAGCGAGCTCGTGACGGTTGCGCTGCGCCGGATCGACCCCGCCGCGCGCGGCTCGCTCGTCGATGTGCTGGCCGCGGCGGGCGTCGAGCTGCTGCCCAACACGGCCGGCTGCTTCACGGCGCGCGATGCGGTGCTGACGGCGAAGCTCGCGCGCGAGGCCTTCGAGACGGATTGGGTCAAGCTCGAGGTGATCGGCGACGAGGACACGCTGCTCCCCGACGCGCCCGAGCTGCTGCGCGCCGCCGAGGAGCTCATCGACGAGGGCTTCGTGGTGCTGCCCTACACGAGCGATGACCCGGTGCTCGCGCGCCGCCTCCAGGACGCGGGTTGCGCCGCGGTGATGCCGCTCGGGTCTCCGATCGGCAGCGGCATGGGGATTCGCAACCCGTACAACATCGCCTTGATCCGGGAGGCGGTCGACGTGCCGGTCGTGCTCGACGCGGGCGTCGGCACCGCCTCCGATGCGGCGCTCGCGATGGAGCTCGGCTGCGACGCCGTGATGGCAGCCTCGGCGATCGCCCGCGCTCAGGACCCGGTGCGGATGGCGGGCGCGATGCGTGCCGCGGTCGAGGCCGGCAGGCTCGCCGCGGGCGCGGGCAGGATCCCGCGGCGCCTCTACGCCACCGCGTCGACGCCCCACGAGGGGCTGCCCGACTTCGGACCCGCCTAGCAGGCGCCTCGATGAACGCCGAAGCCGGCGGCCCGAAGGTCTGGCTCGCTCACGGAGCCTCCGGCGGTCCGGAGACGATGAAGCCGTACATCGATCGCCTGCGCGCGCTCGGCGTCGAGTCGGCCGCGCTGCGGCTCCCGAAAGGAGCGGCCGAGCGGGCGATGGGCGCGCTGCGAGAGCAGGTCGGCGACGGGCTCGCCACGTCGGTGATCGGCGGCCACTCCTTCGGCGGGAGGGTCGCGAGCATGGTCGCCGCCGAGTCCGCGCCGGCCGGGCTCGTCCTGCTGAGCTATCCGTTGCACCGGCCGGGGCATCCAGAGGAGCTCAGGGTCGAGCACTGGGGAAGCGTTGCGTGCCCGGTGCTGCTGCTCTCCGGCGACCGCGACCAGTTTGCGCGCGCGGATCTCCTGCGGGACTCGGTGCGGCTGTTTGCGCAAGCGGAGCTGCACCTCTACGCCGGCGCGCGCCACGGCCTCGTCGCGCAGGCGGACGACGTCGCTCGCCGGATCGCCGCGTTCGCCGAGGGCCTCTAGCGCTGCCTGCGGCGCCGCCGGCTCATCGCACTTCGATCGTCCCGTTCATCGTCGTGGGGTGGATCGTGCAGAGGTAGTGCACCACCCCCGGCCTGGTGAGCTTGACCTCGAAGGTCTTCCCTTCGCCGAAGTTGCCCGAGGCGAAGCTCGCCGCTCCGCCGCGACTCGTGACGTTGTGTTCGACGGGGTCGTAGTTGGTCCATCTGACCGTCGTGCCGGCCTTCACCCGCAGGGTGTCGGGCGCGATCGCGATGTTCCTGTAGGCGATCTGCACGGTCCCGCTCTGCACGGGCGCCGAGGCGGCCGGAGCCGCGTATCTCGGCGTGGTCGTCGGCTGGAGCCGGCTCTTGAGCGCCGACGGTGGCTTCGCCGTCGAATGCGAGCTCGTGCCTGCGCCCGACCCGCCCGACGATCCGCAGCCACAGGCGAGCGCGACCGTGCAGCATGCGAGGAGCACGCTCGTCGCCGGCTTCGGTGCTCGTCGCGGGGCCTGCACGCGCGTGACCATCCCATATCGCGCAGCTCGTTGCGACGGTCGGCTCCGACCCTGCGGAGAGGCGCCGGCGCGGCGCGTTGCACCTAGACTGGCCGCTCTCATGACGCCACGCCACTTCCTCACGGGCGCCGAGCTCGGCGCGGCCGAGCTGAACGCGGTGCTCGACCGCGCGCTCGAGCTGAAGCGCGCGCCGCTCTCCTCCCGGGCGCTCGAAGGACGGAGCGTCGCGCTGATCTTCGAGAAGCCCTCGACGCGGACGCGGCTGTCGTTCGAGGTCGGCATCGATGAGCTCGGCGGCCATGCGGTCGTGCTCCGCTCCGAGGAGCTTCAGCTCTCGCGCGGCGAGGCGCTGCGCGACACGGCGATGGTCCTCTCGCGGCACGTCGCCGCGATCGGCGTGCGCACCGGGCCCGACGAGACGCTCGAGCAGCTCGCCCGCTACAGCGCGGTCCCGGTCATCAACATGCTGAGCGCGCGTCATCACCCCTGTCAGGCGCTCGCGGACCTGATGACGCTGCGAGAGGCGTGCGGCCCGCTCGACGGCCTGCGGATCGCGTACGTCGGCGACGGCAACAACATCGCGCGCTCGCTCGCGGTCCTCGGGACGCTCGCCGGCATGCACGTCGCGGTCGCCTCGCCCGAGGGCTACTCGCTCGAGGACGGCATCACGCTGCCCCCGGGCGCCTCGGGGCTCGTGACCCTCCACAGCGATCCGCGCGAGGCGGTGCGAGACGCGCGCGCCGTTTACACCGACGTGTGGGTCAGCATGGGCGACGAGGCGACGGCGGCTGAGCGGAGGGCCTCCCTCTCCGCCTACCAGCTCGACGACGCGCTGCTCGCCGCCGCCGCGCCGGGGGCCTTCGCGATGCACGACCTCCCCGCTCATCCGGGGGAGGAGATCTCACCCGAGGTGCTCTACGGCGAGCGCCAGCGAATCTGGGACCAGGCCGAGAACCGCCGCCACGCGCAGAAGGCGCTGCTCGAGCTGCTCCTCGCCCGACCGGACTGAGCGGGGCTCGATGGCCGGCGCGGGCGGCTGAGCGATCGCCGCGCCCTAGAGTGCTTGGAGCCCGATGACCGAGCACGAGATCGCGATCCATCCACTACCACCCGGCGCCGGGGCTCAGGAGCCCGCGCCCGCGGCGGCCGGCCGCCCGCAGCGCGGCGACGAGCTCGAGCTCGAGATCGACTCGCTCGCATACGGCGGCGAGGGGGTCGCGCGCCTCGGCGACGGCGGCTATGTCGTGTTCGTCGCCGGCGCGATCCCGGGTGACCGCGTGCGCGCGCTCGTGCACAAGCGCAAGCGGAGCTACGCGCACGCGCGCACGCTCGAGGTGCTCGAGCCGAGCCCCGAGCGCCTGGAGCCGACGGCCGACCATCCGGGCGTGCCCTGGCAGGTGCTCCCCTACGGACGCCAGCTCGAGATCAAGAGCGCCCAGGTGGATGAGGCGCTGCGCCGCATCGGCAGGCTCGAGGGGTTCGAGCTCGAGGAGATCGTGCCCGCGCTCGCCCCCTGGCGCTACCGCAACAAGCTCGAGTACTCCTTCGGCGAGGGCGAGCACGGCGAGCTCGTGTGCGGCTTCCACGCGCCGGCCGGCGGCAACCGCGTCGTCGCGATGGGCGACTGCCTGCTCGCCTCCGAGATCGGCAACCTCGCGCGTGAGGTCGCGCTCGAATGGTGCCGCGAGCAAGGGCTCTCGGCCTGGGAGCGCGGCGGCGGGCGCGGCGCCGGGGCCGAGGCCGAGCGCCGGCTGCGCACCGGTCCCGGACCCGATGGACGGGCTCGTCTGCGAAACCTCGTCGTCCGCGAAGGCCGGCGAACCGAACGGCTGCAGATCAGGATCGTGACCACCGATGGGGAGCTCGAGGCCGGCGAGCTCGCCGCGCGCCTCAGCGCCCGGCTCGGAGAGCGGCTCAGCGGCGTGCTCTGGACCCGCTCTCGGAGCCTCGCGGAGACGACCGCCGGCGGCGAGACGGAGCTCGTCTGGGGCGACGCCCAGGTCTCCGAGCAACTCGGCGAGCTCGACCTGCGGATCTCAGCCGAGGCGTTCTTCCAGACGAACACCGAGATGGCCGAGCTGCTCTACGGCGTCGCGCGCGAGTACGCCGCGCTCGAGGGCTGGGAGCGCGTGTTCGACCTCTACTCCGGCATCGGCACGATCGCGCTGAGCCTCGCCTCGCGAGCCGGCGAGCTGTGGGGCATCGAGCTCGTGCCCGAGGCCGTCGCCGACGCGATCGCGGGAGCCGCCCGCAACGAGATCCACAACGCCCACTTCTTCGCCGGTGACACGCGGCTCGCCCTGCGCGAGCTGACCGAGCGCGCCGGCCGGCCCGACGTGGTCGTCGTCGACCCGCCGCGCGCGGGCCTCTCGAAGAAGGTCGTCCGCCGCATCATCGAAGCCTCGCCGCGGCGCATCGTCTACGTCTCCTGCAACCCCACGACGCTCGCCCCCAACGCCGCCGAACTGGTCGAGGCGGGATGGGAGCTGCGCAGGGTGCGGCCCGTCGACATGTTTCCCCAGACCCACCACATCGAGTGCGTCGCCCTGCTGGAGCGGGACGACGGCCGGCGCACCTCGGCGTCCTCGCTCGATAGGCCGGGGGTGTACGGTCGGTATCCACATGCGAGCGGTCTCGGGTGGCGACACCACCGTTCGACGAAACGAGGCGACGAACGATGCAGACGGCTTCGACACGAGTGCTAGGGCCAGCGGCGGGCAGGGCGGGGTTCCTCGGAAGCATCGGGGTGCGCTTCATGATCGACGGCGACAGGACCGACGAGGGCTTCTCGCTCGTCGAACACCCGATGTCGGCGCACGCGCTCGCGGCGCCGCTGCATCGCCACCAGCGCGAGGATGAGTACAGCTACGTCCTCGAGGGCCGAATGGGAGCCCTCCTCGGCGACGACGTGCTCGAGGCCGGCCCGGGCGACCTGGTGTTCAAGCCACGCGGCGAGTGGCACACGTTCTGGAACGCCGGCGAGGAGCCATGCCGGATCCTCGAGATCATCTCGCCGGCAGGGTTCGAGCGCTTCTTCGCCGAGCTCGTCGACCTCGGTGGCGTCGCACAGACCGACCCCGCGGATCTCGGCAGCCTGTGTGAGCGCTTCGGACTCGAGATGGACCCGGCGAGCGTGCCCGGACTCGTCGAACGCTTCGGCGTCCGCTTCCCGGCGGAGCCGCTCGCCGGCTGAGCGCGGACAGCCGACTCCGAGGCGGTCCGCCCCCGGATAGGCTTCCGCTGCGATGCGCGCCGTCACGATCCGCGAGCAGGAGCTCGTCATCGAGGAGCACCCCGACCCCGTCCCGGGGAAGGGCGAGCTGCTCGTGCGCGTCCGCGCGGCCGGTCTGAACGGAGCCGACATGCATCAGCGCCGCGGCCTCTATCCGGCGCCGCCGGGTTGGCCGCAGGATATTCCCGGGATGGAGCTCGCGGGGGAGGTAGTGCTCCTCGGCGAGGGCGCCGAACGCTTCTCGGTGGGCGACCGCGTGATGGCGATCGTGGGGGGCGGCGCGCAGGCCGAGCTCGTGGCTGCGCACGAGCGGCTGTTCATGCCCGTGCCCGAGTCGCTCGACTGGCCCGAAGCGGGCGGCCTGCCCGAGGCGTTCGTCACCGCGCAGGACGCGATCGTCACGCAGGCCGAGCTGCGACCCGGCGAGCACCTGCTCGTGCACGGCGGCGCCGGCGGCGTCGGCACGGCGGCGATCCAGCTCGCGCCCGCCATGGGCGCGCGGGCGACGGCCACCGTACGCCGCGAGGAGCTGCGCGCGCAGGTCGCCGAGCTCGGAGCCGAGGCGATCGCCCCCGAGGGCTTCGCCGAGCATGGGCCGTTCGACGTGATCCTCGAGCTCGTCGGCGCCGGCAACCTGCAGGAGGACATCTACTCGCTCGCGACCGGCGGGAGGCTCGCGGTGATCGGCGTGGGGGCGGGCGCGAAGGGCGAGCTCAACCTGCTCGCGCTGATGGGCAAGCGCGCGCGCATCTTCGGCTCCACGATGCGCTCCCGCCCGCTCGAGGAGAAAGCTCTGATGGTGCGTCGGCTCGAGCGCGAAGTGCTGCCGCTGTTCGACGCGGGGCAGCTGCGCGTGCCCGTCGCCGCGACCTTCGCGCTCGAGGAGGCGTCCGCCGCGTACGAGCGCTTCGAAGCGGGCGCCAAGCTCGGCAAGATTGTGCTCGTCGTCTAGCTCCGCGGCTGCGCGGCCTGCGGGTTGCACGGGGGCCGCCGGCTGGAGGGGGCTTGCGGGTTGGTGCTAGTAGGGCGGCTGCGCCGCGTGCCAGTCGCCGAGCTGGCGGAAGGCCGCCCAGAACGCGCGCTTGGCGTCCTGCTCGTCGAGCGAGTCGTCGATGTTCGGGACGTAGAGCGCGTCGATCGTCGGCGTCAGCTGCTGGATCTCGCCGAGGCGCGGTTGCAGAGGGCGCGAGAGCGGGATGTTCATCTCGCCGAGCGCGCTCAGCGCGTCGGCGCCCATCACGACGATGATCTTGGGCGAGACGATCGCGATCTCCTCGACGACGCGCGAGACGCAGGCGAAGTCGGCGAGCGACGGGTCGCTGAGCGGGCACTTCACGCACAGCGTCCCGTAGACCGTGAGGGGATCGATCGAGAGGCGCTTGAGCGACTTCATGAGGGCGCTTCCCGCGCGCCCGTAGAAGGCGACGCCCTCCTCGGTCTCCGACGGCAGAGCCGCGTGCTTGAGCAGCATGATGTCGGCCTGCGGATGTCCCGAACCGAGCACCGGCATCAGGTTGCCGCGCGGGCAGTGGGGGCAGGCCTGGAGCTCGCGCGTGAGCGTGTTCAGCTCACGGATCGCCCGCTCGAGGTACTTCTCTCGGATCTCGTCATCGGTCACGGGCATCGACCCCGAGGGATTTGACGAGGCGTCGTCTTGTCCTTGGCGGTGCATCAGGACTTGCGCTCGGCCGGCTAGCGTCGGCCGCGTCCCCCGTGGCCTTCCTTGACGCGCCGGAGCCTGCGCGCCTTGCTCGCGCGCCGCGCCGAGGCGGGTGTGGCGCGCGTCTGCAGGAACTTCAGCGCCTGGACGTAGAGCAGCGAGGACGGGCGCGTGAGGATCTGCGCGTCGCGGAGCGACTCGAGGAACTCCGCCGGCCCCTCGAAGTCGCGCATGCGGATCCGAACCGATCCGAGCCCCTGGGCGACGTGCGAGTCCGAGCCGGCGCCCGCGACGATCCGGTACTTGGCCGCGAAGCGGGCGGCCTCCTCGTTGAAGGCGCCGATCGCAACGCGCGGGTTGAAGACCTCGATCGCGTCGACGTCGTCGATGATCTTGAGCAGGTGCTCGTAGTCGGGCACGGCATGCATCCGGTCGAAGGGGTGCGGGACGTAGACGAGGCCCCCCTGGCGCCTGATCTCGGCGACGGTCTCCTCGAGGCTCAGGCCGCGCGGGATCTTCTCCTCGATGAACAGCCCGATCACCTCGCCCTGGCCGGCGGTCTTGACCTCCTCGGCGACGATCACCTTGAGGGCCTGCCCGGAACCCGATTCGCGGGCCTTCGCGCGTGCCTCGAGCGCTCCCGAAATCTCGTTGTGGTCGGTCACCGCGATCGCGCCGAGTCCCTGCGCGCCAGCGGTCGCCAGCAGCACCTCGACCGGGGTGGCGCAGTCGGGCGAGTGGTCGGTGTGCATGTGCAGGTCGACGTCGATCAGCGCGCGTCCCTCGAGCCGTCTCGCGAGGGCCGGATCGCCGCTCAGCGGATGGCGGCGCGCGGCGAGGTCGCCGTAGATCCGCTCGAGGGCGTCCGCGGCGTCCTCGCCGTCGGGCACGAGCTTGTAGTCGGCAGGGAAGTGGCGCGCCATCAGCTCGGCCGTCGCGACGGTCGCTGCCGTCCTGGCGTCGAGGCGCCCGAAGAAGCTCTCGACGAAGCGCCGCGCGAGGAGCGTCGAGAGCAGCCGCTCGGTCGAGGAGTGGAACGAGGCGACGTTCAGCGCGCGCGAGTGGCGCAGTGCGGCGTTCGAGGTGCTCGGAGCAAACGGCTCGTGGACGTGGACGAAGTCGAGCTCGACGGTGCGCAGCAGTTCCTCGATCGTCCGCGCGACGTCGATCGGCAGCGCCGGCGTGCGCCGGCGTGCGCCGCCGCCGACGTCGAGGACCTCGCCGACGGCGATCACGTGCGGGCTGCCGCCGTCGCTGCCCTCGAGCAGTCCCTGCGGCCGGCCGCGCGCAGCGCGCAGCTCCTTGCGCGAGGCGCGGACGCGCTCCTGGGAGCGCGAGGGTGCGAGCACGAGCACCCTGTGCCCCCGCCGCGAGAGCTGCTCGGCCACGTGCTTGACGTGTGCGTTCACGTCGTTGTCCTGCGCCTCCCACGGATACGGCGTGACGTGGGCGATCGCGAAGCGCTCCTCGGGCACGCTATGAGCATAAGGGCGCAGCGTCCGCTCGCGAAGCGGACGCCCGCCCCGCGCGTGGACGCCGCGCCGCGGCTAGGTCTTCGAGCGCTTGGCCGCCGGGTGCTTCGCGCGCGAGCGGCCGGCGGGGGCCGCCGAGCGTGCGCCGGCGCCGGGCACGCCCGCGTACTTGGCGATGAAGGACTCGGTGTCCTCGCGCGCCTGATCGTCGGGCCGCTGGTTGTGCGGCGACTTCATCAGGTAGGAGGAGGGGCCGTCGAGCTGGCCGCCGACGCCGTGGTTGAGCGCGAGCTTGCAGCAGCGCACCGCGTCGATCACGATGCCCGCTGAGTTGGGCGAGTCCCACACCTCGAGCTTCAGCTCGACGTTCAGCGGCACGTCGCCGAACGCCTGCCCCTCGACACGGATGTGCGCCCACTTGCGGTCGCTCAGCCAGGGCACGTAGTCCGACGGGCCGATGTAGACGTCCTCCGCCGGCAGCGTCTCGTCCATGATCGAGGTGACAGCGTTCGTCTTCGAGATCTTCTTCGACTCGAGGCGCTCGCGCTCGAGCATGTTGTAGAAGTCCATGTTGCCGCCGACGTTCAGCTGCGAGGTGCGCAGCATCTTCACGCCGCGGTCTGCGAACAGGCGAGCGAGCGAGCGGTGCACGATCGTCGCGCCGACCTGCGACTTGATGTCGTCGCCGACGATCGGAACGTGCGCCTGCCTGAAGCGCCGGTCCCAGTAGTCCTCGCGCGCGATGAACACGGGGATGCAGTTGACGAAGCCGCAGCCGGCCTCGAGGATCTGCTCGACGTACCACTTGGTTGCCTGCTCGGAGCCGACGGGCAGGTAGGAGACGACGACGTCGGTGTTCGTGTCCTTGAGGATCTTGACGATGTCCGCGGTCTCGCCGGGGGCCTTCGTGATCTTCTCCTTGAGGTACTTGCCGAGCCCGTCGTGGGTCATGCCGCGGTGCACGGGCACGCCGAGCGTCCTGGGCACCTTCGCGAACTTCATCGTGTTGTTCTGCCCGGCCCAGATCGCCTGCCCCAGGTCTTTGCCGACCTTGGTCGAGTCGATGTCGAAGGCGGCGCTGAACTCGATGTCGCGCACGTGGTAGCCGCCGAGGTCGACGTGCATCAGCCCCGGCACGCGCTCGGAGGGGTCGGCGTCGCGGTAGTGGTGGACGCCCTGGACGAACGCCGAGGCGCAGTTCCCGACGCCGATGATGGCGACCCGCACCTTCTCGTGCTGGTAGCGGGCGGAGCCGTTCCCGGACGGCGCTCCGTTGGCGGCCGTGCGGCCGTTGCTTGCGTTGCTGTGTGTGCTCACTGGAGGAGATCCCTTCTTAAGTTCGTGCTAACTACTCCGCGACGAGCGCGAGGTCACACCGACAGCGCGGCACGGACGTGCCAGATGCGCTGCGCGACCGTGATCAGGCTAAGCGCGGCCAGCACGTAAACGGCGGGTTGCAGGAGTTCGAAGTCGCCGAGCGAGGCGCCCTTCGCGAAGATCAGGCCGATCGCGAGGATCACGACGCGCACCGGGCGCGTGGCGATGCCGACCTTGCATTCGACGCCGAGCGCCTCGGCGCGCGCCCTCGTGTAGCTCACCATCAGCGACGCGAGCACGGCGACGACCACGGCGGCCGCGGCCACGCGGTCGCCCTGGACCGCGAAGTAGCCCACGACCGCGGCGAGGACGATGCCCTCCTCGATGCGGTCGAGCGTCGAGTCGAGGAACGCGCCGAACGGCGTGCCCTTGCCCGACATGCGCGAGTAGCGCCCGTCGAGCGTGTCCATGATCGAGCCGACGACGAAGGCGATGCCGCCGAGGAAGAAGAGTTCTTCCCAGACGAGCACGGCCGCGAGCAGGTTCAGCAGCAGCCCCGTCAGCGAGATCGCGTTGGGCGTCAGCCGCGACTCGATCAGCCGCGTGCGGGCGAGCTCGCGACGTTCGCCGGCGCCGATCGGCGCGCGTGCGCGCCGCGTCGCGCGGTGCGTGCCCCGACGCGTGCGACGGGAGGGTGCGTGCTGCCTCGGCGCCATGCTCGCGGCCGCCGCCTAGCCGCTCGCCGTCACGCGGGCGGGGGCGACGCCGTGGCTCGGCTGCAGGCGCTGCGCCGGGACGGGCACGGCGGTGAACTGCCAGGCGCGCGGTCGTGCCCGTGCGAGCCACCTCGCGCCGTACGCGGAGGCGCCGGCCGTGAGCGCGCCGAGCAGCGCGTCCAGGATGAAGTGGTTCGCCGTGACGACGATCACGAAGGTCATCACGAACGGATAGACGATCCACATCACGCGCACGACGCTGTTGCGCGCGAGCTTCGCGAGCGGCCAGCCGATCATCAGCGCGAAGGCGACGTGCATCGACGGCACCGCGGCGTACGGGTTGAACAGCGCGCTCATCGAGGGACTGTGTGCGGAGACCTTCACGGGCGTGAAGTCCGCGACCGTGTCCATGAAGCCCCACTCGGGCATGAACCGCGGGGGCGCCGTCGGGAACACGGTGTAGCCGACGAGCGCGATCGCCATCGCGATCAGGAACATGTTGCGGACGAAGTAGAAGTTGCGGTTGTGGCGCAGGTACAGGTACAGCAGCGCCGCGATCGTGATCGAGCCCTGCGCGTTCACGTAGAGCCAGCTCGCGAGCACCATCACGAAGTGGCTGCCGGACGCCCACGCCTGGATCGAGGGCTCGACGAACAGGTGCAGGCCACGCTCGATCGAGATCAGCGAGCGCGCGTGCGCGAACGCCGCGTTGGCGTCCCCCTCGACGATTCCACGCACGAGGCGGTAGGCGAAGTAGGCGGCGGCGAAGAGCGAGACCTGGCGTAACGCGTCCAGCCATCCCTGCGGCAGGACGCGCGCCTGCAGGACACGAGCGCGGGCGACCATCGCTGAGAAGCCTAGACGACGGCGCACACCGATGGCAGCAGAAGATCGGGGGCGGCTCAGCGAAGCGAGGCCCGCGGCAGCGGGGCGCGACGGCGGTGAGGAGTCCCGTCGCGCCCGTTGTGCCTCGGCCCCGTGCGTCTCACCTGGAGGCGTTGACGCAGGCGATGTCGTACTGCGAGACCGCGTGTTCGCTGTGCGCGTGTTCCAGCGACGCGGTTTCGGGGTTGCCCGCGTAGTGTTCGCCGGCATGCCCTTCGGGGTTGAACGGGGAGCCGCCGGCGAAGATCGACTTGCCCGGGGTCAGCTTCGCGTTTTCGGTGACGCGGCATTCATTTCCCGCGCTCACGCCGGGCTGTCCCGCCATCGCGGCGCCCGCCAATCCTGCGGTCAGCGCCATCGTGGCGACCGCCGCCACTCCCGCGAGTCGCGCCCTGCGCAATCTCGTCATCTCCAGCCTCCAGTCGTAGTCACCTGCGGCGCAGTGGCGCCGCTGTGACCACCAAGACGCCGCACGTGCTGATTCCTTCCTCCCATGAGCCCCCTCTCATCGACAGCGAGGGCCGTCGCTGAGCACGCGCCCGAGCGAGAAGCCGATCGCGACGCGGACGCGGCCGGCTTCGCGCATCTGCACCCGCGTCCAGTCGCCGGGAGCGCTGCTCACGCAGCCGTGCCCGGAGGCGAGCTTCCAGTAGGCGGTGAAGTGCACGCGAACCGTGTAGGCGCCCGCCGCGGGCGCGCGCAGCGAGAACGAGTCGCTCCCCAGCCTCGTGAGCGTCGCCCGCGGTGTGACGAGCGGGCTCGCGTCACGCACCGCGAACAGGCGCCAATGCGACGAATGCCAGACTTCGACCAGGTAGGCGGGCGGCTTCGCGCCGTCGCCCGCCCGGGGATGGGCGCCGCCCAGCAGCCGAGCCTCGGCGGTCGCGGAGTAGTCGAGCGGCGCGTCGGGCAGTGCGATGTAGGACACCGACTGTTCGAGCAGCCAGCCGTGGTAGCGCTCTGCCGTGAGCGGCGATTCGTCGTAGAACAGCGAGTTGCGGTAGCGGTCGAGCTGGCGCTCCCACCCGCGCGCGAGCATCACGCTGGGCGCCATCCAGCGCGCCTCCCAGTGGTCGCGCGTGGCGACGATCTCGATTCGCGCCGGATGTGCTTGACCGACGACGCGGAGCGCGCGCAGCTCGCCGAGCAAGGGGCCGTAATAGGAGGACTCGACCGCCGGGTCGGCCTGCGCCGAGAGGAAGTCCGCGACGGGCGCGTTCGCCTGCCAGTAGAGCAGCGCCGGGGCGAGCACGAGCATCAGGATCGGGCGCCGGCTCGAGCGCGGACCGTCGAGCAGGACGAGCGCCGCGACCGGTCCGCCGATCAACGCGCCGAGCCGGTCGACGTTGCCGCCGACGGCCGTGGAGGCCAGGAAGGAGGCGGTCATTGCGACGGCGTAGAGCCCGGCGCCGATGCGGAGCACGCGCTGCTGCGGGGGTATCAACGCGGCGATCAGCAGCACGCCGGCGAGCGCCGGGTAGAACGCCGAGGCGACGAACGGCTGCGTCCCGCCTTCGGGAAACAGCACCACGAGCACGAGGATCGGCGCGATCGCGGCCGCCGTGAGCGCGAGCGCCAGCGCACGTTGCTCACCGCCGAGCGCCCAGGCCAGCGCTGCGAGCGCCAGGAACGCCCCTGCGACCGGGCTGCTGAGGGAGCAGAGGGCTGCGAGCGCGAGCGCCGCCGCCCGTCGGTCGCGCTGCGCGGCGAGCAGGGCGGCGAGCCCGAGCGCCAGACCGAGATCGAACGGGACCCGGCAGGAGAGCAGCGCGATCGCCGAGCCGACCGCGAAGAAAACCGACGCGACGCGGACGGCGAGATCGGAGAAGCGGCCGACCACGAGCGCGCCGAACAGCGCCGTGGCGATCGTCATCGACAGCGCCGCGAGCAGCCGCGGCCCGACCAGCCAGCCCAGCGGCGGCGCGAACAGGCTGTAGGCGATCAGGTGGTGGCCGCCGTACCAGGCGTTGTCCCACAGCGCGAGCCCCTCGCGCCCGAACAGGTAGCTGCGGTAGGAGGCGGCGGCGAGGTCCGAGCTCGCCGGCGCCGCAAGCACGTAGGCGAAGCCAAGGACGGCGGTGATCGTCCAGGCGGGCAACCTGGCGACTCCGGCGAGCGCGCCCGGTGCGCGCGAGCGCCCGGCGACCGCGGGCCGGCCCTCCACCGACTGCGCGGACAGGCCGCCGCTCACGGGCCGCGGCCGTTGACGAACTCGACGACTCGCTCGAGCGCGTCGGGCCGGTCGAGCCACGGCCAGTGTCCGGCGTCGTCGAGCTCCACGAGCTCGGCGGCTCCGAGCGCGCGCGCGTACTCGCCGCCGAAGCGTCCCGGCACGTAGGGATCCTTCATGCCCCACACGACGAGCGCCGGGACCTGCAGGCGGGCGAGCCCGCTGCCCGCCGCCGCGAGCACCTCGGGCGGCGAGCTGCGGTAGAGCCGCAGGATCGCGCGCTGGGTGCCCTGGTCGAAGTGGTCGAGCACGCTGTCGATCCACTCGTCGGGCATCGGCCCGGGCGTCGCGTTGCCCTCGCGCGAGAGCTGGCGCAGGACGAAGCGGCTCGTGGTCCCCATCGCCAGCTCGCCGAGGACCGGCGTACGCCAGATGCGCGCGGTTCGGTGCCACCGGTAACCGGGCAGCAAGGGGACCGCGTCGATCAACGCGATCCGCTCGACGCGCTCGGGCAGGCGCTGCGCGAACACGAGGCCGATGGCGCCCCAGTCGTGCATCACGAGGCTGACCCGCTCGACGCCGAGCTGATCGAGGAAGCGCTCGATGAAGGAGTCGTACTCGGCGATCGTGTAGCTCAGCGAGCCGGGCTTGCCAGAGCGGCCGAAGCCCGGCAGGTCCGGCGCGATCCCGCCCGTGCGCCCGAGGAACGCTGGCCAGTCGTCGGAGTTGTTCGGGACGCCGTGCAGGTAGAGGGGAACCGCGGCGTCGCCGAGCTGGGAGGGGGGCGGCGCCGAGCGCCAGAAGATCGGCAGGCCGCCGAGCTCGCCCGTGTGGTCTGAGACCTCGGACATCGGGCGAGGATATAGCGGCGCAGCGGGCGGGATACCGTGGTCCGGTGCCGCGGAGCGACTGGAAACCCCCGACTCGCGCCCGCATGGTGCGTGTGCGCGAACGGCTGCGATCGGTGTACGGCGTGCCGTCGATGAAGCCGCACGGCCACCCGATCGCCGAGCTGATCCTGACGGTGCTCTCGCAGTCGACGAACGACCGCAATCGCGACGTCGCCTACCTGCGCCTGCGCGAGCGCTTTGCGCTCTGGGAGCAGGTTCGTGACGCGCCGCTCGAGGAGGTCGAGGTGGCGATCCGGCCCGGCGGCATCTCGAAGGTCAAGTCGGCGCGCATCCAGGCGATCCTGCGAGCGATCTCCGAGCGCCCTCCGCAGGACGGCGCCGCCCCACCCCGGCCGGACGCCCCAGAGCTCTCGCTGGACTGGCTTCCCGACGTGCCGCTCGCACAGGCCCGCGACTACCTCGTCGCCCTCCCGGGCGTCGGACGCAAGACCGCCGCGTGCGTGCTGCTGTTCGCATACGGGCTGCACGACGTCCCGGTCGACACGCACGTCTCGCGCGTGGGCATGCGCCTGGAACTGCTTCGCCCGGGCGCCCCGTTCGGGGAGCTCCACGACGAGATGCTCGCGATGACGCCGCCCGGCCAGGAGCTCGAGCTGCACGTCAACCTCCTGCGCCACGGGCGGCGCACATGCCACGCGCGCTCACCTGCATGCGCGAGGTGCGCGCTCGCGCGGATGTGCCCGAGCCGCGGCCTGTTCGCCTGAGCTGCTCAGCCGCGAGGCATGACCGCGAAGGCGATCACCGCGTAGTGCAGGCCGGCCGCCGCGAGCACCAGCGCGTGGAAGACCTCGTGGTAGCCGAACACGCGCGGCCATGGGTTCGGACGGCCGCTCGCATAGATCACGGCGCCGGCCGTGTAGAGCAGCCCCCCGGCCGCGATACCCGCCACGCCCAGCCATCCGATCGCCGCCGGCAGCTCGCCGAGGATCGCCGCCGAGACGCAGCCGAGCGCCACGTAGACGGCCGCGAGCAGCCACTTCGGCGCGTCGATCCAGAGGAGCTTGAAGACGACGCCGCCGAGCGCCCCCGCCCAGAGCACGATCAGGACCGTGTTCGCCAGCGAGCCCTTCAACGCGAGCAGCGCGACGGGCGTGTAGGTGCCGGCGATCAACACGAAGATCATCGAGTGGTCCAGCCGCCTCATCCAGCGCCTCGCCTGCGGGCGCCAGGTGACGCGGTGATACAGCGCGCTCGTGCCGAGCAGCGCCGAGACCGCGACCGCGTAGACGGTCGCCGCGAGTCGCGCACGGCCGCCCGAGGCGGCGAGGATCAGCCCCACGCCGCAGCCGACCGACACGAAGAAGGCGTACTGGTGCGAGACCCCGCGCAGCCGTGGCTTGACGGGCCCCGCCGGCAGCATCGCCCGCATGGGCGCCGCCTTGAGCATCTCCATGTAGAGAAGGTACAGCGTGCCGCACTCGCCGGCGCCGCGTGTGGACGCTCAGCGCGTGCGCTCAGCGCGCCGCGATGACGGGCTGCTCGGCGAGCTTCTCGGTTGCGCGCTCGGGCGTGACCTTCACGACGTCCCACGCGAGGCCGACGCGCTCGAGTCCGAGGATCAGCCGTCGTCGGTCGCGAAGCGCCGGCTGCCGAAGAAGTGGCAGATCGAGTTGATGCTCCAGGTGATGTGGTGGACCAGGAAGATCCGCACGAGCCCGCCCCACAGCAGCGCGCTCAGGCCGCCGGCGACGAGCGAGCCGCCGCTCAGCGCCACCCCGAGCGCGAACGGCAGAGCGAGTGTCAGCAGCGCGATCAGCGGAAAGCGCTTGTTGATCTTCCGCATCCCGCGGTCATCGAGGAGGTCGCGCGCGAAGCGTTTCGAGGAGGCCTGCCCGTGCGTCTCGAAAACCCAACCGACGTGTGCATGCCAGAGGCCGCGCAGCATGCCGCCCAGCCCGGCGCCGTGGCCGGCATGGGGGCTGTGGGGGTCGCCGTCTTCGTCGGTGAACGTGTGGTGCTTGCGGTGGTCGGCGACCCAGTCGATCACCGGCCCCTGAAGCGACATCGACCCGAGCACCGCGAGCGTGTAGGGAAGCCAGCGTCGCGTCTGAAAGGCCCGATGCGTGAGCAGGCGGTGGAAGCCGACCGTCACGCCGAGCGCGGTCAGCATGTACATGACCGCGAAGATCGCGAGCTCGCGCGGTCCCAGGAAGTGGTCCCACAGCACGGCCGCCGCGCCGAGCACGCCAGGAATGGGATCACGACGGCGGCGATGTTGGCGTTGCGCTCTAGGCGGGTCACCTACCTCCCACTACCCCCCGGGGCCGCGAGGTTACCCCTGGTCGGCAGCTTTACGAAATCGACACCGGCGTCACGTCCTCAGGCGGCCTCGGTGGCCCGCGCAGGCGCTCGTCGGCCCGGCCTTCCGCGGGGATCGCGGCCCTTGAAGCCCCTCAAGAAATCTGCCAGACTAAGGCTTAGATTTATAAAGCCCTATTCCAAGGAGTATTCGCACATGGGCAAGACCATAGGCATCGACCTCGGCACGACGAATTCGTGCATGGCCGTGCTCGAGGGTGGCGAGCCCACCGTCATCGAGAACGCCGAGGGCGGGCGCACGACGCCCTCCGTCGTCGCATTCACAGCCTCGGGCGAGCGGCTGGTCGGCACTGTCGCAAAGCGTCAGGCCGTCACCAACCCACAGAACACGATCTTCTCGATCAAGCGCTTCATGGGCCGCAAGGAGGCCGAGGTGCGCGAGGAGGAGTCGATCGTCCCCTACAAGGTCGTCGCGGGCCCCAACGGCGACGCGCGCGTCGAAGCGGCCGGCGAGCAGTACTCGCCGCCGGAGATCTCCGCGATGATCCTCCAGAAGCTGAAGACCGACGCCGAAGCGTATCTCGGCGAAAGCGTCGACTCGGCGGTGATCACCGTCCCCGCGTACTTCAACGACGACCAGCGCCAGGCGACCAAGGACGCCGGCAAGATCGCCGGCCTCGACGTCAAGCGCATCATCAACGAGCCGACCGCGGCATCGCTCGCTTACGGGCTCGACAAGGAGTCCGACCAGACGATCCTCGTCTTCGACCTCGGCGGTGGCACCTTCGACGTGTCCGTGCTCGAGATCGGCGACGGCGTCTTCGAGGTCAAGTCGACCGCTGGTGACAACCACCTCGGGGGCGACAACTTCGACAAGGCGATCGTCGATTGGCTCGTCGCGGAGTTCAAGAAGTCCCAGGGCATCGACCTCAGCGCCGACCCGATGGCGCTCCAGCGCCTCTACGAGGCGGCCGAGAAGGCCAAGATCGAGCTCTCGACGACGCAGGAGACGCAGATCAACCTGCCCTTCATCACGGCCGACTCCTCAGGCCCGAAGCACCTCGACACGCGGCTCACGCGGGCGAAGCTCGCCGAGCTGACCTCCGCGCTGCTGGACCGTGTCGTCTCGCCTGTCCGCCAGGCGCTCGACGACGCGAAATCGAAGGGCGTCAAGGAGATCGAGCACATCGTGCTCGTCGGCGGCATGACCCGTTCTCCCGCCGTCCAGGAGAAGGTCAAAGAGCTGACCGGCAAAGAGCCGCACCGGGGCGTCAACCCCGATGAGGTCGTCGCCGTCGGCGCCGCGATCCAGGCGGGCGTGCTCGCCGGCGACGTCAAGGACGTGCTGCTGCTCGACGTCACCCCGCTGACCCTCGGCATCGAGACCAAGGGCGGCGTCATGACGAAGCTGATCGAGCGCAACACGACGATCCCGACGCGCAAGGGCGAGGTGTTCTCGACCGCCGAGGACAACCAGCCGTCCGTCGAGATCCACGTGCTGCAGGGCGAGCGCGAGATGGCGCAGTACAACAAGTCGCTCGGCAAGTTCCAGCTGACCGGCATCCCGCCGGCGCCGCGAGGGATCCCGCAGATCGAGGTCGC
>DATAYP010000051.1:0-22248 GCA_036272475.1 Solirubrobacteraceae bacterium | reverse complement strand
GGGCGCCTCGAGCTACGTCGCGGGTTTCCGCTACGACGCGGTCAGCGGGGCGCGCGACTACAACCCCAACGTCTACACGTCTGCTCCCAGCAACCCGTTCGGGACACCGTCCGTCGACCCCGAGCAGACCTCGCTGTACGCCACCTACACCCCCGGCTAGCACACGAGCGTCAGGCCGCGTGCCGGGGAGCGCCGTTCGCGGCGCTGCGCGGGCAGCCCGCAGGCGCGACCCATACGCTGAGCGGATAGCTGCCGCTGCCGTCGTCGAAGCGCGTGCGTGCCACCGCGACCGCAGAGCGCGCGGGCCTTCGCGCCCCGTCCTCGACATAGACGGTGCAGTCGTAGTGGCGGTGATCGACGTCGTACCACGTGCCGAGCCGGACGTCGATGCCGGGCGACAGCGGTCTGGCGCCCCGGCGAAGCAGCGCGAAGCGGGCCGCCTGTTTGAAGCGGAAGGTGCTGTTTCCGAGAGAGCCGAGCAGCCTGACGGTGCGCCCGGCCGGGACGCCGCGATGCAGGCCGCTGTAGATCCTCGCGAGCGGGGCGTACTCGGGCAGGTGGTAGTCCGCTCGCGCGTCCGCAGCCACGCCGGCGGCCAGTACGGCGACGACCGCCGCGCCAGCCGCAGCCGCGGCGGGCGCCGGCACGCGCGGCACGTGGATCCCCGCGCGCAGGCGCGCCGGCGCGAGCTCGCCGAGCACCGTCACGACTCCCCAGACGAGCGCCAGCCACACGAACATGCCGGCGGGCGAGCCCCACCACATCGTGTATCCGAGCGTTTCGGCGAGCACGCGCTTGACCGGCGTCGCCTCTGCGACGGCGAACAGGCCGACGCAGAGCGCGAGCGCAATCAGCGCGCCCGTCCAGAGCTCGGCGCGTCTTCGCAGCACTCCGACCGCCGCGAGCGCCAGCAGCATCGCGAGCGCGAGGACGGTCGTGATCGTCGCCGCGGCGCTCGAGCGCGTCCGCACTTCATACTTGCGGTTCCACGGCGAGGAAGGGTTGCGCAGCCACCACGGCGGAACCCCGACGGCGCGCACCACCGCATGCCAGCCGACCGTCGCCCCGAGCTTGGTCGTGTTCGCCGTGGCCGCGCGCACCGCCCACGTGAGGTTGCCGGGATGCCCCTCGATCTGGTCGATCGCGGGCGGCGTCCAGCAGGCGATCGCGACCACGAGCGCCGCGAGCGCCCATACCCAGACACGGCGGCGCGGGCGCTCGTCCCCGGTCGGCGAGCCGGGCCGGCGCAGCGACACGCCGAGCCCCACGACCGCGACGGCGACCAGTCCGAGCGAGGGCGGCACGAACGCGAGCTGGCACTGCACGACGAAGCTCGCCACGAGCACCGTCAGGGGAAGCAGCCGGTATTCGCCGCAGGCCAGCGACCAGCAGAGAAAGATCAGCAACGTGAAGGGGAACAGCCCCGCCGACGGGTTCCACACGTCGTGCAGCACCTCCGGCGCGAGCGAGCGCGACATCAGCACGAGCGCGGCGGCCGTCAGCAGCATCAGCAGCTGGCCGCCGCGGCGCCGCGCGAGCACCACGGCGCCGACGATCGAGGCCGTGTTCAGGAGCCCCATCGTCAGCGTCATCCAGGCCGGGGTCGAGAGCCGTGAGGGCACCGCCAGGAGCCAGAAGAGCATCGGCCCGAGGCTGTAGACGTCGTGGTTTATCGCCGCGCTCGCGTCTGAGTGCAGCCCGACCAGCGAGCTGCGGGCCGTGAACACGTCGTGGGCGCGCGTCGCGATGTTCGCCTGATCCCCCGCCGGGAGCCAGCCGTCGGCGAGCGCCCGCACGGTCGCGGCAATCACGGGCACCGCTGCGCACAGGCCGATCGCCAGCGCGAACAAGAGGCCGGCGTCGAGCCGCTTCGTGCTCGCGGGACGCCTGAGCCGCGGGACGCCGGCGGTTGCGACCGCGCTGATCACGCGCTACAAGGTACCCGCCCGGCCCAACGGCCAGGCCGCCTTCAGGACGCCGTCAGCGAGCGGTCGGGTGTCAGGATGGGACTCATGAGCCGCCGGGAATCGGGCGCATGAGCGTGTGGGATGTGATCTGGCACGCCCTCCGCGACTCCCTGCTGATGGCATGGGAGGTCTGGTGGGCGCTGGTGCTCGGCTTCGCGATCTCGGCGGTCGTGCAGGCATGGGTCCCGAGGGAGCGGATCGAGCGATCGCTGTCGGGATCCGGCCCCAAGCCGCTCGCCTGGGCGACGGGTCTCGGAGCGGCATCCTCCTCGTGCTCCTACGCCGCGATCGCGATCGCGAAGTCGCTGTTCGAGAAGGGCGCGAGCGCCGCGAGCGCGCTCGCTTTCCAGTTCGCCTCGACCAACCTCGTATGGGAGCTCGGGCTCGTGCTCTGGGTCCTGATCGGGTGGCAGTTCACGCTCGCCGAGTACCTCGGCGGGCTCGCGATGATCGTGCTGATGACGCTGCTCCTGCGGCTGTTCGTCAGCCCAAGCTCGGAGGCCGTGGCCCGAGAGCACGCTCGGAAGGCCGACGCGGGCCACGTGCATCACGCCGCCTCGCGGCCGATGAGCATGCGTGAGCGGCTGGCGAGCGCCTCGGCCTGGTCTGACGTCGCGCACAACTTCCGGGGCGACTGGCAGATGGTCTACAAGGAGATCGCCGCCGGCTTCCTGCTCGCGGGCTTCATCGCGCAGCTCGGCAACGGCTTCTTCCAGAGCCTCTTCATCCACAACGCGCCCGCGCCGCTGCCCGCGCTCGAGAACGCGCTCGTCGGCCCGATCATCGCCGTCCTCAGCTTCGTCTGCTCGATCGGCAACGTGCCGCTGGCCGCCGTCCTGTGGTCCGGAGGCATCAGCTTCGGCGGCGTGCTCGCGTTCCTGTTCGCCGACCTGATCGTGCTTCCGATCATCGCGATCTACCGCAAGTACTACGGCACGGCCTTCGCGCTCCGCATCGTCGCGCTGATGTTCGTGACGATCGTGCTCGCGGCGCTGATCGTCGACGCCCTCTTCCACGCAGCCGGGCTGATCCCCACGGGGCCGCGGCCCTCGCGCGCGAACGTCTTCGGCACGGTCTCCGCCGACTACAAGCTCTACTTGAACCTGCTGGCGAGCGCCGTCTTCGCGGGGCTGCTGTGGCTGACGCAGCGCCGCGGAGCGACCGATCCGACGTGCGGCATGAAGGTCGACCGCTCGACCGCGCTCAGCAGCGAGCGCGCGGGGAGGACCTTTCACTTCTGCTCGGAGCACTGCCGCCGGGCCTTCGAGCTCGCGGAGCGGCGGGCGCCGACGGGCTGAGAGGCTGTGCACGGATGCTGATCGACGATGCGACCGAGGCGGACGTCCCCGAGATCGCCGCCATCTACAACGACGTGATCGCGACCTCGACGGCCGTCTTCAGCGATCTTCCGGTGACGGTCGAGGACAGGCTCGAGTGGCTCGGCTCGCGACGCGCTCGCGGGCGGCCGGTCATCGTCGCACGTCGCGGGGGCGCGGTCGCGGGGTTTGCCAGCTACGGCGACTTCAGGCCGTGGCCGGGCTACGCCCGGACCGTCGAGCACTCGGTCCACGTCGCCGCCTCCGAGCGGGGCCGCGGGATCGGTCGCAGCCTCGTCCAGGAGATCCTCGTCCGCGCGCGCGATGCCGGCATGCACGTCGTCGTGGCAGGCATCGACGCCGCGAACGAGCCCTCGCTGCGCCTGCACGAGCAGCTCGGCTTCGACCAGGTCGCTCGCATGCCCGAGGTCGCCCGCAAGTTCGATCGCTGGGTCGACCTCGTGCTGATGCAGATCAGGCTCTGAGCGCCGCAGCTAGGCGCCGCCCTCGGCGGCGACCGCGAAGACGATGTGACGCCGTGCGAGGGTCAGGTATGGGTGCAGCTCGGTCGGGCCGCCCGCGAGCGGCGCCACGGTGACCTCGGTCAGCGTCAGGAAGTCCCGCTCGGAGGCGTTCAGCACGTCTGACACGCGACTGCGATAGCCGTCGCGTGCGAGGGTGATCACGCCCTCGATCCGGTGGCGCTCGGTCTCGATCCGGATCCGCTCCTTGCGGTGCTCCATGACCGGGTCCCCGGCCTCGACTGGCGCGTCCTCATCGCTCATGCGCCCATTATCGGTCCTAGCGGCTCACGAGGAAGGTGCGCCTGAGGATGCTTCGACGGCCGGTCGGCCCGGCGGCGATGACGCTGACGCGCGCCGTCAGCGCCGTGCGAGAGCCGAGCGCCCGGCGCAGGCGACGCAGCGCGGGCGGACCGATCCGCAGCCGCACGTGCGCGCTGAGCGTCGGCGGCAGTCCCCGCGCGGCCCCGATCAGTCGCACGCCGCCGCGGCGGCCCCGTGGCGCGAGCGTCGCCGTGACGAGCACCTTGCAGCCGCGCTGGCAGCTGACGACCAGCGCCAGCGCACGCCGCGCCAGCACGGCGCCGCTGCGCGGGAGCGCGAGCGCGACGACGGGCGCGACGTCGAGCGGCGGCGGCCAGCTGCCCGGCTGGAGGCAGCCGGTCGGCGCCGGCGAGGAGGGCGTGAACCGCTGCACGCGGTTGTTGAGGCTGTCGGCGACATACACGTCGCCGTTGCACGCCACCGCGAGGCCGACGGGCTTGGAGAATTCGCCGACACCGGTGCCGCGCTGGCCCCACTTGCCGAGGAAGCGGCCGTTCTGATCGAACCTCTCGACGCGGTTGTTTTCGCCGTCGAGCACGTAGACGCTCCCGGCGCCGTCGACGGCCACGCCGCTCGGCGAGCGCAGCCGCCCGTCGGCGCTCCCGGGCGAGCCCCAGCCACCGATGACTTCCCCGCTGCTCGCCAGCTCGACGATGCGGTTGTTGTTCGTGTCCGCCACGTACACGTGCCCGGCGCCGTCCACCGCGACCGCCAGCGGATGGTCGAAGGCGCCGCTGGCGCTGCCGGCCGTGCCGTCGCCGCCTCCGGCGCCCCATCTCGCCAGCAGCCCGCCCTGCGGGCTGTAGATGAGCACCCGGTTGTGATTGGCGTCCGCGACGTAGGCGTCGCCCGAGCGCGCGTCGACGGCCACGCCGCCGGGGCCGCTGAGCTGCGCGCCGCCGAGCGCCGCCGGCCCGGCGAGCTCCGACAGGTAGGTCGCGTCGCCCCACAGGTGCACGAGCCGTTCGTTGCCGGCGTCGGCGATGTACACCGACCCCCGCGGGTCGACGCCGATCCCCGTCGGGGCGCTGAAACGCGTGCTGAAGCCGCCCGCCACCGTCCAGTGGCCGGTGTAGGAGTTGCTGCCCGCGGCGAACGTCTCGATGCGGTTGCCGCCCGTGTCGGAGATCAGCAGCCGGCCCGCGGGATCGACGGCGACGCCGCGGGGGTCCGTCAGCTGGGCGGGGCCGCGCGCGGATATCCCGAAGGTCTCCAGCAGGTTGCCCGCCGGGTCGAAGACCTCGATGCGATCGTTGGCGGTGTCGGCTACGAACGTGCGGCCCGCGGCGTCGCTCGCGAGCGCCCGTGGAAAGCCGAGCTGGCCCGGTTTCGAGCCGAACCCGCCCCACGCGCCGGCGAACGACAGGTCGGGGTTGAGCTTGACGATGCGGTGGTTGAGGTCGTCGGCGACGTAGGCGTTGCCGCTCGCGTCGAGCGTCACGCCGTACGGGAAGCCGAACTGGTCGGGGCCGCTGCCCTGCGAGCCCGCTTCCTCCTGGAACGCGCCGTTGGGGTCGAATTTCTGGATGCGGTGGTTGTCGTCGTCGGCGACGAGCACCTCACTCGCGTTGGCGGCAACGCCTCGCGGATAGGAGAACTCGCCCGGGCTGCTCCCGCGCGAGCCCCATTCCATCGCTTCGCCGCCTTCCAGGTTGAAGCGCTCGATCCGGTGGTTGCCGCTGTCGGCCACGTACACGAAGCTTCCCGCGACCGCGATTCCGCCGCCCGGCGGATGCGTGTAGTCGCGGGAGGAGCCGAAGTTGAAGCGGCCGAGTTCGCTGCCGCGGCCTCCCCACGACCTCAGGAAGTTGCCTTCCGAGTCGAACTTCTGGATGCGGTTGTGTTCGGAGTCGACCACGTACACGTCTCCGGCCGCGTCCGTCGCGAGGCCGCCGATCGGTCCGAACTGGCCGTGGCCGCCACCGAAGGAGCCCCACTCGCCGAGGAAGGACCCGTCGGAGCTGAACTTCTGCACGACGAAGCTGAGCTGGTCTGCCACGTAGACGTTCCCCTGGCCGTCGAGCGCCACGGCCTCGGGAAATCGAAGCACGCCCTCACCGCGCCTGCCGATGATCTGCGCGGCGACGTACGGACACGGCTGCGTCCCCGATCCCGGGCACGCCTCGGCCAGCGCGCGCGGCGCGTGCCAGGCGCCCCAGGCGCACGCCGGCACGGCGACGGCGAGCGCGAAGGCGAGCAAGCGCAGGAGCGCCTCGCGCGGACCCCGGGCACGTATGAGGATCATCGACGCATCAAAACACGGCGCGCCGCGCTGTGGAGCGGTACCGGGCCCACGGTCGCGGGCGCGCGCGGGTGGAGCTAGCCGATGCGCTCGGGGGTGCGCGCGCTGAGGCCCGCGCGCGGGACCGGGCCCTGGGCAGCCCGCTCGGGACCGACGGGTCGGTTGAGCTCCTCCCGCACGATGTACAGCGGGCGATGCTTGACCTCGTCGTAGATGCGTCCCACGTACTCGCCGATCACGCCGATCGCGATCAGCTGGATGCCCCCGAGCAGCAGGATTGCAATCGTGATCGAGCTGAAGCCGGGGAGGTAGGAGTCGGCGATCCGCAGCACGATCACGACCGGGATCGCGACGAACGCGACACCGGCCGAGAGCAGGCCGGCGTAGGTGGCCAGCTGCAGAGGCAGGTGGGAGAACGAAGCGATCGCGTCGAGCGAGAAGCGCAGCATCTTTCGCAGCGTGTACTTCGTCTCGCCTGCGTGACGCGCGTCGCGCTCGTAGGAGACGGCCGTCTGCGTGAAGCCGACCCAGACGGTCATGCCCCGCAAGAAGCGCGAGCGCTCGGTCATAGCGAGCAGCGCGTTCAGCGCACGCCTGTCGAGCAGGCGGAAGTCTCCCGAGTTGGGCTCGAGGTCGACCTGGGCGAGTTTGTCGAACAGCTTGTAGAACCACGACGCGGTCGCGAGCTTGAACGCGGTCTCGCCCTCGCGCTGGCGCCGCACCGCGTAGACGACGTCGGCGCCCTGGATCCATTCGGCGATCATGTCCGGGATCAGCTCCGGTGGATCCTGCAGGTCGGCGTCGATCATCGCCACGACATCACCGATCGCGTGCTCGAGGCCTGCGGTGAGCGCGGCCTGGTGGCCGAAGTTGCGCGAGAGGTGGATCACGCGCACGCGCGGGTCGGCCGCCGCCATGCGGTCGAGCAGCTCCGGCGTGGAGTCAGTGCTCCCGTCATCGACGATCACGAGCTCGAACTCGTAGTCGGCGACCGCGGCGCAGGTGCGCGACACGAACTCCTCGACGAGCTCCTCCTCGTCGTAGACAGGGGCGACAACGCTGAGGAGGGTCGGGGTGCGAAGTGGGGTATCGCCCATCGGGTCTGCCCTGCCGAGCAGCTAGCGGAGTTGCCCGGAGGCTTGGATTTTCCTCCGGCTGCTTAAGCCGTAGATGAATTTATCGTTCATCCTGTCGGTGATGCCTGTCAAGCGCTCCACCGTGGAGGGCCGAGCCGCCGGCCTGTCGAGGCTGCGGCGCGCGCTCGGCGCGCCGATGGTCGTCCAGTTCATGAAGTTCGGGGCCGTCGGCGTGTCGAACACGCTGCTGACGTTCCTCGTGTACACGGTCCTCTTGAAGGGCTTCGGAGTCTGGTATCTGGCCGCCTCGGCGATAGGCTTCGTCGCCGGCGCCGTCAACGGCTTTCTGTGGAACCGTCGCTGGACCTTCAAGGAGCACGTCGGCGACGCGCTCACCCCCGTGCGGTGGTTCGTCGTGCAGGGCTGCGGGCTCGGGGTGAACATCGGCATCCTCTACCTGCTGGTCCACGACGCCGGCGTCGACAAGCTCGTCAGCCAGGCCTGCGCGACGGCGATCGTCACGGTGCTCACGTTCCTGGCCAACCGCGCGTGGACCTTCCGCGTGCATCCGCAGGTCGCGGTGGCCGACAACGACGCCTGATCGGCGCGCTTCAGCGGAACACCGCCAGCAGCGACAGGCCCCCGGGGATGCGTCCGCCGCGGCCGATCAGCGCGCCCTCCATCGCCAGCGGCCGCTCGAGCAGCGAGTTGAGCGGCTCGGGCGGGACCCAGAGGTCGAGGCTCGACTCGGTCGTCTTGGTGTTGACGCGGTCGAGCAGGCGCAGCATGACGGCCATCGGGAGCAGCAGCGAGTTGAAGTAGGTGGTCCGCACCTGCTCCCAGCCCGCCTGCTCGGCGACGCGCTGAAGCGAGCGCCGCGTGTAGCGGCGGTGGTGATGGTTGATCTCGTCGTGGCCGCTCCACAGCCACTGGTAGGCGGGGACGGTCACGAGCAGCGCGCCTCCCGGCGCCACGATGCGGCGGAGCTCGCGTAGCGCCCGGAGGTCGTCCTCGAGGTGCTCGATCACGTCGAGGCTGGCGGCCAGATCGAAGCTGTCGGGCGCGAACGGCATCTCGAGGACCGACCCCTCGACAACCTCACCAGCGTCGCGCCGGCGCGCCAAGCAGACGCTCGTGTGCGAGAGCTCGATGCCCGTCACGGTGCCGTGACGGGCGAGCTCGACCATGTTGCGCCCGCTTCCGCACCCGGCGTCGAGGATCCGTGCGCGCGCGGGCAGCCGCAGCCCGGCGACGACGCGCTCGAGCACGATGCGCCGCCCCCGGTACCACCAGTGACGGTCCTCGGCCTGGTGGGTCTGCAGCTCGTAGTCACGATCCATCCGCGGGCATCTTTTCCTATCGGGGGGCCTTCGCGCGGTGCGCCTCCGCACCGGCGCCCGGGCGGTCGCGCTTCTCGCGCTGACCCCGGTTCGAGCACGCCAGGCGATCGCCGTCGCCTGGTGCTGGGCCTGCGGCTGCTGCAGGAAGCCTCAGGTGAGCGCCTCGCGCAGGAAGCGCACCGTGCGCTCCCACGCGGCCTGCGCGGCCTGCGGATCGTAGGTACCGAGCCTGTTGGTGTCGTTGAAGAACGCATGGCCGGCGCCCTCGTAGAAGTGGAACGTGACGTCCGCGCCGGCGTCGCGCAGTTCCGACTCGAGCTGCCTCGCCGCCTCCACCGGGACGAATTCGTCGGCCGTGCCGAAGTGGCCCAGCACGGGGCCTTTGATACCGCTGAAGTCGGGCTTGCCGTGGGGCATCACGTAGTAGAAGGTGACCGCCGCCGTGACACGCGCGCAGGTCGCAGCCGCCCAGATCGACAGTCCGCCGCCGAGACAGAACCCGACGGAGCCGACGCCCGAGCCTTCGAAGCCCTCCACCGAGGCGAGGTGATCCGCCGCGCCGCACATGTCCTTCTCCGCCTGGTCCATCGACAGGGCCATCATCTTCTGTTCGGCCTCGCTCGGCTCGGTCGTCGTCTCGCCGCGGAAGAGATCCGGTGCCAGCGCGAAGAAGCCCTCGGCGGCGAAGCGGTCGCAGATGCTGCGGACGTGCTCGTCGACGCCCCACCACTCCTGCAACACGATCGTCCCGGGTCCGTGCCCCGCGTCGGGAACGGCCAGGTAGCCGGGGGTGGTGCCGGCGCTTGTCGGAAACTCGATGTCGGGCAATTGGGGACTCCTTGGTCGTGGCTCTATCCGGCGCCCGCGCAGCTCAGATGCCGGGGAGCGGCGGGCGCCGCCCGCCGCGCGCGCCCTCGCCGTGGCGCGACGCTGCAGGATATTGGTGCGAGGCGCGGCCCGGAGGCCGGCGCGACCCCTGGGATCGCGCCGGCACGCCCGCGGGCGTCTCCTACGGCGTGGGCAGCGACACGGAGACGCTGTTGACTTCGATGGAGAACACGCCGTTGCTGGCCCTGTAGTACGGGGCGTCGCGTCCGAGCAGCTGGAGCTTCACCGTGTCACCTTTCGGGAACACGTACCCGTTGCCGTGCAGCTGGAACGTGATCGTTTCCGTCTGGTTTTCGGTGAGCCGGTAGACGCCGCGGCTGATCAGCCGCTGCTTGCCGTTCGGCATCACGTCCCAGAGGCGGGAGACGAGCTCGCCGAAGGGACCGGTGACCTTCACGGTGGCGGTCACCTTCGGTAGGCCGAGCAGCGTGAAACCGGGGCTTTCGAGCGGGTAGTTCGCCGTGTTCGGCTCGGTTTCCGCGGTGACTTCCTTGCACGCGTCGGTCGTGCCTCCGATCGGGTCGTATTCGGCTGCGATCGTCGGGTTGCCGCCCGCCGAGGTGAACGTCTGGGCGGGCGCCGAGCCGAAGGTGAGCGCGTGTGGATGCAGTTTCGACCACCTCGACGCGGTGAACGGGCCTTCCGCGGCGGCGCTCTGGGGGCACGTCTGCGTGTAGGCGGTCACGGTGCCGTTGGGGGGCACCGTGCCGACGTGCTGCAGCCTGGCTGCGAGGAACGCGGCCCCCTCTTCGTTGAACGCGTGGTCTGTGTTTTCCTTGTTCGAGCCGCGGCTGTGGCCGAGGTCACCGACCATCAGCGCGGCGTAGCCTCTCGCCGCCCGTGCCTGGTTGTAGATCCGCAGAGACTGCGACGGCGGGAACAGATCGTCGGTCCAGCCGCTCTCGAGCAGCATCGCGGCGGGTTTGCCCGACAGGCCGTAGCCCTGGTGATAGGTGTAGAGCTGTTTGGCGATCGCTTCGTCTTCTGGGGTCGCGGGCTCGCCGGCGTTCGTGGCGGCGAACCACTTGGTCAGATCGGCTTCGGGGTCGGCGCCAGTCGGCGCGATGTAGCCGCTCGCGTTCCCGAGCGCGTAGAGCCCTGAGACGTAGCTCTGGATCTCGACGCCGAACGGTTCGTAGCTCTGCCCGAACGGAGCGACTTCGTTGTCGATGAAGCGTCCGTTCGGTGTCAGCGCGTCGACGAGGTCCGACCAGGGCCAGCGCGGGAACGTGGCTGAGATTTTCAGCGCTTTGCCTTTGGGGCTCGTCCACGGGGCGAATTCACCGTTGGGCAGCCGGATGCGGTCTCGCAGGTAGGCGAGCTCGATGCTCTGGCCCCCGCCGTAGGAGATGCCCGTGCTCGCCATCGCGCCCGGCCTCGTGATTTTTTCATCGGCGAGCATGCCGAGCAGGGTCTGCGTGTCGCGCACCTCGTAGCGCTGGTCGGCGAGGCGGATCCAGCCTTCTTTGCAGCCGGGGTCTTCGCGTGAGGACGGGGCGCCGCAGGAGTTCCCCCAGCCGCGCGCCGAGTAGTTGACCACCGCGTAGCCGTGCTGGGCGTAGTAGACGTTGTTGTAGTCGAAGGTGGCGTTGCCGTCGCCTGCCGGCGTGCTCGACTCGAAGTCCGTCTTGCTCCCGCCCCAGCCGTGGAGCATCACGATCGTGGGGAACGGCCCGTTCCCGGTCGGCGGCAGCGTGACGTCGACGTCGAGGGGAACGCCGTCGAATGTGTGCACTCGCTGGGCGAGCGATTCGGTGGGGCAGAAGCGCACGCCGTTCTGCGCTTTGCAGGCGTGTCCGAACGGCGCCGGTTCGGCTTGGGCTGAGGCGATGCCGCCGCCCGAGACGGCGATCGCGGCCATCAGGGCTCCCGATAGCAGCGCGCGGCGTGTCCTCATCCTCATGCCGATCCCCCAGTCCTGGTGCATTGCCCTCGTCGCGCCTCACTACCCCGATTCGCGGCCCGGATAAACGCCGCACGGCGGCGAGAGGGGGCCCGGATACGGCGGCGAGAGCGGGCCCGGATAAACGCCGCACGGCGGCGCGACGGCTGCGCGCTGCTCAGCGGGGGAGCGACAGGATGTGAGCTTTCGCCGGGTCGGTGCGTCCGTCCAGCAGCTCGAGGTACGCAGCTTCGACCGCCTCGGGCCCCTCGCCGTGGAGCACCTCGAGCCACGTCCCGGTCCACTCGAGGTAGGGCCGCCAGGCGTCGGCGAGCCGCTGCTCCAAGCCCTCCCGGCCCCAGTCGGCGGCGCGCTTGCTCGCGCGGTCGGGCGCGAAGAAGAACATCGGGCGCGGCCCGGAAAGCGCCTCGGGAAGCTCGCCCATGCGGTCGTGATGCGTCGCCCCGACGACCGCCGAGTGCGCCAGCTGCTCGCGGTAATGGCCGTGAACCGCGTCGCGCACCGACGCGTCGCCGGCCATGTCGACGTACACGGCACGATCCGACGGTAGCTCGCCGATCTGCTCGTAGGGGACGACGTGGTCATACACGCCGAGGCCCTCCACGAATCCGACGCTGCGGGCCGAGGTGAGGCCGACGACCTCTGCGCCGTCGCGGCGGCTGAGCAGGAACGCCAGTGCGCTCGCGGTCTTGCTCGACGCGCTCGAGAGGACGACCGTGCCGGCGCCGAACAGCTCGCACTCGTCGAGGAAGTCGTCGATCAGGTAGGAGGTGAAGAACAGCGGCCGCAGCAGCATCTGCTCGTCCTCGTGACGCTCGTCGTAGATGGGATCCGCGCTCGCCCGCGCGTAGCTGTTGTACGTCGGTGGAAGCCGCGCGCGATGGGGCGAGGCATCGATGAACCCGCGAGCATCGACACGCGCCGCATCGAGCACCAGCTCGCTGGACGGCGGGAGGTAGCCGTAGACGCGGGTGCCGACCTCGAGCTCCGGCCGGCGCGTCTCGCTCACCTCGGCGAAGCCCCACACCGGCACGCGCCCCCAACCGTCCTCGGCGGGGAAGAAGCTCCAGTAGGACATCGCCTCACCGAACTTCGCGTAGGTGATGTTGTTGGCCGACAGCCCGAAGCCGTCCACGCGAAGGCGTGCCTGCCCGTCGAGCAGCTCCTGCGGCTCGCTGTCGAGGAAGCGACACCGGTGGAGCTCGTCCTTGGCGACCTGGAAGTCCACGCGATGGGCAGCTTAAGGGTTCCCGGTGCCGCGAGCCGCGCGCCGGGCGGGGCCTTCGGACGGGTCCCGCGCGATACGTCGCTACGCCGTAGCGAGGGCCGGCGCCACTGGCACATGGTCGGCTGGTACGCGAACATGACGTATGCCAAACAGGGGGGACGACGCCGACAGGCGCCTGCTCGATCTCGTCGGCGACGTGTGCGGGATGCTCGACCTCGAGGAGCTCCGCCACGGGCTGCTGGCCTCGCTGCACCGCGCGCTGCCCTCGGACTACGTCTCGCTCAACGACGTCGGTCCGAGCCCCGACCGGATCGTGACGATCATGCAGCCGGACGCTCCCGAGCTGCTGTCGCGCTGGGCGACGTTCGCGCACGAAAACCCGCTCCTGCGCCGCTACCTGCGGACGCTCGACGGCCGCGCCTATCGTTTCTCCGATGTGATCTCGCGCGAGGAGCTGCACGCGCTGGCGCTCTACCGCGAGGTGTACATGCCGCTCGGCGTCGAGCACCAGCTGGCCTTCAGCCTCCCGGCGAGCCCGGACAGGGTGCTCGCGATCGCGCTCAGCCGCAGGCGCACCGACTACTCGGACGGCGAGCGGGACTTCGCCAACCGCGCGCGACCGTTCCTGATCCAGGCTTACCTGAACGCGATCGCGGTGCACGAGCTGCGCGATCTCGGCGGCGAGCCGGGACACGGGCTGCTGGAGCGGCTGCGCGCCGCCGGCCTCACACGGCGTGAGGCGCAGGTCATGCGCCTGGTCGCGCTCGGCAGGTCGAACAACCACGTCGGCGCCGAGCTGGCGATCAGCCCGCGCACGGTCGGCAAGCACCTCGAGCACAGCTTCCGCAAGCTCCGCGTGGCCGACCGCTCCTCAGCGGCGCGGAGGGTGTGGGAGCTCGCGGGCCCGAACGCCGACGGCTCCCTGGGGGGGCGTGCCGCCTCGGGGTTCGAGCTCCCCTCGGGGCTCGATACCGCGTCTGTGATCGACGAAGCCTCCGGGCTCGACGCCGTCTCGGGGCTCGAGGCCGCCTACCGCTCGCGGTCCCAGTAGTCGACCTGGCCGTCGGTGCGGCGCAGCATCACCTGATCGTCGGTGTTCCCCGGCCACACTCCGATCTTGTCGCTGTCCGGGTAGACGGCGACGGCCGGCTCCCGAGCGCTCGAGAACATCATCACCCGCGCGGCAGAGACTCCGTCGTTGCTCGCCTTGTGCGCGCCGTCCGGTCCCGGCGGAAAGCAGACGATGTCGCCGGTGGCGAGCGTCTCCGCGCCCTCGGGGCTGCGCAAGGTCACGGCGCCGTCCAGCACCAGCAGCCACTCCTCCTCGTACTCGTAGTGGTAGGGGCAGAGGCTCTCGCCGGGCGGCAGCTCGTAGACCTTCACCGCGAGCGCGGCTCCGCCGGCGGCCTTGCCGACGCGCGCCACACCTGAGCGGTACCCGGCCGGGTCCGCCTCGTCGAACTCGATCTCGGCGGAGAACACGTTCGCCCGCAGCATCGCGATGATGTTCGCATAGACGCTCAGCTCGTCGCGAGCAGCGCCACCCCGGCGAGCGCGAGCACGTGGAGCGTCTGGTCGACGCCGAGCCGCACGACGACGGGAGGCGGCCCCTCGACGTGCTTGACGTGCCGCACCCACGAGGCGACGAGCGTTCCGTCGTCGATGATCACGTGCGGCAGAAGCACAAGCGCGCCCACTCCGAGCCCCGCCGCGATCCCCGATTCGCTTGCCACCCAGACGAGCGACGGGACGAACGCGAGCGTGTAGATCAGCCCGTGCCAGACGAGCGCGCGCCGCGCCTCGGGGTCGCTGCCGAGGCCGTGCTTCTTGTGGTTGGCCTGCCAGCCGGTCTGCAGCAGGAAGTCGCCGACGAGGTGTGACAGCAGGAACACGCCGAACAGGGCGGGCCAGGTCATCCCAGCTCTCCCATCCGTGGCAGTCGCTCGTTCATCCGGTCCGTGGCTCTCGCTCTAGCCGCAGCCGGTGATCCCGCCGTCGAGCGGTATCACCGCACCGGTCACGTAGGAGCCCGCCCGCGAGGCGAGGAAGATCGTCAGGCCGGCGGCGTCGTCGGGACGGCCGATGCGCGCGAGCGGCACGCTCTGCTCGACCAGCTCGCGCGACCCGGGGTCATCGAGGGCCCAGGCCATCATCTTGCTCTCGAATGGGCCGGGCGCGATCGCGTTGACGGTGATGTGCTCGGCCGCGAGGCGCTTGGCGAGATGCCGCGTGAGCATGTGCACGGCCGCCTTGCTCGCGCTGTAGCTGTAGTTCTCGACGTCCGGCGTCCGGATCCCGTCGATCGAGCCGATGTTGATCACCCGGGCCGGATGGTCGCGCCCGGCGGCGGCGCGCAGCGCGGGCAGCAGCGCGACGGTCAGGTGGAAGATGCCCTCGACGTTGGTGTGCATCGTCCGATCCCAACCGCCGGGAGGGAATTCCTCGAGCGGCGCCCCCCACGTGACTCCGGCGTTGTTGACGAGGATGTCGAGCCGGTCGAGGCGCGAGAGCGTCTCGGCTGCGAGCGTCGCGGCCCCCTCGGGCGTCGAGACGTCCCCGGGAATCGCCTCGCAGTCGCCGTGCTCGGAGAGCGAATCGGCGGCCGCGATCACGTCGTCGCGCTTGCGCGAGGAGACGATCACGCGGGCCCCCGCCTGGAGGAGCCCGCGGGCGATCATCAGGCCGATCCCGCGCGAGCCACCGGTCACGAGCGCCGTCTTGCCGGAGATGTCGAACAGCTCGCTCATCGCTAGTCCGCGAAATCCGCAGCGCGCTTCTCGAGGAACGCGGCGATCGCCTCGGGCGGCGCGGCGCCGAAGGTGGCCATGATCTGCTGGCGGTCCTCGAACTCGACGGCGGCCTGCTCGGAGGGGATCTCGAGCGCAGCCCACATCCCGCGCTTGGTGAGCCGCACCCCCCACGGCGCGAGCGCTGCGATCTGCTCGGCCGACTCGAGCGAGCGCTCGATCAGCTGCGGTCCGTCGAGTACGTCGGCGACGAGCCCGATCCGCAACGCCTCCTCCGCGTCGACCCGGCGCCCGGTGAGCATCAGCTCGTGCGAGCGCGATGCGCCGATCAGGCGCGGCAGCAGCCAGCTCGTGCCCATGTCGCAGTTCGACACGCCGATGTTGAGGAACGCCACGCGGAAGACCGCGTCGCGGCTCGCGAAGCGGATGTCGCAGCCGAGCGTGAGCGCCAGGCCGAACCCGGCGGCGGGCCCGTTGACGGCGGCGATCACCGGCTGGGGCAGCGCCCTCAGCGCCAGGATCAGCGTCGACATGTGCTGCTGGTTGGTGAGCCGGTCGCGCGCCTCGTCGTCGCCGTCGTTGCCGGGTGCGGCGCCGTAGCCGCGCAGATCGAGCCCAGCGCAGAACGCACGGCCGGCGCCCGTCACGACGACCGCGCGGCAGGAGCGATCGAGCGCGACGGCGCGGAGCTCCTCGTGCAGCGCCTCGCAGAGCTCGGCGGTCATCGCGTTGAGCTGCTCCGGGCGGTTCAGCGTGAGCCGGCGCACGTGGGGGGCGGGCTCGTCGACTAGCAGCGGCGTCGCCATCACGCGCAATCCTATTGGCGGGGCCGTCACGGCGAGCCCGCGTCGGTGCGCCGGTCAGGCGCGCGGGAAGTTGAACGCCTGCGTCTGCGTGACCTTCGCGGCCAGTGCGCCGTCGTCGCGCGCGAGCTCGCTCTCGAGCACGATCATCGTTCGCCCGCGGTGCAGAGGGCGCGTCGTGCACGTGACCGCGCTCTCGCGCACAGCGCGCAGGAAGTTCGTCTTCGACTCGATCGTCGCCGTGCCGCTCGAGCCCTCCGGCAGGTTCAGGAACGCGCACACGCCGCCGCACGTGTCGGCGAGCGCCATCAGCGCGCCGCCGTGCATGAGCTCGCCGGCCGTGCACCGCTCCGCCGTGAAGGCGAGCCGGCCCTGCACGAGCTCGGGCCCGGCCTCGAGCAGCTCGATCCCGATCAGCACCGCGAACGGCATCGAATCGAGGATCTGCTCGGGCGTCGCCACGCGCTCAGCTCCTCCCAGGCTCGCGGATCGTTGCCGGCTCCTCGCACATGCGCACAGGATCCACGCTGCGGCGGATGGCACTCGCCGCGTGTGTGAGACTGGCGCGCGTGCCACCGCCGCAGCCCGCAATCGGAGTCGTCGGCCACGTCGAGTGGGTGCAGTTCGCGCGCGTCGCGCATGTCCCGAGCCCCGGTGAGGTGGTCCACGCGCGCGAGCCTTTAGAGGAGCCCGCGGGCGGTGGCGCCGTCGCCGCGGTGCAGGCCGCCCGCCTCGCGGGGCGCTCGACGTTCGTGACGGCGCTCGGCGAGGACGAGCACGGGCGCCGCTCGCTCGCGAGGCTGCGCGAGCTCGGCGTCGAGCTGCGGCCGGCGTGGCGAGCCGCGCCGACCCGGCGGGCGGTGACGCTCGTCGACGACTCGCGCGAGCGCACGATCGTCACGATCGGCGAGCGCCTGGAACCGCTCGGGTCCGACGCCGGCGCCGCCTGGGACACGCTCACGGGCCTCGACGCGCTGTACTTCACCGCCGGCGACGTCGATGCGCTGCGCGCCGCCCGCCGCGCGTCGCGCGTGCTGGTCGCGAGCCCCCGCGCGCGCCACGCGCTCGGGCACGGCGTCGAGCTCGACGCGCTCGTGCTCAGCGCGGGCGACGCGGACGAGCGTCGGGAAGCGGCCCGCGCCGGCAGCGAAGCCGAGCTCGTGGTCCTCACCGACGGTGCGCGCGGCGGCAGCTGGCGTTCGCGGTCCGGAGACAGCGGCAGCTGGGGCCCCGTCGAGCCGCCCGGAGCGCCGGTCGACTCCTACGGCTGCGGCGACTCCTTCGCCGCCGGCCTCACCTACGGCCTGGGTGCGGGGCTGGGCGCGGCCGAGAGCCTTGCGCTCGCCGCGCGCTGCGGCGCGAGCTGCCTGACGGGCTCCGGCCCGTACGAGCGCCAGCTCGGCTGGCGAGAAATGACAGGATGAGGGCATGAGCGACACGGCATCGCCAGCCGCCGGCGGCGCGGCGGATCTCGACTTCGAGCAGATCGCGACCGACCTCGACGACCGCGTGCTGACGATCACGCTCAACCGCCCCGAGCGGCTGAACGCGTGGACGGAGACGATGTGCCGCGAGCTGATCGCGGCCTTCGACCGCGCGGACGCCGACGACGAGGTGCGCGCGGTCGTCGTCACGGGCGCAGGCCGCGGCTTCTGCGCCGGCGCCGACCTGGCCGGCGGAGGCGAGACGTTCGACTATCGCAAGCGCGGCAACGACGACCCGGTCCCGCGCGACAACGGCGGCGAGCTGACGCTGCGGATCTTCGACTCGACGAAGCCGGTGATCGCCGCGATCAACGGCCCGGCGGTGGGCATCGGGGCGACGATGACGCTCCCGATGGACGTCCGGCTGGCGGCGGACGACGCGCGCGTCGGCTTCGTCTTCGCGCGCCGCGGCATCGTCCCCGAGGCGTGCTCGAGCTGGTTCCTGCCGCGCGTCGTCGGCATCAGCCGCGCGATGGAGTGGGTCTCGACGGGACGGGTCTTCTCGGCACAGGAGGCGCGTGACGCAGGGCTCGTTCGCAGCCTGCACCCGCGCTCGGAGCTGCTGGACGCCGCCTACGCGCTCGCGCGCGAGATCGCGGACAACACGGCTCCGGTGTCGGTCGCGCTGGCGCGTCAGATGATGTGGAGGATGCTCGGCGCCGAGCACCCGATGATCGCCCACCGCGCCGACTCGCGCGGCATGTTCTCGCGAGGACAGTCGCCCGATGCCGTCGAGGGCGTCACGGCCTTCCTCGAGAAGCGCTCCGCGCGCTTCCCCGATCTCGTGAGCGACGGTCTGCCCGAGATCATGCCGGGCTGGCACGCGCCCCCGTTCGAGTAGCGGCCCGTCGCCCTGCGCGAGGGGGCGTGCCTCAGAGGTCAGGCAGCGCCTGGACCAGCGACAGCACCGGCGCGAACAGGTCGCCGCGCTCGGCGATCCGCTCGCGCACCGCGCCGGCTTCGAAGGCGAGCATCTGCGGGTCGCCGGCGTCGAGCGCCGCCGTCACCTCGTCCCACTCGAGCGGCGTCGAGGCCGTCGGACGCTCGCCCGCGCGCAGCGAGTACGCGCAGACGGTCGTCTTGTTGCGGTCGTTCTGGCTCCAGTCGATCAGCACCTTGCCCGTGCGCCGCGCCTTGGTCATGCGTGAGACGACGGCGTCCGGTTCCGCCTGCTCGAGCAGCTCGGCGACGGCCTTCGCAAAGGGCTTCGTCTGCGCGAACGTCACATCGGGGGAGTTGAGCGGGACGTACAGCTGCATCCCCTTGGACCCCGAGGTCTTGGCGAAGATCTGCAGCCCGAGGTTCTCGAACATCCCCTGCAGCGCTCGCGCGACACGGCAGCACTCGATGATCGTCGCCGGCGCGCCGGGATCGAGGTCGAACACGAGCGCCGTCGGCCGCTCGACGTCGTCCGCCCGCGCGAGCGGCGTGTGCAGCTCGATCGCGGCGAGGTTGGCCAGCCACACGAGCGTCGCGAGGTCTTCGGTGAGCGTGTAGTCGATCGGCTTGCGCTCGCTCGGAAGCGTGACGGTGCGCACCCACTCCGGCGCATGCGCGGGCGTCTGCTTCTGGAAGAAGGACTTCCCCTGCACGCCGTCGGGCCAGCGCGTGACCGTCAGCGCACGGCCGCGGAGGTGGGGGAGGATCGTGGTGGCGATCGCGGCGTAGTACTCGATCAGCTCACGCTTGGTGAAGCCGGTCGCGGGATAGAGCACCTTGTCGAGGTTCGAGAGTTTCAGCTCGCGGCCCTCGACGGTGACGAGCGCCGATTTCGCGGGCGCCGCCGGCAGCGAGAGCGCGCCCTGGCCGTCGGCCGGCTCCTCGTCCGCGGCGGCGCCCTCTGTGTCCTCGCGCACCACCTCCTCGGCGCTCTTGTCCTCGCGCAGGCCCTTGTAGGAGGGCTGGCGCAGGTTGCCGCCTCGCGTCCACTCGCGGAACTCGACCTCCGCGACGAGCTGCGGCTCGGCGAACACGGCCTCGCGTGGCGGCCGCTCGCCGGCTTCGAACGGCGAGCTCGCCCTCCGCAGCGGGCCCAGCAGCCCCGCCAGCCGTTCGAGCTCGCGCTCGCTGAAGCCGGTCCCGACCCTGCCCACGTAGCGAAGCGCGCCGCCGGGGTCGTGGACGCCGAGCAGCAGCGCGCCGATGCTGTCCTGGCGCTTGCCCTTGCCCGGGAGCCAGCCGCCGATCACGAGCTCCTGGCGCCCGAAGCTCTTGATCTTGAGCCAGTCGCGCGTGCGGGCGCCCGGCTGGTAGGTCGAGCCGAGCCGCTTGGCGACGATTCCCTCGAGGCCCTGCCGGCGCGTCAGCTCGAGCAGCGCTGCGCCGTCGCCGACGACGTGCTCGGGCGTCTGCCAGTTCTCGCCCTGCAGCGCGAGCTCCGTGAGCCGCTCGCGGCGCCCGGTGTACGGGAGCCCCATCAGGGAATGTCCGTCGAGCCACAGCAGGTCGAAGATCACGTACGTGACGGGCGTGCTCGCGGCGAGCCGTTTGGCTGCTGCGCGGGAGCCCACGTGCATCCGTGGCTGCAGCGCCCCGAAGCTCGGCTGGCCGTCGGCGTCGAAGGCGACGATCTCGCCGTCGAGCACCGCCGTGTGCGAGCTCAGCGCGCGGTTCAGCCGCGCGAGCTCCGGATAGCTGTCGGTGATGTCTTTGAGGTTGCGGCTCTCGAGCCGCAGCTCGCCTGGCTGCGAGTAGGCGATCGCGCGCACACCGTCCCACTTGATCTCGAACGCCCAGCCCTGCTCGCCGGGGGGGCGATGGACCTGGCGCGCGAGCATCGGCTTGACGTGCGCCGGAATCGGTTCGCGGTCCGGGTCCGCCGGCGGGTCCATGCGATGGATCATCCAGTTCTTGGGGTTCTCGTCCTTGTCGATCGGAAACAGCGCGTAGCGGGCGTCGAGGCGCTCGCCGTGCAGCCGCACCTCGATCTTGCGCGGCTCCCACTTCAAGCAGTCGTAGGTCCCCTCGTCCCAGATCGTCATCGTCCCCGCGCCGTACTCGCCCTTCGGGATCTCGCCCTTGAAGTCGAGGTACTCGAGCGGGTGGTCCTCGGTGCGCACCGCGAGGCGGTTCTCCTTCGGCGCCTCGGGGAGCCCCTTCGGGATCGCGAAGGAGGCGAGCGCGCCGTCTTGCTCGAGTCGCAGGTCCCAGTGCAGCCGCGTGGCGCTGTGCTCCTGGATCACGAACCGGCGCCGCTCCGATGCGCTCGCCTGCTCGCCCGTGGGCTCGGGCGTCCTCGCGAAGTCGCGTTTCTTGTTGTAGCCGGCCAGGCGCTTCTTCTGCGAGCTTCCTCTGGAAGGCTTGGCTGGGGTCATCTGGTGAGCGTATCCTCGCCGCGATGGAGAACGTCGAGATCGTGCGCGACGCGTACCAGCGCTTTCGCGCCACCGGACGGTTCGTCGTCGAGCTCGCTGCGCCCGACTTCGTGTGGGACATGTCCCATTTCCATGGCTGGCCGGAGGAGCAGGTCTATGCCGGCGCCGGCGGCGCCGAAGCGTTCATCCGGGAGTGGTCTGCGGCTTGGGATGACTGGGAGCTCGACGTCGAGGCGCTGCACGACGCAGGCGAGCGGGTCGTGGCCCTGCTTCGACAGCGTGGCCGCTCGCGTGCGAGCGGGATGCAGGTCGACATGTCCTTCGCCCAGATCTGGACCCTGCGCGACGGCAAGGAGACGCGCATGGAGATGTACTCGAGCCAATCCGAGGCGCTCGAAGCCGCGGGACTCGGCGGCTAGGCCTACTGCTTGGCGGGCGTCCGCGACCGGCCGGCTTTGGCGGGCGTTTTTTTCGCGGCGGGTTTCCCCGCGGCGGCTTTCTTCGGTTTGCGCTTCTCGCCCGCGCCGTCGCCGCCGGCGCGCACGGCGTCGAGGCTCGCCTTCAGGGCGCTCATCAGGTCGGGCGCGGGTGCGGGGAGCTCCTCGGCGGGCGGCTGCACGGCGATCTCCTTGCCCTCGGCCTTGCGCTCGATCAGCGCGAGCACCTGCTCGCGGTAGCTGTCGCGGAAACTGTCCGGTTCGAAGTCGCCGGCGAGCGATTCGATCAGCTGCTTGGCGATGTCCACCTCGCGCTTGGTCGTTTTCGCGTTCGCCGCCTCGACGACCTCGTCGAGCCGCTCGGGCGGGAGGACTTCGTCGGGGAAGAGCATCGTCGCCATGCCCAGCGCGACGCCCATCGGGCGCACGGCCACGAGCTGTTCCTTGGAACGGATCACGACGCGCGCGATCGCGACCTTCCCGGTCTCCTCCATCGCCTCGAGCAACAGCCGGTAGGGCTTCGCGCCGCCGGTGCCGGGCGCCAGGTAGTACGGGTGGTCGTAGTAGATCGGGTCGATCTGCGCGAGCTCGACGAACTCCTCGATCTCGATCGTCTTCGTTTTCTTCGGCTCGAGCGAGTCGAGCTCGGCGGGCTCGA